>NZ_JBSPKX010000039.1:0-904 GCF_053848045.1 Mesorhizobium sp. BHbdii | reverse complement strand
GAGTCGCTTGCGGCCAGCGGCCAGATCGGCCGGCATCCGGCTTTTCGGAATATCGTTCGCGATGTGGGTAAGGGAAGACAATGCAATGCTCCAGGCGGGTATGCCGGAGGAATGCCATTCCTGAAATGATCTTTCCAACGAATTGTTTTGGTTGGAATGATCGATTTTTACGAACGATCGGCAATCACTGACCGGCATTGGCGCTGCCCCTCATCCGCCTGCCGGCACCTTCTCCCCGTAGAACGGGGAGAAGGGAACTGGGCGTCAGAGGTGCGCTTCGATGGCCGCCTTGTCGATGACCGACCAGACGTTCCTGATCCGGTCGTTCAGGAATTCATAGAAGACGTTCTCGCTGAACGAGACTTTGCGGCCGTTGATGGGCAGGCCGAAGAAGGTTCCCTTCGGCGTGCAGTTGAACTGCAGGCGGCTGGCGATGAAGGGCGGATCGGACACCAGCAGCTGGACATCGAAATAGAGGTCCGGGATTTCGCGAAAATCCCGCTCCAGCATGGCGCGGTAACCTGACAGCCCGACCCGGTCGCCATTGTAGTGGACCTCGTCATGGACGAAGCGGTGCAGCGGTGCCCAATCCTGGTTGTTGAGGCAGTCGATATAGCCTCGGTAGAGATCGGTTTCTGTCACGGCGACGGCTCCGGGGTTTCGGAGAAGATCATGGTTGATCGCGAAGATAGAACGACCGCGGCGGCAGTCCAGATGGATTAACCGCGATAGCGCAGCGTCGAGCAGCAGCGAGAAAGCAGGCGAGGGAGCTGCCTGACAGCGTCACCGAGCCCGATGTCGCCTTTGGCGATTGGCTGAAGCGCTCCTCGCTTCGTCATCCGCGGGTCTCCGCAACGCCGCTACGCCGCTACGCCCGAGGATGACGAAGTTGGGGGCCTGGGCC
>NZ_JBSPKX010000038.1:0-997 GCF_053848045.1 Mesorhizobium sp. BHbdii | reverse complement strand
ACGATTTGCACGCGATAATTGAAGCCCAGAAAGCAGTGGGCGTAAATTACATGATGATGGAGACCGCAGTATATTCGCGTGAGTTCTTTATGATTCAAGAACTCTACAACAAAGGTGTGTTCGGAAAGATTTCCTTTGCAAGAGGTAGCCATCTGCAGGACATGGAGGGGTATCCCCGCTACTGGCAGGGGTTTCCTCCTCACCACTATATGACCCACGCAATTTCTCCAATTTTGAAGCTCTTGGGGACACGTGTTGAGAAAACCTATTGCTTAGGTTCCGGCCAGCTTTCGCCTGAACGAAAGCAGGTTCATGGTAACCCCTTCCCCATCGAAACTGCGCTTTTTCGGCTGGAGGATAGCGACGTCGCGGTAGAGATTACCAGATCGCTGTTCCACATGGCTCGCTCTTATACGGAGTCATTTTCCATCTACGGCGACAATCTAGGATTCGAGTGGCCGCAGATCGAAGGCGAGAGCCCCATCATGTTCGTGCCGACCGACTCTCCTGCAGTACGCGGACGTCGATTCTCGCATCAAACCATCGCAGCTCCCGATCGGCATGACTTGCTACCTCCCGAGCTTTTCCAATGGACGCGGCGCCATGAGCGAAAGTGGAACGGGACTACAACATCTCAAGGCGGCGGTCATGGAGGGTCTCACCCCCACCTAGTGCACGAGTTTATCCGAAGCATTGTCGAGGGAAGAGCTTCTGCCATCGACGCAATCACATCTGCCAACTGGACAGCGCCAGATATCGCCGCGCACCAGTCGGCAATGGCCGGCGGAGATCCAGTGGTGGTTCCGCGGTTTTCTTAACGCGCACAACGACGTGCAACCCGTGAGGGAGAATATGGTTAAGCCGACCCGCTTTCTTGAAGGGCTCAGCCGCAACCGGGGTTGCCCCCGGTTTCGGAGGTAGTCGGATGACGAACTCGTTGTCGCGCAGGGCAGGGAAAATCTCTATCGCGCGGCTCGGTTGCATTAACCTTGGCAGT
>NZ_JBSPKX010000037.1:0-1011 GCF_053848045.1 Mesorhizobium sp. BHbdii | reverse complement strand
GTCTTCATGTACTGGGCGTCCATATGGTGCGGGAAGAAATCCCCGGTGTGGCCGGCATGGACGACGAAGTCGGTCTCGGTGATGGTGCGGCCGCTGGTCAGCCGCGAAGAGCCGATCTCATAGTCTTCGAAATAGGTGGTCTGTTCCATCAGGGTCTTTCCGCGATTGGCGTGGCCGGCGCCGCGCTCGATCTATAGCCGGCTTCCACCAGCGCCATGGTGCTCCAGGCGTCCTCTGCCGAGCTGACCAGTTCGTCGTCTTCTCCTGATGCAAAGCGCTGCACATTGGCCATGCGCCCGACGAAGGCGTCGGGGAACCATTCGCCGGCAAGCGGTACCGCGATCCAGCCCGTTCCGCCCTTCGGATGGATTTCCAGAATGTCCGGTTCGCCCCGGGGATAATCGAGGTTGAGACCGAGCTTGAGATAGGCCGCACCCTCCGTACCGCAGATGCGGAACTCGCAGGCCTGGTGGCGGCGACCGAATTTGTGGTCATGGTTGATCGACAGCGCGCAGCGTACCGCGTCGCCATAGTCGAGAATGGCGCTGGTGCGCGTCTGCGCCACCTTGTGGTTGGGATGGCCAAGGGTCTTGGCGTGAACGCCTTTGGGATCGCCGGATCAGGTCGAGATAATGGATCGAGTGCATGGCAATCTCGACGCGCGGCGCCTTGAGCAGGAACTCCCACAACTCCCACGGCGTCGCCAGCGCCAGCCAGGCATCGAAGTCGACGACCTCGCCGAGCCAGCCCCTGGCGATGGCATCCTTGAGCGCCAGCATCATTGGCGCGAAACGCAGCTGGAAGTTTACGGCCGCCTTGAGGTTGTTGGCGCGGCAGATTTCGAGGATTTCGGTGGCCTCGCCGAGATAATTGCCCATCGGCTTCTGGATCAACGCGACCGCACCGTCCGACAGGGCTTTCAGGATCTCGGCGTGCCGTCCCGGCGGGGTCGCCAGATCGAAGATCGCATCCTGGACGGATGCGGCTTCGTCGACCGAACGGAACGCCGTC
>NZ_JBSPKX010000036.1:0-1154 GCF_053848045.1 Mesorhizobium sp. BHbdii | reverse complement strand
GCCCTGCCGTTCACTGTTGATTGGAGCCTGACCCATGCCTGAACCAAGAGCCGGCCATATCGCTCTTTTAATCCTGGCCCTGCTTCTTGCCGGGCTTGCAGCGCCTGTTATAGACCACCTGCGCCAGCGCGAAAACCATCGCCTGCTCAAGGCGGATTGGCGGAAGCTCATTCCGGAGCGGCGCGACGCACTCTTCAACGATCCCTCTGCGCCAACTGCTGGCAACCCGAATGGCGACGTCCCTCTGGTGATGTTTTTGGACTACAACTGTCGGCACTGCCGGGCGGAAGACCCTATCATCCAGCAAGCCCTCAAGAACGATCCCAAGCTGAAGGTTGTCTACAAAGAGTATCCGGGCAAGGCACCGGGTTCCAAATTCGCCGCAGTGGCGGCGCTCGCCTCCCGCAAACAGGGAAAATATGAGCCGTTTCATCACGCCCTTATGGCTGCTCGCGGCCAGGTCAGCGAATTCTCCATTTTGACTATCGCACGACAGGTGGGCCTGGACGTTGAGAAGCTCAAGCGGGACATGGAAGATCCCGCCATCGAAGACACCCTCGAGCGCAATCGCGAGCTCGCCACGCAGTTGTACATCACCGGCACGCCGGCCTTGGTTCTCGGCGACGAAGTGATCGGAGGGGTGCCCGAGATTCCCACGCTGGAACGCTTAATCGCCAAAGCGCGGGAAAAGCTAAGCGTCGATACCGTGCCGGATCACCACTTCGCCATTTTTTGACAGTGGTGACGGCCGGTGCAATCCCGTTCTGTGGACGTGGAGTGCTCTCGCGCCGGGCCAGATCGCTAATATGGCCCGGCAACGCGGTAGTGGGCGCACCACGCCGTTCCATCGGCAGCGTGCAGACCCGCATTCAGCGGCGCTTTCCTCAACCTCGTCGAACGGGATCGCACAGCTCGGCACCCGTTCAGCGGCGTTGATGTTCCGATCCTTCCGTCCGTTTTTTCACCGAAAGCCTCGTCAAAGAGAAAGGCATGAAGCGCGCCGGACGCGTGCTTCAGATCGCGGCCGGCGTGAAGATGATCGTCATGGGTTTTCGCCTACTGGGGGATCCTACAAGTCCTCATTGTCAGCAGATTCAGTCGACGTGGACGCCGTCGGCGCCAAGCTCGCCACGCGGTCGACAGCATGGCCCTTG
>NZ_JBSPKX010000035.1:0-1178 GCF_053848045.1 Mesorhizobium sp. BHbdii | reverse complement strand
CGAGGAACGAGAAGGCACTGGCTGGGTGTTGATGGCCACATCGGGAGGTGAACCCATGGAACCGCGCGCCAAGGAACAGGAGAACCTTTCCCGACTCGAACGGGCCGCGCAACAGACTGCTGATCCAGAAACTTTGGAACAGAAGGCGAAAAAGCCCGAGGAAAAATTCCGCTTCAGCCTTCGCAAGCAAGATGTCTGGTGGACGGTTGGTTTCGCTGCCGCCGCCTTGCTGCTTTTTGGCATCCAAGTCCTGATCAATTGGCGCTTAGAATGGCTTGATGCGCCTTTGCGCGTTCGCGTGCTGAACTACGTCAGGGGCGGCCTTCTCATTTTCGTTATGCTGACCGTTGCCAATGTTATCGAAGTCTTTCTCATTGGCCGAATTCCCAATCGTGTTTCGCGTTTCAACCTGCAACGTATTTTTCGATTGGTCGTCGTCGTCGCCATCGTCTTCGTGGCCATTTCGGTCTTATTTGTGAACTGGTACGCTGCGGTTGTTTCACTCGGCCTGATTTCACTGATTCTCGGCTTTGCGCTGCAAATGCCGATCTCCAGTTTCATCGCCTGGATTTATATTCTGGCCAGGGCGCCTTATCGCGTTGGCGACCGCATTCGCATCGGCGATGCCCATGGCGATGTCATTGATGTCAGCTATCTCGACACGACGTTATGGGAATTCGGCGGCGAACATCTTTGGACCGATCATCCAAGCGGACGCGTCATCAAGTTTCCGAACTCCACCGTGTTTGACACGCCGGTCTTCAACTATTCCTGGCCGCTGTTTCCCTATGTCTGGAACGAAATCAAGTTCCAGCTCGCTTATGAAAGCGATCTGGAATTCGTAGCGAAAACCATGAGAGAGGTCGTTGACGAGCAGATCGGCGACATCATGAGCCAGAAGGTGAAGGTCTATAAGCACATCCTGTCGCAAACGCCGGTGGACGAACTCGAAGTGAAGGAGCATCCCGTGGTTCATTTTCGCGTCAGTGAAAACACCTGGCTCGAGGCCATCGTGCGTTACCTCGTGCCGCCGAAGGAAGCGGGGCGCACCAAAACACGCTTGATCAAGGAAATGCTGGCGCGAATGAATGCAAAACCCGATCGCGTGCTGTTTCCGAAGAGCAATTTGAGGTGAACTTCCTCACGCCCCGCCCGCGTCGCGGCAGGCAAGCCCGGAT
>NZ_JBSPKX010000034.1:0-1193 GCF_053848045.1 Mesorhizobium sp. BHbdii | reverse complement strand
ATGGAGAGCGGCCATAGCGCCGCTCCTCTTCCTGGCGCCGGCTCTGGTTGCCCTCATAGGGTTTCGGTTGTTGCCGGCAGGTTGGCTCGTTCAGGAGAGCCTGTCCGGGCCGAACGGCGAGTTCGCCGGGATCGATAATTTCGTGTTTCTTTTCGCGTCGCCTACGTTTGCCAAAACGCTCCAGGCGACTCTAACCTTTGTCGTGGTAACTGTGCCCTTGCAGACGGCAATCGCTTTCGGCCTCGCTTTGCTGTTTGCCGAAAACTCACGGATCATCTCGCTGCTGCGTCTCTTGGTGTTCCTGCCGGTACTCATCCCATCGAGCGTCGCAGCCATCCTGTGGGGCGCTGCATATCGCCCGCAGGGACTTGCAAATGCGCTGTTGACGTCGCTTGGCGTGAGCGCTCAGCCGTTCCTCTCATCGCCAGACCAGGCATTGATGTCGATCATTGTGATGAGCTCGTGGGTCGGATGCGGCTTCTGGATGGTGTTCCTCATCGGTGGCCTAAAGGACATTCCTCGCGATCTCTATGAGGCAGCATCGATCGACGGCGCTGGGAAGCTTTCGTCATTGTGGCACATCACTATCCCGCTGATGCGTCGGCCGGTGGCCTTCGTAGTCGTCGCAGACACGGTGGCCACATTCCTGCTGTTTGCTCCGATCGCGATACTTACCCGAGGCGGGCCCGCCGGCAGCACGCAGCTCATCATGTACGACGTGTATCAGCAGGCTTACTTTTTCAACGACGTGCCATTGGCTGCTGCGGAAGGGTTGACCTTGATGGTCGTCATGATGGTCATCATGCTCATCCAGTTCCGGTTGCTGTCGCGGGAGAAGCAAGTATGAGCGCCGGAGAAATGAACTCGGCCGGGGCGGGGCGTATGGTTCGGCTCCTGTTCGGCATCGCCGTCGCCGCCGGCTTTCTGCTGCCGATCGTCTGGCTGATTGCAGGAAGCCTCCGGCCCGGTAGCGAGATATTCACCTCGCTTGATCCGCTTTCCATCGGCAGCTTCATTCCGCCACAGCCGACGCTGGCAAATTTTGGCAGCGCGCTGGGCGGAGCGTTCCGGACCGGATTGATCAATTCGATCGTCGTGGCCGCATGTACGGTGGTGGTGGGACTCCTGGTGTGCGCGGCCGCAGCCTTCGCGCTGAGCGCCATGCAGTGGCGCGGCCGCGAGGTCGTCTTTGC
>NZ_JBSPKX010000033.1:0-1379 GCF_053848045.1 Mesorhizobium sp. BHbdii | reverse complement strand
AGGGTCGAGGCGATTTCGTCATCAGGGGTGCCGTTGCGGGCAAGATCGAGCGCCCGATCGCGCATCTCTGTCCCTCGCGTGAGTTTGGCAACGGAGTTGACCTTCAACTTGACTTCAAGATCGCTCGCCGCGCCGCCACGCCAGACGATCCTGACCCGAGCGACATCATGTTCGCCTCGGTCAAGCACCACTTTATCTACGAGGCAGCGCAGCAAGGCTTTGCGTTGAGCATCGATAGTGGCTGGGTCCGCCCAGATCTGCGGGAGGCGTCCGGCGAGGCTAACGACCTTGCCGTGCAAGACCTTGCCTATCCCCATTTGACCGATAGCCTGTGGCGAGGATTGCTGAACAAGCGCCTCCTCGGCCGCCCGAAGCTCGCTCAAGGCCACTTCCCAGCGTCGCTCGAGTTCCCCGGCGACGAGACGATTGTCGGGGTCGACACGGTTGAATTGGCGTTCGGCCAGTGCGGCGGCATAGCGCTTGCGCTCGAGCTGCCGTTCTGCACTGCTTCGCAGCGCCGTATCCACCTGCTGCTGGGCTCGGCGCGCTTTTGACAGCGCATCCAGCTCGGCCGGCGCCAGGGCCGTCAGGAAGGCATCCGTCACAACTGCGTCTACACGCGCGGCGCGAATGTACTGGCAGGCTGGCAAACCCTCGTTGGAGCGCAGATGGTTACATACATACTGCCCGCCACCCTTGTAGCGGACATACATCTTGTGACCGCACCGCGCGCACCAAGCGATGCCGTGCAACAGGAGATCACCGTCGCGGGGTGCGCCTCTCGTCTTGGTGCGCATGTATTCGGCCCGATTGTCCCTTATGATATTGCGGATCATTTCATAAGTCTGCCAGTCGACGTAGGCCGGATAACGGTCCTTCACGACAATTCGCCATTCTTCGATTGGCCGCGGCGCTTTCGCCCGCGACGCACCATCGCGCGCAAGCGTACGCATGCGGGTACGGCCATAGACGAAAGCTCCGGCATAGGCAGGATTTTTCAGGATGGCCGCCACCGAACAAATCGTCGCTCGCGTCCAACACAAATCGCCATGCCGGTCGCGACGCGGAAGGTCGAGGCCACGACCATTGAGCAGGCGCATAACCTTGGCCACGGTGCGGAACTTCAGGAACATCTGGAACACAAGCTCCAGCCGTTCCTGAACCGCCAGGTCGGGATCCTTGACCACCACCCCGCTCGGATCACGCATAAGGCCGATCGGCAAGGAGAGCGCCAGTTCCCCGCGCTCAGCCTTGGCGAGAAGGCCGGCGGTCAGGCGACTACGGATCGTGTGCAGTTCGAGCTCCGATATTGTTCCCTTTAGCCCCAGAAGCAGCCGACCATTGGCGCTACCCGGATCATAGACCCCGTCACGATCGGC
>NZ_JBSPKX010000337.1:0-200 GCF_053848045.1 Mesorhizobium sp. BHbdii | reverse complement strand
AGCAGCGCCCCGTCCGCCCGCAAAAGGCCGAAGGCCTCGAGGACGGACAAAACAAAAAGTCCGGGCTGCCCGGCCGGCATTCGCCGTCTAGTTGACGCGGGGTGGAGCAGCGCCCCGTCCGCCCGCAAAAGGCCGAAGGCCTCGAGGACGGACAAAACAAAAAGTCCGGGCTGCCCGGCCGGCATTCGCCGTCTAGTTGA
>NZ_JBSPKX010000336.1:0-394 GCF_053848045.1 Mesorhizobium sp. BHbdii | reverse complement strand
TCGTGCAGCTTGACGATGGCGCCCATGATGTTGCGGGTGCGCGGCTCGATCAGCACCGGTTTGCCCTCGGCGGCGCTGCTGACTGAACCTTCCGGCGGTTCCGGCATGGCGAAATCGGCATCGGTCTGCGCGCTCATGACAAACGAGCCGTCGGGCTTGATCAGCGCCGCGTGGGCCAGCGACCGGCCCACTGCCTCCTTGTTGAGAAGGTCGAGAAAGCCTGTGCGATCAAGTCCGTAGAGGGTTCGCGACGCATCGAGATCATAAGCCATCGACAGCGTCGTGCCCTGCAAATTGCGGGCATTCTCCTGGACATAGGCATCGGCGATCGACAGCGAGGAATTGACGATCGTCTTGGTGCGAATCTCGAACCAGCGGTCGAGGCCGATATCGA
>NZ_JBSPKX010000335.1:0-394 GCF_053848045.1 Mesorhizobium sp. BHbdii | reverse complement strand
AGGCCGAATTGGCGCCGAGCGTGCCAAGGAAAGAAGCCTTGTAGTCGGGCGAACGTCCCATCCAACCGTAGGAAACCTTCTGCAATTCGGCGATCGCATCGCGCGACCTGACCAGATCCTCGGTGGTTTTGGAGCAGAGGAAAAAGGGATGCGTCAGCTTCCCTGAGCCGGTGTCCGTCAACACGCCGATCTCGTTCTTCTTTTCGTGGAAGCGGTCGTACCAGCGCGCAACCATCCGGGCCGAGTTGCGGAATGCCGGATGTTGGGTGACATTCTTGACGCGCTCGCCATAAATATAGATTTCACGGCCGTCCTGGATGCTCTCCAGGAATTCGGCACCGGTGTAGGCATCGGTGCCCGGTGCTTGGGTATCAAGCACCGGCTTGGCAGCCAG
>NZ_JBSPKX010000334.1:0-394 GCF_053848045.1 Mesorhizobium sp. BHbdii | reverse complement strand
CGAGCTCTTGCCGGAACCGGATTCGCCGACCAGCCCGAGCGCTTCGCCCTGGCCGATCTCCAGCGAGATATCGTCGACCGCGCGGTGCCTGGCTCCGCGATAGGAAACGGAGAGGTGCTCGACATTCAGAACCGAAGACATGGCTGGCAGAACCGAAGACATGAAGGACCCGAAACCACTTTCTGCGCGCGCGGCGATCAGGGGCAATCGCTTCCGCTTTCATAGGGAACAATCTCTATAAAATTACTCGAATTAAGCCTAAGCGCAATCTAACTTTCACTGACTGGAAGATTTTCGGGGGCACGGCCACAGGCCGCTGCACTGGCGGTTTTCCGCACCCGCAGGGAAGGAACAGAGATGTCGCACATGATCCTCAGCGCGTTCTTCTTCAATC
>NZ_JBSPKX010000333.1:0-394 GCF_053848045.1 Mesorhizobium sp. BHbdii | reverse complement strand
TCGGCCACGCCATCCTGGGTGAACTCGACAACGACCTGATCCATAATTTCGCCAGGCCCGGCGAGAGCGCCATCGGCGAGCGCATCATCGTCCATGGGCGTGTGCTCGACGAACGCGGCGTTGGCGTTCCCGGCGTGCTCATCGAATTCTGGCAGGCCAATGCCGGTGGCCGCTACCGCCACAAGAAGGACGGCTATCTGGCGCCGCTCGATCCGAATTTCGGCGGCTGCGGCCGCGCCATCACAGGCGAGGATGGCGGCTATGCCTTCCGCACCGTCAAGCCCGGGCCTTACCCGTGGCCCAACGGTCCCAATGACTGGCGTCCGGCGCACATCCATTTCTCGGTTTTCGGCCATGGCTTCGCGCAGCGGCTGATCACGCAGATGTATTTCCA
>NZ_JBSPKX010000332.1:0-394 GCF_053848045.1 Mesorhizobium sp. BHbdii | reverse complement strand
CTCTCTATTGTGCCGTCGACGCAGACGATCTCTCCGACCCTAGGCCGATGCCGGCAACAACTCGGCCACGGGCAGTGTGATTTCGTCCTTCACGGTCTTGGTGACGATGTAGGTGAAGTAACAATCTATGCCGATCTCGCGGTCGAGCAAGCCGTCGACAAGGCGCTGGTAGGCGTCGATGTCGCGCGCCATCACCTTCAGCACATAGTCGACGCCGCCGCCAACCGACCAGCAGGCGATGATCTCGGGGATGTCGCGGATGACGCGCTCGAAGCGGTCGAAATCGGCCTGGCGATGGCTGGCTAGCGTCACCTCCATCAGCACGGTGGCGACCGGTGCCAGGACACGCATGGCGACGCGGGCATGGTAGCCCGACACGATGCCGGCCTTTTCC
>NZ_JBSPKX010000331.1:0-394 GCF_053848045.1 Mesorhizobium sp. BHbdii | reverse complement strand
CACACCAGCGAATAGATCGTGCGGTACATGAAGTTGCCGTCGGCGGTGACGCTGCCCAGCGGGAACTCGACGCCGGCATCCTTCAACTTCTGCAGTGTCGCGGTGAATTCCTCCTTGTTTTTCATGCCCATGGGACGGCCGTCGTCGCCGAGCACGCCTGCCTTCTTCAGGAGGACGCGATTGTAGTACAGGACGATTGGATGGGTATCGAGCGGCACCGCATATTGCTTGCCGTCGACCGTCACGGCGCCCATCGTCGTCTGGGCGAAGTCCGAGGCCGAAAGGCCCATCTTGCTCATGTCGTCGGCGGTGATTTCTTCGAGAAGGTCCTGGCTCACCGCCAAGGGGATACGGCTGGCATGATAAGTCATGACGTCCGGCGCCTCACCGACCG
>NZ_JBSPKX010000330.1:0-395 GCF_053848045.1 Mesorhizobium sp. BHbdii | reverse complement strand
AACCCGTCGGGCGCGGCCTACACGCAAGCCGAACTGCGCGCGCTGGCCGACGTGCTGTTGAAGCATCCGCATGTCTGGACGCTGACCGACGACATGTACGAGCACCTGACCTATGGCGACTTCGTCTTCAAGACCATCGCCGGGGTCGAGCCGAAGCTCTATGAGCGCACCCTGACCATGAACGGCGTGTCGAAAGCCTATGCCATGACCGGCTGGCGCATCGGCTATGCCGCCGGCCCGGTCCAGCTGATCAAGGCGATGGACATGATCCAGGGCCAGCAGACCTCGGGCGCCTGCACCATCGCACAATGGGCTTCCGTCGAGGCGCTCAACGGCCCGCAGGACTTCATTGCCAGGAACAAGGCGATCTTCCAGGGGCGGCGCGACCTCGTGGT
>NZ_JBSPKX010000329.1:0-395 GCF_053848045.1 Mesorhizobium sp. BHbdii | reverse complement strand
ATGTGGCCGACAAGGTGCTGGCGACCGACGAGAGCGCCGACCGGCAGGCGATACTGGCCAATTTCAGCGCTCACGCGCAGGACACCACCTTTGCCACCCAGCTTCTCTATCGCTTGCGCGATGGTTCGCAGAATGCCGGCAAGGCCCTGGAATGGCTGGAAGGCGAGCTCGAAAAGACCGGCTCCGATGCCGAGGAGATCATCATCTCCGAGCATCACACGCTGTCCAGCGGCAATGTGACGACCGGCAACATCATCCGCGGCCTGCGCCTTATCAACGACGTCGACTGGACGGTGTGGTTCGAAGGCGTCAGCCGCATCGATACCGTGCTGCGCGAGCGCACCGACTTTGCCGCGCTCGACTTCTTCTCGCGCGACCAGTACCGCACCGCGATC
>NZ_JBSPKX010000328.1:0-396 GCF_053848045.1 Mesorhizobium sp. BHbdii | reverse complement strand
CGCGCCAAAGGCGTCGCTCAGGCTTTCCCCTCCCCCTCGAGGGGAGGGTGGCCGGCCGAAGGCCGGTCGGGTGGGGTCGGCTCGACCGGGCTCGGCGCCAGGGCGGTGCTGGACTGGGAGATGCCTTCTGAGGCGACCCCCTCTGTCGGCTTTGCCGACATCTCCCCCTCGAGGGGGGAGATTGGCGCATAACTTTCATCGTCGGCATAAATCCACGCAACCGGCGCGCCGACGGGAATGTCGACGCCTTCCTTGCCGGTGACGTCGCGCAGCACGCCGCTGGCCGGCGCATCGATCTCCATTGCAGCCTTGTCGGTCTCGATCCCGAACCGCCCGTCGCCCTTCTTTACCCCGGCCCCTTCCTCCGCCAACCCGCCCGACATCTTTCCGGTCGCC
>NZ_JBSPKX010000032.1:0-1448 GCF_053848045.1 Mesorhizobium sp. BHbdii | reverse complement strand
GACCTTCTCCAGCGCCTGGTAGATCGGCACCGTACCGATCGGCACCGGCGCATTGCGAATAATCCATTCGCGGATGTTGTGGATGTTGCGGCCGGTGGAGAGGTCCATCACCGTGTCGGCGCCCCAGCGGATCGCCCAGACCATTTTTTCGACCTCTTCCGCCATCGAAGAGGTGACGGCGGAATTGCCGATATTGGCGTTGATCTTGGTGAGGAAGTTGCGGCCGATGATCATCGGCTCGCTTTCCGGGTGGTTGATGTTGGCCGGGATGATGGCCCGCCCGCGTGCCACCTCGTCGCGCACGAATTCGGGCGTGACGTAGTCCGGAATGGCCGCCCCAAAACTCTCGCCGTCGCGTTGGAGCTTACGCTTCAGCTTCTCGCGTCCGAGGTTTTCGCGGATGGCGACGAACTCCATTTCGGGCGTGACAATACCGGCGCGGGCATAGGCAAGCTGGGTGACGGCGCGGCCGTCCGTCGCCTTCAGCGGCCTATTGCGCACCGGGAACTCGGGTGTTTGGCGATCGGGCGAAACGAAGCCGTTGTCCTCGGGCATGACCATGCGGCCCGCGTAGCGCTCCGCGTCGCCGCGTGCCTCGATCCATGTCTCACGCAGCCGCGGCAGGCCGCGCTCGATATCGATTTTGACGGCAGCGTCGGTGTAGGGGCCGGACGAATCATAAACCGTGACAGGCGGCTCGCCGGCACTCGGATGGACCGAGATCTCGCGCATCGGCACCCGCAGGTCGTGGTGAATCTGGCCTGGCTTGTGGACCTTCCGCGAGGCGGGCAATTCGCCGACCGTGACCGTTGGAGTGTTGGCATTCATGCGTGAGCCTCCTTGCTCTGATGCAACGGAGACCCAGTCCACGCGATGAGGAGGAAGTGAAGCTTCGCCTGGGGAAGACGGGAATTGCCCGAATGCCGAAGCCGGATTGCCGACCCGCGAAACCTCGCACCATCCCTACGCCAGTATGAACTGGATCAGGTTCAACGGGTCACTGCGCGCTATAGCAGTATCTCAGCCCCTTGCCGGGACTCCCCTGGTGAGATGCGCAGGTTGGCCGATGCGAGGTCGCCTTGTCAACTGCTGTTGTGAGCAGAGGGCTCTCGAAAGTGCCATCTAACGATGCACACCTTGCAATGTCCGCAGGCGAAGCGAACCGTGCCTATGTCAGCCGTAGCCAAGCTTTCCGAGCAGGCTTGAGGACTTCAAAGCTCGTCGGGTGATGCCGACATCGCCGGCTCACCTCGTAATCGGGGAGCGCCCTGATGAAGCGAGCGCGTCAGGCAATGGGATCTATAGCCAACGCATTCAGGCCGTCGGCGCCGCGTGCGCGAAGAGATGACGGGCGTCCTCGAAAACCGCCTGGGGAAGGACACGAAGCTCGGTTGCTTCATAGGGGAGGTGCTCAATTGCGCCGTGAGACGACCAACTGCCTGCGCCTG
>NZ_JBSPKX010000327.1:0-396 GCF_053848045.1 Mesorhizobium sp. BHbdii | reverse complement strand
TGGCAGCCTGTCGATCATGGCGGCGAGCAGGCGCACCAGTTCGGCGCGCGCCGCCGCAATGGCGACGCCGGTTTCGGCCATCTGCGTCTCGATCGCCTCGAACCAGCGATCATCCCCGGATCCATCCGTAAGCAAGCGGTTACGGCCACGCATCGCCTTTTCGTAATCGAGGGCACGCTGGCCGTGGCCGGGATCGATCGCCAGCACCAGCCGGTCGAGAAAGCGCCGGCGATCCGCGGCCGGTCCGGTGAACAGCGCATCCATGGCCGGCGTCAGCCAAACCACGCGCAGCCATTCCAGCATGTCTTCGGCCGATCGGGCGGTCGCGCCGTTGATGCGAACCCGCCTGCCGCCTTCGCCCTCACCAACCGAAATGCCCGTGCCGATCTCGACCTG
>NZ_JBSPKX010000326.1:0-396 GCF_053848045.1 Mesorhizobium sp. BHbdii | reverse complement strand
CGATGGCGAGATGATCGCCCTGATCGGCGAGAGCGGATCCGGCAAAACGACGGTGGCGCTCTCGCTCATGGGCTATGCGCGGCCCGGCTGCCGGATCACCGGCGGCGAGATCAATGTGAACGGCAAGAACATGGCAGCACTGTCGGAAAAGCAGCGGGCCAGGTTGCGCGGCACCGATATTGCTTATGTTCCGCAAAGTGCCGCCGCCTCCTTCAACCCCTCGTCAACGATCATGGAGCAAGTGATCGAGGTCACGCGGATCCACGGCCTGATGCCGCCCGAGCAGGCGCGAAAGCGCGCGGTCGAACTGTTTCGAGCCTTGTCGCTGCCGGATCCGGAAGGGATTGGCGCGCGCTACCCGCACCAGGTTTCGGGCGGGCAGTTGCAGCGGCTGTC
>NZ_JBSPKX010000325.1:0-397 GCF_053848045.1 Mesorhizobium sp. BHbdii | reverse complement strand
GGCGACCGGCGTTTCGCCATTGGCGTCGAGCCGCGCGAATATGTCAGCGACATTGAGATCGAGAGCAAGCTTCAAGTCGTGGCGCGCATCTTCGCTTGGCGCGACCGGCAATTGACGCCTGACCAGTTGCTGGAACGGCGCATTAAAGGTCAGGATCCTCTTCGACGATGAGAGCGCAAAAGCCGGTGACGGGCAGGCGACCAGAGTGGCGTTGATCGTCTTGATCGACGCAAGCCGTCGCAAGGTCTGGTTTTCGTCGGCCAGTCCGCGCATGCAGGCCACCCGGATTGCCGATGTCAGGTTTCCTGTGTGGGCATGGCTTTCGGCGATCTCGTCGATCAGCATGCCGATCGTGCATTTGCGGCTTTCGGCCATCTGCTTCAGCGTGGTCCAGAAC
>NZ_JBSPKX010000324.1:0-397 GCF_053848045.1 Mesorhizobium sp. BHbdii | reverse complement strand
GATGCGGCCGACGGAACGGTCGACCAGGATCGACAGATAAAGCTCGCGCTCGATGTCGGCGCCGTCCTCGATATAGAGGCGGTTGACCTGCTTGCCGGCCGGGCCGGTCTGCTTGGTCACCAGCGTGTGGCCAAGCATCTCGTTGGCGTTGGCGACGACGTCGGCGACCGACTTCGCCAGCCGCACGCCGCCCTTGGCGTCAGGCGACAGTTCCTTGAACTTGCCCTTGCCGCGGCCGCCGGCATGGATCTGGCTCTTCACCACATAGAGCGGGCCGGGCAGCGCCTTGGCGGCGGCTTCCGCCTCGCTCGCCTTGAACACCGGCAAGCCTTCGGCCACCGGCGCGCCAAAGCTCTTCAGCAGCGCCTTGCCTTGATATTCATGGATGTTCATCGGG
>NZ_JBSPKX010000323.1:0-397 GCF_053848045.1 Mesorhizobium sp. BHbdii | reverse complement strand
TGAAGGAATTGCGCAAACGCAACGGCCTCGGCGGTTCGGTGCTGATCAACGCCGGGCGTGGCCGCCTGCAGAAGGATGCCGACATCGTGCGGGCACTGGATGACGGCACGCTGAAGGAGGCGAGCCTCGACGTGTTCGAGGTCGAGCCGTTGCCGAAGACCAGCCCGCTGTGGAACCATCCGAAAGTGTTCGTGACGCCGCACGCCGCGGCGACCTCCGATCCCATGCATCTGGCGCCAACCATGCTGCGCCAGATGGACGCCTTCGAGCGCGGCGAGAAGCTCGAAAACCTGGTCGACCGAAAGGCCGGATATTAGCCAGGATCCCTACATAGCCAGGTCCCAGTGCCTGAAGCACTGCTTGATTGCTCGCACCGAGGACAGCTGCAGTTTTGGCA
>NZ_JBSPKX010000322.1:0-397 GCF_053848045.1 Mesorhizobium sp. BHbdii | reverse complement strand
CTCGTCGCTTGACGGTGGTGGGTGGTGAATAGGCCGCTTCTCCTATTCCCCACCGCCAAGCGAATGCACGTACACCGCAAGCTCCTTCACTTTTGTCTCCCCCAGACGCGCTCCCCATGCTGGCATCACACCCTGCTTGGGTGCGCGGACCTGCGCGGCGATTGCGCTTTCGCCCGAGCAATAAGGTAGGTCGAGGCCCGGCTACAGCCGGGCCTCGTCGCTTGACGGTGGTGGGAGGTGAATAGGCCGCTTCTCCTATTCCCCACCGCCAAGCGAATGCACGTAGACCGCAAGCTCCTTCACTTTTGTCTCCCCCAGACGCGCGCCCCATGCTGGCATCACACCCTGCTTGGGTGCGCGGACCTGCGCGGCGATTGCGCTTTCGCCCGAGCCATAA
>NZ_JBSPKX010000321.1:0-398 GCF_053848045.1 Mesorhizobium sp. BHbdii | reverse complement strand
GTGGTGACATTGTTGATGTCGGCGATCTTCGACGACAGTTTCGCGTCGTAGGGCCGCCACAATGGCATGCGCCACAGCGGATCCTCGACCGCCAGCGACGCCGTGGCGAGGTCTAAGGCCAGCGCCTCGTCGCTGGTATAGAAAGGCGGCAGATCGGGGCCAAGCGCGACGCGGGCCGCTCCGGTCAGTGTCGACATGTCGACCAGCAGCTGCGGCTCCTCGTCATCGGCGAGCGCCAGAGAGTCGCCGAGCACGAGCCTGGCTTCGGCGTCGGTGTTGCCGATCTCGACACTGATGCCCTTGCGGCTCGTCAACACGTCGCCGGGTCGAAAAGCGTTGCCGGCAATCGAGTTCTCGACCGCGGGGATCAGCACGCGCAGCCGCACGTTCAGCCCGGC
>NZ_JBSPKX010000320.1:0-398 GCF_053848045.1 Mesorhizobium sp. BHbdii | reverse complement strand
CCCGCCAGGGCAGCACCCGCTATATTGCCCAGCTGCGCGCATAAGATGCCAAGGCCAACTGTCCTGGTCAGTAGGCTTCCGCCGACATGCTGGATCAGGGCTTGGCTGGTCGGATAGGAAAGCAGGGATCCGAGCGAGGCCATGCAGGCACAGGCGTAGAGAACGAGGAGCGGAACGCGCTCTGCGACCAGGATCTGCGCCGCAAGACCCAGAAGCGTCATGGCAAGCGCGTGCGTTGTCTCGCCCACGGCAAACACGCGGCGGCGCGGCCAGAGGTCGAGGTGCGGTCCCATCAACAGTCCGACCGCGAAAGCCACGACCTGCCAGCAGATCAGAACCTCGCCAACCGCCTTGGTTGTCCCGGTTATCTGGAGCGTGAACCAGGAGATCAGGACGAT
>NZ_JBSPKX010000319.1:0-398 GCF_053848045.1 Mesorhizobium sp. BHbdii | reverse complement strand
GACAGGCTGCCGGCGCGCTTCATCGTCAATGTCGGCGGCCTGCGCGACGCCTATCGCGCGGTGCCGGACAATGTCTATCTCGATGCCTGGTTTCCGCAGCCTTCGGTGGTGGCGAAGTCGGATCTGTTCATCCATCACGGCGGCAACAACAGTTTTTGCGAGGCGCTGCGTTTCGGCGTGCCGTCGCTGATCATGCCCTATTGCTGGGACGGACACGACAATGCGCGCCGCGCCGAAGAGACCGGCACGGGCGACCATATCGGCCGTGACGGCTGGACCGAAGGAGTATTGGAGAGAGCCATTCTCGGCCTGCTGGTCAACGACGCCATGCGCGCCCGCCTGAAGGACAACGCAGCCCGGATGGCGCTGCAACCCGGAACGGACGTGGCCGCGCAAGC
>NZ_JBSPKX010000318.1:0-398 GCF_053848045.1 Mesorhizobium sp. BHbdii | reverse complement strand
ATGTGGGTGAACCCCGTCTCGACCACATAGGGGATCAGCCGGTCGGCCAGTTCGTCCCATGACAGGAACGTGCCATCGTCGTGAAGCTGCCAGGATCCGGCGTGGACCTCGTAGATCGAGACGGCTTCGCGCCGGGGATCGGCATTGCGCCAGTAGTTGCGATGCGCCTCGTCGCCCCACTCATGCGCCGGCGGCACGGCGACAACCGAAGCCGTGGCGGGACGCAGTTCGGATTTGAACGCAAACGGATCGGCCTTCAGCGGCAGCCTGACGCCATCGGGTCCAATGATCTCGTATTTGTAGGGTCGCCCGGCACCGATGTCGGGGATGAACACCTCCCATATGCCGGTGTCGCGGCGATCGCGCATCGTGTGGCGCCGGCCGTCCCAGTCGTTGAA
>NZ_JBSPKX010000031.1:0-1764 GCF_053848045.1 Mesorhizobium sp. BHbdii | reverse complement strand
GGCCCGGACAGGCTCTCCTGAACGAGCCAACCTGCCGGCAACAACCGAAACCCTATGAGGGCAACCAGAGCCGGCGCCAGGAAGAGGAGCGGCGCTATGGCCGCTCTCCATCTCAAAGGTCCACGAAGCGTGGAAGCAGCCCTCACAATCCGCTTCTCATAAGCCGCTACTATGGCCATCGGTCTTAGCGCTCGATGCGCTTGAAACTGCGCTCAAGTTCACTTTGGAGCTGCGGGAACCTCTGGGCAGCGTCACTTCCGTTGCGGATATCGCTCCACGCACGCGTGACCAACTCCTCCAACTGCAGATATCCCAGTGTACGCGGTCGCCGAATTGCAGTGTTTGCGAGCTCGTATTGGATCAAAGTATCGACGCCCACGAGATTGGGATTTTGCTCGGGAATGCGGCTTAGCACTTCGGCCGCGGCGTCGATGTTCGCCGATAGACGACTAGTGCTCTTGGCGGAAACTAGCGCCCCGTCTTTCTCCAGCCCCACGTAGTTCAAGAATTCCATGGCCAGCTGGGCGTTCGTGGCGTCCGACGCCACTCCGAGATGCCATGATTCAGAAGGCGTCACCGCCTTGCCGCCGGCAAAATACGGATGAGGCGCTACAGCGTAGTCAAGGCCATCGACCGAGTTGAAATTGTTAAACAGCCAGGGACCGCCAACTAGAAATGCGATCCGACCGGCTTGGAACAGGTCTATCATCTCCTGACCGTTTGTCGGTCCACGCGAGGCCGGGCCATCGGCGAAGATGCTTCCATACCATTTTCCAGCGTGCAGCCAAGCATCGTTGGCCACGTCGACCGTCAGCAGGTCATCACCCTTGACACCCGGCCCACCGTCAAGCGATTCTGGAAGCGGCTGCAACTGGTAGTAGCGATCGACTTGCTCGAAGCCGAAACCAATATCGGCTCCTGCCGCCTGCACCTTCTTGGCAAGCTTGATGACCTCGTCCCAGGTCATGCGTGCGTCGGGCGCGACACTCGGCGCTTCTAGACCGGCCTTGGCCAGAAGCCCTTTGTTGTAGAACAGCAGCTGCGTTGACTCCCACATCGGCAACGACAGCATCTGCCCATTGTAGGTGGCCCCCTGCACATCGCTGGGAAACAGTATACCTTTACTTCGTTCTCCGAAGGTGCTGGTCAAATCTGCCAAAATGCCCAGTTTGGAGAACGTCGGGACGTAAGTCGGGTCAACAAGGAAGACATCGATTCCGGAATTCCCCGTCCGGAAACGCTGGACTATCGTGTTCTGATAATCGGCAAACGGCACACCTTCGAAGGAAACCTTTGCGCCCGACACATTCTCGAAGGCACTGAACAGCTCCCCAAAATTGGCGCGGACACCATAGCCGAAGACCCGCAGCGTATTCTCCTGGGCCTTGGCGGGCAGCGATCCGAGCAGCAGCGACGACGCCCCCAACATGCCAGTCAAGAAGCCGCGTCGACCCAGTTGATAGCCCATTATTGTCATCTTGTTTCCTCCTGTTTGCGGACCCACACTGAACCCGCTCCTATCGCCTCAAGAGGACGCTAATTGATTTCTTGCAAGAATGCAATAACCTAATAATTGCCATCATCCTGACTGTGTGATAGCAGATTGGTTTGTCCTAACAAAACAAGGGAGATGTGAGTTGGCACAGGTCGCCGTCAGGAACATCATCAAGCGCTATGGAAGCGCTCAGGTCATTCATGGCGTGAATGTCGACATCGCCGATGGCGAATTCGTCATCCTGGTCGGCCCATCGGGGTGTGGCAAAT
>NZ_JBSPKX010000317.1:0-398 GCF_053848045.1 Mesorhizobium sp. BHbdii | reverse complement strand
AACCCAAAAGTAATCAGACCAGACACAACCACGCCGAAATGGCCGCCGAGTTTCGCGATCATCGTTACCCCCATCCAGTATGCAATTACTAAACCTAGAGCGCCTACCGGTGATAGAGGGGATTTTCAGATACAACCACTTTTTCACGCCTGCGCCGCCAACCAATCCCTGACCTTGCGGGCATTGTCGCTGAGTTCCCGGTTCTTCGGCCACACGACGTAGAAGGCCTTGCCGGTCTTGAGCACGTGGTCCGTCACCTGCACCAGCAGTCCTGTCGCTAGCAGCCGCTCGGCAAGGTGCCGCCAGCCGAGCGCGATGCCTTGCCCCTCCATGACGCCCTGGATGACCAGGCCGTAATCGTTGATGCGCAGTCCGCGCGCGGCGTCGCCCAGGCTGCC
>NZ_JBSPKX010000316.1:0-398 GCF_053848045.1 Mesorhizobium sp. BHbdii | reverse complement strand
AGCACCTGGCGGTGCTCGCCCTCGAAGGCAACGTCGCGGCGCTCGAGCATGTCGTCGATGGAGAGCCTGAGCGAGCCGAGCGAGCTCTCGAGCCGTCGGACCTCTTCCTCGCTGTCCTCGTTGAACAGATTGGTGACGACGATGCGCGGCTCATGCAGCACGACGTGGCCCAGCCCGACGCCGTCGTTGAAGGACAGGCCGGTGAAGCTGACCGGACGGCGCAGATCGAGTTCGAGGCCCGGCCGCGTCAGCCGCGCCAGATCGCCGGTGGCGATCATCTCGGCGATGACCATGGCGGTGGTTTCCAGCGCCTCGACCTCGTCGTCGCGATAATGGCGCATGGTCTTGTTCTGCACGACCAGCACGCCCAGCGTGCGCCCTGCCCTGAGCACCGGCAC
>NZ_JBSPKX010000315.1:0-398 GCF_053848045.1 Mesorhizobium sp. BHbdii | reverse complement strand
GCTGCCCTCGACTGGCCCCTCTGTTCAGGTCACGACGAACCTACATGCATTGATCGCCGCAATCCTCGCGCCATACCGCAATGGAACTGACGGGCATCCCCGCTTCGCGGTCAGTGGCATCGATATGCCAGTGCCTCCAGCGATGATCACGCCGCTTTCTCTCCTGCTACACGAACTCGCCACCAACGCTGCCAAACATGGCAGCCTCTCCGTGGCCGCCGGTTCGATAGAGATCGCTTGCTCCAATAGGGACGGTAAGGTGACTGTCCAGTGGAGAGAGGTAGGGGGACCACCTCCGGTCGCAAGCGGAGACGAAGGTTTCGGGAGCCGCTTGATCCGCGCCGCCGCGAGTGAGCTTGGCGGAGTCGTGCGAGATTGGGACCCCACCGGAGTTGTCC
>NZ_JBSPKX010000314.1:0-399 GCF_053848045.1 Mesorhizobium sp. BHbdii | reverse complement strand
ATGGAATTCTGCTCCGGAGGGAAAGTCTGTGCGGGAGGGAGGCTGCATGTATAGGGAAAGCTGCGGCGCTCTCCAACCCTCACGAGGCCGACTTTTGCGTGAACCAGCGATGTTCAGCTAGCGGCGGGCGCCGGCCACGGCGCGGCGCTTGGCCTCGTCGATCAGCATGTTGGCCACTTGCATGCGGATCATGGCGCGCTGACGCAGATGCGGGGCGACGCGATCGGGATGGTTGGTGAAAGCAAAGCTGCGGCGCATACGGCCGAAATCGGCGGCGCTCTTGGGCTGGTTCAATCCCAGTTCGGCCGCGATCGATTCCGGATCGATCGGCGGCAGTTTTTCCTCGGGCTTTGGGTCCTCGGTAGCCAGCGCCAGCTTGGCGTGTTCGAGCAAGGCGGC
>NZ_JBSPKX010000313.1:0-399 GCF_053848045.1 Mesorhizobium sp. BHbdii | reverse complement strand
ATCTTGCCGTCCTTGCCGACGACGAAGGTTTCCGGCACGCCGTAGACACCCCAGTCGATCGCCGTGCGGCCGGCTTCGTCGACGCCGATGGCCTGGAACGGATTGCCGAGATCACCGAGGAACCGGCGGGCGTTTTCCGGACGGTCCTTGTAGTTCAGCGCCGCCATGGTGAACCGCTTGTCCTGCGACAGCGCCAGGAGCACCGGATGCTCTTCCCGGCACGGCGCACACCATGACGCAAACACATTGACCAGCGTGACCTTGCCGGCGAACGCCCTGGAATCAAGCCCCGGCAGGTTTGACCCCTCCAGTGCCGGCAGATTGGTCTGCGGCGCCGGCAGGCCGATCAGCGCCGAGGGCACTTCCGAGACATCGCGTCCCGACAGTAGCTGCCACAGG
>NZ_JBSPKX010000312.1:0-400 GCF_053848045.1 Mesorhizobium sp. BHbdii | reverse complement strand
GCTCAGCCAGTTTGCCGGCGAGATAACAGCCGCCGACCAGTGCGCCGATGGAGGTGCCCGCGATCATCGACACCTCGATGCCGGCTTCATCGAGTGCGCGCAACACGCCGATATGAGCCCAGCCTCTTGCGCAACCGCCGCCCAAAGCGAGCGAAATGCCTGTCTTCTTGGAAGATTTCGTTTCGGATGCGCCGCCGGAAGAGGTCAGGCCGTTGGCCTCCCTGACATCCGGTCTGTTCCGCAATGACGCCCACTCGAGCATCATGATCTCCCTTGTCCCAAGACTAATATACGGACAGGCCGTATCGAAATGATGAATCTGTGTGGTCGGCGTGAGGCAGAAGGTTCAAGACGATGGTTTCCGATAGGTGATTTCCGCATCGAACAGCGGCTTGCTGCC
>NZ_JBSPKX010000311.1:0-400 GCF_053848045.1 Mesorhizobium sp. BHbdii | reverse complement strand
ACCGGCTGGCTGACGAAGGCGGCGGCAAACTCGTCGACGATGAGACCTTCGCCGAGGCCATTGCCCGCGTCGCCAAGGCCAATGACGGCCAGAAGATCACCGTCTTCGAGATCCTCACCGCCGTCACCTTCATCCTGTTTTCCGAACATCCCGCCGAAGCCGCCATCATCGAGGTCGGCCTCGGCGGTCGTTTCGACGCCACCAATGTTGTCGCCAGGCCCGCCGTGACGGTGATCATGCCGGTGTCGATGGACCACGAAGCCTATCTCGGCGACCGGGTCGAACTGATCGCCGCCGAAAAGGCCGGCATCATGGAGCGCGGCTGCCCGGTGGTCATCGGCGCGCAGGAAAGCGAGACGGCGCTGCAGGTGCTGATCGAGACCGCCGAGCGGCTGGAGTG
>NZ_JBSPKX010000310.1:0-400 GCF_053848045.1 Mesorhizobium sp. BHbdii | reverse complement strand
GCATACTACGTAAGAAAGCACGTCAAAAATACGAATACATGGGGAGCCGTGCGCCCGGACAAGCAATTATGGGTCGCGCAACACTCGTTCAATATTATTGATAACCCAGGTATGGGTCGGCCATCCGATCCGGGAGCGAAACTGGTCGGCTTTACCAAGTCAATTGAAGCCAGCGGTTCCGAACTGAATGAGACACTGACCATCGAGGCGGACGGGATCAACGTTACGCAGAGCATCAAGAACGATAGCCAATAGCTTTGACCGGCCGAGTCTCGGGCCTACAAGGCTGTCGGCGACCGGATCGTCGGCACGAAGCCTGAGTCACGCCTTCTGCCTAGTCAGCCGATCCAGCGCATCCACGATCAGGTCACAGAACTTCGCGTGGTCGAGCTTCATCGCC
>NZ_JBSPKX010000309.1:0-400 GCF_053848045.1 Mesorhizobium sp. BHbdii | reverse complement strand
CGATGTCGCATTGGGCGTAGGCGAATTTCGCACCGTGGGAAGTGATGTTCTCGGCGAGCCCGTCAGGCGCCTGTTCGGCAAGATCGGCAACCAGAATGTCGAAGCCGGCATCGGCCAGCGCTTCCGCGCAAGCCAGCCCAATGCCGCGCGCGCCGCCGGTGACGATGGCTGCGGGGCGGGTCATTGGAAGCCAGCCCTGCGAATATGGTCCGCAACCCGCAACGCCTGAGCGGCGATCGACAGCGCCGGGTTGACCGCAGCCGAGTTCGGCAAAAAACTTCCGTCGACGACGAACAGGTTCTGGTGGTCGCACGACCGGCAGAACGGGTCGAGCGGGGAGGTCGTAGGTTCATCGCCCATCCTGACCGCGTCTCACTGGAGCGATGGCGTGCGCTTGTCG
>NZ_JBSPKX010000308.1:0-401 GCF_053848045.1 Mesorhizobium sp. BHbdii | reverse complement strand
GTTGAATTGCGGTCTACATCATTTGAGGGTGGCGTGGGTACGTCGCCCCTCCCGGAACATTTCCCAAAAGCAAGTTGCTTATCTCAGAGTTTGTCCGGAGCAGATGATGGCGCTGTTTTTCTTCGATATTCGGGATGGAGGTGACACATTCGAGGACGCGGATGGCATTGAGTGCGCCGCCACCCTCAAAGACGTCGAATTCCACGCGGTTTCCGTTCTACCCGACCTCGCAAAGGGAGATGCTACCGGACAGCCCACGCAGGTCGTTCGTGGTCAAAGTCCGTGACGATACCGGCAAGCAGGTATTTCGGGCCTCATAGACCCTTGCTTCGGCCTGGACAGTCGGTGATGTGCGTGCGGAGCCTCAACCCGGTGAGGATCGATGGAACGCCGCGGTGGAC
>NZ_JBSPKX010000030.1:0-1910 GCF_053848045.1 Mesorhizobium sp. BHbdii | reverse complement strand
CTATAGCGCGACAAACAAGGTGAGAGCGCAACGACAATCAAGATGAGAATGCCGCAGGCTTGGAACGCAGGGAGGGCGTAGCCCGACCGGCGTTTCAAGCCTGCGGCGGCGCCCTCGTTCGGGGGGCGTTTGTCTGGTGATCGCGGTCGACCGGGTATGCCGGTGGTTTTTCCGATTTTGGGGGAATCACTTTGTGCCCGGCCGCCACGTAACCGATCATCAGATGAGGCTCTACATGAAGCTCAGACAGACCAACACGACGGCCGTCGCGGCGGCGAAGGCGTCGATCAGCATTGCCACGGCCTATCGCATCGAGAAGGACCCGCGGCTGCCGTCGCAGAAGGCGGCGCCGCGGGGGCGCCGTCGTCCCGATCCTCTCGCCGATATCTTCGACAGGGAAGTCATGCCGCTGCTCGAGGCCGCACCCGGCATCCGTGCCGTGGCGATTTTCGAAGAGCTGGTGCGGCGGCATCCCGGGCTGGGCAGCGGTATCCGCCGCACGCTGGAACGGCGCATCCGCGCCTGGCGCGCCCTCCACGGCGCGGAGCAGGACGTCATCTTCCGGCAGGTTCACCAGCCCGGCCGCCTCGGCCTTTCGGATTTCACCGACATGGGCGGCGCCGGCATCACCGTTGCGGGTCAGCCGCTCGACCACCGGCTCTATCATTTCCGGCTTGCCTATTCCGGCTTCGAGCATGCCCATGTCGTGCTCGGCGGCGAGAGCTTCGTGGCATTGGCGGAAGGCCTGCAGAACGCCCTGTGGTCGCTCGGCGGGGTGCCCCGCGAGCACAGAAGCGACAGCCTGTCGGCGGCGTTCCGCAACCTCGATCGCGACGCCCGGCAGGATCTGACGCGCCGCTATGACGAGCTCATCGCCCACTACGGCATGACGCCGTCCCGCAACAATGCCGGCATCGCCCATGAGAACGGTGCCATCGAAGGGCCGCACGGCCATCTCAAGCGGGCGATCGGGGATGCCCTGCTGATGCGCGGCTCGCGCGATTTCGACGACCTGGCCGCCTATCGCCGCTTCGTCGACGAGATCGTCGGCCGCTGCAATGCCCGCAACGCCAAGCGCATCGACAGCGAGCGCGCCGCACTGCAGCACCTGCCGGACCGGCGAAGCTGCGACTATGAGGAACTCACCGTGCGCGTCACCTCCTCCGGCGGCTTCACCCTGCGCAAGGTGTTCTACACCGTGCCGTCCCGCCTGATCGGCCACCGGCTCAGGGTGCGCCTGTTCGACGACCGGCTGGATGTCTTCATCGGCGGCACCCAGCTCATGACGCTGCCGCGCGGCCGGGCGCATCCGTCCGGCAAGCACGACCAAGTCGTCAACTACCGCCATGTCATCCACTCGCTCAGGAAGAAGCCGATGGCGCTCCTGAACCTGGTCTATCGCGACCGGCTCTTCCCGCGCGAAGCCTACCGGCGAACCTTCGACGCCCTGCTGGAGCGCCTGCCCGACCGGCAGGCCTGCCGAACCATGGTCGAGCTTCTGGCGATGGCGCACGAGCGCGGTTGCGAGAGCGAACTGGCCGACCAGTTGGCCGCCTGTCTGGAGGCTGGACGATTGCCCGACATGGCTGCCTTGCGGCAACACTTCGCCCCCGATCCCGCCCGGCTGCCGAATGTCGTTGTGCGCCTTGCCTCGCTCAACGCCTATGAAGCCCTGCTCGGCTCCAACCTGACGGGAGACGCGGCATGAAGACCACCAACGCTGTCGATGCCGCCCGGCTCAACCTGCTGCTAAACGAACTGCGCCTGCCGGCCAGCAAGCTCATGTGGCCGCAGTTCGCCGAACAGGCCGACAAGGAAGGCTGGCCCGCCGCCCGCTTCCTCTCCGCGCTCGCCGAACACGAACTGGCCGAGCGCGATCGCCGACGTGTCGAGCGTCATCTTGCCGAAGG
>NZ_JBSPKX010000307.1:0-401 GCF_053848045.1 Mesorhizobium sp. BHbdii | reverse complement strand
CACCGGTTATCGCAACTTCGCGCTCGCCAACTACATGAAATCCTTCGGCAATCTTCATCATGCGCCGGAACTGGCGCTGGGCGTCTACTTCCACCATTGCGCCATCGCCATGAGCTGCCGGCAACTGGCGATGGCCGGCCGCTTCCTCGCCAATGGCGGCAAGAACCCGGCGACAGGCCACTCCGTGGTGTCGGCGGAGCGGGCGCGGCGCATCGGCGCCATGATGCTGACTTGCGGTCACTATGATGGCTCCGGCGATTTCGCCTTCCGCGTTGGCATTCCGGGAAAAAGCGGCGTCGGTGGCGGCATATTGGGCATCGTGCCGGGTGTGGCGTCGCTTGCGGTGTGGTCGCCCGGGCTCAACGCCAACGGCAATTCCAAGCTGGGTTCGATCGCGCTGG
>NZ_JBSPKX010000306.1:0-402 GCF_053848045.1 Mesorhizobium sp. BHbdii | reverse complement strand
AGAAGGAATCTTCCAGTCATGAGCAACCTTGGCAAACGCTTGCTCCTCGCGCTTGTGCCAATCGGGGCGGCCACATTGGTTACCTGGGGTTGGCTTTCGTACCAGCCAGCGCCGAGCGTAGCAGGCCCGGCCGCTGCCCCGACCAGTCGGGTCAGCAACGAAGACGGGCTGACCGTGGTGACACTGGACGAGGCGACGCAGAAACGCAGCGGAATTGCGACCGACGCGCTAACGGCAATGAAGCAGCGGCTGGAACAGACCGCCTATGGCAGCGTGCTCGACCTTCAACCGTTGATCGACTTCCAGACGCGATATCGCGCCGCCGCGGCCGACGTAGCTAGCGCGCGGGCGTCGCTCGACGCCTCGAGCCAGGAGGCAGAGCGCAACCGCGTTTTATTTCAG
>NZ_JBSPKX010000305.1:0-402 GCF_053848045.1 Mesorhizobium sp. BHbdii | reverse complement strand
ACTTTCAACCCGAAGCGATGTTAGAATCGTATTGCTGGACGCATGTCGCAGTGCAGCTCCGGGCGAAGCTGCAATTGGTGCTCGTTCATTGAAGCTGATATCGAGAGACAGGGCCATATTCATCGACGGGAAAGACAGCATCGGTAACGGACTCGCAGCTATCGAAGCGCAGCGCAACACCTTCATTGGTTTTGCTGCGGCGCCGGGAGGTGTTGCATATGATGGAGATCAGGCGCTAAGCCCGTTTACGGGCGCCTTAGTTAAATACCTGGGATCTGTGGATCTCCCGTTGTCTAACTTGACCAGTCGAGTACGGCAAGAAGTGTTGATCTCCACCCAAGGCCGACAACACACGTGGGATCAGTCCTCTTTGATGGAGCCATTCTTTTTTAACCCGGGAAC
>NZ_JBSPKX010000304.1:0-403 GCF_053848045.1 Mesorhizobium sp. BHbdii | reverse complement strand
TCTACATCCAGTCGGCCGGGGCTGCGCCGATCGCGGTCAAGGAGACCGATGAGCGCGCCGACATCGATGCGATACTGGCGGCCGTCACGCCGCGCACGAAAATCGTGTTTCTCGCCAATCCCAACAATCCGACCGGCACCTATGTGCCGTTCCAGGAGGTGCGCCGCCTGCATGCCGCCCTGCCCAGACATGTGCTGCTGGTGCTCGACGCTGCCTACGCCGAATATGTCCGCCGCAATGACTATGAAGCCGGCATCGAACTGGTCGGCAGCGCCGAGAATGTGGTCATGACCCGCACCTTCTCCAAGATCGGCCTCGGTGGCGCGCGGATCGGCTGGATGTACGCGCCCATGCACATCGTCGACGCCATCAACCGCGTCCGTGGTCCCTTCAACGTCAACGC
>NZ_JBSPKX010000303.1:0-403 GCF_053848045.1 Mesorhizobium sp. BHbdii | reverse complement strand
ACGAGGCCTTGCGCAAGGGCGAATGGCGCGGCGACCTCTACCGCGCCGACCGCACCGGCCGCGAACTCAGCGAAATGACCGTCGGCGTCGTCGGCTATGGCAATATCGGCACCAAGGTCGTGCGCCTGCTGCGCGCCTTCGGCTGCCATGTGCTGGTCAGCGATCCCTATGTGCAGTTGAGCGCCGAAGACCGCAATGCCGGCGTCGAACTCGTCGCGCTGGACGATCTCCTTGCCCGTTCCGATGTGGTGACGCTGCATTCCCGCGTGACCGAGGAGACGCGCGGCCTGATCGGTAAGGACACGATCGCGCGGATGAAACCTGGCGTGATTTTCGTCAACACCGCGCGCGGGCCGCTGGTTGACTATGACGCGCTCTACGAGGCGTTGGTTTCAGGCCAGAT
>NZ_JBSPKX010000302.1:0-403 GCF_053848045.1 Mesorhizobium sp. BHbdii | reverse complement strand
GAGCGCTGCCGCTTCCGGCCTAGACACCGCGCCGAGCGCGATTGCGATCACGCACAACACGATCGCCAGCACGGCTTGCCAGGAGGGTTTCAGCCAGTTCATGCTGGCCTCCCGCCCATGGCGCGGTCGACGATTTGCCCGGCTATGCCGACGACCATGACCAAGAGTGCCGCCACGATGGAACCCGCGACCAGCGCCGACCAGATGTCGATGGACTGTCTGTAATAGGCGCCGGCGAGCAGCTTGGCGCCGCTGCCGGCGACAGCACCTGTCGGCAATTCGCCGACGATGGCGCCGACCAGGCTTGCCGCCACCGCCACCTTCATGGAGGTGAACAGGAACGGCACCGAGGCCGGCACGCGCAATTTCCAGAAGGTCTGCGAGGGGCTGGCATTGTAGGTGT
>NZ_JBSPKX010000301.1:0-404 GCF_053848045.1 Mesorhizobium sp. BHbdii | reverse complement strand
CGTCATCATCCTGGCCGTGCTCTTCCTGCCGATCCCGGCCTTCCTCATCGACATCGGCCTCGCCTTCTCGATCGCGCTTTCGGTGCTGATCCTGATGGTGGCGCTGTGGATCCAGCGGCCGCTCGATTTCTCCTCGTTTCCGACCGTGCTGCTCATCGCCACGATGCTCAGGCTGTCCCTCAACATCGCCACCACGCGCATGATCCTGTCGCATGGCAATGAGGGCACGCACGCCGCAGGCTATGTCATCGCCGGCTTCTCCAAGCTGGTGATGGCCAGCGACTTCGTCATCGGCCTCATCGTTTTCATGATCCTGATCGTGGTGAACTTCATCGTCATCACCAAGGGCGCCACGCGTATCGCCGAAGTCGGCGCCCGGTTCACCCTCGACGCCATTCCCGGCA
>NZ_JBSPKX010000300.1:0-404 GCF_053848045.1 Mesorhizobium sp. BHbdii | reverse complement strand
ACCGTGATCCCCTATCCGCCGCTGACGGCCAATCTGCACCATAAAATCGAACTGGTCGCCGCGATCGGCAAAGCCGGTTTCCGCATTCCCCGCGGCAAGGTGCTGGACCATGTCTGGGGTTACGCCGTCGGCATCGACCTCACCCGCCGCGATCTCCAGGACGAGGCCAAGAAGGCGGCGCGGCCCTGGGATTGGGCTAAGGCGTTCGATCGTTCCGCCCCATGCGGCCCCCTGGTACCCGCGCAGAAATCCGGGCACCCGACGAAGGGGCGCATCTGGCTCGCCGTCGACGGCAGGGCCCGGCAGGACGCCGATCTCGCCGAGCTGATCTGGCCGATAGCAGACATTGTCTCGATCTGCAGCGAGGGCGTAGAATTGCAGGCCGGCGACCTGATCTTCACCGG
>NZ_JBSPKX010000299.1:0-405 GCF_053848045.1 Mesorhizobium sp. BHbdii | reverse complement strand
GGGTAACACGGGGAAGCCCAACGGCTATTACTACCCAGCAATATGGATCGACGGTTGCAAGGGACCCATCCCGGTTGATCGATTGATTGCGAACGCCGGGCCGGCCGCCTCGCCCAGTTGGCGAACCCTCACGACTACCGCAACCATACGCGGCCAAACATCAAGCTCACCGCCGAGCGGGACGTTGTTGCCCAAGTGGGCCGTAAGAAAACCGTGAGAGGCGCAGCCCGTGAGGCTGCTATAGAGGCATCCCTCAAGCTGTGGCGGAAAAGCCTCCTGTTCCCCACGCGGGGCCAATACCGGGCCGCGCTCATGGACATCTACGAGGTGCTCGACCGCAGGCACCCCCTCGCCATGCGAGCCCCGGCCACCGCCTAACGGGCAGGGCCGGCAAATCGGTAATCA
>NZ_JBSPKX010000298.1:0-405 GCF_053848045.1 Mesorhizobium sp. BHbdii | reverse complement strand
GCCGCTTCGGCCACCACGGCTGGCTTGCTGGCTTTACCCTCCCCCCCGTGGGGAGGGCCGGCGCGCAGCGCCGGGGTGGGGGCGGCGGCGGTACCGTCAGCACTGCCTGCATCAACTGGCGCGCCGGCTTCGTCAGCACTGCCTGCATCGTTGGCGTCGTCACCCTCACCCGCGTCGCTTCGCGCCGCGACCTCCCCCATCGAGGGGGAGGTAAGGGCGCCGTCGCTTTCGATGGCGGTGACGTCGGAGATGGCTTCTGCAACGAGCGGAACTTCTTCCGTGGCTTCGGCCGAAGCTTCTTCCGCGACAGGCTCTGCTGTCGTTTCCGCTATGACCCCGGCCGGCGCTTCGAGGGCGCCCTCGGCGGCAGCCGGGTCCGAATCCTCGATCGCTGCCTCCGCGGCC
>NZ_JBSPKX010000002.1:0-881858 GCF_053848045.1 Mesorhizobium sp. BHbdii | reverse complement strand
AGGAAATGCTGGCGCGAATGAATGCAAAACCCGATCGCGTGCTGTTTCCGAAGAGCAATTTGAGGTGAACTTCCTCACGCCCCGCCCGCGTCGCGGCAGGCAAGCCCGGATACTCGAACGTGTGCGTCCAATCCTCCTCACTCGTTCGTGTCGACATGGCTTGCGTCTCCGACTCAGGCGGAACCCATGATTCACAACCGACCCCAAGGAACACTGTTGCCGCCCATCTAGCCGTCTTATCGGTATCGGCGAAGCCGCTGATCTGTGCTAAGCCGCAGCCCGAATAGTCAAAGGAGTACACCCGTGAGCGAGCCGACCGTGGCCGAGGCGACCGACAGCATCTATGCATCGCTCCGGGCGAACAATGCCGACATCGACGCACATATCGCGGCGCTCAAAGCAGCGCTGGCGCGAGAGGGGATAGAACAAGCGGTATTCGATCCAACCAAGCTGGCGCAGAACAACCGTTCGGGCCGCAAGCTAATGCAGGCTTATTTTCGGCAGCGCGGCGTGAGCGTGAGGTTTTCGGCCTCGTAGGGGCGCACGCTGAGGCGCCACGGCCCGCCGGCAATCATTGTGGTCCAAGATCCCGCGGGGAGTTCAGGCAAGTCCGCTTTTGGCTTCTGTAGGCCGACATGCGGCTTCCGGCCCCGCCGACGTCAAAGTACCTGGGAAATCGGCCGACAAATGGTCAATTCAATCACCTGCGCCGGCTGCCGAGCACATCAGCGACCGATTCGCCGCTTCCGGCCTTCGGATTTGACCGGATCAATCGCATAAATCTGCCGCCTTGAGCGCTTCGGCGCGGTCAGATTTGTCTAACGCTCCTATCCGTCGAACCGACGCGAAGAATCGTGGATAGTCGCCCGAACACAAATCGAACAAGCGGAGAAACGTCGCCACCCGATCGCCGTAGACGGAAGTCGCGGCGAGCTTCGCGTTGTTAATCGGAGAATCGAACCAGACATCGTATCCCCGGTATCCACGCCAGCGACTGTCGCGCATCTCTCGGTAGCGCATTCGCAGCCGTTCGATCGCGGCTATCTTTGCGGCCCGCTTCTGCTCAGAGGTAGCGCTGTCGTCATAGACGTGCCTTAGCTCGTCTCGGGTCTGCGACACCAGCGCAAGAAATTGAGCTCTGCGCCTCCGGTCGGCTTCGTACCGGCGCAAACCGGCAGTATCCCCATTCGCGCGCAGCCATTTTCTTACACCGGTTGTTTCGACAGCGGCAGCGAACGCTTCGTTGAACGCGGAATCGTCCTGTACGTAGACGCGCTGGTGGGCCAGCTCATGGAACACCAGCCCTGCAAGACCCGCTTCATCTTGGCTGAGCATGGTGCTTAGCAGCGGGTCACTTGACCAGCCGAGCGTGGAATATGCAGTGATGCCCGTCACATAGACGTCCAGGCCCTGTCTCTGAAGTTCGACAGCGGTTTCAATCGCAGACCTTTTGGAGAAGTATCCTCGGTACGGAACGCATCCGAACACCGGAAAGCACCATGTTCGTGGCGTCAGCGAGAATTCCGGCGCTGCGAAAATGGCCCATGTCACCGCGTCCCGACCAATCTCAACATAGCTGCGGTAGCTATTGTTGTCCGGCAGCGCTAGTTCATCTATCGCAAACTGTCGGATGGCGCTCGCCGATGCCATTCGAGCGCGCAATGTCCCAGGGGTCGAAGGATTGTCGATCAGCTCTCCGACATCCTGGCGCGCCGCCATGATCTCCACGTGACCCTTCAAGGATTGTGCGTAATAGGAAATGCTGGTGCAACCTGCCACGCCGGACATCACGATCATCGCAGCAACCGAACGAAAAAAAGCATGCATCATACCCACGGCATCGCTCACACGTCCGGACAGGGCAAATGTCGCAACTACGTCCGGTCCCAAACAGTCGCGCCAATTTGGTTAAGATCCTGGATGGGGTTTAGGTTAGACGTTCGTCCTCGGCAAGATTGCCACAATTCGGTCACTCGCCGCCAAATTGCCGAATGTCCGGACATGGCAGACTGAAGCAACGCAGCATTTTCCACTTTGAGGCGAAGTAATTCTCAACTATGGTGCGCCAGGCTTTTGGCATGGGGGGGAATATTGCCGATGGTTTTATCACGCAGGGGTGTCGTGCTCGGCGGCCTGGCGCTGGTCGCGGTGGGTGCAACCAGCAATATTGCTCAAGCCGCGGCGGCAAAATCCTTTTTCGCCGGTACCGCCAGCGACAACAATTTTGTCTATCGCAAGACCAACTTCGCCAAGATCGACAAGAGATGGCATCGCCAGATCGTCAAGTATTTCAGCAGCGAGCCGGTCGGCACCGTCGTGGTCGATACCCGTCACCACTTCCTCTACGTCATCATGGAAAACAAGACCGCCATCCGCTACGGCGTCGGCGTCGGCAAGGACGGCTTCAAATGGTACGGCCGCGCGACGATCGACCGCCGCGCGCTGTGGCCGCAATGGGTCCCGCCCCCCGAAATGCGTAAGCGCAAGCCGGACCTACCGCACATGGTCGCAGGCGGCGCCTCCAACAATCCGCTCGGGCCGCGCGCGCTCTATCTGCACCGCAACGGCGCCGACACCGGCTACCGCCTGCATGGCACGCTGGAGCCATGGAGCATCGGCACCGACGCTTCCAGCGGCTGCATCCGGATGTTCCCGGAAGACATCATCGACCTCTACCAGCGCTGCCCGATCGGCACCGCGGTGCAGGTCCTGCCGCACATCGCCGACCAGGCGCCCGCTTCCACCACTGTCGAATGATTGGCGCCTCATGAACCGCATGATTGAAAACACGCGCCGGCTGCTCGCCGCCGGCCTGCTGGTGCTGGCCGCATCCTGCTCGACCAGCAACACGCTGGCCCCTTCCACGCCCAACATCACCAACACCGAGGTTGCCGGCTTCCAGAACGTGCAGCCGGGCAGCGAGGAGGATTTTATACTCAATGTCGGCCGCCGCACCTATTTCACGCAAGGTTCGGCCGCGCTCGATTCTGTCGCCAAGGCCACCCTCGACACCCAGATCGCCTGGTTAGCAAAGCATCCGCGCTGGCTGCTCAAGCTGCAGGGTTTCGCCGACGATCCCGGCGCAAGTGAAACGGCGCTGTCGCAGCAGCGCGCCGATGCGGTGATGGACTACCTCGCCGCCGGCGGCATAGACCGCAACCGCATGTGGGCCAAGGGCTACGGCAAGGACAGGCTCGTCCGCGACTGCCCCGACACCGCCTGTAGGTCGCAGAACCGCCGCGTTGTGTCTAATTTGCGCGATGAGAGGGACGAGCCGTAGGGGGCTGCTGTTCTGCTTGTGACCCGAAGCAGAGTCTCACACGCGACGGCGGCATGGCTGCTTTGCGCCGCATGTCGGTCGTTGAGTAGACCCTAGCCGCATCCAAAAGCCGACATGCAATTGAACAGGCGAGGAGGCACGTTTGCACACAAGCGGACGTTCGGCTGTAGCCACTCAACCCTTTCCAGCAGGGGTGTTTCAACGAAGCTGAAATGGGTGTCGCTTCGTCGCACTCGCCGCCGGCTTCATCGCCGTCAAATCCATCCACACTCGCCTAGCTCGCTCGAAGCAGAGAAGATTCGGGGCGTCACCTCGATAAGAATAGCCGTATCTCCTCGAATATGCGTTCGAAGGCAGGCTCGCCCTCCTGGACCAAATGGCTGCGCTCCTCCATCGCAACGAACCGTGCGTCCGGTATGCCGGCCGCCACCTCGCGCCCGCTCTCGAGCGGAGCGATGAGGTCGCCGCGGACGTGCATTACGAGGGTCCGTGCCTGCACCCGAGGCAGGAGATCGCGCACGTCGAGGTCACCTACCGTTTCGAAGTAGCGGACCGCGCACTCGGGCGAGGTCGTCCGCCGCTGAAGCTCGTTCCAGACGTCCGCCTGCTCCTTTGTGGCGTCGGGCATGAACTGCGAGGTGAACATTTGGCGGAAGACTGGCTCATCCGCACCCCAACCAAAACGCATCAGGGTTGCCATGGCGTCTCGCTTCGCCCTGCTCTCAGGCGAGCGTTTGCGAGCGCCAAGCGCGAACCCGCCATACAAGATGAGGTGCGACACCCGCTCGGGATAGCGCTCCGCGAAGGCAATCGAGACCGCACAGCCCTGCGAGACGCCGAGCAGGGCAAAGCGGTCGAGACCTGCGTCATCCACCACAGCCTTAAGATCGCTCACCCATGCGTCGAGGGAGACGGTCCGGTACATCCCAATCCGAGAGGCCGTTGCCGCGAGCGTCGTAGCGGATCAGCGTGTTGCCTCTCGCAGGCCGCTCCAGAAAGGCGCGCCATACCGGGCTCTCCCAATCGTATTCGAGATGGTTTGAGCCAATTGGCCGCCTTCACGATCGGCGGGCCCGTGCCGACCTTGGCCCATGCGAGGCACGGCAATATTCGATCTCCTGCTGCAGGGCGGCACCGCGTATCGAGCGAGCCGCGGCCGTTCTTCACGTTGGACGAGGTAGGTTCTAACCGGCCGAGCGATGTTCTTGACCGATGTTGAGCCTCGATCCTCAAAGCCGCAATTCAGCTTGCCCTCGACTTCGTCGTGCACTTTGCCGGAGATCAGGATGCCGCCCGCTGGCGCGAGTGCTTCGAGGCGGGCAGCGACATTGACGCCCTCGTCGTAGATGTCGCCATCATCCTCGACTATGACGTCGCCGAGGTTGATGCCAATCCGAATTGCAACCGGGTTTGACGGGCAGTCCGGCCGGTCCGACGCACCCCGAACGGGCCAGCCCATCATCCATCCTGTCGCCGGACGTAGCTCTGTCCCCGAAGATTTTTCTTCCCGTTTCGGCGATCAATCCCGGCGCGGATCGTAAGGCTTGGCGGCCCGTTGAGCGACGCGCTCGCGGTACCTCGCGTCGGTACCACCTCGGTTTTCCGGCTTGGTGAGCGTTTCGACAGGCTTCCCGAGGACGACCAGCAGCGTGTCCCATTCTTCCTGGCCGAGCGTCTTGTAGCGGTACTGCAGACCCGGCGAAGCCAGAAGCTGCTCGATCTCAGGCCGCGCGAAAGAGGCTGCAGGGCCTATGCGGCGAAAGCCGCTTCGCACGGCATCGGTAGCCGCGGTCAGGTCGCTGAAGCCATACTTGCCCGGATCGTAGACGGAGTACTCGCGCAGCAGCCGCAACAGGTCGGGCACGGCATCGACGCCGCGGTCGCCCTGGCGCTTGATCAGGCCGGTGGCAAAGCGGCTGACCGCCGGATCGGCGAGAATCTCGCGCTCTTCCGGCAGAGGATCGGCGAATGCACCTACAGGGAGGCCGGCCAGGGCATTGATCCAGTGGCACGCCTCCTTCTTGTCGGTGGCCGCGAGATAGCGGCGGGCGGCGAGCCGCCGCAGACCGGCGGAGTCGCCATCGACCTGTTTGATGATCGCCCACAGCCCGTCTGAGGATCGCACCCGCGGGTCCTCCAAGATGCGAACCAGCAGACGCCGGTCGCTCTCGCCGAGCGGCTGGTCGTTCGCGCGGAACGAGTCCATCCACTGATTGGCGAGCGCGAACGCGGGATCGCTCACCGGCTTACGCGAATCGTCGAGCGCTCTGGCAAGTTCCTCGCGCGTTCTCGTTTTCGCCGCTTCCATATCCACGCCGCGCGAAACGCTGGTGTGGTCGAGTAGCAACCGGTTGACCGGAACCTCGGCGTACATCCTTCCGTCACCGAGCCGCCGACGCCCCCAGCCGAACCGGAAGGTCTCGATCCCGCCCGAAGTCCCGATCAGCATCGGCGTCGCCGGGGCAAAGATCGACAGGATCGACTGCCGCAGCAGCACCTGTTCACCGGCGTCGGTGATGGTGAGCGCCTTGCGGTGGGGTGCGGAGGGTTCGAGCGACCAATCCACCCGTCCCGATCGGGGCTTGGCATCGGGCACGGCAGGGCCGTCCTCGATCGCGATGGTGAAGTCGGGTTCGAGGGCGTCGTCGCTTTGCAGCAGCGCCTTGCCCTCTGACATCATCAGGTTCCATTCGGCTTCCAGCGCGCGCTGAGGGGCGAGCGGATCGGAGGCATCGTAGCGCCGCTCTTCCAGCAGGCCATGCCCGATGACGGTGCTTCGTTTGCCGGGCGTCGAGTCCGGCACGATGCGATAGGTATTGGAATGACCGCGAGGGGTCTGGACGCGGACCGAAGTGACGCCCGGGGTCTTGAGCAAGGCCGCGCACAGTGCATCGCAACGGCCCTCGAACGGGCGCGCGAGGAGAATGTCGCCCTTCAGCGCAATCGGTGCGCTCGCCTGAATGTCCGGCTCCTTCAGGCTGGCCAGCATGCCCCTCGCCCAGGTGAGGCCTGGCTGGGGGATGGTCCAGAACAGTGCCAGCGTCGCAGCGCCCGACATGACGTTCAGAGGAACCCCTGAAAGGAAACCTCCGAGCAGCAAGCGGAACAGCGCGAAGGCGACGCCATACATGAAAGCCGTTGGCATCGACGCGAGGATGATCCCCGGGATAATCAGGAAACTGCCGATGATGACCAGCCAGGGCATTGTCAGCGCCACGAACGCGCCGATGCCGGTGATGATCAAGTAAGTCTTCAACCACATGCACGGAACCTTACCGCGCAGGACTCAAAAAAATGATAAAGCTACTGTTCTCGGGTCGGTGCCGTCTTTCGGCATCCGTCCGTTGACGAATCTCGTTACGCTCACCTCAAAAAGCTGTCGATCGTCCGCCTTTGGGGCTCTGGCGCCTCCCACCAGATGACCGACTCGAAGTGGCAAGAGGAACGTCAGCTTTCTAACGCATCGCGCCCGAAACCGGAAGGACAGCAGACGGCCCATTGAGGTTACCATATAAATCGCACTCGATTGTCCGCTCTGGGGGCGCAAATCAGACTCCGATGCTTTACCTGCAACTCTGCTCCTACTGCTGCCCCTGGCTCAGCGATCTTGGACCGCTGACAAACGCACTCCCCCTGACATAAAATCGCAATAGCCGACCCGCGTCCTTCGAAATACCGATCCTAATGCTCTTCCCGATTTCGCCTGCTTTGTGGTCGTCTCGTGCCAGCCATAGCGGGCCTTCCCGGCAAAGATCGAGCCCGTCGAGCGAACGGTCGATTCGCAACGCGGCAGCCAGCCTACCCGGTCCTCGCGCCAGGTCGCGCAAGCGCTCGACGCCGCGATGGAACCGCATGAGTCCGATGCCTTCGAGCGGCTCGAGCGCCCTGATCAGCACGCCGGTTCCGATCCCAGCCGTCTCGCTCGAAACGTTCAGCATGTATGAGAGGCCATAGGCGAGATAGACGTAGGCGTGCCCGCGCTCAAGAAACAGCGAACGGTTGCGCGGGGTCATTCCCCGGTAACCGTGCCCGGCGGCATCGCCGGCGACATAGGCCTCGGTCTCGACAATGCGGCCGCTGACGATGCCTTCCGGCAACGCCCGCACCACCAGCTTGCCGATGAGATAGTGGGCAAGAGCGGCCGTATCTTCAGGCAGCTCCGCGCGGGCGAGCGGCGGATGATCATGTCGGCCAGGCTTCACGGCATCCGCTCGACCCATTGTGCGCGAGAAGGCCCAGGCTCGAACGGATCGCGGAAATACTGGTTCTTACAACCCAAGGGCACTCTGAGCTCCCGGTCTTGCATTTCGAGACTCCTTGACCCTGGAGCAATGGCTGCTTTTGCTTAGAATGGAGCGCAAACGGAGTTGGAACACGTGACCCTTACCAATCGAGACATCGTCGAGCTTATAGCGTGGCGGCGCAAGCTGCACCAGAACCCCGAAATCTCGAATGAAGAGGAGAAGACCGCTAAAGAGGTCGTCGACTTCCTCGCCGATACGGGGCCGGACAAGGTGCTGACCGGATTGGGCGGGCATGGCGTGGCGGCGATCTACGAAAGCGGTAAGGCGGGGCCGACGGTGATGTTTCGCTCGGAACTCGATGCGCTGCCGATTTATGAACTTTCTGGCGTAGATCATGCATCACTCGTGCCGGGCAAGTCGCATATGTGCGGCCATGACGGACATAGCGCGATCCTGGCGGCACTTGGCCGTCAGTTGGGGCGCGAAAAACCTGCCCGCGGTCGTGTCGTGCTGATGTTCCAGCCGGCGGAAGAAACCGGCAATGGTGCTGCCGGTGTCGTCGCCGATCCGCGCTTTAGCGAGATCGCCCCGGATTTCGCCTTCTCGCTGCACAATCTGCCGGGCGTGCCGTTCGGCGAGGTGCGGCTCAAGACCGGGGTGGTGAACTGCGCTTCACGCGGCATGCGCATCGTGCTGGAGGGCAAGACCGCGCATTCGTCCATGCCCGAGACCGGCGTCTCGCCGATGATGGCAATCAGCCAGTTGATGCCGGCACTCCCGGCACTTGGCAGCGGAACTTTTGCCGACGACAACTTCAGCATGCTGACCGTCACCCATGCCGCGATGGGCGAAGCGGTGTTCGGCATCGCGCCCGGCCATGCAGAGGTCTGGGCGACGCTGCGCACCCGGCGCGACGAGCGCATGGCAAACCTGTGCGCCGCCGCTGAATCGCTGGTCACACAGATCGCTAGCCAGCATGGCCTTTCTGCCCGGTGGGACTATCAAGAGATATTTGTGGCCAGCGTCAATGCGCCGGACGCCGTAGAGCATCTGCGGCGAGCTCTCGATGAAGAAGGCGTCGTGCACGGAGAAGAAGCCCTGCCAATGCGTGCTTCGGAAGATTTCGGCTTGTTCGGCCACAGCGCCTCGTCGGCGATGTTCTTCCTGGGTGCGGGCGAGCGGCACCCTGCGTTGCACAATCCGGACTATGACTTTCCGGACGATTTGATCCCGATCGGGTCGAAAATATTCATGCGAGCGGCGCGCAATCTTCTGGGCTGACCTCAGCTTCTGGCTGAGCCCCAGCGCCCCATCCGCCCCTCACACAGCCAAACGCCCCTGCTCGGCCTCCGCCGCATTAGGGTCTCCCGGTGCGGTCGCCCAGGCCAGTTCGACGAGCGTCACCGTCCGCCGCCCAGTCCCGTCGAGTTGGCAGACGATGAGGCCCTGCTCCTCGATATAGGTCAGCAGACGCCGGGCACGGCGCAGCGAGTGTGAGCCATAGGCGCGGGCAATTGCTGCGTCGCTCGGGCAGGGCCAGCCCTCCTTCGCTGCGCGGGCGATCATCATGAACACACCTTGCATATCCTCGGGCAGCAGCGAGGCGCGCACCGAGACATCCTGCCAAGCGTCATCCCCCGCCATATCGGAGCCGAGGCCGGCGCGGGCGCGGGTCAGCATGCGGCGGAACTCGGGAAGGTTCGGCACGACCGAGGCGAGGCCCTCTATCCGGCAGCGAACCACGAACTCCTGATAAAGCACGCCGATGACACGGAAGCCCGCGTCGGGCTGCGCCAGCACGGCGCGCAGAACACGGTCCACCCGCTCACGCCGCTCCGCCAAATCCTCGGCGCTGATCGGCGGCTCCACCGGTTCAGGGCGGATTTCCAGCGCCGCCGACTTCGCCGCCATCAATTGATCGAGCAGGTCCGGCGACGACCGGCGCTGCGGCCGGACAGTTTCCGGCGGCGGGGCTGCCAGGATGATGGCGCGCGCGTCCTCAAGGGCTGCTTCCGGCAGCGGCATCAGCCGCGGCGTGCCATTGCGCGGGCTGGTATCCGTCGGGCCGATGCGCAGGCCCAGCGGACGGCGCGATAGCGCCGGGCCCAGCGCCATGAATTGCCCGCGCTCCAGGTCGCGGAAAGCCTCGGCCTGCCGCCGCTCCATGCCCAGCAAGTCGGCCGCGCGGGCCATATCAATGTCCAAAAAGGTTCGGCCCATGAGGAAATTGGAGGCCTCGGCGGCGACATTCTTGGCGAGCTTGGCCAGCCGCTGGGTGGCGATGATCCCGGCAAGCCCGCGTTTGCGGCCACGGCACATCAGGTTGGTCATGGCGCCGAGCGAGAGTTTGCGCGCCTCGTCCGAAACCTCGCCGGCGACGGCCGGCGCGAACAGCTGCGCCTCGTCCACAACCACCAGCATCGGATACCAGTGGTCGCGGGCGACCTCGAACAGTCCGCCGAGGAAGGCAGCGGCGCGACGCATCTGGTTCTCGGCGTCGAGCCCTTCGAGATTGAGCACCGTGGAAACGCGATGGATGCGAGCCCGCTCGCCGGCGCTCTGCAGGCCGCGCTCGGTATGCTCCTCGGCATCGATCACCAGATGGCCGAAGCGCTCGCCCAGCGACACGAAGTCGCCTTCGGGGTCGATGATGGTCTGCTGCACCCAGGGGGCACTCTGCTCCAGCAGCCGGCGCAGCAGATGCGATTTGCCGGAGCCCGAATTGCCCTGCACCAAAAGGCGGGTCGCCAGTAGTTCCTCGAGATCCAGTGCCGCCGGGGCGCCTGCGGTCGTGTGGCCCATCTCGATCGCAACGGTCATGTCTCGACTCTCCTTGGGGAGAGGGCTTATCAACCGCATCACAGCCCGTCGAGCGCCCATGGCCGACCGCTCGCTGTTGCGCACAGCTGTACGCCGCACGCGACGTCAGTTCGCCGAGGTAAGCATCACGCGATCATGCGCGAGAGGCTGCCGCCTGATCAGGATGATTGCCGAGAAAGCCAGTATGCCGAGCATGCCGACCGCAGCGGTCAACCAGAGCGATGGTTGGAGGTCGATGCCTGCCATCGCCATGGCAAGGGCAAAGGGCGCAAGCGCTGAAGAAAACTGACGCGCGGCCGTCACCCAGCCGAGCCGGGCGCCGTAGCGCTCCCGCCCGAACAGTTCCAGGGGCAGCGTGCCGCCGACGATGCTGGCGAGGCCCGAGCCCAATCCAAACAGGATGACGAAGGCGATGGCGCCGGGCAGCGATGGTGTCATCGCCAGCAGGACGACAAGGCCGAGCGGCAGCAATGTCGCGCCGATCACCGCGAGCCAGGTCTGTGCCAGCCGGCCGCCGAACAGCATGTTGATCAACCGGCTCGCCACCTGGGAGGGCCCGAAAAGCGTGGTTACGACGAGCCCGGCGGAGCCAAGCCCGAGCGCCGTCGTCAGCGGCACCATGTGAACGAGAATCGAGGACAGCACGAAACCCTCGATCGCGAAGCCGCCAAGCATGAGCAGAAACACTCTGCTGCGGTCGCGTGGCGCGAAGGCACGGCCTGCCGGCGCGACGGCCGCAGGTGTCGGTGAGGCGCTTTCGTCTGTCCGACGCGACAGCCGTGCCAGCCAGGCATGGATGGGCAGGCAGATGGCGACATTGATGCCGGCAAAGACCAAATAGACCTCGCGCCAGGTCAGGTGTTCGTGCAGCGCAGCCGTCAACGGCCAGAACAGGGTGGAGGCGAAGCCGGCGATCAGCGTCAGATGGGTGATGCTGCGCTGCGCCCTGGCTCCGCCGATCTGGACGATCGCGACGAAAGCGGCGCTGTAAAGCACGAAGGCGGACGCCAGTTCCATCGCCACCAGAGCCAGCACAAAGCTCACCCGGCCGGGTGCTAGCGCGCAAGCGACAAGCGCTGCTGCGGCAGCAAGCGAACCAAAGGTCATCACCCGGCCGGCGCCGAAACGATCGGCCCAGCGCCCGGCTGTCGGTGCAAACAAGCCACCCACCAGCAGCGACGCCGACAGGGCGCCGAAAACCCATTGTTCCGGCCAGGCGAATTCGAGCGCGATCGACGGCACCAGGATACTGAAGCTGTAATAGAGCGTGCCATAGCCGATGATCTGCGTCAGCCCCAACGCCCAGAGCGCGGCAGCCGGGATCTTCCGGTCGCTCATCGAGCGGCGATCTCGAGATCGCCGCTGCGCACTGCTGCGATCGCTTGCGTGCTGCCGCAGCCGCAGCCTGACTTGCCGCTCGCCTTCGCCTTGGCGTCGTCGACACAACAGGCATCGACAGCAGCCGGCGCCGGCCCGCCGCAGCAACCCTGGGACGACGCGCCTGAAAGTGACGCCGGCACAGTGCAGACGCCGGTCTCGGGCAACTCCAGCTGCACGGCATCGGCCGCAGCCATGTCGCCGGCGAGCGCCGCGGCGACCGAGCGGACCTGCTCATAGCCGGTCAGCAGCAGGAACGTCGGCGCCCGGCCGTAGCTTTTGACGCCGACCGTGTAGAAATCGGGCTCGGGGTGGCTGAGCTCGCGATGACCATGCGGCGGGACATCGCCGCAGGAATGTTCATTGGGGTCGATGAGCGGCCCCAGCGCCTTGACGCCTTCGAGCCACGGATCAAGGTCCAGCCGAAGCTCGCGGGTCAAGGTGAGATCAGGGCGCTGACCGGTCGCGGCGATAATCCTGTCGACGGGGCCGAGCGTGCGCAATCCGTCTTTTGTCTGGCCTTCGACAACCAGGCGGCCGTCGACCTCGCGAATGGCAACCGTGGCAAAGCCCGTCACCAGCCGCACGCGGCCGCTCTCGGCGAGATGCCGGACATCCGAACCGAGTTCGCCCCGCGCCGGCAAGGCGTCGGCATCGCCGCCGCCGTATATGCGGACAAGGTCGGTGCCGCGCGTCACCCATAGTGCCAAGGTGCCCGGTTCGGTTTGCGCAAGCTCCGCCAATTCGAGCAAGGCATTGGCAGCGGAATGGCCGGCGCCCACGACCAATGTCGTGCGGCCTGCATAGAGATGACGGTCCCGTCCGAGGACATCCGGTATGCCATAGGCAATGCGGTTTCCAAATTCCTTCTCACCTTCGGCCGGCAAGCCGCCCGCACCGAGCGGGTTCGGCGTTTGCCAGGTGCCGGATGCATCGATGACGGCACGAGCGCTGTCCCGGCGCGTGCCCTCGGCGGTTTCGACCAGAAGCAGGAACGGCCGCGTCTCCCGCGCCTTGCTCAAGACCTTGTCGGCTCCCCACCGGGAAATCGCGACAATGCGGGCATTACTCTCGATCGACGGCGCCAGTTCGGAAAGCTTTGCCAGCGGCGCGAGATACTGGTCGACGATCTCGCCAGCCGTGGGGAACGCCTCCGGCTCCGGCATCTGCCAGCCGTGGCTCTCGAGAAGTTTTCGGGCGACCGCATCGACACAATAGCGCCACGGCGTGAAAACCCGCACATGACCCCAATCCAGAAGGTTCGACCCGACCGCGGAACCAGCCTCGTAAACCTTGACTGAAAGGCCGCGGCTGACAAGTTGGGCGGCAGCCGCCAGGCCGACCGGTCCGCCGCCGATGATGGCGACCGGGAGATTGCTGTTGGGAACCATGATGCACCTTCTATGCTTCTAGGATTATAGAAATATAGGCCAAAAAGAGTTACGCAGCAGCCTCGCCGACAGCCGGGCCGCATACGGCATCGGCACAACATTCATCGGCAAGAAAGCCGAGGAGATCGTTCATGACAGGGTAATTGGCACGGCAGATCAGCGTCGTTGCCTGGCGTTCCTGGGTGACCAGGCCGGTCAGGATAAGCCGGTGGAGATGATGCGACAGGGTCGACGCAGCGATGCCGAGGGCTTCCTGCAGATAACCGACCGGTCGTCCGGTTTCGCCTGCCCTCACCAGCGTGCGATAAAGCTTCAGCCGCGTCGGATTGCCGAGCGCCTCGAGCTGTTTTGCTGCTTGTTCGAGTTTCATGGAAATACGCTAGCTCCCGCTGCCGGGTGTCGTCAAGTTCTATTTCCAAGATTATCGAAGAACTGGATTATACCTTCAGACGCGCCGCCCCGATGCATCGATCACCACTTCGCCGTCTTCCTTGGTGAACGGCCCGATATCCGGATTGGGCAGAATGTCGAGAACGGCTTCGGACGGCCGAGCAAGCATGGTGCCGAGCGGCGTCACCACGATCGGCCGGTTGATCAGGATCGGATGCGCCAGCATGAAATCGACAATCTCGTCGTCGGTCCATTTGGGATCGCCGAGGTTGAGCTCGGCGTACGGCGTACCCTTCTCGCGCAGCAACTCGCGCGGCGTCATTCCCGTCGCCTTGATCAGCTCGACCAGCCGTTCGCGCGACGGCGGGTTCTTCAGATACTCGATCACATCAGGCTCTTCGCCGGACTGCCGGATGATGGCGAGCGTGTTGCGCGAGGTGCCGCAGCCGGGGTTGTGGTAGATGGTGATGGTCATTTCGCGGCTCTCATCTGTCTGATTGGTTTGGGCTCGCTGAGCAGCCATCCTGCCAAGGCCATGGCAAGCAGCGCGCCCAGCAGCTCGGCGACGATGAACGCCGGCAGGTCAACAGGACGGATGCCCGCGAACGTGTTTGAAACCGCTCGCGCAATGGCGACCGCCGGATTGGCGAACGACGTCGATGCGGTGAACCAATAGGCCGCGGTGATGTAAAGGCCGACCAGCCAGGGAATCGCATCCGAACGGAAGCGAAGTCCCGCCAGAATGGTGAAGACCAGGCCGAAGGCGGCCACCAACTCCGCGAGCCATTGTCCGTTTCCGGTCCGCACGGTTTGCGAGATCTGTAGAATCGGCAGTTCGAACATGGCGTGCGCCAGCAGCGTCCCGGCAACGCCGCCGACAAGCTGGGCGATGACATAGGCCAGTGCGGCGTTCGCTTCGATTTCCCGCCTGAGGGCGAAAACCAGCGTCACCGCCGGATTGAAATGCGCCCCGGAAATCGGTCCGAGTATGGTGATCAACACCACCAAAATCGCTCCAGTCGGCAAGGTGCTGCCGAGCAGGGAAACAGCGACGTCGCCCGTCAGCCTGTCGGCCATGATCCCGGACCCGACAACCGTCGCGACAAGCATTGCCGTGCCGAGCGCTTCCGCGACAATGCGACGGGACAGGTCAACTGCCATATTAGCCGGCCTTCGGTAGATCGCGGCCGATTTCATCCAGCCGTTTCTGCAGGGCGAGCCTGTCGATCGTGTTCATCGGCAGGCTGACGAAGATCGAGATCCGATTGTTGAGCATGCGATAGGCTTCGGCAAAGGCCAGATGTTTTTCGGCGTCGGTGCCTTCCACGGCGGCCGGGTCGGGCACGCCCCAGTGCGCCGTCATCGGCTGTCCCGGCCACACCGGGCAGGATTCATTGGCCGCATTGTCGCAGACGGTAAAAACGAAATTCATCTCGGCCGCGCCGGGAGCCGCGAATTCCTGCCAGTCCTTCGAACGGGCGAAGGACGTGTCGTGGTTGAGGGTTTTCAACAGCTGGAGCGCGTAGGGATGGACCTCTCCCTTCGGGTGCGATCCGGCCGAATAGGCCCTGAACTTGCCGGCGCCGACACGCTTCAAGATCGCTTCGGCGAGGATCGACCTCGCCGAATTGCCGGTGTAGAGAAAAAGCACGTTGTATGGCTCGCTCATGGCGTAGTCCCTTCTAACAGTTGCAGGTCACCGCCTGAATGACCGGCTGGCAGAGCTCCGGCGCGCCGCTGCAGCAATCCTCCATGAGATAGGCAAGGAGATTCCGAAAGCCGGTCATATCGGCGACGTAGCGGATTGTCCGGCCGTCGCGCTCGGCACGGACCAGGCCGGCATGGTCGAGGACCTTCAGATGCGCCGACATGGTGTTCTGCACCGTACCGAGGCGCGAGGCGATCTCGCCGGCCGGCACACCGTCTGCGCCCGCCCGGACCAGCAGGCGAAACACTTCGAGCCTGGTGTCCTGGCCAAGCGCTGCCAATGCGAGAAGAGCGGTGTTCTTGTCCATGTATCCTAGAATCCGGAATTATGGATGTATATGACGGGCATGTGACGAGCAGATGACGATTGATGGTCGAAAATCGTCGCCGATGCGGGCTGCAATGATCTGCATCCGGCAAAGACAACTTCGAACAGGACAGGATCAAATGGTCTCGGTGTGTCGCCCTAATCCAGCTTGAATGTGAAAGGCGCCGCGACAGATGTGCCCGCTCTTTCCGGCGGCGGCGCCGGCACTTTGGCGCCCTGCAGCGCGCTGAGCGCCGCGCTGTCGAGGTCCGGATCGCCGGAGGAACGAGTAAGCCGGGCGGATAGGACCCGGCCGGATGCGTCGACCGTAAAGGTCACCTTCGGAGTACCTTCCGCGCGCCGGGCTTTCGCTGCCCTCGGATAGCGCGTATACCGCCTGATCCACGCATGCAATTGCGAGTTCCACTTGGACGAGCTCACACCTGATCTCGAAGCCGTTGCCTTGGCCGATTTCGGTGCGGCCGCCCTGGCTGCGGGTTTCTCAGCGAGACTGGCCGTCGTCCGCGGCGGTGCGGCTTTCTCCTTTTTCGGACGGTTTTTGGCCTTTTCGACCGACTTCTTCGCCTTCACCTCGGCCGGCTCTTTTACCTCAGTCTTTGCCTGCTTCTTTGTCTTGGCCTCGACGGGTGCCTCGGCCGGTTTCGGCTGCGGCAGCGGGATGACCACTTCCGGCGTGACGGCCTCGGCAACGTCCGGCATGACCTCCTCGAGCGGCGGCTGGTCGACCCGCTCCGCCATGGTCGGCGGGGTGGGCTCGACTGTGTCGGCCGGAGTGGTTTCCGACGGCTCGGTGACCGGCTCTGCCGGCTCGACGGGCGATTCGGGCGGAGGCTCCGTTTCGGCTACGGGCTCCTCGGCAGGATCCGGCTGATCGGGCGCCACCTCGTCCGGTATCGGCGCCGGTATGGCCGGCGCAACCGCCATCGGCGACAGCTCGATCACCTGCGCCTGCGGCGGGCCGCCGTCGGGGTCGGCCGGGCGCCAGCTCTGCATCGCATAGCCGATCGCGGCATGCACCACCAGAACCAGCGCAGCCGCGGCCGCCCACCAGGCAATCTCGCGCACGCCGAAACGCCGCTGATCGGCCATCGGCAGGGCGGCCGCCGGCGACATTATTGGCCCGTTCCGACTTGTGGCGCCGCGGCATCGCCGGGCGCGGTCTCGAGGCCGACCAGCGCGATCTTCAGATAGCCGGCGCTCCGCAAAAGGTTCATCACCTCCATCAGTTCGCCATAGCCGACCGCCTTGTCGGCGCGCAGGAAGATGCGCGTCTGCCTGTCGCCCTTTGTTCTGCCGGCGAGCGCGGCGGCGAAGGCTGCGCGCGGCACGCTGTCGTTGCCGATCGCCAGGCTGAGATCGTTTTTCAGCGTCACGAACAGCGGCGTCTCCGGCCGGGGAGCCGGCGTCGCGGTCGAGCCCGGCAGGTCGACATTGACATCCACCGTCGCCAGCGGCGCCGCGACCATGAAGATGATCAGCAGGACCAGGATCACATCGATGAACGGCGTGACGTTGATCTCATGGTTTTCCTCGAGATCGCCGTCGATGTTCTCTCGAATTCTAGCTGCCATGGCGTCACTCCGTGTTCATTCCGCGGCCATCTGCTTTGCCGGCGCGACCGTGCGGAAATCCAGATCCCGGCTGACCAGCCGTTCGACCCCTGCCGACGCGTCGGCGAGGATCTGCCTGTAGCCGGCTATCGATCGCGCGAAGACGTTGTAGATGACCACCGCCGGGATCGCCGCGACAAGGCCCATCGCGGTGGCCAGCAAGGCTTCCGCGATTCCCGGGGCAACGACAGCGAGATTGGTGGTCTGCGCCTGCGAGATGCCGATGAAGGCGTTCATGATGCCCCAGACCGTGCCGAAAAGGCCGACGAAGGGCGCGGTCGAGCCGATCGTCGCCAAAACGCCGGTGCCGCGCGACATGCGCCGCGCCGCCGCCGCCTCGATGCGCGACAGGCGCGAGGTGACCCGCTCCTTCAATCCGTCGCCGGACACATGGTCGAGCGAGCCGGCCGAAAGCGCTGCCTCTTCCTCGGCTGCCCGCACCAGCAGGGCGCCAGGACCGTTATTGTGGCCAAGCGCGCGCCCGGCCTGGTTCAGCGTCGCGGCATTGCCGATCGCTTGTGCCGCGCGGCGGGCGCGCAGCTTGCCGCCAAGGATCTCCAGCGATTTGGCCAGCCATATCGTCCAGGTGACGAAGGACGCAAAAGCCAGCCCGATCATCACCGCTTTCACGACGATATCGGCCGCCATGAACATGCCCCATGGCGACAGATCATGCGGCAGGGTCAAAGACGTCGCCGTTGAAGGCCCGGTCTCGATAGGCGTGGTCTCGGTGGGCGTGGTCACGGTGGGCTGCGCCGGTGGCACGACCGCGTCCGGCGCAGCCTCTCCAGGCGCGGGAGCTTCGATCGGCGGGGACGCGCCTGGTTGCTCCTGGGCGGCAATGCCGCCGGCCGACAGGATGGCGAATGCGATCACCGCCGCGAACAAACCATGTCTGGACAAAGGCTTCTTCCTTATTCTCACAGCGGCCTCATTGCACATAGCCGATCGGCTGGCCGGTGATGGGGTGTGCAAACACGCCCATCTCCACACCGAAAACTGCTTTGAGCACGTCGCCCTGCATGATCTGGTCCGGCGTGCCGCGCGTCAGCAGCCTGCCGTCCTTCAACGCGATCAATTCGTCGCAGTAGCGCGCCGCCATGTTGGGATCGTGCAGCACGACGACGACGCACAGGTCGCGTTTGCGGCTGAGGGCCCTGACCAGCCCCAGCACCTCGACCTGATGGGCGATGTCGAGCGCCGAGATCGGCTCGTCGAGCAGCATGACGCCGGCATTCTGCGCCACCAACATGGCCAGCCATGCGCGCTGGCGCTCGCCACCGGACAATTCGTCCACCGGCCGGTCGGTGAAATCCGCCATGTCGGTCAGGACAAGCGTCTCGTCGACATGGCGCCTGTCCTCGTGCCCGAAGCGGCCGAGCGCACCGTGCCAGGGATAGCGCCCGAGCGTCGCCAGTTCGCGCACGGTCAGCCCGGTCGCCGCCGGCGTCATCTGCGGCAGACAGGCAAGCGCGCGGGCGAGTTCCCGCGCGCGCCACTGCACCAGCGGCCGCTGCGCGAAGGTGATGCCGCCCGAGCTTGCCGGCTGCTGGCGCGCCAGGAGCGTGATCAGCGTCGATTTGCCCGAGCCGTTGTGCCCGATCAGCCCGTAGACGCGCGAGCGTTGCAATTCGAGCGAGAGAGGACCGAGCAGCGTTCGCTCGCCGACAGCGAACCGCACCGCTTCGACATGGAAGGCAGTCTGGGCATGAGTTCCTGCCACGGTCTCGGCCTCCCTCCAGCTTTGTGCGTGCATCTCGAAATCCGGCTTTCGGCAATCCCGGTTTTCCCGCCGATGCACGGTGACTATGAAACATGAGTTTAATAGTCAACAATGATGATGGCTCTTTGAGTCAACAAAATGCGTGACGCCCCGGATTTGCGTCGAAACTCGAAAATGTGGAGCGCGCCGAGATGGTCGTTGGTTCAGGTCGCGGAAGAACTCAAGATGAAGTGACCGCGCGCCGAAACCTCCTGATCGCGGCGATGTCGCTGCCGGTGCTGCTTGGCGGCGGCCACGCCGTCGCGCAGGATGCGACCACCACTCTCGACCCGATCAACATTCAGGAACGCGTCGAAAGCGCCTTTGGGACGGTCGACGGCTATGTCGCCACCCAGGCTCCACCGCCACCAAGACCGACACACCGCTGATCGAGACGCCGCAGTCGATATCGGTCATCACCAAAGACCAGATGGAATCGCAGGCGGTGACAGCCTGACTAGCGCGCTGCGTTATACGCCAGGCGCAAGCGGCAATCTCTACGGCACCGACAATCGTGGCCACGGCCTGCAGATGCGCGGCATTTCGAACTCCAGCGGCGTCTTCTACAAGGACGGGCTGCAGCTCAAGGAGAGCAATTTCACGCTGTTCACGGCGCTCGATTCCTACGGCGCCGCACCTGGCCCGCATGCTCGGCTTCCAACGCGCCTTACCGCAGCTTTTCGCATCGGCGATGCTTGGCGGCATGATGCCTGTTTCGGCCGACTGGGCCGGCCGGATGCTCATTTTCCCATGGCAGATTCCGGCGGGTTTGCTGGCTGCTCTGGTCGGAGGGCCTTATTTCATGGTGCTGATGTGGAAAGGCCGGCAATGAGCGGCGCCGCCAAGTGCTTCGGGCTGGCGGCCACAAGGCGCATAGTCCAGCCACGCTCAGCCGGCGCGTGCTTCCCGGATCACGCGAGGCGCAAACGTGCCGGGCTGAGGGACATCGGCCTCGCGGCGCGCCAGAGTGTTGCGCAGCAGCGCGATCACCTCGCGGCCAGCCATTGCGATCTCGCGTGGCCTGTCGATGCCGACGATCATGAATTCCTCGATTCCCAGGGCCGCATAAGGAAGCAGCGACAACCCGATCTGCGCCGGCGGTCCAGCAATTTCGACCGCCTTCTGGCAGGAGGCGTTGTCCTCCGAACGGATCAGGACGGGAAGCGCGAAACGCAGCTTGTGGGCCCGGCCGTGTTCGGCGGCGGCACTGCGCACCCGCTCCATCAACTGCCGGATCTCGTCGAGCGAACCCGGCGCCAGTTCAAAGACATCGGCATGCCGCCCGGCGACCCTGAGCGCCGTTCCGGACTGTCCGCCCATGCGGATGGCCATCTCGGCGCTATGCGGTCCCTTGCGCGGCACATAGCCGCCCCTGACGCTGTAAAAGGCGCCTTCATGATCGAACGGCCTGTCGTTCGACCACAACCGCTTCAGCAGCACCAGATATTCGTCGATCCGCTGCCAGACGACCGTATGACCGACCGGACGTGTTTCGGCATCGTCATCGTTCAGCGGCTCGCTGAGCATCCTGAGCGACAACCGCGCGCCGCTTTTCGCGTCGAGCGCCGCCAGTTGCCGTGCCGCCACCGTCGGCTCGATCACACCGGCCCAATGCGTGAGAACGACCTCGAGTGAGGACGTGCGGTCCAGCGCCCGGGCGGCAATATCCATATTGGTCAGCAGCCCGGCCGGATCGTCGACGACGATCTTCTGGAAGCCGACGTCCTCGATCAGCGACAGCTTTGTCGCGGCTTCCGCGAAATCGTAGAAAAACGGCACGGTTAGGTCGGCGGGGTGAGTTTTACCGGGAACATGCGTGAACTCGATCGGCATTGCCATCTCCTCCATCACGTTGAGATCAGGGCGCGCAAAAGCACACCGGCATTCGGTTCATTCAACTCCGACATTGCGAAACGGCAGATCGCTATCCCTGTAAGTCAGGACCCGATCACTCGGGGCGCCATGATCAGGGAATAAAACCCAGAACGACTGCCCCGGTAAACACGAACGCAAGGGCAAAGACGAGATAGGCAAAGGCGCCCGCATAGGCCGGCCGCCAAGTCTGCTCAGAACCGAGCCTTTGGCCTTTGCGGGCAATCCGGGCGTTCTGGAAATAGGACATATCGACCTCCGTCTGGGCGATCAATCTATAAAATCAGTAGACTTTGTCGAGTGCTATTTTCCAGCGATCCTTAGAATGTTCTTCTCAAACCGGATGGAAATTTGGTTTGTTTGCTGCTTAGAGCGGCACGTCCGAGCCGATGGCAAAACGCCGGGCTCATGCAGGCGGAGGGGCGGGAATGGGGGGCGGCCGCCTATTTGGCGGGCGGCCTGTAAGCTTCCAGACCGAACAGCATCAGCACGAGCGACACCAGGAAGAACCCGACCGCCACCCCGAGCGCGATCCGGGCGTAGAGTCTATAAACGTCACTCATGATGGTGCCGAACACCCGTCCCGCCGGACCATCGGCTGGGCGCGATTTCTCATCGAGGTAGAGCCAGACTTCGGTGTGCTTGGGATCCTTGCTGGCTGCGGTCGTGGCTTTCCACATCAGGGCCAGAACCATCGTCAGCGTGAGGAACGCGCCGGAGCGGAATGCGGATACCGGGTTGAAGGAGAAGCCGACCATGACACAGCCGATGGCAAGCGATCCGAACATTACGGCGCGCCCGATGCACTCCACAGCAATCCGCCTGATCTCATCCATCGGCTGCCTCGGCAACAAACTCGCCGACAGTGCGCGAGCGCTGCGACCGTATCAAATCACTTTAAGGCGAATGTGCCGCCTGGACGGGTGGTCCTCCGGGATTCAGTATGGACGTGCCGGCGCGCAGCTCCAGGCCGACCGGGGCATCTTTGCGAACGCCACAGCATGAAATTCGGCCATCGACGCGGCCCGTCGGCGCGCTCTATGCTGCAGGGCAAGCAGGATCGACCTTTCCGACATCGACAGGGCGCTGTCTCGGCAAGAAATCCGGCAGAGGAAGGCTATCGGCTATGCCGAAGGGGACGGAATTGAAGCCGGCGACCGGCGCGACACCGCTGATAGCAATTGCGGCTGCCGCCGTTGACACCGAAACAACCGGGCCCGACGCCACCAAGGCGCGCGTGGTCCAGATTGGCGCGATCGGCATCGCGCATGGCAAGGTCGTCCGGCAACCTCGGTTCGATCTCCTCATCGATCCTGACGAAGCAATCCCGTCCGAGGCTTCGCTCGTCCACGGCATCACGGATGGCGATGTTGACGGCGCCGGGAGCTTCCCGGATGCATGGGCGCAATTCCAGGAGTTCGTCGGCGACCGCATCCTCGTCGGCCACTCGATCGGCTTCGACCTGGCGGTATTGGAGCGCGAATGTCGACGCGCCGGTTTGCCCTGGAAAAAGCCTCGGGCGCTGTGCGTCCGGCTTCTTGCAACCATAGCAAATCCCAATCTGGCGGACCATTCGCTGGAGACGATCGCCGCCTGGCTTCGCCTGGAGATAGCTGGCCGCCATTCGGCTCTGGGCGATGCGATCGCGGCGGGAGACATCTTTGCCGGGTTGATACCGGAGTTGCGCAAGCGCAACATCCGAACACTCGGAGAGGCCGAAGTCGCCTGCCTTGCCCTTTCGGATGCTCTCGAAGCCGGCCATCGCGCCGGCCGGGCCGAGCCGGTGTCGCGACCCCAGGCTCCCGCGTTTCAGCCGGTTGATCCCTATGCCTATCGCCATCGCGTCGGCAGCCTCATGAGCAGCCCGCCAGTCGTGGTGAAATCGACCAAACCGACAAGGCAGGTCATCGACCTCATGGTCAAGCGCAAGATCAGCTCGGTCCTGGTGTCCGACCGAGGAACGCCGGATCGACCGATTGAGGAGTATGGCATCGTTACCGAGCGTGACCTGCTGCGCCGCATATCGTCCGACGCCGAGCGGGCTTTTGACATGCCGGTCGGAAGCATCGCAACGCGACCGCTGATAAGCATCCGCGCCGCCGCCTTCGCTTATCGGGCGATCGGCCGGATGGATCGGCTGAAAGTCCGCCACCTCGCCGTCCACGACGGGGGCGTGTTGGTCGGCGTGCTTTCGGCGCGTGAAATGCTGAGGCTGCGCGCCGCCGCTGCCATCGATCTCGACGACACGATCGAACATGCCAAGGACGCCGCCGAACTGGCCGCCACCTGGTCGATGCTGCCGGGCGTGGTACGTTCGCTCATCGGCGAAGCGATCGACCCGCGCGCGGTGGCGGAAATCATCAGCGATGAGCTTTGCTCGCTTACCCGCCGCGCCGCCGTGCTTGCCGAACAACAGATGCAGATCGAAGGTCACGGCCCGCCGCCCTGCGCCTACGCCGTGCTCGTGCTCGGCTCAGGCGGCCGTGGCGAAAGCCTGATAGCCCCCGACCAGGACAACGCAATCGTCTTCGCAGATGGCGAGCCGGGCGGGGCCGAAGACAGCTGGTTCAAAAAGCTCGGCACCAAGCTCGCCGACATGCTCGACATCTCAGGCGTGCCGTATTGCAAAGGCGGGGTAATGGCCGCGAACGCCGCATTCCGCGGAAGCCTCGACACCTGGAAGGGGCGCGTCGAAGCTTGGGTTCGCCGCCTACGGCCGGAGGATCTGCTCAACGTCGATATCGTCTACGATCTGCGGCCGGTTCACGGTGACACGACGCTGGCCGCGCAGTTCATCGAATATGCGTATGACCGTGGCCACGCCGAGCCGGTATTCGCGAAGCTTCTCGGCGAGCAGATGACAACCGGCAATCCCTTCACTGTTTTTGGCGGCTTTCAGCTTGAAAATGGCCGGCTGGACATCAAGAAGTATGGCCTTTTTCCGATCGTCGCGACCGCACGCACGCTTGCAATTCGCCACGGCATCCGCGAGCGGAGCACGCGTGCCCGGCTCGAGAGACTGATCGCGCAGGATATCGGCGGCGAGCGCGACATGAAGGCGATGCTGGCCGGCCATTCCATGCTGATCGGCTTGCTGCTCGCTCAGCAGACGCATGACATCTACGCTGGTATACCTGTATCCAACCGTATCGAGATCAATGCCCTGATGCGCGAGCAGCAGGCAGAACTCAAGAGCCTCATCAAGCGCCTCCAGTCGGCACCCGACCTGGTGCGGGACCTGATGTTCGCATAGCCGGCGACGCTCGGACGGTGCGAGGCCGAACGGGGAGCCCTGGATATCGGCGCGCCGGAACAAAGCTCAGATGCGCGCGGCACCCAGCAACTCGTCGACGAGGGCGCTGCGGTCAGCCTGCGCAAGGAAATCCTCATGCGCGCGCAGCAGATTCATCCTCAGGAAGTTGAAGATATAGTCATAGTCGTTGGTCAGGAGATTGGGGTGGATCGGGACCATCTCGAAAACCGTTCGCGCCAGCGGCTCGGGGATTTCGCGCACCGGCCGCGGCGGACCGATCTGCGTGGCGGCGAGACGTTGACGTGTGAGCTCGGTGGCGTCCTCCCAGAAAGTCGGGGGCGAGCCGTCCGGAACGGCATATTTGGAGAAGCTTGCCAAGGCCACTTTTTCCAGCGCCGCTGGCAGGCCTCGCTGGCGCAAGCCGGCGGGTTCGCGCAGCGCACCCTCCACCATTTCCGCCACGATGGCATAGCAGGCAGGGTAGGCGCGCCAGCGTGAATGGTTGAGCGCCGCCTGGAACTCCTTCTCGCTGAACAGCTTCTGCCAGTAGACCCCTGCCCTGACGCGGCAGAACTCGACGATGCTTTTCTGCGCCAGGAAGGCGGCGCGCGAATCCATGAAGTCAGCCAGGTCGCTGACGCTGCCGATCGGCTGCGGCTTCCGCAGGAACTCGGGCAACAGGTCGTTCAGTAGGCCCATGACGCTCTCCCTTCGGTTTTGTTTCCAACCGATGTTGATCGTTTAGCCTCCGCGACGACGCACCGCCAGCCCTCTTACCGATTCAAGTCCTCTCACCGGTTCTCCAGTCCTCTCATCGATTCTAAAGTCGTATGAACAAAAGCGGCAAGAAATGTTACTCCTATAAAGTTACGGTCACTGATTCTATACCTGACCGCTACACGTGCCGGAGGGCTTCCGCCTTAGCGGAAGAGGCAAGCTTTAAACGGCGCCTTGCGGTCGAGACGGTCGCAAGCTGCCAACCAAGGGAGGTTCAACGCTATGGCGACACCAGACCGCGTAAGTTATTGGAACAAGACCAAGAGCCTCATGTTCGTCATGCTGGGCCTGTGGGTGTTCTTCGGTTACGTCATCCACATGTTCGTGGAGCAACTCAACACCATCGTCATTTTTGGTTTTCCGCTCGGCTTCTACATGGCCGCCCAGGGTTCGCTCATCGCCTTCGTCGTCATGCTGTTCTGGTTCGCACGGCGCCAGAACGCGATCGACGAAGAGCATCATGTCAATGAAGATTGATCGGGGGGAACGTCAATGGCTAACACGACATCTACCACCGCAAGCGGAGGCGACTTCACCTCCAATCTCGGCCGCATCTACGGCCTCTACACCGGCGGCTTCATAGCCTTCATCATCCTGATGGCCATCTTGAGCGCCATAGGCGTCGAAAATGTTGTAATCGGCTACCTGTTCATGGGCTTTACCATCGTCATCTACGCGGTGATCGGCGTCCTGAGCCGCACCATGCATGTCGGCGAATATTACGTCGCCGGGCGTCGCGTACCGGCGCTCTACAACGGCATGGCGACCGGCGCCGACTGGATGTCGGCGGCTTCCTTCATCGGCATGGCCGGCTCGCTCTACCTGCTCGGCTATGACGGCCTCGGCTTCGTGCTCGGCTGGACCGGCGGCTACGTGCTCGTGGCCATCCTCGTTGCGCCTTATCTGCGCAAGTTCGGCGCCTACACGGTTCCCGACTTCCTGTCGGCGCGCTATGGCGGCAATCTTGCCCGTTTGATCGGCGTGATCGTTCTGTTCTCCTGCTCGTTTACCTATGTGGTCGCGCAGATTTTCGGCACCGGGCTGATCTCGGCTCGCTTCCTTGGCATCGACTTCAACGTCGCAGTCTATGTCGGCCTCGCCGGCATCCTGGTGTGCTCGATGCTCGGCGGCATGCGCGCCGTCACCTGGACGCAGGTCGCCCAGTACATCGTGCTGATCATCGCCTACCTGATCCCCGCCATCTGGATGTCCACGGTAAAGACGGGCATTCCTATCCCGCAATTGATGCAGGGCCAGGCGCTGGCGAACATCACCGCGCTTGAGACGGCGCAGGGCATCACGGTGCATCACATCACGCCGTTCGTGCATGGCGGCTATGATGCAAAGAACTTCTTCCTGCTCATCCTCTGCCTGATGGTCGGAACGGCGTCATTGCCACACGTCCTGATGCGATACTTCACCACCCCGTCGGTGCGTGAAGCGCGCGTCTCGGTCGCCTGGTCGCTGCTGTTCATCTTCATCCTGTATTTCACCGCGCCCGCCTATGCGGCGTTCGCCAAGTGGACGATGCTCGACCTGGTGGCGTCGGGCCTGACGCCTGAAAACATCGCCGAGAAAGCCGGATGGATGATGCGCTGGGCCGCTGCCGACAACACGCTCGTGCAGATCTGCGGTAAGGCGGCGACAGACACCGCGGCGATCGTCGCAGCCTGCGCCGAAAAGGGCGTCACGGCACTTTCGTTTGCCGACATCAACCTCAACGCCGACATGATCGTGCTGGCCACGCCGGAAATGGCCGGCATGCCTTACGTCATCTCGGGCCTCGTCGCCGCCGGCGGCCTTGCCGCCGCGCTGTCGACTGCGGACGGCCTGCTGCTGGCCATCGCCAACGCGCTCAGCCACGACATCTACTACAAGATGATCGACCAGAATGCGCCTACGTCGCGGCGTCTGATCGTGTCCCGCATCTTGCTGGTTATGGTCGCGGTGCTGGCCGCCTACGTCGCGTCAACCAAGCCGTCGGACATCCTGTCGATGGTGTCGTGGGCGTTTTCTCTTGCCGCCGGCGGGCTCTTCCCGGCGCTGGTGCTCGGCGTCTGGTGGAAGCGGGCCAATTCGACCGGCGCTGTCGCCGGCATGATCGCAGGCTTCGGCATCACCCTCTTCTATCTGGTGATGACCCAGTACGGCGCCGATTTCGACAAGACGACGCCGAACATGGAATTGTGGTGGGGGGTGAAAAACATCTCGTCTGCGACTTTTGGACTGCCGGTGGGCTTCGCCGTGATGATCATTGTCAGCCTTCTCACCAGGGCGCCGTCACGGGATATGCAGGATTTCATCGAGGAAATCCGTGTCCCTCGCGGCAAGCAGATGATGGAAGAAAAGATTGCCTGATTGCGCATAGCGATCGGCGCAAGAGGCGGGGTCCGGTGACGGACCCCGCTTTCATTTCGGGGACGTCGCTGGCATAACGCGGCGCCGCCGCCGCTTGGAAAATCGCCCATGAACGATTTCTGGTCCTATTGGTATTTCCACATACCGAATTTCATCCTCGCCGCGGTGATGTACACGCTGATGGGGCGTCTCCTACTCGGCCTCTTCGTGCCCGAAAGCTGGGACAACTACATCTGGCGCTTCTTCAAGTCCGTCACGGACCCGGTGCTGCGGATCGTGCGGACCATCACGCCGTCGATCCTGACCCAGCCGGTGGTGATCGTCTTCAGCGTGCTCTGGCTTATGGCCTTGCGCGTCGGCTATCTCGTTTTTCTGATCAATTTCGGCATTGCGCCGATGGCTTCACAAGGGGGTTGAGGCAATGGACAGAAACGCTCTTGTGCCGGTCATGGCGGTCGCCATCGTCAACGGTATCTTTTCGCCGTGGGTGCTGTTGGTGTTCCTGTTCTATCCGGTCTGGTATCCGGGCTGGGCGCCTCCCTTAAGCCAGATCGTTTACATGGCAAGTGCGCTGATCCTGTCGACGATGACCATCATGCTCGCCGGCGTCCCGGCCGCGCTCTATGAGCGCTGGTCGGCGCACCCCAGGAGCATCGTCGTCTCGTCTATCTGGCTTGCCGGCACGGTTTTGTTGACGCTGCCGGCGCTGCCGAATGTGATGCAGGCGCTAAGCGGCGGCTGAGAATTTCCCGCCCCCGGCTGTCAGCGTTCTTCCCGGCGGAACGGCTTGAGCAACGCCGATGGAGCGACGGCATTGCGCGACATCACCGCCATGGCGACGATGGTGAAGATGAAGGGCAGCATCAGGAACGCCTCATAGGGGATGTGGCCGAGCCCGCTTGCCTGCATGCGCAGTTGCAAGGCATCGACGAAGGCGAATAGCAGGGCGGCCCCTGCCGAACGCCAGGGATCCCAGCGACCGAAGACGACGAGCGCGATCGCCACCCAGCCACGTCCGGAGACAAGGCCGAAGGTGAAAGCGTTGAACTGCACCATCGACAGGAAAGCCCCGGCCAGCCCCATCAGGGCGCCGCCGAGGATCACCGCCTGGAAGCGAATGGCGATAACGCCGACGCCGGCCGAATCGGCGGCGCGCGGATTTTCGCCGACCATGCGCACGGACAGGCCCCACGGCGTCCGGTAGAGCACGAAGGCGGCCAGGGGAACGGCTGCCATCGCCATGTAGACCAGCGAAAACTGGTTGAACACCGCCGGTCCGAGCACCGGGATGTCAGAGAGAACAGGGATCGGCAGCGTCTCGAAACTCTTGATGCTGGGCGGCACCGATTGCTGGCCGAAGATCAGCCGGTAAAGGAAATAGGCGAGGCCCGACGAGAACAGCGTCACGCCGATGCCGCAGACATGCTGGCTGAGGCCGAGCGCCACCGTGAACAGCGCATGCACGGCACCCATCAGCGCACCGGTGACAACTGCCGCAAGCACGCCGAGCCACAGGCTGCCGCTGAGGCTGGTCGCGGTGAAGCCGGTCATCGCCGACAACAGCATGATGCCTTCGATGCCGAGATTGAGCACGCCGGCGCGCTCGGAGAACATCTCGCCCAATGTTGCGAAAGCCAGCGGCGTGGCAATCCGGATGATGGCGGCCAGGAAGCCGACCTGAAAAATCTGTTCGAGCACGACGCTCATTTTGCTGTCCCCACGCGGCGGATGCGGTAGGCGGTGAACAGCAGCGCCACCAACATGGCGAGCAGCGCGGTTCCCTGTATGACATCGCTGAGAAAGGCCGGAACGCCGGTGGCTCGCGACATCGCCTCAGCGCCGGTCATGACGGCGGCGAGGAAGAGCGCCGCCGGCACCACGCCGAGCGGGTTGAGCCTCGCCAGCATGGCGACAACGATGCCGGAATAGCCATAGCCCGGCGAGATGTCGCTCATCACCTGGAAATGCACGCCGCCGACCTCGCCGACGCCGGCAAGCCCGGCCAGCGCGCCGGACAGCAGCGCCGTCGAGATCAGCACGCGCTCGACATGGATGCCGCCATAGCGCGCAGCTTCTGGATTTTCGCCGATGACCCTGATCCTGAAGCCGAGCGTCGTGCGCGCGATCAGGAACCAGATGACCGGCGCAGCAAGGAACGCTGCCACAACGCCGAGATGCAGCCGCGTCCCTTCGAGCAGCACCGGGAAATTCGCGGAATCTTCGATCGGCGGCGAGATCGGGTAGCCGCTGAAAGTATCTTTCCACGGGCCCTCGATCAGCGCCATCAGGGCGTAAAAGATGACCGAGTTGAGCAGCAACGAGCTGACCACGTCATCAACACTGAATTTGACGCGCAGCGTCGCCGGCACCAAGGCGACTGCGGCACCGGCGGCAGCGCCTGCCGCCGCCATGAGAAGCATGGCGAGCGGCCCCGGCATCGGGATGGCGCCGACCGCGCAGCTCGCCACCGCACCGGCCAGCAACTGCCCCTCGGCGCCGATGTTCCAGAATTTGGCACGGAAGGCGACGGCGACGGCCAGCCCGGTAAAGATCATCGGGGTCGCGCGCACGAGCGTTTCGGTGATGGCGTAGCTGTCGCCCAGCGACGCCGAGAACATCACGCCATAGGCTTCGATGACGCCGGCACCGGCCAGCGCGATGAGGCCGCTGCACAGCACCAGCGTTGCTCCGATCGCCAGCAGCGGCAGAGCGAGATTGAACCAGCCGGGCGTGCTGGTGCGGGCTTCGAGGCGAAACATCAGGCTGTCCCCTCCGCCCCGGTCATCATCAGGCCGAGCCGCGCAATGGTGGCGTCGGCGCTGTCGAGCGTGCCGACGATCCGTCCCTCATACATCACCGCGATGCGGTCGCAGAGCATGAGCAGCTCTTCGAGATCCTCGCCGAGGACGATGATGCCGCAGCCCCTGCCACGCATGTCGAGGAACTTTTCGTGGATGAAGCGCGCCGCACCGATGTCGAGACCGCGCGTCGGCTGCGACACGATCAGCACCTTGGGGTCGAAGGCGAGCTCGCGCGCCAGCAGCGCCTTTTGCAGATTGCCACCGGACAGCGCTCCGGCCCGCGTCATCGGTCCGGGGCAGCGTATGTCATAGGCCTTGATCTGCGCTTCGGCGAAGGCGCGGATGGCATCCGGCCTGAGCAGGCCGTTGCGGCTGAACGCCCCCGTGCCGATGCGCGGCAGCACCATCGAATCCGCCAGCGGCAAATTGGTGACCAGACCGGTCGTCATCCGGTCTTCCGGGATGCGCCCGAGACCGAGCGCCTGCACCTCGCGCGGCGAGAACCGCGAGACCATTTTGCCGGCTATTGTCATCCGGCCGGCATCGGGCGCGCGAACGCCGGAGATCACCTCGGCAAGCGCCCACTGGCCATTGCCCGCGACACCGGCAATGCCGAGAATCTCGCCGGCACGCACGAAGAGCGACACGTCGCGCAGCGCCATGCCGGAATGCCGCGACGTCGAGATGCCGTCGAGGGTCAGCACCGCGGCACCTGGCGTCGATGGTCCCCTGGCCGGCGGAACGATCTCGTGGCCGCACATCAGCCGCGCCATCTCCGAGGATGTCGTGCTTGCGGGGGTATCGACGCGCCCGGTCACGCGGCCATGCCGCAGCACCACGCAGCGATGGGTGAGCGCCCTAACCTCGTTGAGCTTATGCGAGATGAAGATGATGCCGAGGCCCTGGGCCGCCATCGAGCGCAGCGCCGAAAACAGCCCGTCGACCTCTGTCGGCGCCAGCACCGCCGTCGGCTCGTCGAGGATCAGCAGCCTTGCACCGCGAAACAATGCCTTGACGATTTCGAGCCGCTGCTGCTCGCCGATCGATAATGCCGAGACGGGAAGGTCCGGATCGAGCGTGAGCCCGTGCTGCCGGCCGATCTCGCCCAGCCGCGCCAGCCCGCCGGCGCGATCGATGCGGCCCGACTTTCCGGGAATGCCGATCAGCAGGTTTTCCAGCACCGAAAGCCGCGGTGCGAGATGGAAATGCTGGTGCACCATGCCGATGCCGGCGGCAAGCGCATCGGCCGAGCTGTTGATCGTCACCGGCCGGTCCTGAACCAGGATCTCGCCGGCGTCGGGCGCATAGGCGCCGAACAGCACGTTCATCAGCGTCGTCTTGCCGGCGCCGTTTTCACCCAGCAGCCCGAGAATCTCACCCGGCGCGACGCTGAGATCGACGGCTTCGTTTGCCTTGACGGCGCCGAAGCTTTTCGAGATGCCGCGCATTTCGATGAGTGGGGCAGATGTTGACAAGGGTGCTCCTGGTGGGAGATGGCGCGACTCTTCACCCTCCCCCTTGTGGGGAGGGTCGGCTTACGATCGTAGCGAAGCGAAGATCGAGAGACGGGGTGGGGGTACGGCGCCGACCCCACCCCGCTCCGCTTCGCGGATCGACCCTCCCCACAAGGGGGAGGGTAAAAAACTCAATCCGAAACCGGCGTGTTCTCGTCGACATCGACGCGGAAATTGCCGTCGAGGATTTCGGCCTTTTTCTTCTCGACCAGCTCCTTGACGTCGGCGGGCAGGGTCTTGTCGAATTTGTGGTACGGCGCCAGAAAGGAGCCGCCCTTGGCCATGCGCGAGAAATCACCGTAATCCTGGGCGGTGAAGACGCCGGCCTTTACCAGTTTGATCGCGTGCTCGACCGTCGGATACATGTCCCACACCGGGCCGGTTATCACCGTGTCCGGGCCGAGGTTGGACTGGTCGGACATGTTGGAGATGGCGAGGATCTTCCTCTCGACCGCCGCTTCGATGACGCCGAAACGTTCGGCATAGATCACGTCGACACCGGCGTCGATCTGGGCGATAGCCGCTTCCTTGGCCTTTGGCGGGTCGAAGAAAGAGCCGATGAAAGCCACCTTCCGCTTGATGTTAGGATTGACCTCCCGGGCGCCGGCAAAGAAGGCATTGACGAGCCGGTTCACTTCCGGAATGCCCATCGCCGCAACGGCGCCGATCGTGCCTGATTTCGACATCTTTCCGGCGATCAGGCCGGAGAGATAAGCCGGCTCGTGGATCCAATTGTCGAAGACTGCGAAATTCGGCTCGGCCGGCCCGGCGCCGGAGCCGAACAGGAAGGCAACCTTCGGGAACTGCTTGGCGGTCCGGCGGGATTCCCGTTCGGCGGCGAAGGCGTCGCCCATTACCAGCTCATAGCCGCCTTGCGCATATTCGCGCATGACACGGCTGAAATCCGCCGTCTGAACCTTCTCCGACCATTTGTACTCGATGCCGAGTTCCTTCTCGGCCCTCTGCAGGGCGACATGGATCTGGTGGACCCATGGCTCCTCGGTCGGCGTGGCAAAGATCGCCGCCACCTTCAGCTTCTTGTCCTGAGCTAAGGCCAGACCCGGCAGCATGGTTGCTGCCAGGCCGAGCGCGCCCAGTTCCAGAACGCTGCGTCGCGAAAGCCCTTTGCATTTCGACTGGACTTTGCTCTTCCCGTTTTCCATCGCATGCCCCTCTGATTGGCGCCGTGGCGAGCCGGCTGTTTCTTTGAATTGTCAGCTGGGGAACTATGGAACGGAGCCTCACCTTTGTCCACATGGTCAAATTTTTCGGGGGGAGCAGCAGCTGCCGCCCGCCGTGGCAGACCGCGGCCGGCGCTCGATCTTGTTTTACTGCCGTTCCAGCGCCACGGCGATGCCTTGGCCAACGCCGATGCACATGGTGGCGAGCGCATAGCGGCCGCCGCGCTCCCTGAGCTCCAGCGCCGCAGTGCCTGATATGCGCGCACCCGACATGCCGAGAGGATGGCCGAGTGCGATGGCGCCGCCATTCGGGTTGACGTGCTCCGCGTCCTCGGCAATGCCGAGCTGGCGGAGCACGGCGATGGCTTGGGAGGCAAAGGCCTCGTTGAGCTCGATGACGTCGAAATCTGCCGGCTTCAGCCCGAGCCGGGCACACAGCTTCTGTGTCGCCGGCACGGGGCCGATGCCCATGATGCGCGGCACCACGCCGGCGACCGCACCGCCGAGGATGCGGGCGATCGGCGTCAGCCCATATTTCTTCACGGCAGCTTCCGAGGCGACGATCAGCGCCGCGGCACCATCGTTGACGCCCGACGCATTGCCGGCCGTGACCGCGCCGCCTTGCCGGAACGGCGTCGGCAATTTCGCCAGCGCCTCGATCGTCGTACCCGCGCGTGGATGCTCGTCCTTCGAGACGACGACCGCGTCGCCCTTGCGCTGCGGTATCGTTACGGGAATGATTTCCTTCGCCAGCCGGCTATTGGCCTGCGCGGCCACCGCCTTGTCCTGGCTGCGCACGGCAAACGCATCCTGGTCCGCGCGGGAGATGGCGAACTCTTCCGCGACATTCTCGCCGGTCTCCGGCATCGAATCGATGCCGTACTGCTCCTGCATCAGCGGATTGACGAAACGCCAACCGATGGTGGTGTCGTGAATCTCGGCATTGCGGGAGAAGGCCGTCTCCGCCTTGGGCATGACGAAAGGGGCACGGCTCATCGATTCGACGCCGCCTGATATCAACAGCTCCGCCTCGCCCGCCTTGATAGCGCGTGCGGCGATGATGATGGCATCCATGCCCGAACCGCAGAGGCGATTGACGGTCGAGCCGGATACCTCCTTGGGCAACCCGGCCAGCAGCAGTGCCATGCGCGCGACATTGCGATTATCCTCGCCGGCCTGGTTGGCGCAGCCATAGACGACGTCATCGATCGCGGCCCAATCGATGCCGGGGTTGCGCTCGACCAATGCTCTCAGGGGGATCGCGCCAAGGTCGTCGGCGCGGATCGAAGACAATGACCCACCAAAGCGTCCGATCGGCGTGCGGATGTAGTCGCAGATATAGGCCTCGGCCATCTAACAGCTCTTTTTTGCGTTTCCCTGCTACGACCCCGCTCGCTTGCGCTCAATGCTTGATGCGGTCGCGCATGGCGTACCAGAGCATGCCGAGCACATAAAGCGGACCGCGCAGCGCCGTGCCGCCGGGAAACGGCAACGGCCTAAGCGTCGAAAACAGATCGAGCCGCGAATTATCGCCCGTGATTGCCTCGGCGAGCAGCTTTCCCGACAGCGTCGACAGGATCACGCCCTTGCCGGAATAGCCATGCGCAAAATAGACCTCGCCATAGTGGCCGACATCCGGCAGGCGCGATGTCGTCACCGAGACGAGGCCGCCCCAGGCATGGTCGATGCGGCGGCCGCGCAATTGCGGAAAGGTCTTTTCCATATGCGGCCGCACGAAGCCGGCAATGTCGGCGGGCGGCGACGGCGTGTAGCGCTCGCCGCCGCCGAACAACAGGCGTCCGTCCGCCGACAGCCGGTAGTAGTTGACCACGAAGCGGGTGTCGGAAACGGCGACATTGCTTGGGATGACGTCGCTCGGGTCGTCCAACGGCTCGGTGGCGACGATGTAGTTGCCGACCGGCATGATGCGGCTGTTGACGCGCGGCTCGAGCCCCTGGAGCAGCGCGTCGCCCGCCAGCACGACATGCCTGGCCCGGACCGAGCCCTTGGCCGTCGCAACCCTGATGGCAGGTTCCCGCTCCAGCCGCAGCGCCACCGAATTCTCATGGATGCTGACGCCCGCAGCTGCCGCGGCGCGGGCAAGACCCAGCGTGTAGTTCAGCGGATGCATATGGCCGCCGAGCTTCTCGTACATCGCGCCGTGATAGGGGGTGTTCACCATTCCGCGCGCCTGCGCCGCCGACATCATCTCGACGTCATGAAAATTCATCACGCTGGCAAGGCACTCAGCCTCTTCTTCGAGGTCGCGCAGGTCGGAGCCGTTGATCGCACCGGCGAGGTGGCCGGTCAGCCGGAGGTCGCAATCGATGGCGTGGCGCTCGATCAGGTCGAGCACCAGTCCGCGCGCCTCGAAGGCGAGATCGAACAGCGCCCGCGCCCGTTCGGGCCCATAGAGCTTGACCAGCCCCTTGGCGCCCTTGCGCAGGCCGGGGATTATCTGGCCGCCATTGCGCCCGGACGCCCCCCAGCCGATCTTGCCGCCTTCGAGGAGCACCACCTTCAGCCCGCGCTCGGCGGCATGAAGGGCTGCGGACAGGCCGGTGCAGCCGCCGCCGACCACCACCAGATCGGCGTCGATGTCGCCCTGCAGCGCCGAATGCTCCGGAGCCGGATTGGCCGTCGCGACATAGTAGGATTTGCCGATATCCAGGCCGGAGTTGAAGCTCATCATCATACCTTGAGCAGCAGGTGGTCGCGTTCCCAGCTGGTGACGACGCTCTGGAACAGGTCAAGCTCGACGCTCTTGACGCGCAGATAGGTCTGGAAGAAATCCTCGCCGAGCAACTCCCGAACCGGACTGCACGCAGCGAAACGGTCGAGCGCCTCCTCCATGGTTTTCGGCAGCGTGCTCTTGCTGCGATAGGCATTGCCCGATGCCGCTGGCGAGCGCGAGAGCTTTTCTTCGACGCCGAGATAGCCGCAGAGCAGCGAGCCGGCCATCGCCAGATAGGGATTGGAATCGGCGCCGGGCAGCCGGTTTTCCACCCGCCGCGCGGCGCGCGCGCCGGCCGGCACGCGCAGGCCGCAGGAGCGGTTGTCGTGCGACCACTCGATGTTGGCCGGGGCGCTGTGGTTCGGCCGGATGCGGCGGAACGAATTCACGTTCGGCGCAAACAGCGGCATCACCTCGGGAAGGTATTTCTGCAGGCCGCCGACGAAATGCCCGAACATTTCGGTGTCGGCATCGTCGCGCCCGGCAAACAGCGTATTCCCGGCCTCGTCGACGAGCGACATATGGAGATGCATGGAGCTGCCGGCCTGTGTGGCGATCGGCTTGGCCATGAAGGTCGCATGCATGCCGAATTCCTGTGCGGCCTGGCGCGTCATCCTCTTGAACAGCAGCACCTTGTCGGCCAGCGGCAGCGCGTCGCCATGCAGGAAATTGATCTCGAGCTGCGCCGTGCCCGATTCATGGATCAGCGTGTCGAGCGGCAGCCCGGCCGCCGCGGCATAATCGTAGAGGCGCCGGATCACCGGCTCGAATTCCTCCAACGCCGCCATGTCATAAGGATGCTGCACTGTTTCGGAACGGCCATTGCGCCCGACCGGTGCGCTCAACGGCCGATCAGGATCGGGATTAGGCGCGGTCAGGTAGAATTCGAGTTCCGGCGCCACCACCGCCCGCCATCCCCGCTGGCGGTAGAGATCGAGCACGGCCCTCAAGACGTGGCGCGGGGAGGCCATCCACGGCCGGTCGTCCATGTGAAACGCGTCGGCAAAGACATAGGCTTTCCCTGCTCCGGCACCGGGTGCCAGGCAGAGCGTCGCAACGTCCGGCACCATCCGCATGTCGGGGTCCTGATAGCCGAAGCCCTCGTCGTTGGAACCGGAATAGCGGCCGTCGATGCAGACCAGGAAGGCGCTGCTCGGCAGGTAGAGCGCGCGATCTTCGAGCGACTTCAGGAACTTGGCCGTCGGCAAGGTCTTGCCGCGCAGCACGCCGTTCACATCCGGCACCAGGCACTCGACTTCCCTGATCCCCTGCTGCTCCAGCCATCCCTTCGGATCGTCCGTCGGGGTCATTTGCGGTGCATCCGTTGTCGTGGTGTTGAGCATCAGGTCACGTCCTTAGAGGGCGAGAATGGCTTCGGCGGCGATTTCGGTTCCCGGCGCCCGTGCCATGGTGACCGCATTCTCCTTGAGGCGAAAGCGCATCCCGCTGTCGGCCATTAGGCCAAGGATGGCATTTTCCAGTTCATCGTCGCTCCAGCCGTCGCGGCTGATGTGGCGGCCAACGCCAGTTTCCTCAGCGCGTCGCGCATTGTCATGCCCGTCCCAGCAATAGGGCATGATCAGCGACGGCACGCCGAAACGCAGCGCTTCGCAAAAGCTGTTGTTGCCGCCGTGATGGATGAAGAGATCGGATTTCGCGACGACCGACGGCTGCGGAAACCAGGCGTCGAGATAGACATTGTCCGGAACCGCGCGATAGGTGTCGCGCAGACCGCCGACATTGACGATGAACCGAGCCGGAAGCCGGTCGAACACGGCAAGCATGCGCTCGATCAGGCCGACATCCATGGCGCCCAGGCTGCCGAAGCTGAGATAGACCAGCGGCCCGTCATTGCGCGGAAAGACCGGCACATCGAACGGCCCTTCCGAACGGACGCAGCCTTCGAGATAGACGAAGCGGGCCGGGTCGAGCGGCTCGGCGCGCTGCCTGCGCACGATCGTTGGGGTCAGCAGCAAATTGAGGTCGGGCGAAGCTTCGAGAAAAAGGCCCTTCGGCAAGGGCGCAAGACCGGCGTCGATCCGAAGCCGGTTGAACCGGTCATGCGCCGGAGCGACCGCTGCCAGATAGCGCGCCTCGAAGGCCGCGCGGCTTGGGTCGTCGGCGGCGAGACCGGACAGATAGGGTGGTACATCGGCGTCGGGAAGCTCGGTCTCGGCGCAGGAGACGACGCGCACCCATGGGCAGCCGGCGGCGGCCAGCGCCGGAAACATGATGACATTGTCGAGCACCACGGCATCCGGCTTCAGCCGGGCCACCAATTGGCGCAGCGGCCCCTCGGCATTGACCGCGGTATCGACGATCGCTTCCCAGGTCGGGGCGACGTAGGTTTCGAGCTGATCGATCGGGCTCAGCCTGAAATGCGGCAGATGCCGGCGCACGAAAGCTTGCCAGTAGCTCTGGCGTTCGCTGTCGGTCAGCGGCTCGTCGGTCGGCAACTGGTATTCCTGAAAACCATAGTCGGCGAACACACCGGAAAAGCCGGCGTGACAGATGAACACCGGCCGGGCTCCACGGGCGCGCAAGGCTTGCGCGATACCGACGCAATTGAGCGCGGCGCCGAAGCTCGCTTCGGGAAACAGCGCGATGGTCGGGCTGGCTTTGCGCGTCACTACGGTCCTCGTGAGTCCGGCCGGCTGATCATGCCGAACAATGCGGGGGCCCCGCGACTGGCCGCCTGCGGCCGCTGGCTGCGGGAGAGCCGCAGGTGAACGCGAAGCAGATCGGCTGCAACCTCATACTGCCGGCTTTCCAATTGGTCGAGTATGGTCAGGTGCTCGCGCAGCGATTGCTTCAGCCGGAAGACGTTGACGCCGGCATAGGTCCCCGGCAGCCGGCGCAGCCTGAGATGGTCGGACAGCGCGTCGGTGACGAACCGGTTGGCGGCGCCGTCGGCGATCATTCCGTGAAAATCGATGTCCAGCCGCTGGAACTCTCTGATATCGAATGCGGCATCGGGCAGCGCCAGCAGCGTTTCCATGCCCTGGCGCAAGGCTGCCGCGCGCGTCCCGTCCAGCCGAAAGCCGGGCGCCAGAATGGCGGCGGGTTCCAGCAGCAGGCGGAACTCATAGCTTTCCCCTTGTGCCTCCGGATCGTCAGGCGCCCGCCTGAACAGCCAGGCCTGCCCCGGTGCACGGTCCAGAAGATTTTCCTCCGTCAGTTTCTTTAGCGATTTTAGTACCGTCTTTCGTTCGGCACCATAGCGCCGCACCAGCGCGCCGATGGTCACCGTTTGATCCAGCCGGCGCGCCGATCGATCGCGCAGGATCATCTCCGCGAGTTCGTCTTCCTCGGCGCTCGGCAGGTCGGCTGAAACGGTCGCCTGGTTGGTGAGGTCGACGGCCAGCCGATAGCCCGATTCAGCCTCCCAGCGCACGACACCCCTTTCGGTGAGCAGGCGCAAAGCGGCCCGCACCGGGGTTCGAGATACGTTGCAGAGCGAGGCGATCTGCTGTTCCGGGAGATGAGCGCCGGCCTCGAAGCCGCGCTGCCGGGCCACATCGAGAATGCGCTGAGCGAGATCGAGATGGTTGGTGCGCGGTCGTCTGGCGGCGGCTTGCATGGCGATTTCTCATGAACGGCTTGACCGCTACGGCCTGACCGATCGCGCTTATAGCGCGTTCGGCGATTTCGCAGCGACGTGCCAAATTATGGATTGACGTACTTTTTTCTGCAATAGTACTGTGAGGTCAAACGGCAACAAAAAGACCGGGGAACAGGATCGAAGCGGCGGCATGGTCGCAAGCGCTGGTCCGACGATTGATTGAATTCGACGATCAACCAGAATGGGAGTCTGTCATGACCGCCTCAACCCGCCTGCGCCATCCGTTAAAGATATCTTCGGTCGCGCTTGGTCTCGCCCTGGCGCTGTCGGCGCCGGCGGCCGCCGCCGACCTCGTCATTTCCAACTGGGACGGCTACATGGCGCCGGATGCCATGGCCGCCTTCAAGGCCGCAACCGGCGTTTCCGGCGAAGTCGTGGTTCACGCCACCAATGAGGAGATCATGGGCAAGCTCGTGGCTTCGGGCGGCAAGGGCTATGACGTGGTCTTCGTCTCCTCGCCCTTTGCCGAAGTGCTGAACAAGCTCGGCCTGATCGAGGCGATCGACCACGCGAAGATCCCCAACCTTGCCAATCTCTATCCCGAGGCGACGAAGCTGCCGCACGATGCCGGCAACAATTTCTCCGTGCCTTACACTTGGGGCACCACCGGCCTCTGCTACCGCTCGGATCTGGTCAAGACCGAGCCGGCCAGCTGGAACGATCTTCTCGCCCCCTCCGACGACCTCAAGGGCAAGACCACCATGCTGGCGACCGACCGCTGGCTGCTGGCCGCCGGCCAACTCGCCAAGGGCTATTCGGTCAACGAGACCGATCCGGCCAAGCTCGCCGAGGTCAAGGACCTGCTGATCTCGGCCAAGAAGACCTTGCTCGCCTATGACGACACCACCTTCTACTCGAAGCTGGTCTCCGGCGAGGCGTTGTTGGTGCAGGCATGGGACGGCTGGTGCAATTACGGCATCGCCGAGAAGCCTGAGATCAAATACGTCATCCCCAAAGAGGGCTCGGATCTGTGGGTCGACACGATGGTGGTGATGAAGGCTTCGGCCAACAAGGACGCCGCCTTCCAGTTCATCAACTTCATGCTGGACGCCAAGAACCACGCCTGGGCGGCGCAGAACATCGACTACAAGGTGCCGAACAAGCCGGCTATGGAAAGTCTGCCTGCGGATTTCCTCGCCAAGTTCCCCAATATGAGCATGCCGGTGGCCGAGCTGGTCAAGTTCGAGCAGTTGCGCGACGTCGGCGACGCCCAGCGCGACTATTCGAAGATCGTCAGCGAGATCAAGGCCGCGCAGTAACCAGTATCAAGGTCAGAGATCGCGGTCGACGGCGGGCCTCCGCCGCCGGCCGCTGAGTGCGGTATCGCAATCGTGTCCCAAACCAGATTTCGCTCCTCCTTGCTGATGGCGCCGGCGCTGGCCTGGCTCACCGCCTTGATGGTGGTGCCATGCGCTCTGGTGCTGGCGCTCGCCTTCTTCCGGCGCGGCATCTATGGCGGCATCGAATACACCTTCACGCTGGAGAATTTCGGGCTGGTGTTCGACCCGCTCTATGCCGGCATCTTCCTCAATTCGGCACGCATCGCCGGCACGGCAACGCTGATCGCGGTGGTGATCGGCTATGCCGCCGCCTATGCGATCGCGGCGGCACCACGCCGGTGGCAGCCGGTATTCCTGTTCTTCGCGGTCCTGCCTTTCTGGTCCAACTACCTGATCCGCACCTACGCCTGGATCGTGCTGCTCAACCGCGAGGGCCTGATCACGCAGCTCTTGCGCTGGCTTGGCTACACCGGCGAGCCGCCGTCGATGCTCTACAGCGAAGGCGCCGTCATCGCCGGTCTGGTTTACAATTATCTGCCCTTCGTCATCCTGGCCTGCTACGCGCCGCTGTCGCGGCTCAATCCGGAGCTCGCCGAGGCCTCACGCGACCTCGGCGCTTCGGCGATGACCACATTTCGCCGGGTCATCCTGCCGTTGACGGTGCCGGGCATCGCCGCCGGGGCGGTGTTCGTCTTCGTGCTGTCGATCGGCAATTTCGTCACGCCGGCGCTGCTCGGCGGCGGCCGCTTCCAGATGATCGGCAATCTCGTCTACGACCAGTTCCTGACCGCCAATGACTGGCCCTTCGGCGCCGCACTTGCCATGGCGCTGATCGCCATAATGCTGCTAGTGCTGACGGCGCAGGCCCTGGCTGCGGATCGCGCCGCAGGCCGTGCCGCCGAGGCGAAAGGAGGCGCCGATGGCTGAGCGCTCCCCCGCCACGCGGCGCACGCTCTGGCTTGTGCTTTCGCTGGTCTTTGCCTTTCTCTACATCCCGATCGCGGTGCTGGTGGCGCTGTCTTTCAACCAAGGCGGGCTGCCGACCGTCTGGTCGGGCTTTTCACTGAAATGGTATGCCTCGTTGGTCGGAAACGCCGCGATCCTTTCGGCTGCCCTCAACACGCTGATCGTGGCGCTCGTCTCGACGGCAATCGCCACCTTGCTCGGCACGCTGCTGGCGATCGGTGTCGAAATACGCCGGCAATATGGGAGCGGCCTCGAGGCGCTGATCTTTGCGCCGATGATCATTCCCGACATCGTGCTGGCGATCGCGCTGCTCAGCTTCTTCTCTTTGCTCGATTTTACCCTGGGCCTGCACACCATCATCCTCGCCCATGTCGTCTTCAACCTCGCCTTCGTCTGTTCGGTGGTGCGCGCGCGAATGAAGAGCTTCGACTGGTCGATCGTCGAGGCCTCCGCCGATCTCGGCGCCTCCGCGCTCACCACCTTCAGGCGGGTGACATTGCCGGTCATCCTGCCGGCGGTCGTCGCCGGTGCGCTGCTCGCCTTCACGCTTTCGGTGGACGAGTTCATCATCGCCTTCTTCACATCAGGCGCCGGCCGCGCCTCGACCACGCTGCCGATGCAGATCTATTCGATGATCCGCTTCGGCATCACCCCGGAGATAAACGCATTGGCGACCATCGTCATGGCGGTCAGCATCACCGCGCTGACCCTGTCGCAGCGGCTCAACCGCGGGGTGATCGGCCAATGAGCGAACCCCGCACGCTGCTGGCGATCGACAAGGTGTCGAAGAATTTCGGCCGGGTGACCGCCGTCGACCGCATTTCGCTCGATATCCGTGAGAACGAGTTCTTCGCCCTGCTCGGGCCGTCGGGCTGCGGCAAGACCACGCTGCTGCGCATGTTGGCCGGCTTCGAGACGCCCAATGACGGGCGCATCCTGCTCGACGGGCACGACATCGCCAGGACGCCGCCCAACAAGCGGCCGGTCAATCTGATGTTCCAGTCTTATGCGCTGTTTCCGCATATGAGCGTCAGGGCCAACGTCTCCTACGGCCTCGAAATGGAAAGCTTGCCGGCAAAGGACATCCGCTCCCGCGTCGACGCCATCCTGGCGACGACCGAGCTCATTCCTTTCGCCGACCGCAAGCCGGAGCAACTGTCGGGCGGGCAGAAGCAGCGCGTCGCGCTTGCCCGGGCGCTGGTCAAGCGGCCGCGGCTGCTGCTGCTCGACGAGCCGCTCGGCGCGCTCGACAAGAAATTGCGCGGCGCCATGCAGCTGGAGCTGAAGCGCCTGCAGCACGAGGTCGGCATCACCTTCGTCATCGTCACCCATGACCAGGAGGAATCGCTTGTCATGGCCGACCGCATGGCGGTGCTGAGAGACGGCAAGCTGCTGCAATGCGACACGCCGCATGCGGTCTACGAGCATCCCGCCGACCGTTTCGTCGCCGACTTCATCGGCGTGATGAATTTCGTGCCGGGCAAGGCCACCGCCGACGGGGTGAAGGCAGCGGACGGCACACGGATCGTCGGAACGGTTCCCTCGCCTCTGGCTTCCGGCGCAGCGGCGGTCGCTTCAGTGCGGCCCGAGCGAATCCGGCTTTTCCCGTCGCCAGAGACAGCCAACCGGATCGCCGGCACGGTCGAGGCGCTCGCCTATCACGGGCTCGACCTGCAGCTGCATGTCCGCACCGCTCTGTCGCCAAAGCCGTTCCTGGTGCGCGTCACCGCCGACGCCGCCGACCGGCGCCCGGTCTCGTCGGGCGATGCGGTCGAACTCGGCTGGGATGCCGCCGACGTCAGAATTTTCGCAGATTGATTGGAAGGAGAAGCTTGATGGCTCAGAAGACGATCGCGTTTTTTCCGGAAGCAGCCTACGGCCCGGCGCTCAATTCGGTCGGCATCGCCCAGGCGGTCGAGGCGCACGGCCACAGAGCGGTGTTCCTGTCGGACCCTGGTTTCCTCGATGTCTACAAGGGCTACGGCTTCGAGGCTCATCCGGTGAACCTGTCCGAGCCGATGCCGCCCGAGCAGATGGCAAAGTTCTGGGAAGACTTCATCAACGGCCACATCCCGAACTTCCGCAAGTCGCCCTACGACCAGGTCGACAACTACGTGAAGGATTGCTGGACGGCCATTGTCGACAGCGCCAAATGGGCTGAGAAGGACCTGCCTGGTGTACTTGCGACGATCAAGCCGGATGTTATCTGCGTCGACAACGTCATCCTGTTCCCGGCGATCAAACAGTACGGCAAGCCGTGGGTGCGCGTCATCTCCTGCTCGGAAAATGAAATCGAGGACGAGGATATCCCGCCGCATCTGTCCGGCTGCGGTGAGAATGACCACGCCTGCCATCGGCGCTACCGCGATCATTTCAACGCCGTCATCAAGCCGATCCATGACGACTTCAACGCGTTCCTAAAGGCGAACAACGAGGCGCCGTATCCGATCGGCCAGTTCTTCGAGGCTTCGCCCTATCTCAACCTGCTGCTCTATCCCGAGGCGGCAAAGTTCAAGCGCCGCCATCCGCTCGACCCGGCAAAATTTCAGTATCTGGAAGGCTGCGTGCGGCAGGAGAAGCCCTACACCGTGCCGACCTTCGCGAAAAACAATGACGGGCCGCTGCTCTACGTTTCCTTCGGCAGCCTTGGCGCCGGCGATGTCGATCTGCTGAAGCGCATCATCGCGACGCTGGGCAAGACGCGCTACCGGGCGCTGGTCAATGTCGGGGGATACAAGGACCAATACGTGCAAGTGCCCGAAAACGTCATCGTCGAGAGCTGGTTTCGGCAGCCCTCGGTCATCCCGCAGGTCGATGCGGTGATCCACCATGGTGGCAACAACTCGTTCACCGAGTGTCTCTACTTCGGCAAGCCGGCGATCATCATGCCCTATGTCTGGGATGGCCACGACAACGCGACGAGGGTCGAGGAGACCGGCCACGGCTTCGGCATGCCGCGCTACGACTGGAGCGATGCCGAGCTGATCGCCAAGATCGAAACCTGCCTGACGGACCCGGCAATCAAGGCCAAACTGGCTAGGACATCGGCGCAGATGCAATCGCAGAACGGCCCGGAGAAAGCGGCGGGGCTGCTGGAGAAACTGCTGTGACCGGGCTTATGGGTATGGCGTTCCTTCGCGCCCCCCTCTGTCCTGCCGGACATCTCCCCCACAAGGAGGGAGATTGGCTGTCATCAGTGCTTTCGCAATCGCCAACTTCAGAAATGGGGCGCTCTCGGCGAGGCTGCCGATCTCCCCCAAGTGGGGGAGATGTCCGGCAGGACAGAGGGGGCTCCGTAGAGCGAAGGCCTCTCGAAAATGAGCGTCGCACCAACGGAGTACCCACATGACCTCCTCCGCGCCACATCTCCACCAGGCTTCCACCCGCGCCGACCTCATCGACTGGGGCACCCAGCCCAATGTGCTGGAAGGTGCTTCGCACTCGGCCGGCAGGCTGGTCCACAAGGGGCCGAACAACCAGCCGGAATCCGGCATCTGGGTCTGCACGCCCGGCCGTTGGCGGCTGGCGATTCCGCGCGACGAATTGTGCCATTTCGTTGCCGGCCGCGCGACCTACCGATCAGATGACGGCGAGGTGATAGACGTCTCCGCCGCCACGGTGGTCATGTTCCCGGCCGGCTGGGCGGGTGAATGCACCGTCTACGAAACCATTCGCAACATCTACATGCTGGCCTGAAGCCAGCCACTGGAGCTTTACGACATGCCGACACCGATCATGAAATCGCCGCTCGCCCTCACCGACCTGGTCGACTGGGGCGTCATCCCCACCATGATCGAGGGCGAATCCCGCACCTCCGGCAAGCTGCTGCACAAGGGACCGGAGGGCCGCTCCGAATGCGGGCTGTGGGTCTGCACCCCAGGCAAATGGCACTGCCATGTCACCCGCGACGAGTTCTGCCATTTCCTCGAGGGACGCTGCACCTATGTCCACGAATCCGGCGAGGTGATCGAGATCGAACCAGATACTGCGGCGTTCTTTCCGCAGGACTGGAACGGCGTTTGCACTGTCCACGAGACGATCAAGAAGGTCTACATGATCCGCTGAGCGGGTTGAAAGGAAGACCATGGAATTCTCCGCTGACCGGCCAACCTTTTTCGTCAATCCGGATTATCGGCCGATGACCGGTGCGGCAAAACCAGTAGTCGATCCGGCGACGCTGGGAACCGTGGGCGCCATCGCTGCCGCAGCCGACGGCGAGATCGACGGCGTGCTCACCGCGGCGACCAAGGCGCAAACGGCGTGGAAGAAGCTCGACGCCAAGAGCCGCGCCAGACATCTGCATGCTGTCGCAAACGCTATCGAGGCGGCCGACTTCACGCGCTGCGCCGAGCTGATGGTGCGCGAGATGGGCAAGCCCTATCCGGAAGCGATCGGCGAGATCGCCAATTGCGCACCGATCTTCCGCTATTACGCCGAAATGGCGCGTGACGACGCCGGCAAGGTCGCCGGCACGACGCAGGCCGGTTCGTTCCAATATGCGCGCTACGAGCCCTACGGCACGTCGGTGCATATCATGCCCTACAACTTTCCGATCCTGTTGATGTGCTGGACCGTCGCCGCTTCGCTTGCCGCCGGCAATGCCTGCGTGATCAAGCCGGCCGAGGCGACGACATTGTCGACGCTGGATTATATCAAGGTGTTCCGCTCACTGCCGGAGGGCCTGGTTTCCTGCCTCCCCGGCGGGGCGGCCACCGCTCAGGCGCTGATCGCTTCCGACCGTACCCATGCGGTCGCCTTCACCGGCTCGGTCGCCGCCGGCAAGGCCGTCGCCGTCGCCTGCGCCGAGCGCATGAAGCCTTGCGTGATCGAGGCCGGCGGCAGCGATCCGCTGATCATCAGCCAACACGCCCCGCTGGACGTGGCGGCGGCCGGCAGCGTCACCGCCGCGTTCCACCTCACCGGCCAGGTCTGCACTTCGGCCGAACGGTTCTTCGTCGTCGATGCCGTTCACGATCGCTTTGTCGATCTGTTTGCCGAGAAGACACGGACGCTTCGCATCGGCAACGGCCTCGACAAGACCGAGATCGGGCCGCTGGTCAGCGAGGCGGCGCGGGCGAAAGTCATGCGGCTGGTCGACGATGCGGTCCGCACCGGTGCCAAGGCGGTCACCGGCGGGCGCATCCCGCCGGCGCATAATGTCGGCTGGTTCTACGAGCCGACGATCCTGACCGGCGTCACCCCCGACATGGCGATTGTGCGCGAAGAGTGTTTCGGACCGGTCGCCGCGATCTGCCGGGTCAAGGATTTCGACGAGGCGATAGAGCTTGCCAATGACAGCCCGTTCGGGCTCGGCGCCTCCGTTTTCACCACCGATCTAGCCGAAGCGCATGAGGCTGCGGAGCGGCTCGAGGCCGGCATGGTCTGGGTCAACAATCCGCTCATCGACAATGACGCGCTGCCGTTCGGTGGCTGGAAGGCGTCTGGCCTCGGCCGCGAACTTGGACGCCAGGGGCTGGATGCCTTCCGCCGCTCGAAGATGGTGATCATCGACCACAAACCAGCGATCCAGGACTGGTGGTATCCCTATCCCGACAGCTGGTTCCGCGAAGCCGGCGGCCGCAAGCACGTATGAGTATGAACGGCTGCGGTCAGCCGATGCTCTCGCCGCCGTCAATCACCAAAGCCTGGCCGGTCATGAAGGACGAACGATCGGAGACGAGGAACAGGATCGCTTCGGCTATTTCTTCGGCGCTGGCCCAACGCTGCATGGGAATCTTGGTGCGGACATAGCGTTCGATCGCATCCCGCCCGCCCATCTGGGCGATGAAGGGCTCGTTGAAGGGCGTATCGACCCAGCCCGGACAGAGTGCGTTGACGCGGACATTGTGCGTGGCATAGTCGAGCGACATCTGCCGGGTCATCGCCACCACGGCATGTTTTGAGGTTGCGTAGGCGATCATCTCGCGGTCGTAGAACACACCTGAATTCGAGGCGGTATTCAGGATGACGCCGCCGCCCTGTTCGATCATCGACGGCATGACGAGCCTGGCAGCGAGGAACTGCGCCCGCACATTGATCCGCCACGAGGCATCCATGCCGTCGACGCCGACTTCGGTCAGCGTACCGCCGACCTGGACTCCGGCGTGATTGTGCAGGATATCGATCCGGCCATGTTTGCCCAGCGTTCCAGCGATGAGTTGCTCGACCGCCGCGTCCTCGCCGACATCCGTGGCGATCGCCTCGGCCCGGCCGCCGGCGGCACGGATGTCGAAAGCGGTGGCTTCGCCGGCAGCCTGATCCCTGTCGGCGATCACCACCACCGCGCCTTCCCTGGCGATGATCATGGCACCGGCGCGCCCGATCCCCGACCCGGCGCCCGTCACCACGGCGATGCGATCTTTCAGAATCATGATGCGACTTTCAGTTTGATGGTTTGCGTTGGCGCAATTGCCATTGGGCAAGCACCACAAGCAGCACCGAGGCGACGAGCACGATCGTCGCGATGGCGTTGATTTCGGGCGTCACCCCGCGCCGGATCGAGGCAAAGACATAGATCGGCAACGTCGTCTGTGCGCCGGCGACGAAGAAGGCGACGATGAAATCGTCGAAGGAGAATGTGAAGGCGAGCAGGAAGCCGGCGATCACCGCCGGCATGATCTGCGGCAACACGATGCTGCGGAAAGTCGTCAGCGGGGTGGCATAAAGATCACTCGAAGCCTCGACCAGATTGCGGTCGAGGCTGCCGAGGCGTGTGCCGACGATCATCGCCACCAGCGCCATCGAAAACAGGCCGTGCGCGGCGATGATCGACCCGTAGCCAAGCGCTAGGCGCGGCGGCTGGTCGTTCGGCCACAGCGATGCGAGAAACGGATTGACGACCCCAAATAGCTGGACGAGCGCGACCAGCGTCGAGATGCCGATGACGACGCCCGGAACGACGATCGCAGCACCCAAAAGCGCATCGAATATGGCCCGTGTCCGCGCGCCGACGCGCGCCAGGCCAAGCGCCGCCGCCGTGCCGCACAGCGCCGCGAGCAACGCGCTGGTGGTGGCGATGAACAGGCTGTTCTTCAGCGCTTCGACCAGGAAAGGGTTCGACAGCGCCTTGCCGTACCATTGCACCGAAAAACCGGTTAGCTCGCTGGCGTGACGGCCCGCATTGAAGGAGAACAGCACCACCAGCGCGATCGGCAAGTACAGGAAGGCAAAGACCGCAACGACGAAGGCGCGCATCAGATCAGGTCCACCCGACGCGCGCCCGAAAGCCGGGTCGAAATACGGTTGGCGGCAAGCAGCACCACCACCGAAACCAGAACCAGCGTGATTGCGATTGCCGATCCGAACGGCCAGTTGCGCGATTGCAGGAACAGGTCGACCAGCGCGTTGCCGATGAAGAAGACCTTGCCGCCGCCGAGCAGCGTCGGAATCAGATATTCGCCGAGCAGCAGGATCATGACCAGCGAGAAGCCGGTCATCACACCCGGCAGCGACAGCCGCAGCGTCACACCAAGGAATGTCGAGACTGGTGTCGCGCCGAGGTCGGCGGAGGCTTCCAGCAGCCGGCGATCGAGCCGCTCGAGGCTGACATAGATCGGCAGGATCATCAGCGGCAGATAGCCATAGACGATGCCGAGCAGGACTGCGCCCGGCGTGTTGATCAGCCGCACATCTTCGAACCCGACATAGGCCAGCAATGCCGGGATGCCGCGCCCGCCCAGAATATACATCCAGGCGTAGGTTCGCATCAGTAGGCTGGTCCAGAACGGGATGACGACAAGCGCAAGCAGGATCAGCCGCCACCGCTCCGGCGCGCGCAAGGCGAGGTAGTAGGCGACCGGATAGGCGACGAGAAGACAGGCCAGTGCGCCCGCCGGCGCCAGCACCATCGTATTCCAGAAGGCGGTCGCCCGCGCCGGAAGATTGGCATATTGCGCCAAGGTGAAAGCGGCCTGATAGCCGCCTTCCGGCGCCCGCTGGCCAACGCTGAAAACGGCGATCGCGACGAACGGCAAGACCAGAAAGACCACCAGCCACGCGGTTGCTGGACCGAGCAGCAGCGCGGTCAGGAGATTGTGACGAAGGACATTGCTGCGCATTGAAAAACCGCCCCGGTGCCGGCGGCTCTGCCCGCCGGTAGAGTTGCCTGCATCGGACCTATGGCCCGCCCGGTTCAAGCCGACTTGAAGCGCGCCATCAGTTCGGCCCGGCCCGGATCGGTCAGCGTCGCAGCCGCACCGAATTCCAGCGGCTTCAGCAGATCCGCCGCCGGGTAGAGGATCGGATTGGCCAGCACTTCCTTTGGCAGCAGCGCATTGACCCGCGCATCGGTGGAGGGCGCACCGTTGGCCAGGTGCTCCTTGACCGCGACTTTTGGGTCCATCAGGTAGTTGAGCAGGGCATAGCCGGCGGGCTTGTTGGGCGCATCCTTCGGAATGGCGTAGAAGTCGGTCCAGATCTCGCCGCCCTCCTTGCCAAGCACATAAGCGATCTCCGGAATGTCGCGGTGAAGCTGCGCCCCGTCATTGGTCCAGCACATCGTCATCCAGGCGTCTCCGGCACGCATCGACGGCTGATAATCGCTGGAAACCGCGAACAGATGCGGCTTGACCTTCAGCAGCAATTCTTCCGCCTTGGCGAGTTCGTCCTGCTTCAGCGAGTTGAACGAGAAGCCGAAATATTTCAGCGCATTGCCGATCGTGGTGAGCTGGTAATCATGAACCATGGTCCGGCCGTCGCCTTCCGCCATAGCCGTGTCCCAGAATTCCTTCCAGCTCGTCATCGGCTTTGTGAGCTTCTTGGTGTTGACGGCAAATCCGGTGGTGCCCCAATTCTTCGGCACCGCGTAGGTCACGCCATCGATCGTGCCTTCCGAGGTGAAGCGTGGGTCCTGTTGCGAGCCGTCGAAATTGGCGAGCTTGGCCATGTCGAGCGCTTCGATGATGTCGAGTTTCTTATAGGTGGAGATCGTGTAGTTGGTCGGCACGAAAAGGCTCCAGCCAGAAGCGCCGGCCTGCAGCTTGGCCAGCATCTCCTCGTTTGACCCGAACACATTGACCTCGACGGCGACGCCCGTCTCGGCCTTGAAATTCTCGAACGTCGCCGGGTCGTGGTAATTGGGCCAGGTGGCGATCGACATGCGGTCGCCAAGACCCTCCTGGGCGAAGGCCGGCGAGGGCATAATGCCGAGCTCGCGGGCCATCACCGCCGTTGCGATGCCAAGACCGGTGAGGCCAAGGAATTCGCGGCGGCCGATGGAACCGCGCTTGAGGCGCATCAATTGATCGACGAATTTTTCGGGGCTTATCGGCAGTCCGTCACGATATGATTTCGACATGTTTGTTTTCCCTCTGGTTGGTCCCGTTGTTCTTGGTATCAGGAAACGCGAGCGGCGTTCCGGCTGTAAAGCCGATGGCGACGGGTTCACCCGGCTTGAAGAGATTTTTACTGCCGATCAGGTGATCGGCCTTGGCGAGCAGCGTTCCGATACCCCCGACCTCGATCGCATATTCCGCGGTCGAGCCCAGAAAGATCCGGTTGCGGATAATGCCGTTGAGCCGGCCGCTTCCCGGCGCGCCGAGGCTTAAAGATTCAGGACGCAGGCTGACCGCAACGGCTTCGTCCTGCCGCAGCGAAGTCCGCTTGCGCGCGGCTATGACGGTACCGTCGGCAAGCGCTACCTCGACGAGGTTGCCCGAGTGCCCAGCGACCTTGCCGCTCAAGAGATTGGTCTTGCCGACGAAGTCGGCGACGAACAGGTCGGCGGGCTCGTCATAGATTTCGCTCGGCTGTCCGAGCTGGACGATGCGCCCGCCATTCATGACGCAGACGAAATCGCTCATCGACAGGGCTTCTTCCTGGTCGTGCGTGACAAGGACGAAGGTGATGCCGATCTCGCGCTGCAGGTTCTGCAACTCTATCTGCATGTCTGTGCGCAACTTCTTGTCGAGCGCCGCCAGCGGCTCGTCGAGCAGCAGCACCGCCGGCTTGTTGACCAGCGCGCGCGCCAGGGCGACACGCTGCTGCTGGCCGCCGGAAAGCTCGTGGATCTTGCGGCGGCCGTAGCCGGCAAGCCGCACCATCGCGAGCGCCTCGCCTGCCCTCAGGCTGATCTCCCGCGACGCCAACCGCGGCCGCGCCTGGCGCAGCCCATAGGCGATGTTGTGCTCGACATCCAGATGCGGGAACAGCGCATATTGCTGGAACACCATGTTGACCGGCCGCCGGTAGGGCGGCGTGTCGGCCATATCGCGGCCGCGGATGAACACCGCACCTTCGCTCGGCTGTTCGAAGCCGCCGATCATGCGCAGGCAGGTTGTCTTGCCGCAGCCGGACGGCCCGAGCAGAGCGACAAAGGCAGACGGCGGGATGGCAAGATCGATGCCGCTGACCGCAGTCACGCTGCCGTAGCGTTTGGTGACCCCGCGAAACTCGATATCTGGCATTGCGGTCAAAGCTGCGGGCTCCAGCGAAGGCGATTTTCACGACGCTATCAGAGCCAACGGTGACTAGTATATACCTCGCAGGTGGTATATTCAGTCTATTTTCTCGTTTAAAGGGGTATAAATTGAGCGGATCGCGCGGCGACGAATACAATCAGCTCGCTGCGCTCATCGCTGCGACACGGGAGACGAGCGGCGAGCTTTTCGGCAAGGCGATGGTCACCTGGCTCCGGCAGCATGTCAGCTTCGATCACTGTGTGGTCTTCGGCTATCGCGGCGCCTCGCGCCCGCCGCTGCTGTTCGAGACGTTCTCGCCAGCCGAAAGCCACGTCTTCGTAGCGCTCTATCAGGAGGGGCCTTATCTGCTCGACCCGTTCCACCACGCGGCGGTCGAGCGCAAGGAAGGTTTTTGGCGCATGCGCGAGCTGGCGCCGGACCGCTTCTATGCCAGCGAATATTACCGCTCCTACTATAGCCAGACCAAACTGGCCGAAGAGGTCGGCTTCTTCGTGCCGCTGCCGGGAAAGGACGCGCTGGTGGTCTCGCTGATGCGACTGCATGCTTCGGGACCCTTCGGAACCGCCGATGCCAGATTGCTGCGCGACATGGCGCCGGCGGTGATCGGTTTCGCAAGGCTGCGCTGGCCGGCCCTTCCGGCCGACGAACCGGCAGAGACGAAGCAGGACGAGGCGATTGCGCCGGTCAACGAGTTCGAACGTGCTCATATCTGGAAGAGCCTTTCGCTCACACCGCGCGAAAAGCATGTCGTCGATCTGGTGCTTCAGGGGCATTCGACGGAATCGATAGCCAGGGCGATGCGCATCGTACCGGGAACCGTAAAGGTCCACCGCCGCAACATTTATCGCAAGCTCAAGATCAAATCGCAGGCTGGTCTTTTCGCGCGTTTTGTCGAGATCATGGACGCGCGGATTCGGTAGTCCACGATTTTCTAAAATGGCCTCGCTCAGAGTTTAGCTGGCGACGCCTTCCCAGGCGCCGGTTTCAGCCATCTGTCTGAGCAGCGGCGCCGGCTTAAAAAAGTCCTTGCCGGTCCGCTCGTGCCAGTGGTCCAGCCGTCCGATGATCTTGTCGAGTCCTTCGAGGCCCGCCCAGAACATCGGCCCGCCCTTGCCCACCGGAAAGCCGTAGCCGTTTACCCAGACGACATCGATATCGGAGGCGCGGGCAGCTATCCCTTCCTCGAGGATCTTCGCCCCCTCATTGATCATCGGATAGAGCGTCCGCTCGATGATCTCGTCAGCGCCGATCGCGCGCGGCGCGATGCCCTTCTCGGCAGCCTTGTCGCGGATTAGCGCTTCGACCTCGGGATTGGGAGCCGGCGTACGCGAGCCGTTCTCGTAGAGATAAAAGCCTCTGCCGGTTTTTTGGCCGAAATGCCCCTGTTCGCACAGCGTGTCGGCGATCATTGCCGTCTGGCCGCGTGCCTTGCGGTTGCGCCAGCCTATGTCGAGGCCGGCGAGATCACCCATCTGGAACGGCCCCATCGGCCAGCCGAAATCGGTGAACACCCGGTCGATCTGCTGTGGCGTTGCACCTTCCAGCAAAAGCGCCTCGGATTCGGTGCCCCGCGCAGCCAGCATGCGGTTGCCGACGAAGCCATGACAGACGCCGACCACGACCGGCACCTTGCCGATCCGTCGCGCCAGTTCGACGATTGTCGCCAGCGCATCGGGCGCGGTCTTCTCGGCCCGCACGATCTCCAGGAGCTTCATGACGTTGGCCGGCGAAAAGAAATGCATGCCGACGACATCCTGCGGGCGCGACGTCGAGGCGGCGATTTCGTTGACGTCGAGATAGGAGGTGTTGGTGGCCAGGATCGCGCCTGGTTTGGCCACCGCGTCGAGCCTGCCGAACACATCCTTCTTGATCGCCATCTCCTCGAACACCGCCTCGACGATCAGGTCGCAATCGGCGAGGTCGTCATAGGCGGTGGAACCCTTGAACAGGCCGAGCCGCTGACGCTTGTTGTCTTCGCTGAGCGAGCCGCGGCTGACCGACACGGCGTAGTTCTTGTCGATCATCGCCAGCCCGCGTTGCAGCGCTTCCTGCGTCGCCTCCAGCACGGTGACGGAGAAACCGCCATTGGCGAACGCCATGGCAATGCCGCCGCCCATGGTGCCGGCGCCGATGACGCCGACCCGCGCGATCTTGCGCCTGACAATATCCCTGCCGGCAACCTTCGCCGCCTCCCGCTCGGCGAAGAACAGATGACGCTGCGCGCGCGACTGGTCGCCTGCAACGAGCTTGGCGAACAGTTCGCGTTCCGCCGCAAGCGCTTCTTCGAACGGCAGCGTCATGGCGTTGCGAACGGACTGCGCGCAGGCGATCGGCGCTTCGAGGCCGCGCGCCTTTTTGGCGAGTCCCGCCGCCGCCTTGTCGAATGCAGCCAAGTCAGCCTTCTCGAGATGGCCATCACGGTCGCGCACCGGCGTGAACGGTCCACCTTTGCCAGCCATTTCGCCGGCGAAACGAACCGCCTGCCCGGTCAAGGCGCCCTCGAAGACAGCGTCGATCAGGCCGGCGGCAAGCGCCTCGGACGCGCCGATCGGCGTTCCCGAAACGATCATGCTGAGCGCCTTGAGCGGCCCGACGAGGCGCGGCAGCCGAACAGTGCCGCCTCCGCCAGGCAGCAGGCCGAGCTTGACCTCCGGCAAGCCGAGCGTGGCCTGGCTGTCGGCAATGCGAAAATAGCAGCCGAGTGCCAATTCCAGGCCGCCGCCGAGCGCGGTGCCGTGAATGGCGGCAACCGTCGGCTTGGCAATGGTTTCCAGCATGGCAATGATGGCGCGCAGATCCGGCTGCTGCACCGGCTTGCCGAACTCGGTGATGTCGGCGCCGGCGACGAAGGTCCGCCCGGCACAGGCGATGACGATGGCCGCGACATCGGGCTCGTCGCGCAAGGAAACAAGCGCCTGCATCAGCGGCTCGCGAACATGGAAGCTCAGCGCGTTGACCGGCGGATTGTCGATGGTCACGACGGCAACGCCGCCGTCCCTTGTAACGCTCACGAAATTGGACACGCAAACCTCTCGCAATGATGTCGACCGACAACGCGACGGGATTTACAGGGCCAATGCCCGGAAGGGAACCCGACGTTTTCCGGCAGGCTCTCGTCAGGACCGGCTGACACTGACGCTACTTCAGCGCAGCGCCTTCTGGCCGCCCGCGGCGGTGATGACGCCGACGATGATCAGCCCCGTCAGCAGCAGCCGGACGCCGGCGCTGACGCCGAACGTGTTGAGCATGGTCAAAAGCAGCACCAGGAACAGGGCCGCGCCCCAGACGCCCGGTACGTTGGCCTTGCCGCCGGCCACCGACGTGCCGCCGATGACGACGACGGCGATAGAGGCCAGCAGGTACTCGTTGCCGATATCGACATTGGCGCCACGGAAATAACCGGCAAGCAGCGCCCCGTCGAGGCCGCCGAGCGCGCCCGACAGCGTGTAGGTAAGGAAGCGGATGCGGCCGACATTGACGCCGGCCAGCCATGCGGCGCGGATGTTCTGGCCGATCGCCAGCACTGAACGGCCATAGATCATGCGCTGCAGCGCGATTGCAGCGCCGATGGTGAACAGCACGGTAAGGATCGCCAGCACCGGAATGCCCAGAATCTGCCGGTTGGTGAAATCGGCGAAGCCTGGCGGTGGCTTGATCTGCAAGCCGCGTCCATAGCTGATGTCGATCGACTGGATGATGAAGCTGGCCGACAGAGTGGCGATGATCGGCGGAATGCGCAGCGCCCAGATCAAGAGATAGTTGGTGGCACCGACCGCCATGCCGCAGGCCAGCGCCGCCAGCAGCCCGACGGCAATCATCGAATCATTGCCGTCCATCACCTTCATGGCGACGGCGCTGGCGAGGCCGATATTGGCCGGCAGAGACAGGTCGACATTGCCCGGCCCGAGCGTGATGACGAACATCTGTCCGACGCCGACGATGACGGTGAAAACGGCGAGCGAAAGTGCTGCCGTGATCATGCCGCCGCCGCCATATCCGCCCGTGAAGGCAATCGTCGCCAGCCACACCAGCAGCGCGCCGATGAAGGACCAGATCCAGGGTTTGGCGAGCAGCAATCGCAATGATGCCATCGCTCACCTCTCCCTGCGGCTGATGAGCACCCGGGCCGCCAGCACGATGATGAGGATGGCGCCATTGGCAGCCACCTGCCAATCGGGCGGGATGTGCATGAAGGTCAGCAGCGGCGACGCGGCGAGCGCCAGCGTCAGCGCACCTATCACCGCGCCGATCGGTGACACCCGGCCGCCCACGAATTCGCCGCCGCCGAGGATGACGCCGGCGATCGAAAGCAGCGTATAGCCATTGCCGATATTGGCATCGGCCGATGTGGTGATGCCGATCAAGGCCATGCCGGACAGCACGCCGAACAGGCCGGCGAGTGCAAACAGGATGATCTTGGTCTTGAGCAGCGACCAGCCGGCGCGGCTGAGGGCCGCGGCATTGCCGCCCGATCCGCGCAGGATGACACCATAGGAGGTGCGCATCAGCCCGAAATAAACCACCGCAGCGATCAGCAGCGCCGCAATGATCGGGAAGGGAACCAAAGGCGGCTTGAAAGCCATGAGCGACAGCAGCCAATCCGGCGCCTTGCCGCCGGGCTTCGGCAGGATCAGGATGGCCAGCCCCTGCCAGACGAAGCTCATGCCGAGCGTCACCACGATCGAAGGCAGGTTGCGCAGGTGGATCAGCGCGCCGAGCAGCGCATAAACACCGATTGACCCGAGCAGGATCAAGGCGCCGACCAGCGGCGCATCCTTCAGCCACGTCGCGGTGACGCAGCCGACGAAACCGACAAAAGTGCCGATCGACAGGTCGAGCTCGTTGCCGGCGATGACGAACATCTGCGCGATCGTCGCTAGGGCGATCGGAATCGCCAGGTTGAGCATCAGGCTGAAGCCGAAATAGCTGATGGCGCGCGGGTTGAGCCAGGCGATCGCCAGCAGCACCAGCACCAGCGACAATGCCGGCAGCAGGCCGCGCAACAGGCGCGCCCGCGCCAGCCTGTCACGCTCGGAGGAACCCTTGAGACCGGTCTCGATGGGTGCTGCCGTCATCTCAGGCAGCGTCGCCGAACGAGGACTGGATGATCTTTTTCTCCGTCAGCTCGTCGCGACGAAGGTTGGCGACGATCCGGCCGTTCTTGAAGACGTAGATTTGGTGGCAATTGTCGAGCTCTTCAGTTTCCGTGGTGTACCAGAGGAAGGTGCGGCCACGGCCAGCCTCTTCGCGCAGAAGGTCGTAGACCTCGAGCTTGGTGCCGATATCGACGCCGCGCATCGGGTCGTCCATCAGCACGATCTTCGCGTCGGAACCGAGCGCCCGGGCAAACAAAGCCTTCTGCTGGTTGCCGCCGGACAGCGAGAAGATGTTGTTGTTCATGTCGGGGGTGCGGATGCCGATTTTCCTTTGCCAGAAGTCGGCGAGCTCGGCTTCGCGTTGCGACGAGATCAGCAGGCCGTTACGCAATCGCGCCAGCGAGCGGATGCCGATGTTTTGCGCAATCGACCATTGCGGGAAAATCCCGTCCGACTGCCGGTCCCCGGCCACCAGGGCCACCGGCGCGGTCACCTCGATGCCGGCTTTAGAACGCGCAGCGGCGGCGAAAATCGCGAGCAGCAGATCGGTCTGTCCATGGCCGGCCAACCCGGCAAGGCCGATGATCTCGCCAGCATGCGCCACAAGTTCGTTGCCGTCCTCCTGGCGCGCTGGGCGGGCCCGGACCCGCAATGGGCCGGTCTCCGGCTTTTGGGTCGCGATTTCGGCCGCGATCTTCTCACGCGCTTCCGCTCCACCCATGGTCGTCACCAACCTGTCGCGATCGAAAGCCTTCGCCTCATCTGACGCAACGACCTTGCCGTCGCGCATCACCACGATGCGGTCGGCATGCTGCAGCACCTCGCCCAGAACATGCGAGATCAGGATGCAGCTCCGGCCAGCTGCGACAAAGCGCCGGACGAATGCCAGCAACTGGCCGGCCGTATGCGCGTCTAGCGAGGATGTCGGCTCGTCGAGGATGACCAGTTCGAGCGGATCCTGCGTCACCGTGAAGGCACGCGCCACCTCGACCATCTGCCGTCTGCCGATAGAAAGGTCGCTGGCGATATCGGAGGCGGAGATGCTGTGGCCCGGGAATATCTCGTCGAGCTTGGCGGCGATCAGATCCGCCGCCTTGCGCCGCCAACTGAGGCCGCGCAATGCCGGGTGGTTGATACGCGTGTTCTCGGCAACGCTGAGATTCGGGCAGAGCGAGAGTTCCTGGAACACGCAGCGTATGCCGAGCTGTTGGGCGCGCAGCACCGAATAATTGTCCTCGATAACTCCACGCACTGCGATCTCACCGCTGTCGGGCACAAGCGTGCCCGACAGCATGTGCATGAGTGTCGACTTGCCCGCGCCATTGTGGCCGACGAGACCGACGCATTCACCGGCACCAACGTGGAAATCGACGCCGGCAAGCGCCCGGACGGCGCCGAAATGTTTTTCGGCTCCGTCCAGTCTGATGATGTCCATATTGGCGGCGCCGAAACCTTTTTCGGCGCCGTTCAGTCTGGCGATGTCTGTGTTACCCCTAGGCATCCCTAGCGATGTCCAGTTAGCAATGCAGCTGACAACGTGCCACGCTCACTTGATGTTGGCTTTGATCGCCGCGATGGCGTCTTCCTGCGTGTATTCGTGGCTGGCCACACCACCCTTGGGGATTTTCGGCAGCGCGGCCTCGAAAGTATCCTGGGTGAAGGCGAGGTATGGCACCAGCAGATCATGCGGGATGTCGGTGCGGCCGTCGAGCACCTGCTGCGCCACCCAGAAGGCCAGAGACGATACGCCGGGAGCGATGGATGCCGACCAGGTCTGGTAGCCGTCCTTGTCCTTCTGTTCCTTCCACCACTGCAATTCGTCCTGGCGGTTGCCCATGATGATGGTTGGGCGCGGTTTGCCAGCGGCGGCGAAGGCCTGTGCCGCGCCATAGCCGTCGCCGCCCTGATCGACGACGCCGACGATTTCCGGCAGCGATGGCAGGATCGTCGCCACCGCTTTCTGTGCCGTCGTCTGATCCCAGTCGCCGGTCACCGAACCGACGATCTTGAACTCGGGATGAGCGGCAACGCCTTCCAGAATTCCGGCATGGATGGCGTCGTCGATCGATGTGCCGGCAAGGCCGCGGATTTCCAGCAGATTGCCGCCCTCGGGATGGAACTTGGCCATCTGCTCGACTTCCTGCCTGCCCATATCCTTGAAGTCGACGACTACGCGGTAAGCACAGGGTTCGGTGACAATGCCATCAAAGGAGACGACGACAATGCCGGCATCGCAGGCCTGCTTGATGGCGCCGTTGAGCGCATCTGGCGATGCGGCGTTGATGACAATGGCGTCATAGCCCTGCAGGATCAGATTCTGGACCTGGGCTGCCTGGGTCGGCACCTCCTTGTCGGCCGTCGTGAAGATATCCGCGGCTGCCACCACCCCGTCGGCGACCGCCTTCTTGGTGACGATGGCATAGCTGTCGAGCATTGCCTGCCGCCACGAATTGCCGGCATAGTTGTTGGAAAAGGCGATCTTCTTGTCGCTTGTGTCGGCCAGCGCGGTGCCGGACGCTAACATCGCCGCGAAGGCGGCCAAAACGAATATTCTCTTCATGTCATACTCCTCCCATGGATTGATGGTCTTACTGATGGCTGATACGTTCGCGACGTTGTTTTTTATCTATTATCAGACAAATGCAGATAGGCAGCAAGCTGTCAACAGCAATCCGTCCCGACGATCAACTTGCGGTGCAATGATTGAAACGGGTTCGGCTCCTAGTCTAGGGATGGCACTGGAGACCGATTGAATGGCAGCGACGCCAAACCTTGCCCCGGGTGCACCCGGCATTCCGGCGCGCTGGACGTCGAGCGCCAAGAGCGGCGTCGGAACCGCGCTTTCACCGGCCTGCCCTATCTGGTTCACGATCAGCCACGGCATTCTCAACGAGGTCTATTATCCCAGCCTCGACAGCGCCTGCACCCGCGACATGGGGCTGGTCGTCACCGGCCCCGGCGGCTATTTCTCGGAAGAAAAGCGCGATGCCGTGCACAGCGTCGAGCCGTTCGAGGATGGAGTGCCCGCCTACAGGCTGGTCAACACCGCCGCCGATGGCACCTACCGGATCGAAAAGCGGATCACTACGGATCCGGAACGCCCCGTTTTGCTGCAGGAAATCAGCTTCACGCTGCTGAGAGGCCCGGTTGCCGACCACCGCGTCTACGCACTGCTGGCACCGCACCTGGTCAACGCCGGCATGGGCAACACCGCCTGGGTCGGCGACTACGAGGGAAGGCCTGTCCTGTTTGCGTCCGGGCGTCGCGTCTGCCTGGCGCTCGCCTCGTCGCTGCCTTGGGGAGCATGCTCGGCCGGCTATGTCGGTGTCTCCGACGGCTGGCAGCAACTGCGTCGTGACGGCCGGCTCGACCCGGCCTGCCGCAGGGCCGAGGACGGCAATGTCGCGCTGACCGGAGAGATCGGCTTTTCGGCTGTGAACCCAAAGGCCTTGCTGGCCCTGGGTTTCGGAACGACGCCGCAAGAGGCGGCGGAAAATGCCTCGGCCAGCCTGAAGCGGGGTTTTGAGCCCGCAGCCAAACCCTATGTCAAGAAATGGCGGGATTGGCAGGCTGGCTTGCTGCCGCTGGACCGGCATGTAGCAGGGATCAACACCTACCGCGTCAGCACAGCGGTTCTGGCGACGCACCGGTCGTCCGACGGAGCAGCCGTCGCCAGCCTGTCGATCCCATGGGGCTTCAGCATGGGCGACGACGATCTCGGCGGCTATCATCTGGTCTGGCCGCGCGATCTGGTCGAAACCGCGGGCGGCTTCCTGGCCGCCGGCGACCCGACGCAAGCGCTTGAGATCCTCGCCTATCTCCGCGCTATCCAGCAGCCGAATGGGCATTGGCCGCAGAACGCCTGGCTCGACGGATCAGCCTATTGGCCCGGCATCCAGATGGACGAATGCGCCTTTCCATTGCTGCTCGCCGACGCGCTCCGCCGCGCAGGGCACCTGGCAGACGCCGCGTTGCTCTCCTTCATGCCGATGATCGAGCGCGCCGCATCCTATGTCGTGCGCAACGGTCCCGTCACCGGCGAAGACCGCTGGGAAGAGGATGCCGGCTACAGTCCGTTCACCCTCGCCGTCGAGATCGCAGCACTGCTCGCCGCGGCCGACATGTTCGACGTTTGCGGCAAAGAAGAGCCGGCAAACTATTTGCGTGAAACCGCCGATGTCTGGAACGACCAGATCGAGCGCTGGACCTATGTCACCGGCACTCCACTCGGCGAAGAGGTCGGCGTCGCGGGCTACTACGTCCGCATCGCGCCGCCCGACACCGCCGGCGCGGCGTCGCCGAAAGACGGCTATGTGCCGATCAAGAACCGGCCGCCCGGCGATACCGACCGGCCGGCCGAGGCGATCGTCAGCCCGGATGCGCTGGCGCTTGTCCGCTTCGGCCTCAGGGCTGCCGGCGATCCGCGCATCGTCGACACCGTCAAGGTCATCGACGCGCGGCTGCGTTGCGACCTGCCGCAGGGGCCCGTCTGGTATCGTTATACCGGCGACGGCTATGGCGAACATGCTGACGGCGCGCCTTTCGATGGAACCGGCCGGGGTCGGCCCTGGCCGCTGCTGGTCGGCGAGCGCGCCCATTACGAACTGGCGGCGGGCCGCAAGGACAAAGCAGCGAGCCTGCTGAAGACGTTTGAAGGCTCGGCCGGGGCTGGCGGCCTGCTGCCGGAGCAGGTCTGGGATGGTCCCGACATGCCGGAACGCGAGCTGTGGCACGGCCGACCATCGGGCAGCGCCATGCCGCTGGTCTGGGCGCATTCGGAGCACATCAAGCTGCTGCGTTCGCTCAGTGACGGCGCGGTCTTCGACATACCGCCGCAAGGCGTGAAGCGCTACATTGATGACAGTAGCGTGGCGCCGCGACGGACATGGCGCTTCAACAACAAGGCCCGCACTATGCCCGCCGGCAAGATGCTGCGCGTCGAGCTGCTGGCGCGGGCGGTGGTGCATTGGAGCAGCGACGATTGGGCGACCGCCCATGATGCCGCGACGATCGAGAATGCCTTCGGCATCCATTTTACGGACCTGCCCGTTGCCGATGTTTCGCCGGGCAATACGATCGTCTTTACTTTTTTCTGGTCCGATGCCGGCCGTTGGGAGAATGTCGACTTTTCCGTCGGCATCGGCGAGCCGGACTAGAGCATGATCCCGAACCGAAGGTCAGCGTAGCAACAAGTGGAGACCGGTTTCGGAAAAGATCATGCTCCAACGACAGAGCCCGTAGATCTTCTATCCCTCAAGAACCAGGACGAGAAACATGCAGATCGGAATGATGGGACTGGGCAGGATGGGCGCCAACATGGTGCGGCGCCTGCTGCGCGATGGCCACGAATGCGTGGTCTACGACATCAACCCGGCCAGCGTCGCCGCCCTTGTGACGGCTGGTGCGATCGGAGCGGCCTCGATGGAGGAGTTCGTCGGCAAGCTGACCAAGCCGCGCACCGCCTGGCTGATGCTACCGGCGGCCATCACCAGCCGGATCGTCGACCAGGTGGCCGACCTTATGGAGCCGGGCGACATCATCGTCGACGGCGGCAATTCCTATTATCACGAGGCTGTCGACCACGCAGCGCGCCTGGCATTGAAAGGCTTGAACTACGTCGATGTCGGCACCAGCGGCGGCGTCTGGGGCCTCGAACGCGGCTATTGCCTGATGATCGGCGGCCCTGACAGCGCGGTCCAGCATCTCGACCCGGTCTTCGCGACACTGGCCCCCGGCGCCGATGCCGGGGTGCCGGCCCCTGGGAAGGCTGCAGGAACCGCCCCCTTCGGCTATCTCCACTGCGGACCGAGCGGCGCCGGCCATTTCGTCAAGATGGTCCACAACGGCATCGAATACGGCGTCATGGCCGCCTATGCCGAGGGCATGAACATTTTGAAGTCGGCAAATGCGGGCAAGAGACAGCGGACGGCCGACGCTGAAACCAGTCCATTGGAAAACCCGCAATACTACCAGTTCGACATCGATATCGCAGAGGTGGCCGAGGTCTGGCGGCATGGCAGCGTCATCGGCTCCTGGCTGCTCGACCTCACAGCCGGCGCGTTGAAGGCCGACTCGGCGCTGACGCAGTTCGGCGGACGAGTCTCGGATTCAGGCGAAGGCCGCTGGACCTTGAAGGCGGCGATCGACACCGGCGTGCCGGCGCCGGTTCTGTCCTCGGCCCTGTTCGACCGCTTCTCCTCGCAAGGCGAATCCGAATTCGCCGACAAGCTGCTGTCCGCCATGCGCTATGCCTTTGGCGGCCATGTCGAAAAGCCGAAGACCGGCTCGTGACAGGGAAGGCACGCTCATGAACCAGGAACGGTCCGACACGCTGGTGCTTTTCGGGGCGACCGGCGATCTCGCCCACAAGAAGATATTCCCGGCACTTTACACCATGGTCGCCAAGGGAACGTTGACGGAGCCGGTGATCGGCGTCGCTTTCGACGCCTGGGACGTGAAGCAGTTGCAGGCGCGCGCCCGCGACGGCATCGTCAAGGCCATCGGCAAGGTCGACGAAAAGATCTTCGCGAAACTTGCGTCGCTGCTTCGTTATGTCAGCGGCGACTACCGTAGCGCCGCGACCTTCGAGAAGCTGAAAAGCGCGCTGGGAACCGCACAGCACCCGCTGCATTATCTGGCGGTGCCGCCGACCATGTTCGAGACGGTCATCCAGGGGCTGGAACAGTCGAGCGCGGCCCAGGGCGCGCGCCTGATGGTGGAAAAGCCTTTCGGCCACGATCTGCAATCGGCGCGCTGGTTGAACCGGGTCCTGCACCTGGTATTCGAAGAGCAGTCGATCTTTCGCATCGACCATTATCTCGGCAAGGAGGCGATCCAGAACCTGCTCTATTTTCGCTTCGCCAATTCTTTTCTCGAGCCGATCTGGAACCGCAATTTCGTCGAGAGCGTGCAGATCACCATGGCCGAGGATTTCGGCGTCGAAGGCCGCGGCCGCTTCTATGACGAGGTCGGCTGCATCCGCGACGTCATCGAGAACCATCTGCTCAACATCCTGCTGCTGCTTGCCATGGAGCCGCCCGTTGGCCGCTCGGCCGACGATCTGATCGACGAGAAGGTGCAGGTGCTGCGGGCGATCCGGACGCTGACCAAGGACGATGTCGTGCGCGGCCAATTCAAGGGCTATCTCCGCGAGCCGGGCGTCGCGCCGAATTCGCCGGTCGAGACCTTTGCGGCGGTGCGGTTTTTCGTCGACACCTGGCGCTGGCAGGACGTGCCCTTTTTCATCCGCGCCGGCAAATCAATGCCGGTGCACGCCACTGAGGTCATCGTCCGGCTGAAGCGGCCGCCGCTTGCTGTCTTCGACCCTATCAAGCCTGAGGATGCCAACTACGTGCGCTTCCGCATCGACCCGCAGGTGGCGATCTCGATCGGCGCCCAGCGCAAGGCTGCCGGTGACGACATGATCGGCGAGCAGGTCGAACTCACCGCGCTCGACGACAGCAAGGGCGACATGCCGCCCTATGAGCGGCTGATCGGCGACGCGATGAACGGCAACGGCCAGTTGTTCACCCGCCAGGACGCCAGCGAACTCGCCTGGCGAATCGTCGGCCCGGTGCTCGGCGACACCACGCCGCCTCATCTCTATGAGCCGGGGACATGGGGGCCCGCCGATGCGATGGCCGGGTTCGGACCGCCGAACGGCTGGATCAATCCGGCGAAATGAACTCGAGAGGCGACGCAATGGCCAAAGCGGCGAAAAAGCCTGCACCGGACAGCGAGAAGATCGTACTTGCGATCGATATTGGCGGCTCCCATGTCAAGATCCTCACCAGCGCCGGCGGCGAGGAGCGCAGAACAGATTCCGGACCCGGCCTGACGCCGCAGCAGATGATCGCGGCCGTGCAGACGCTCGCCGACGGTTTGCCCTACGACGTCATCTCGATGGGTTATCCCGGCCCGGTGCACCACAACAGGCCGCTGACCGACCCCGCCAATCTCGGCAAGGGCTGGGTCGGATGCGACTTCGCAGCGCAGTTCGGCAAGCCGGTAAAGGTGGTCAACGACGCGCTGATGCAGGCCGTCGGCAGTTACGAAGGCCGGCGGATGCTGTTCCTCGGCCTCGGGACGGGGCTCGGTGCTGCGATGATCGTGGACAATGTCGCCCAGCCGATGGAACTCGCGCATCTTCCCTACAAGAAGGGCGGCAGTTTCGAGGATTATGTCGGCGAACGCAGCCTTGAAAAGCGCGGCAAGAAGAAATGGCGCAAACACGTGTTCGACGTCGTCGAGCGGCTGCGCGCCGCCATGCAGCCTGACTATGTGGTCATCGGCGGCGGCAATGTCGACAAACTGGACGAATTGCCTGCCGGTTGCAGGCGCGGCGACAACACACGCGCCTTCGAAGGTGGATTTCGACTGTGGCGCGACAAATCCCTGATCGTCTGATATTATGGGGGTTTAGGGCCAGACCTGTTGATCTGGCCCAGCCGTTAGTATTGTTATTCAAAATAATGTGTGGCGTGGTGCGCCGTCATTGCGTTACGCAGATTTGCCGACTAGGAATTCTGCGACCCCACTAACGGAGAAAATAGATTGACCGACGACAGCAACAAAGCCCGCAAGGACATTGACCTTCTCGAGCTGACCGCTCACATCGTGTCCGCTTACGTCGAGAAGAACCGCTTGCCCGCTTCCGGCCTCGGCGATCTCATCGCCAGCGTCAGCGCGTCGATAGGTGGGCTCGGACAACCCGCCGCTCCGGTGGCAGCGCCGCTGATTCCGGCGGTCAATCCCAAGAAATCGGTGACGCCGGACTACATCATCTGCCTCGAAGACGGCAAGAAGTTCAAATCCCTGAAGCGCCATATTGGCGTTCATTTCGGGCTGACGCCGGATGCCTACCGCGCCAAATGGGGCTTGCCGGCCGACTATCCGATGGTTGCCCCCACCTACGCGGCCTCGCGCTCGCAGTTGGCGAAGGCGATCGGTCTTGGCCGCAAGGCCGCCCCGCCGGCGCCGGTCAAGAAGACCAGGAAGCCCAAGGCCACGGTCTGACACGTCATTCGAAGCCCGGCAAATGGAAGCCTCGAAGATTGGCGCGAAGGACCTCGACCTGTGCGCCAAAATAACCTCTCCACCTCCGCCATTTACAATTAGCATGGTAGCGCGAAATCTTTGATCCAGAGCCGATTTTTGCGCGCGCCCCGCACCGAACCGCGCTAAAAGCGCTGTGGTCGGACCAGCGCCCGGGGCCATTCACAAATGACATCGGAACCCGATGCATCGCGCTATGCCGCCTTCCGCCACAAACCCTTCCTGAGCTATTGGGCGGCGCGCTTCCTCTCCACATTCGCCACCCAGATCGTATCCGTCGCCGTCGGCTGGCAGGTGTACGACCTGACCCGCGATCCGTTCGATCTCGGACTTGTCGGCATTGTCCAGTTCCTGCCTTCGCTGCTGCTGGTGCTCGTCACCGGGGTGGTCGCCGACCGTTTCGGCCGCCGGCTGATCATGGCGCTGACGGCGCTGCTGGAGGCGATCTGCGCGTTGGCGCTGCTGCTGCTGACGCTGCGCGGCCTTAGCGGGCCGGGGTTGATCTTCGGCGTGCTCGCCATGTTCGGCATCGCGCGCGCCTTCTTCGGACCGGCCGCGGCGTCGCTGTTCGCCAACCTCGTGCCGCCAGAGGATTTCGGCAACGCGATCGCCTGGAATTCGTCAGCCTGGCAGACGGCGACCATCGTCGGACCGGTCGCCGGCGGCCTGCTCTACGGGCTTTCGGCGGAAGCGGCATACGGCACCGCAGCCGTTCTGATGTTTGTCGCCGCAGTGCTGGTCTTCAGCATCCCGAAGCCTGCCCAGCGCAGCGAGACCGATAGGCCGACGATGCAGACCCTGTTTGCCGGCTTCGGCTATATCTGGAACGAAAAGATTGTGCTCGGCGCCATTTCGCTCGATTTGTTCGCCGTGCTTTTGTCCGGCGCCACGGCACTGCTGCCGGTCTATGCGCGCGACATCCTCGAACTCGGCCCATGGGGCTTGGGAATGTTGCGTTCGGCGCCGGGGATCGGCGCCATCTGCGTTGCCATCTGGCTGGCCGGACATCCGATCCGCAATCATGCCGGCGTGGTCATGCTCGGCTTCGTCGCGCTGTTCGGCGCCTTTACCGTGCTGTTCGGCCTCTCCATCATCACCTGGTTGTCGATCGCAGCGCTCGCCTTGCTCGGCGCCGCCGATATGTTCAGCGTCTACATCCGCGAGACGCTGATCCAGCTGTGGACGCCGGACAAGGTTCGCGGCCGCGTCAACGCCGTCAATCAGGTTTTCGTCGGCGCCTCCAACGAGCTCGGCGAATTCCGCGCGGGTACCATGGCGGCATTGATCGGCACCGTGCCCGCGGTGGTGATTGGCGGCGTCGGCGCAGTCGTTGTCGCCGGGCTGTGGGCGGTGCTGTTCCCGCAGTTGCGCAAGGTGCGCCACCTCAACGGGCGAAACTGATCCGGGGCAGACTGATCCGAGGTACGGGACCGCGAGTCCCGAATGACCCCGCGCTTGCCACGTAGCGCCGCTTTCCAGCAGCTCCCAACCATAAATAGTCAGTTCTCCAGACCTTCGAGCAGCGTGAGGAGGGCGGCGTCCAGGGGATTTGGGCCGACTTTTTCGAGTTGGAACAAACCTTCCATGGTCAACATGGTGATGCCATGGACTTGCGCCCAACAGGCTGCCGCGCGACCCCGCACGTCGCGCTTGCGCAGCACGCCCTCGGCCTCGCCCCGATCCAGCAATGCGATCACCACGCCAAACACAGCGAGCGCCCTCTCGCTCAGATGCACGTCCGCTGCCTTGCCGGCCTCCGCGCTGAACATGAGCTGGTAGAGACCCGGATTTGAGGTTCCAAACCGAACATAGGCCCGGCCGACGGCGAGAAATTCGTCCCGCCAGGAATTTGCCCCTCTTGGCTTTGCCGTCGTCATCGCCTCATGCAGCCTGTCGAATCCCAGCAGCGCCATTTCGGCAAGCAGGGCGGCCTTGTCCGGAAAGTGCTTGTAGGGAGCGGCATGGCTGACGCCGGCACGGCGCGCCACTTCCCTCAGAGTGAACTGCCAGCCCTTTTCCTCGTGCAGCATGGCCATGGCGGTCTCGATGATCGCGTACCTCAGATTTCCGTGGTGGTAGGGACGATCGGTGGCTTCTTGCATGCTGGCTCACAAAGTTATCATCAGAAACATTGTTGACATTGCCTACTTTCGGGCTTATGTCAATGCCTGGAAGTTAACGCTGTCAACATTGGAGCCTGCTATGAACACCGTTGCAAATGAAGTCGGAACCCGCCTCGCCCTTACTCATCAGCGCGCGCAATCGGCGCATCCTGCCCTCCCGGACCGGCCGAGAGCGGCACAGTCCAAACGGAGCCTCGCGATGATCAACCTCATCGGTGGTGTGGTGGCATTCGGCCTGGCCGCGTCTCCGCTGCATGCCGGTGAGCTGTCGGCCATGGCGGGGGAGAGTATCCGTATCGGCGGCCTTCATGGCGTCCTCTACTACACCAACGACAATGACGGCTATCGGGTGATCGCAACGATGGCGGATGGTGAGGCCGGGGCTCCGGTGCGCTTCTCGGCCACCCTCGCCGAAGGCCAGTCGGCCACCATATCGGTGCCGGGAAAATTGGGCGAACCTGACCAAAGCCTCGAGATGTCGCGCTCGGGCGACAAGCTTACCGTCACCGAGGTGGGATCGGTGTCCGACCAGAAAACTGGGGCCATTGCCGAGTAATGGCTTCCCTAGGTCGCCGGGGCGTGCGCCACATCTCCATTTGTGCGCACGCCTGCAGCCGGTAATCCAGCACAAAGAAAGCGATTTCCATGAACAAGACCAATCTTGGCGTCGCCCTGGTGACGGGCGCATCCACCGGCATCGGCCACGCAACGGCCAAAGCCCTGCAGAATGCCGGCTTTCGCGTGTTCGGAACCAGCCGTCGCGCGGTCGCCGAACGATCCGACGGCATTACCATGCTGACCTGCGACGTCACCGATGACGCGTCCGTGGCGAAACTGGTCGATGACGTTCTGGCCGAGGCCGGGCGTATTGATCTGCTCGTCAACAATGCCGGCATGGGTCTGCTTGGCGGCGCGGAAGAGTCCTCCATGGCCCAGGCTCAGTCGTTGTTCGACGTGAACGTCTTCGGCGTTTTCCGCGTGACCAACGCGGTGTTGCCGACAATGCGCCGCCAAGGAAAGGGCAGGATCGTCAATTTGAGCTCGGTGCAGGGTTTCATCCCAGCGCCCTATTTCGCGCTTTATGCGTCGACCAAACATGCCATTGAAGGCTATTCCGAATCGCTCGACCACGAACTGCGCCCGTTCGGAGTTCGCGTCGTGCTGGTCGAGCCCGCCTATACCCGTACGTTATTCGAAGACAATCTCGCCAGGCCGGATCAGTTGCTTGATATCTATGACTCTGCGCGCGCTGGCATGAATGTAGCCGTGCGGAAGGCGATGGAAAAAGGCGATGCGCCCGAAGTGGTAGCCAAGACCGTATTGGCGGCTGCGACCGATCCCGCTCCTAAGAGGCGCTATCCGGCGGGAAAAATGGCGCGCCAGGTCAGTTTCCTGCGCCGTTTCGTCCCGGCATCGGCATTCGACAAAAGCCTGCGTAAGCAAAATGGGCTGCCGGTCTGACGTCCCCGTCAACGACTGCTGCTTCGGTCGAACCGGCAAGCCAGGCTGCTGTCGCTCGGTTCACCGCTTCGGCAGGCAGACCTTGCCGTCCGGTGGGCTGACGAAACTCTTGGCGCATTGTCGGCTCCGGCGGTGGCGGGACTTGGAATCGGTGGCACGACTCCGGACACCTGAAGCCGCAGCGCCTCGTCCCCAAAAACGGCGAAACAAAATTAGATCAGGAGTTTGCGTTTATAGACGCAAAACTAGATCAGGACAGCGCGGGCTTACCGAAGATCGTCTGCAGGAATTCGCCGAGCCAGCGCTTCAGATGCATGTCCCAGATTAGCCGGCCGCCGAGATGGTCGCGGCCGGGCTGCGCGCCGGGCAGTTCGAAGCGATGCGCGCCGCGAACGACCCAGCGCTGCATCATCGCCCTGGTCAATTCGCCATGGAACTGGATGCCCCAGGCATTGTCGCCATAACGAAAGGCCTGGTTGGGATAGGTTTCGGCCGTCGCCAGCAGCGTCGCATCCTTCGGCAGCGAGAAGCCCTCGCGGTGAAACTGGTAGACCATCTCAGGCCAGCGCATCAGCTTCCTGCCATCCTCCGTCGCTTTCAGCGGATACCAGCCGATCTCGACCAGCCCCTCGCCATGCCCCTCGACCTTGCCGCCAAGATGTTTGACCAGCATCTGCGCGCCGAGGCAGATGCCGAGCAACGGCCGGTTCTCCCGGAGCGGAACTTTCAGCCAGTCGGTCTCGCGGCGGACGAAGTCGTCCTCGTCATTGGCGCTCATCGGTCCGCCGAACACCACGGTTCCGGCATGACCGTCCAGTGTTTCCGGCAAGGCGTCGCCGAGCGGCGGGCAGCGGAGATCGAGGTCGAACCCCTCTTCGATAAGCATGTGGCCGACGCGCCCGGGGCTCGAACTCTCCTGATGCAGCACGATCAGGATTTTTGGTCTCGGCCTCGGCGTGGATGGCATGGGTATCCTGTCTATTCGTCGCTCGACGTTCCAGTAGCATCCGGCGCTTCGGCGGCCGCCTTGCGGCGTGCCTCGACGCGGTCGTGGCGTTCGACATCCATCAGCTCGGCGACCCGCCAGACGATATTGTCCTCGAGTTCGTGCAATTCGCCATCGGCATAGACAATCTGCCACATCAGGCCGATGAAGGCTTTTCGCGCGTCCGGATCGAGCTGACGCTTCAAAACACTGGTGAAGGCGTAGAGGTCGATCGCCTCATTGTCGGCCCGCTCGCCGGCAGCGGCAAGCGCGTCGAGCTCGTCGCCGCCGATCGAATAGCTTTCCGCCAGCACCGCCTTGAACCGCTCCCATTCGGCATCCTGACGCACGCCGTCGGCACTCATCACATGGTAGAGAAGGGCGGAAGCGGCAATGCGCGGATCATCGGCGTTGTTGCGGGCGCTGCCAGCTGCCGGCAGGTCCTTCATAAACGACAGAAAGCGTTCGAACATGTGATTCCTACTTCCCATCGGCCAAAACTATCAAGCTCAGCCGAATCAAAACAATCGAAACTTGCGTGGTGATTTTTGGTCTTGGTCGTCCGGATCGACGCCGGGATCGTCGGGCAGCCGGGCCAGTTCCTCCGCCGGTTCGACAGCTTCGGCATCCGGCGGCACCGCGGCAAACGCCGTGGCGTTGACCGGCGCAACATCGTCTTCGCCACTTTCCGAGGCCGCCGCGGTGGTCGGTCTTTCGGCCGAACCAGCGGGGTTCAGCTCGATCACATTTTCTTTTGCCGGCTCGATGGGCGCCGCAATCGTCGGCACTACGGCGTCCGGCGCGTCCTCATCACTGTCGATGAGCTGGCCGAGCCGCTCCATCGGCGCCCGCCACTCAAAGGCGTCAAGCTTGCCGGTGATCGGCGACACCGGCGCCCAGCGTTCGGAGACGACGCTGTCGGCAACCCAGGCCGGATCGCGCGGTGCACGCACTGCCTTGGACAAAAGTTGCCGAATCTTGCCCTGATCGCCGGTCTCGGCCTCCTCAATGTCGGCCAGAAGCAGATAGGCGCCTTCGCGGCGATCCATGCGTATGGCTGCCTCGGCCTCTTTGCGGGCGGTTGAAAAGTCCTGCGCGTCGAGTGCGGCGCGTGCCACCGCCAGCGATGATTCGGCGTGGTTCTTCTTCATCTCCTGCAGCTTCTTCGCCCGGTTCAGGCGGTCGAGCACGGCATCGCCTGGCCGGGCGTGGGTGTAAAGCTGCGCGATCTCCGGATGCGGCTCGGCTTTCCACGCCGCTTCCAGTATCTTCGCGCCCTTGCGCACATCATTCTGTCTGAACAGCAGTTTGGCTGCGATCACCGCCGCCGGCGCGAAATCCGGCCGCAGCCGGTTGGCCTCGAGAGCAGCGGTTTTGGCGGCATTGGGATCGCTGTCGATCAGCGCCTGCGCCTTGGCAGTGAGCAGCACGGCGCGACGTCGGTTGGCGGCGTCGCGTTCGATCTGGCGCGTCGATTTCTGCGCCTCGACCAGTTTCAGCGCGCCGTCCCAGTCGCCGCGCCCGGTCAGATCTTCCAGCGTCGATTCGGCGGCCCAGGCCAGCTGCGGCGCCATCGCGGCGGCGCGGCCGGCATAGTGCCGCGCCGCGTCGCGGTCGCCGAGGCGCTCGGCCTCGAGGTAGAGCCCGCGCAGGCCGAGCAGCCGCATTTCGGGATCGTCGAGCATGGTCTCGAACTTTTCGCGGGCACCCTCATGGTCGCCTTCGAGCAGCGAGGCTTGCGCCTCGAGCAGGTGGATCAGCGGCTCCTGGTCGGAGCGAATGAGCTTTGCCGCTTCCTTGGTCTTCTTGCGGGCGAGCGCTCCGTCACCGGCGCCGGCGGCGATCATGCCGGTCGACAGCGCCTGATAGCCACGGTCGCGACGGCGCACGCGGAAATAGCGCGATATGGTGTAGGGGCTGTTCCACAGCGCCTTGAGCAGCCACCAGACGATCATCAGCGCGGCGACCACGGCGACAACCGCCACCGCCGCCACCATCAGGCTGACCTGGTATTGATAGCCGCTGAAGGTGACGACCATCTCGCCCGGCCGGTCGGCCAGCCAGGCGAAACCCAGCCCGAGCACGAAAACGACGGCGAGGAAAAGCAGAATGCGAATCATCGGGTTTTCCTCACGCCTTCATCGCACTGGCGATCAGCGCCTCAATCTGCGTCTCGACTTCGGTCCGCGCCTTCAGTTTGCCGGCAAATTCGGCGCCGGCGGCCTTGGCCGCCTCGGGCAGTGTGTCGTATTCGCTGAGCGCCTTGGCGTAGTCGCCCTGGTTGACCGCCACCTCCATACGCGCGACGGTTTCCGGCGCCCCGGCGCCTTCGACGGCGCCGATCGGCCGGACCTTGACCAGCGATTCGGCGCTCGACAACAGGTTTTGCAGGAAGCCGGCATTCTGGTCGACGGGCTCCGAGGCAGCGACCATGGCATTGGCCGCGGCGGGCATTTCGGCGGCGATCTCAGCCCGGGTCGGAACGCCCTTCTCGGCGTAGCTACGCAAGGTCGCGAGCTCCGGCGCATCGGGTGAAATCGCCGCAAAGGTTTCGAGTTCGGCCGCGAAAGGCGCACCGCGGTCGAGTGCTGCCTTCAGCGCCGATGCGGCAATGGCGAGCGCGATCTTCGGTTGCGCTGCCTGTGCCTCGAGCTTGCCGGAAAGCTGCGACACGGATTGTTCCAGCGCCGCAAGCCGGCCCTCCTGCGCTTTCGCCGTCTCGCCGGCGGATTTCACCAGTGCGTCGAGCCCGACCAGCTTTTCGTTGAGCGGGCCGAGATCGACCGGCGCCGTATTGCCGGTCTGGCCAAGAGCCGCAATCTCCGTCTCGATCTGCCTGACCTTGTCGCCAAGGGCTGCAAGCCCGGCACTGTCGCCTGCTCCACCCTGCTCGACCGCCGATTTCAGCGCAGCGACATCCGTCTTGACCTGATCCAGGGCCGACGACAGCCCGTCCACCTTGGCCGACGCATCATTGTTGCCGCCTGTGTCCTTGAGCCCGGCGATCTCGCTCTTTAGCGAAGCGATTTCGCCATTGATGCCATCGAGCGATACGCCGCCCGAGGAGGCATCGCCAGCCCCTGGCGCGCCGAGCAAGCCGGCAAACTGCAGCCCTCCGGCGGCGGCGAGTGCGATGACGCCGCCGATAATGCCGGCAGCGATGCCGTTGATGCCGCCACGCTTCGGCTGCGCCATGTATTCATTCCCTGTCTGGGTTTCTTTCGGCGCTTCATCGGTCCCGCTGCTGGTCCCCGTCCCGCTGGCTTCGGCGGATGCGTCGTCGAAACTGTAGTCGAAGGCCCGGCTCGCCGACGCCTCCGAGCCGGCCGGATAAGTCGGTTTGGGTCCTTCGGCACCTTTGGCGCCACCCTCTGCCGGCTCTTCCGAGCCGGCCGGCGGGGCCGCGTCGGCATGTTCCCACGGCTCGATGTCGGTCTGATCGGCATGCACGGGTTCATCAGGCGCTTCCGGCTGCGACGCGTTTGCCGCTTCCTCCGCCTTCGCCTCGTCGGTCCGCCCGTTGGCGGCATCCTCGTCGGCAACGCGCGAGACGGCGCCGGGTTCGAGCTCGATGGTCACCGGCTCACGACGGCTTTTCGAATGCCGCATCTTCGGCGTCTTGACCATGCTTGGGCTCCACAAAATTCGCTTCGGGATGGTTCAGAAAGGGTCTAGCACATCACCAAGCGATGAAAAGGGCGGCGTGATGACGCCGTGGCTTCGGGGTCGGTTTTGGCGAGACGCCGCAGGGCCCGTGTCTGCGCTTCAGGGAGATCAGAAACAAAAAACCCGCCTTGGCGGCGGGTCGTCGGCGCGAATGGGCACGACAAGCAATTGTTAGCACAGCTGCCGGCACAAAGCAAGAACAAACATGCCGATCCAGGCAGTCGCCCAGCGCTGACGCCCGGGACGGGGCAGGCAAGCAGCGGCAGGCGCCGGTCAGCGCCGCGCCTGCAAAAGGCCCAGCAGCGCATCTTCACTGGGCTCAGGCGCTATCCGGATCCTGTCGCCGGCGACATCGTCCAACACCGCGGCAATGCGCGCCGACAAAGCGAAAAAAACCGTCCTCTCAAAAACGCCAAGCAGCGCCGGCCGGCCAGCCAGTGCCTGCATCGCTGTGGCCGCATTGGCCGAGTAGAGCAGCACCGCCGCGACCGGCGGGCCGGACAAGCGCGCAAGAACGGCTTCGTCGGAATAGTCCCGCGCGACGGTGTCATAGGTCTCGACGGCGCGGACGTGAACGCCTGCCGCCTGCAGCCGCTGCTCGAAACCCGGAAACCGTACGCGCCCGCACAGATAGACGATGGTCTGTCCGGCGTAGCCGCCGGCAAGCGCATCCGCCAGCGCCTGGGCATCGCCGGGGCCTTCGCTGACGGAGAAGAATCCCGAAGTGTGGGCCGCTTCCGCGGTCCTTTTACCGACGGCATGGCAGGGCAAGCCGGCGAGCGCTGCGATGATTTCCTTCGGCGCGTGACGCACGGCATTGGCGCTGGTGGCGGCAACGGCCACGGCATTGTCTGCGACCCCGTCCGCATCGACCGGCAGAGCGACCGTCTCGGTCAATGGCAGCAGGATCGGCTGAAAACCCTGGTCCAAAAGCCGCTGCGCCGTGCGCGAGGCGCCCGGTTCCGGCCTCGTCACCAGGACACGAACCATGTCAGGCCCAGCCGTCGAAGAATTTTTCGCCGGCCTTGGCCCGTACGGTCCTGGCGGCATCCTCGCCGATGTGGGCGGCATCCTGCACCGGACCTTCCGCCTTGACCTCATGGGACTGCGTACCGTCCGGCGAGATTATCAGGCCGGCAAAGACAACCGTTCCGCCCGATATCGTCGCATGGCCGGCGATCGGCGTGCGGCACGACCCGTCGAGCGCTGCCAGGAAAGCGCGTTCGCAGGCCAGCGCCTGTCCGGTCGGCAAATCATGGATTGCCGTCAGCATCTTTTCCACATCGAGGTCGCCGATACGACTTTCGATGCAGATCGCGCCCTGCCCCGGCGCCGGCGGAAAGGTGTCGAGCGGCATCAGGTCGGTGATGACATTTTCGAGCCCGAGCCGCTTCAGCCCGGCATAGGCAAGGATGGTGCCGTTGGCAACGCCCTCGTCGAGCTTGCGCAGCCGCGTCTGCACATTGCCGCGGAACATCACCACGTCGAGGTCCGGCCGCATCCGCCGGATCAGCGCCTGGCGCCGCAGCGACGACGAACCGACCTTTGCGCCGTGCGGCAATCCGGCGATCGTTTTCGCCGCCTTGCCGACGAAAGCGTCGCGGGCGTCCTCGCGTGGCAGGAAGGCGGAAAGTTCCAGCCCGTCGGGCAACACCGTCGGCATGTCCTTCGACGAATGCACGGCGATGTCGATACGGCGCGCCAGCAGCGCTTCCTCGATCTCCTTGGTGAACAGGCCCTTGCCGCCGGCTTCCGACAGCGGCCGGTCCTGGATGCGGTCGCCGCTGGTCGAGATGACGACCACTTCAAATGCCTCAACCGGCATGCCGTGCGCGGCCATCAGTCGCGCCTGCGTTTCATGCGCCTGCGCCAGCGCCAGCGGGCTGCCGCGTGTTCCGATTTTCAAGGTTGTTTGCATGGCGCGCCGTCCGTGATAACCCCCGGCAGATTGAGGCCGTTTTCCGGGCTTCCTCCTAACGGGGAAAGACTGGTTGCACAATCTCTAGGGATAGCGACGAATTGATCCGCGTTCTGGGCATTGAGACGAGTTGCGACGAGACCGCCGCGAGCGTGGTGGCGCTGGACGGCGGCGGCGCGCCGAAAATCCTGTCCGATATCGTGCTCAGCCAGATCGAGGAGCATGCCGCCTTCGGCGGCGTCGTGCCGGAAATCGCCGCGCGCGCCCATGTCGAGGCGCTGGACGGCATCATCGAGGCAGCGCTCGCCGATTCGGGCGTCGATCTCGCCGACATCGACGCGATTGCCGCGACTGCCGGCCCCGGCCTGGTCGGCGGGCTGATCGTCGGGCTGATGACGGCCAAGGCGATCGCCGCCGCGGCGAACAAGCCGCTGATCGCCATCAACCATCTCGAAGGCCACGCGCTGACCGCGCGGCTGACCGACGGGCTCGATTTTCCCTACCTGTTGCTGCTGGTGTCCGGCGGCCACACGCAGATCGTCGCGGTGCGTGGCGTTGGCGACTATCAGCGCTGGGCGACAACCATCGACGATGCGCTCGGCGAAGCCTTCGACAAGACCGCCAAGATGCTCGGCCTGCCCTACCCCGGCGGGCCGAATGTCGAGAAGGCGGCGGCGACCGGCGACGCCGCACGCTTCGCCTTCCCGCGGCCGATGAAGGGATCGGCGCAGCCCGATTTCTCCTTTTCCGGGCTGAAGACCGCCGTGCGCCAGGCAGCAACGGCCATTGCCCCGTTGAGCGAACAGGACGTCGCCGACATTTGCGCCTCGTTCCAGGCGGCGGTGGCGGATGCGCTGGACGATCGTGTTTCGAGGGCGCTGAACCGATTCCGTCAGGAGTTTCCAGGCGAGATGGAGCCTGCGCTCGTCGTCGCCGGCGGCGTCGCTGCCAACCGGACGATCAAGGCCACACTCGAAGCCCTATGCGAGAAAGCCGGCTTTGCTTTCGTCGCACCGCCGCTCAAACTCTGCACCGACAATGCAGCGATGATCGCCTGGGCCGGCATCGAACGGCTGCGCGTCGGCATCGCGGGTGAGAACGCCGCCGATTTCGTGCCGCGCTCGCGCTGGCCGCTGGACAGTATCTCTGCCCCGATGGTCGGCTCGGGCCGGCGCGGAGCCAAGGCATGACCGGTAGCGGGCACAAGGCGCCAAGCGGTTGGCGCATTGCCGTGCTCGGCGGCGGTGCCTGGGGCACGGCGCTGGCGCTGGCCATGCTGCGAGCCGGTCATTTCGTCCGCCTCTACGCGCGCGACCCGGAGACCGTCGCCGCGATCGACCGTGGCGAAAATCCGCGCTATCTGCCGGGCATCGCGCTCCAGGCCGGCATCGTGGCAACGAGCGACATCGAGGCCGCGCTCGACGGCGCCGACTGCGTTCTGGCGGTGGCGCCGGCGCAGTCGCTTCGCGCCATGCTGGCCACCGCGAAAACCCATATGCCGAAAGGCGCCCCGCTGGTTCTCTGCGCCAAGGGCATCGAGCGCGACACCGGCGCGCTGCTGTCGGCCATCGCTAGAGAGATCCTGCCTGAAAATCCGGTCGCCGCCCTGTCCGGCCCAAGCTTCGCCACCGACGTCGCCAGGGGCCTGCCGACGGCCGTGGTGGTCGCCGCCCGCGACGAGGATCTGGCGGCGGATCTTGCCGCCCGCTTCTCGGCGCAAAACCTGCGCTGCTATTCGAGCGACGATCTCATCGGCGTCGAGATCGGCGGCGCGCTGAAGAACGTCTTCGCCATTGCCGCCGGTGCCGTCACCGGCGCCGCGCTCGGCGCCAGCGCCCAGGCCGCCATGGTGACCCGCGGCTTCGTCGAATTGCGCCGCATCGGTGCTGCCTTCGGCGCCAGGCCGGAAACGCTGATGGGACTTTCCGGCCTCGGCGATCTTTTGCTCACCTGCTCGTCCGCCCAGTCGCGCAATTTCGCCTACGGGCTGGCGCTGGGACAAGGCAAGGCACTTGCCGGCCTGCCATTGGCCGAAGGCGTGCCCACGGCGGCGATCGCCGCCCGCATTGCCGCCGAGCGCAAGATCGATGCGCCGATCATCACCGCCGTTGCCGCCATACTGGACGGCACGATCACCATCCGCCAGGCTGTCGCGGCGCTGATGACAAGGCCGCTGAAGACTGAAACCGACGTGTAATTTCGAACAATCCGGAGATGGAAGATGCTGTTTGCGTTGATTTGCAAGGACAAGCCTGGAAGCCTGCAGGTGCGGCTCGATACCCGGCCCGAGCATGTTGCCTTCCTGGAAGGATTGAACGGCGAGAAGAAGCTGGCCTTCGCCGGTCCGTTCCTCGAGGCCGACGGCAAGCCGAACGGCAGCCTCGTCGTGGTCGAGGCGCCCGATCTGGCCGCGGCACAAGCGCTGTCGGCGGCAGACCCCTATGCCAAGGCCGGGCTGTTCGAAAGCGTCGAGATCCGGCAATGGAATTGGACCTTCAACAAGCCGGCGGCTGCCTGATCGCCAGCTGCCAGGAGGAGCAAAAAAATGAACTACTGGCTGTTCAAATCTGAACCCTCGGTCTTCTCCTTCGAGGACCTCAAGGCGAAGGGCAAAGCCGGCACGCAATGGGACGGCGTGCGCAATTATGCGGCGCGCAACAATATGAAGGCGATGCAGATCGGCGACCTCGGCTTCTTCTACCACTCCAATGACGGGCTCGATGTGGTCGGCATCGCCGAGGTCTGCGCGCTGGCTCATCAGGACACGACTTCCGACGATCCGCGCTGGGAATGCGTCGATATCCGCGCCGTAAAGGATATGCCGAAGCCGGTGACGCTGGAACAGGTCAAGGCCAATCCCAAGCTTGCCGAGATGGCACTGGTCCGGCTCGGACGGCTTTCCGTGCAGCCGGTGACGCCAGCCGAATGGAAAGAGGTCTGCCGCATGGGCGGCCTGACGCCCGCTCCGTGACGGCGCTGACGCCGAACAGCGCGAAAAGCTTCATCCTCGACAACACGGCGCTGATGGCGCCGCCGCATGTGCCGGAGATCCTGCTGCATCTGGCCGACGAAGCGCACGATCTGTGGCAGCGGACCGAGGACGAACTGGCCGAAATCGGCCTGCCGCCGCCCTTCTGGGCTTTCGCCTGGGCCGGCGGCCAAGGCCTTGCCCGCTATATCCTCGACAATCCGTCCGATGTGCAGGGCAAGCGCGTGCTCGACTTTGCCTCCGGTTCCGGCCTTGTCGCCATTGCCGCGGCGAAGGCCGGCGCGGCAGAGGTGATCGCCGCCGATATCGACCCGTTCTGCGCGACCGCGATCCGCCTCAACGCCGAGGCCAATGATGTCGGGATAAAGTTCCTCGGCTCGGACTGCATCGGAGCCGATGCCGGCTGGGATGTGGTTCTGGCCGGCGACGTCTTCTACGACAAATCCTTCGCCGAACGGCTGATGCCATGGTTCGCGACGCTGAAGGCGCGCGGCGCCGACATTATCGTCGGCGATCCCGGCCGTTCCTATATGCCGCAAGCAGGACTGGAGCCGCTTGCCGTCTATGAAGTGGCGGTAACCCGGGCGCTGGAAGACGCCTTGGTCAAGCGCACGACCGTCTGGCGGTTTGCTTGACGGCATCGCCGAACCGGCGTTCCATCACGCATCGATTTTGAGAGTACGCATATCGTTGTCCCAAAACCGCTGGGCACTTTTGGGCGACATGCTTCCGGGGAGGGAAATCATGGATTTTTCAGCAGTGAACTGGCTGGCGGTGATCGTCGCCGCCGTGGTGGCGTGGTTGTTCGGGGCTGCCTGGTACATGGGTCTGAGCAAGCCCTGGCTCAAGGCCGTCAGGCTTGATCCGGCGACCATGAGTAAATCGCCGCTGCCCTTCGTCATCAGCTTCATTGCGGAACTTGTCATGGCGCTCGTCATGTCCCTGATTATCGGAGCGATGACCGGTGGCGAACCGAGCCTCGTTGCCGGGCTCGTCTTCGGCTTCGTTCTCTGGCTCGGATTCGTCGCCACGACGTTATCCGTCAATCATCGCTACGAAGGGTTCGGCTGGGACCTGACCATCATAGACTGCGGCCACTGGCTCGGCGTGCTGCTTATCATCGGCGCGGTGATCGGCTGGTTCGGAGCAGGCGTCGCGGGCTGACCCAGCCGCCACGAAACAATGCATGTCGCGCAAAAGTGTGCAGCGGTTTTGCGATAACGACATGCATAAAAACAACAACCTAAAGCGCGTCGCATGAGGCCGGTCAAACGCGACGCGCTTTAGTCGACGACCGCCGGCTGACGACGCAGAGCGACCTAAAGCTCATCCAGGCGTTGGTCCGGCTGCGGGTTGTGAACTTCGTTCAGGAGCCAATCCCTGAACGCCTCGATCCTGGCGTCGTTGGCCGATCCGATGGGGTAGACCAGATGATAGGCGAAGTCGGGCGGAACCCTGATGCCAAGTTCGAATGGCCGGATCAGCCGGCCCTCGGAAAGATCGTTTGCCACCATGGCAAAATCGGCGAGCGCGACGGCATTGCCGTCGAGCGCGGCCTGAACGGCGTCGGTCGAGGTGCCGAACACGATCGTCCGGCTGTCGTCGAAATCGTCTACGCCGGCCGCCGCCATCCACATGCGCCAATTCGGCCACGTCACGCCTTGTCGCGCCCACTCGATATGGGCAAGCGTGTGATGGAAGAGATCGCGCGGCTCGCGCAGCGGCGGGCCGGAGGCCAGCAGGCTGGGGCTGCACACAGGAATGATGATGTTGTCGAACAGCCGGTGGGTGCAAAGGCCCGGATATTTTCCCGCGCCGAAACGGATACCGACATCGACGTCGTCCAGGTCGAAATCGCGCAATTCGGACGCAATGTCGAAGCGGAGCTCGATGCCCGGCCGCTGCTTGCGAAAGTCATCGACGCGCCGCATTAGCCATTTTGTCGCGAACTGCGCGTCGAGGGTCACTTTCAGCAGCGCCGTTCCGCGCGCCATCTTGTGCGCCCGTGAGACGGCCCGGCCAAGCAGATCGAGCGCGTCGGTCGACGCCTCGAACAGCACCGCGCCCGCCTCCGTCAGCCGGATCGTGCGGCTGGTGCGCGTGAACAGCACGATGCCGAGCTGATCCTCGATTTCCTTGATCTGGTGGCTGACCGCAGCCGGCGTCAGGCCGAGCTCATCTGCGGCGCGGGTGAAATTGAGGTGCCGGGCCGCCGCCTCCAGCGTCCTCAGTGCACGGGTTCCCGGCAGCAGGCGAGCCATCACAGTAGGACGAGGAGAGGCCGGTCGATCATTTTCCAAATCCTCAAATAAAACTTGAAGATGCTGAGAAAACTACTCGTTTCTCATTTTAATTTCAATCCAGCATGATGGGACCATCGAAACAACATCAAACCGGATTTTACATCCCGAATGAAGTGGATTGTGCCATGTCCCACATAGTTATGACTCCTGCAATCGCCCGGTCGGCCTGGCTGCGCGCGACGCTCGACTGGTTTCGCCATGCGAAAGTTGCGGTCAATCTCCCGCATCAGAACGTCGACGATCTTGCGGACCGCCAACTGCGCGATATCGGCGCCGAACGCAAGGATGTCGCGCGCGTGATGGACCGGGAACTCGGCCGGTTGGGTCTGCTCGACATCGGCTGGCAGAGGCCGCGGACGTAGGGCAGTAGGGCAGCTAAAAGGTAAGCGGCGCGCCTGCGCGATCCTACTGACACTTTCTTATTCCCTTATTCCCTTATTCCCTTATTCCCCTATTCCCCTATTCCCCTATTCCCCTATTCCCCTATTCCCCTATTCCCCTACCTCACCACCTTCATCACCGTGCGATCCGACAGCAGCGGCAGCAGCCGTGCCATCGTGCGCGCCGTCACCGCGACGCAGCCTTGCGTCGGCGTGAAGCCGGGGCGCGCCAGATGAAAGAAGATGGCGCTGCCGCGCCCGCGGCGACGCGGAGAAATGTTCCAGTCGAGCACCAGGCAGGCATCATAGAGCCGGTCGGTGCGCAGCATCCGCTCGTGGCTGGCGCCATAGGGGATCCTGACCGGACGGTTGTAGTTGCGGTCATCAGGCACTTCGCACCAGCCGAGATCTGGACCGATCGGCGCCATCGCCAGCCGGGTTTTGCGGCCTCCGGAAAAATGATCGTTACGAAAGTATCCCGACAGGATCCGCATCGAACCAAGCGGCGTGGCGCCGTCGCCTTCGCGCTTGCCGGCCGATATGCCGCCGCGTCCCAGCGCACATGAAAACACCAGTTTGCCAGCTTGCAGAAGCCCCTGGCTGGCGTGGCCGGGCCTGGCGCGCACGGTGAGAACACGAAGCCCTTTTCGCAAAAATGCGCTCGCCTCATTGCACGCGCGTTTTTTCTTGTATGATCGTGCCACGGAACAAATCATTGTGATCGGCTGTTGTGTCGGTCAGCTTCCGCATAAACAGGCAGCGGTCAACTGAATTTTCTTTTCAAAACAACGGATTGATCCATGACTTCACGCACCATTCTGATCGTCGATGACGATGACGACCTGCGCGGCACGCTCGTCGAGCAATTGTCTCTCTATGAGGAATTCGACGTCCTGCAGGAATCAACCGCCGCCAAAGGTGTCGCCACGGCCCGCGGCGGCCTCATCGATCTGCTCATCATGGATGTCGGTCTCCCCGATATGGATGGCCGCGAGGCAGTGAAGATACTGCGCAAGGGCGGCTATAAGTCGCCCATCATCATGCTGACGGGACACGACACCGATTCCGACACGATTCTCGGCCTCGAAGCCGGCGCAAACGACTATGTGACCAAGCCATTCCGCTTCGCGGTTCTCCTGGCCCGCATCCGTGCCCAGCTTCGCCAGCATGAGCAGAGCGAAGACGCCACCTTTTCGGTCGGCCCCTACACTTTTAAGCCCAGCCAGAAGCTTCTGATCGACCAGCGCGGCGCCAAGGTGCGGCTGACCGAAAAGGAAGCCTCGATCATCAAGTATCTCTACCGCGCCGACCAGAAAGTGGTAACGCGCGACGTGCTGCTCGAGGAAGTCTGGGGCTACAATTCCGGCGTCACCACGCACACGCTGGAAACCCACGTCTATCGGCTGCGCCAGAAGATCGAGCGCGATCCTTCCAACGCAGAAATTCTTGTGACAGAAAGCGGCGGCTACAAGCTGGTTCCTTAAACATTTAATCATTCAATCAGCGGTCGGGGCAGGGGCCGCTTTCGGGTACGATCCTGAGACTGGAGGTGGTTCTGGATCGAACTCGCTGACGCATCGGACCAAAATCGGAAGCGATTTTTGGAAAGCACGGTGCGTCGATTTCAAAGCGTAAGAGCGTCCTTTGCGCGTTCAAAGGGATGCTCGGCGCTTTAAGGGAGGGATTGGACTGGCCGTTCGGGGACCTAGCTAGATGGCGTTGGATGACGACATCCGCATCCTGTCCGCCGTGAGGCTCTTCGAGGGCTTCACGGAGGAACAGTTGCGTCTGCTCGCCTTTGGCGCGGAAACCACCAAGCTGCAGGCCGACCACAAACTCTACCGCGAGGACGACGAGGCTGATTGCGCCTATATCGTGGTCAGCGGGCGCATCGTGCTGTATCGCGAGCAGGATGGCGCCGGCGTCCCGATAGGCACGGCCGGTCCCGGTACGATGCTGAGCGAACTGGCGCTGATCGCCGACACCAACCGGCTGACCAGCGCATCCGCCGAGATCGATTCGGAAGTGCTGCGGCTCAGCCGCAAGATGTTCCACCGCATCCTGGAGGAATATCCCGATATCGCGGTCCATCTGTACCAGCGCATCTCCGAGGATTTTCTGGCAATGATCCGCCGCATCGAGGAGCTGGCGCCGCGTTTCGACAACTGAACCCGGATGCTTTTCGACTCGCTCTCGCAACCAATGACCCGTGAAAGCCATCGAATCAGGGCGGCAAGGCTGATGTGTATCGAGATTCAGATCAGGCCTTAGCCGAGACTGGTGGGATCCGAGAACCGGAGCGGAGCGTACTTTTGGGTACGTGAGCACCGGAAGCGCAGGAAACCACCATTCGCCGGCCGGCCTCATCTGAATATCGATACACCTAATCCAGGTCGAACCGCGCTATGACCGGCACATGATCCGACGGCCGTTCCCAGCCGCGCGCCGGCCGCAGGATCTCGTAGCCGGCAAAGCTCGGCACCAGGTTTGGCGACGACCAGACATGGTCGAGCCGCCGGCCGCGATCCGACGCTTCCCAATCCTGCGCGCGATAACTCCACCAGGTGTAGAGCTTCTGCTCATAAGGCACGTTGAGCCGCATCAGGTCGACCCAGTCGCCGGCGAGCCGCATCGCCTCGAAATTTTCCGTCTCGACCGGCGTATGGCTGACCACCTTCAGGAGCTGCTTGTGCGACCAGACATCGTGCTCGAGCGGCGCGATGTTGAGGTCGCCGACCAGGATCGAACCGGACACTTCGTCGTGCTCGGCGCGGATGGCGTTCATTTCGGCGACGAAATCGAGCTTGTGCTTGAACTTGCGGTTGATGATCGGATCGGGCTCGTCGCCGCCGGCCGGGACGTAGAAATTGTGCAGCAGGATCGCCTTTCCGCCGGCCCGCATGGTGACCGACAGATGCCGGCAGTCCTCGATCTCGCAGAAGCGGCGCTTTTCGACAATCGCGATCGGCCGCCGCGCCACCGTCGCCACGCCGTGATAGCCCTTCTGGCCGTGGAAGGCGATATGCTCGTAGCCGAGCTTGCGAAAGGCCTTCTCGGGAAACAGTTCGTCGGGAACTTTGGTTTCCTGCAGGCAGAGCACGTCCGGTGCCTGTTCGACAAGCAGGCGTTCGACGATCGGCATGCGCAAGCGGACGGAATTGATGTTCCAGGTGGCGATGGAAAAGGGCATACGGAGGGTCCGGACGGCACGGGACCGCAGGAACCTGGATAGCTCCGACGGGCTGGTGCTTTTTTTGGCAAGGCAGTTCCGGAAACTACTGCCAGCCATACGCTGCAAAAACAAGCCGGGCGCAATCGTTGACCCTCGCGCCGCCCCTCATTGCCCTGCCGGGCATTTCTCCCCGGAGAAAGACGCTGGCTCCAGCCGCGGCGCCTTTCTTTCAACCATGGTGGATGGCGAAATCGTCGATTACAGCGTCCTTCTCCCCATTTACGGGGAGAAGATGGCGGTAGCCAGATGAGGGGCAGCGCTGACGTCCAGAAAGGCTCCCCACGACGAAACGCAGGGAACTACCGTTCGCAGGCCGGCATTATCTGAATATCACGATACCTCAGCGCGACTTGGTGTTCAGCTCGCGGTTCGCCGTATAGTCGATGGCAAAGGTGTCGGGGGCGAAGCTCACGCCTTCCCTGACGTTGAAGATCATCACCGTCGTGTCCTTGCCTTGCGCATCGGTGATCGTCCATTGGCGCAATTCGTAGGTTTTCGGATCGAACATCATGGTGATCTTCGAACTGCCGAACACCGATTTGTCGGCGAGTTGAATAGTGGTGACGTCGTTCTCTTCCTTGACGCTTTTGACGCGGCCGCCGGAGAGGTCGATCTTGGTGTCGAGCAGCAGCTTGAGCGGCGTTTTCGACAGTGGGTAGAGATCCGAGGTTTTCAGCCGCTTGTTGAGGATGACCACCGACTTGCCGTCGGAAATCACCCTGAAATTCGACGTCCCGTCATAGTTGAAGCGAATCTTGCCCGGCCGTTCCAGAAAGAACTTGCCGCCGGTCTGCTCGCCCTTGGGTCCGAACTGCACGAATTCGCCGGTCATCGATTTGACCGAGGAAAAATGGTCGGCGATCTTCTGCGCGGTGGGTGGCACCGCCGCTTGCGCCGACGCCAGCAACTGGACCCCGGGCACGACGTTGATGGCCGCAGCACCTGCCAGGACCAGGCCGAGGCCAAGCAGCTGGCGGCGGGTCGGGGCAAAATGGCTGATCGTGGCGAAAGAGGAGTTTTTCATGCCGGTCACTCTCGTCTGGTTTATCTGTTGTCGCCGTGTTTGGCCCCCCAGTTGGGCTTAAGTTTGGCGGCCTAACAGCGCTTGGTCGTTGCAAACGCGCCAGAAGGGTCATAGTTGCCGCCGTCGACCTTGCGGCCGGGCAAATCCCATGGTTCTTGCCGGTCGGATCAGAACTTGTCGTCCTCCGTCGGCACCAGAATCTCGCGTTTTCCGGCATGGTTGGCCGGGCCGACAATGCCTTCCTTCTCCATCTTCTCGATGATCGAGGCGGCGCGGTTGTAGCCGATGCCGAGCCGGCGCTGGATGTAGCTGGTCGAGGCCTTGCCGTCGCGCAGCACCACCGCAACCGCCTGGTCGTAGGGATCGTCGGAATCCTCGAAATTGCCGCCGCCACCACCCGAGCCACCCTTGCCCGACGGCTCGTCGTCGTCCTCATCGTCATCCTCGGTAATCGCATCGAGATATTCCGGCACGCCCTGCAGCTTCAGATGCGCGACGATCTTCTCGACCTCGTCATCGGAAACGAAGGGGCCGTGTACGCGCTGGATGCGGCCGCCGCCGGCCATGTAGAGCATGTCGCCCATTCCAAGCAGCTGTTCGGCGCCCTGCTCGCCCAGGATGGTGCGGCTGTCGATCTTCGACGTCACCTGGAAGGAGATGCGGGTCGGGAAGTTGGCCTTGATCGTGCCGGTGATGACGTCGACCGACGGCCGCTGCGTCGCCATGATGACGTGGATGCCGGCGGCTCGCGCCATCTGCGCAAGGCGCTGCACCGCGCCTTCGATGTCCTTGCCAGCGACCATCATCAAATCGGCCATCTCGTCGATGATGACGACGATGTACGGCATCGGCTCGAGATCGAGGTTTTCGGTCTCGTAGATCGCTTCGCCGGTCTGGCGGTCGAAGCCGGTCTGCACGGTGCGCGAGATTTTCTCGCCTTTCTTCTCCGCCTGCTGCACCCGCGCGTTGAAACCGTCGATGTTGCGGACGCCGACCTTTGACATTTTGCGGTAGCGGTCCTCCATCTCGCGCACGGTCCATTTCAGCGCCACCACCGCCTTCTTCGGATCGGTTACGACAGGCGTCAAAAGATGCGGGATGCCGTCATAGACAGAGAGCTCCAGCATTTTCGGGTCGATCATGATCAGCCGGCAGTCCTGCGGCGTCAGCCGGTAGAGCAGTGACAAGATCATAGTGTTGATGGCGACCGACTTTCCCGAACCGGTGGTGCCGGCGACCAGCACGTGCGGCATCTTGGCGATGTCGACGATGACCGCCTCGCCATTGATGGTCTTGCCTAGCGCCAGCGCCAGCTTGGCCTTGGTGGTCTCGAAATCGCGGCTGGCCATGATTTCCCTGAGATAGACGGTCTCGCGCTTGGCGTTCGGCAGCTCGATGCCGATGGCGTTGCGGCCCGGCACCACGGCGACGCGGCAGGCGATCGCGCTCATCGAGCGGGCGATGTCGTCGGACAGGCCGATGACCCGCGACGATTTGATGCCCGGCGCCGGCTCCAGCTCATAAAGCGTGACGACGGGGCCCGGGCGGACATGGATGATCTCGCCCTTGACGCCGAAATCCTCCAGCACGCCCTCGAGCAGGCGGGCATTCTGCTCCAGCGCGTCCTTGGACAGGGTGGCATCGCGCACGACGTTCTTCGGCTCGGACAGGAAATGCAGTGACGGCATTTCGAATTGTTCGGAGCCGATCAGCGAGGTCTGGGCTTCGCGCTGGACACGGGCGCCCGGAACGGGCCGGGGCGCCGGCGCCGCGACGCGGGTGGCCGCGTCGGAGCGGAACGGCTGCACCTTCGCATTGGGCGCAGTGCTGCGCTGGCCCACGGGCTCCGGCGCAAAATCCATGTCGTCGTCATCGTCAAAAACATCGGCGTCGTCGGGATCGAGCGAGGCGCTGCGGTCGTTGACCATGGCGGCGAAGAATTCCGGCTCGACGCGGGCCCGGCCATCGGCACTCATCCGCGATTCGGCAAATTCGGCCGATTCGACCCGCTCGGCAGCGCGCCGCCAGGCGCTGGCGCGCGGTTCCATCTCCGGTTCGAAGTCATCGTGCTCCCGGCGGCGCGCGGCACGGCGGCGGAGATAGGCGCGCAACGACAGCCACCAGTGCGTGATCGCGCCAAGCGCCAGAATGCCCTCGTCGCCCTCGTCCTCGTCATTGTCGAAAAGCAGTTCGTCCTGGTCCCGGGGATCGGGCGCAGCCGGTTGCTCCAGGACCGCGAAACCGTTCTGGCGTGCAATCAGCGCCGAGCCGTAGGCAAACAGCCACAGTGCCGGCGCGGCGAGAAGCACGGCGAGCACGCTGGCGATGAGACCGGTCGGGTAGCCGCCGACGACGAAGCCGGGAATCTTGAGCACCATGTCGCCGAACACGCCGCCGAGACCGGTCGGCAGCGGCCAGGTCTTGGGGGGCACCACGCAGCCGGCGATGGCCGCGGCAAGCACAGCGTAGCCAAACCAGGCGAGCCCGCGCTTCAGCAGCCTGTCGACGCCGCGCGCCGAAAACAGCAGAAATCCCCAGACCACCGCCGGCACCAGCGCCGCGACGGCAGCAAGGCCGAAGAACTGCATGGCAAGGTCGGAGAAGACAGCGCCCACATAGCCCATGGCGTTGCTGACGATATTATCGGTGGCGTGGGAGAAGCTTGGGTCGGCGACGTTCCAGGTGGCGAGGCTGGCGATACCGAAGGCGACCAGCGCAAACAGGCCGGCACCGACCAGCCGGCCGACCTGACGCCGCGCGAACGCCCGGATGCCGTACCCCGTATCGGCCAGCGCGAGCGGTGCTGAAGCCCCTGAACGCATGCTCTTCCCCGTCTGTCGTTGCCTGGCCGATAGCGTGCGCGCAGCTCGGCAGATTCGGGCACCAGACTATCGGCGGGAAGGTTAAGGCAGCATTAACTATAAGGGGTTGGGGGAAGTATCTTGCGGCGAGTATCTGGCTTGGCCGTCTGCGCAAAAAAGAGGCCCGGAACGGGTCCGGGCCTCAATGCGTGAGCCCTTGCAGGAGCGTCACGACGGGATGGGAGGATGCAGCGCGGCCGAGGCCGCCCAGACAAGACTTACGGGTGCAAGGCTTACGGGTGATAGGCCGCTTCGCCATGCGCGGTGAGGTCGAGCCCTTCACGCTCTGCATCGGCTGTTGGACGCAAGCCTACGATCATATCGACGATCTTGTAGAGGATGGCGCTGCCGATGCCCGACCACAGGACGGTTACCAGGACACCCTTGAACTGCGACCACAGCTGGGTCGCCGTGCCGGCATAGCCGGCGGCGAAGTCGGCTGTCGAATAATCGACGATGCCAGCGCCGCCGAGGGCGGGGTTGACCAGGATGCCGGTGCCGAGCGCGCCGATGATGCCGCCGACGCAGTGGATGCCGAAGACATCGAGGCTGTCGTCGTAGCCGAACTTGTTCTTCACGACCGAGACGAAGAAGTAGCAGACGCAGGTGGCGACGATGCCGAGCACGATGGCGCCCATCGGTCCGGCAAAGCCGGCAGCGGGTGTGACGGCGACAAGGCCGGTAACCGCGCCCGAAACCGCGCCAAGCATCGACGCTTTGCCGCGCAGCAGCGTTTCGAGCACGATCCAGGTCACTGCCGCCGCCGCGGTGGCGACGAAGGTGTTAACCATGGCCAGCACCGCGTAGGCGTTGGCTTCGAGGTTCGAACCGGCGTTGAAGCCGAACCAGCCGACCCACAGTAGTGAAGCGCCGACCATGGTCAGCGTCATCGAGTGCGGCGCCATAATGTCCTTGTTGTAGCCGATGCGCTTGCCGATCATCAGCGCGCCGACAAGGCCGGCGATGCCCGCATTGATGTGAACGACCGTGCCGCCGGCGAAGTCGATGGCGCCGAAGCCGAAGATGAGCCCCGACGGGTCGCTATAAGCGCTCGGGCCGCCCCAGAACCAGACCATATGCGCGATCGGGAAGTAGACGAATGTGACCCAGAGGATGGTGAAAAGGATCACGGCGGAGAACTTGACGCGTTCGGCGAAGGCGCCGACGATCAGGGCGGGCGTGATGCAGGCGAAGCTCATCTGGAAGATGACGAACACCAGCTCAGGAATGGCAACGCCCTTGGTGAAGGTTTCCGACACCGTCGTCACGTCGACACCGGCAAGAAACATCTTGGAAAGGCCGCCGACGAAGGCATTGCCGGGGGTGAAGGCAAGGCTGTAGCCGTAGAAAACCCAGACGATCATGACCACGCTGGTGATGGTGAAGACCTGCATCAGCACCGACAGCATATTTTTGGCGCGAACCAGGCCGCCGTAGAAAAGGGCAAGGCCGGGAATGGTCATCAACAGCACCAGGATGGTGGATATCATCATCCAGGTCGTGTCGCCCTTGTCCACGGTGAAGGCCGGCGCCGCTGGCGCTGCCGGTGCGGCCGGAGCCGCTTCCTGCGCGAATGCGGCGACCGTGCCCAGTGCTGCGATAGCGAGCGAGCCCAGCAGCGCGGTGCGCGCCGCCGACTTCAAAGTAGAAGGAATATTCATTGAACTCTCCATTGGAATACGTGTCCGCAGCTCAAAGCGCGTCGGTGTCTGTTTCGCCGGTGCGAATGCGCACCGCCTGGTCGATGCCGAAAACGAAGATCTTGCCGTCGCCGATCTGACCGGTCTTCGCCGCCGCGGTGATGGCTTCGACGGCCTTGTCGACCATGTCCAGGCCGACCGCGACTTCGATCTTGATCTTCGGCAGGAAGCTGACCGCGTATTCCGCCCCGCGATAGATTTCCGTGTGTCCCTTCTGACGCCCGTAGCCTTTGACTTCGGTGACGGTCAGGCCCTGGATGCCGACTGCGGTGAGCGCTTCGCGCACCTCGTCGAGCTTGAACGGCTTGATGATTGCCATCACGATTTTCATAAGGTTTCACCCTTTGCTGTTGCGGTCCCCCGCGTTTGTACGACGTCGCCGATCCCATGAGAGCCGGAGAGTGCCCGCTAGGATTCAAGCTCCGTGCCAGTTGCCGAAGCAGGGAGTTAACCTGTTGTTAAATAAGCGATTGGGGAAGGTTTGTCGGCTGACTGTGCATAGTCGCGACAACGCAGTTGATTAAAAAATAGGCAATTTTGAAAAAATGCCTATTCGGCGGGCGGCCGCTTCAGCCTGATCAGGCCCTCCTGAGCAACCGAGGCGATCAACGCGCCGTCGCGGGCGAACAGCGACCCGCGAGTGAATCCCCGCGACCCTTGCGTCGACGGGCTGTCCTGCGTGTAGAGCATCCAGTCGTCGAGCGGATGGCTGCGGTGGAACCACATGGCGTGATCGAGGCTCGCCGCCTGGATGTCGCTATCGAAAATGGCGCGGCCATGCGCAAAGGTCGAGGTATCGAGCAGCGTCATGTCGGAGAGATAGGCAAGCACTGCAGCCTGCGTGGCGCGATCGGCCGGAACCGGGCCGGTCGTGCGGATCCAGATGTTCTGCTTCGGCTGCAGCTTTTCCCGGCTGGTGTAATGCTCAAGCATCACCGGTTTCATCTCGATCGGCCGGTCACGCTCCCAGTAGCGCCTGATGCCGTCGGGCACGGCCTCGCCGAACTTGCCAATCAGTTCGCGCTGCGACAGCAATGTGTCGGGCGCCGGCACGTCCTGCGGCATCGGAACCTGATGCTCGAGCCCGGCCTCATCCTGCTGGAACGAGGCTTCCAGCGAAAAGATCGCCTGGCCGTGCTGGACAGCCACGACACGGCGCGTGGTGAAGGAGCCGCCGTCGCGGATGCGGTCGACCTGGTAGATGATCGGCACCTTGGTGTCGCCGGGCCGCATGAAATAGCCGTGCAGCGAATGTACGTGGCGTTCGGGCTCCACCGTTCGCTGGGCGGCGACCAGCGCCTGGGCGATGGTCTGGCCGCCGAAGACGCGCTGCCAGTCAAGTTTGGGGCTGCGACCACGGTACAGGTTGTGTTCCAGCTGCTCGAGGTCGAGAATGCCGAGAAGCTCGTCCATGGCCGCCGTCATGTTTCGCGCCCTCACCGCAAGTGTGATGGCGGTTTCCGACAGGAATGGCGGGCAGTCAAGGCCGGAAGGGAATTTGGCCGGAAAGGAATTTGCCATGGTGGATCGCAAGGAGGATGCAAAAAACCGAACCGCGCTCGACATTCTGGTCGCCGGCGCCGGCTATGTCGGGCTTGCCGCCGCAGTATCGCTGAAACAGGCGCGACCGAGCCTGGCGGTCGCTGTCGTCGACGCCGCGCCCGCCGGCGTCTGGCAAAAGGACGGCCGCGCCTCGGCCATCGCCGCTGCCGCTTGCCGCATGCTCGACCAGCTCGGCGTCTGGGCCGAAATCGCGCCCGAAGCGCAGGCGATCACCGAAATGATCGTCACGGATTCGCGCGCTTCCGATCCGGTGCGCCCGGTGTTTCTCACCTTCGATGGCGAGGTCGCGCCCGGCGAAGCCTTTGCGCACATGGTCGCCAACCGGGATTTGAACGGCGCCTTGCGCCGGCGCGCTGAAAAACTAGGCATCGACATCATCGAAGGCGTCGCCGTCAGTGCCTTCGACGTGAACGGCGCCGGCATCACCGTGCATCTTGTCGACGGCGCGACGCTGAAGGCGCGGCTGCTGGTCGCCGCCGACGGCGTGAACTCGAAGCTGCGCGACATGGCCGGCATCAGGACGGTGAAATGGCAGTACGGCCAGTCCGGCATCGTCTGCACCGTGGCGCATGAACGGCCGCACAATGGCCGCGCCGAAGAGCATTTTCTGCCAGCCGGCCCCTTTGCCACGCTGCCGCTCAAGCCGGACAAGGACGGGACCAACCGCTCGTCGATCGTCTGGGTCGAGCGGTCGGAAGATGCCGAAAAACTGGTCGACGGCGACGACCTCGTCTTCGAGCACGAGCTCGAACAGCGGTTTGGCCTGAAGCTCGGCGAAATCCGCGTCGCCGACAAGCCGCGCGCCTGGCCGCTCGGCCTGACGCTTGCCCGCGCCTTCGTCGCGCCGCGCATTGCCCTCGCCGGCGACGCCGCCCACGGCATCCACCCGATCGCCGGCCAGGGCCTCAATCTCGGCTTCAAGGATGTGGCGGCACTGGCTGAAGTGGTGGTCGAGGCCGACCGGCTCGGCCAGGATATCGGTGCGCTCGACGTGCTCGAACGCTATCAGCAGTGGCGGCGTTTCGACACGCTGCAGATGGGCATCACCACCGATGTCCTGAACCGGCTGTTTTCCAACGACATCAGCCCGTTGCGCGCCGTCCGCGACATCGGCCTAGGCCTGGTCGAACGCATGCCGCGGCTGAAGGATTTCTTCATCCGCCAGGCGTCCGGTCTGTCCGGCGACACGCCGAAGCTGCTCAAGGGCGAGGCGATCTGAGCCCGGAAGGGCAGCAAACCAATATTGAGCCAGGCAATTTCGTTCAATTGACCTCGAAGCCCAGCTTCTGCCGCAGCCGCAGTATCCGCTGGTCGGATATCTTCAGGGGTTGCTCGCCAGCCTGCGCTGCGCGGTTCACCATCTGCAGCAAATCGTTTCGCTCAGTCACATCCAGACGTTCGCGCAGGAACGGCGCCAGCTTGTCGATGACAACAGTGGCATCGTCGATCTGTGACGCCGCCCATTTGGCGTAGACCACGGCCTCATCGGTCTTCTTGTCGTCCGCAATCTCTGAGATCATCGACCGAATCGCGGCTTCGCGCTGCGGCAGGACAGGGCCGTTCTCGGAAACGATGGCGGTGATCAGCGTCGCGGCCGCCACGACCGGATCGTCGATCGCCGTCAGCGGTGAGAGCGCCGCCTGCTTGCGCAGTCTCTTGCGGCGAATGTTCCCTTGCACACGGCCGACGACGTCCGCGACCTCGCGCGCCGCATCGTTCATGGCCTTCATCCGATACCACCAGAACGCCGCCGCTCCCAACAGCCCAATTGCGGCAATCAGTATATGCATGCCCGTGATCCCCAAACCGCAGCGACGATAGGAGAAGTGCTGCCTCGCTTCAACGCGCAAAAGTTGCGCCCGCAGAAGAAACTGATTCAGCCGGACGCAAAACAGAATAATCTCTAGGACCCCGGCACGTTGTAGATCGCTCTGACCTCGATCGTGCCGATTTCGGCCAGAGGGATGCCGCCGGCAATCTCCATCGCCTCGTCGATATCCCCGGCCTCGACCATGACGAAGCCGAGCAATTGCTCCTTGGTCTCGGCGAAAGGGCCGTCGGTGACCAGCCGCCTGCCCTTGCGCCGGCGCACGCTTTTCGCGGTCTTCACCGATTGCAGCGCCTGCGCGATGATCAGCCGGCCGCTTTGCTCCACCGATTTGTCATAAGCCAGCGAGTCGGCGTCGAGCTTGGCCAACCTCTTCGGGCTCATTGCATAAAGCTCCTTTTCCTCACCGTAGACCAGGCAAACATATTTCATCTCTCATCTTCCTTGTTGGGACGAACCGTTGGCAACCGAGGTCCCAGCCGGGCTTTTGACCGCCGCATGATCGACAAGGGAAACCGCAGTCCCGATGATGGCGACCGCCGCAAGCAGTCGACCGAAACCGGAAGGTGACCGATGCAACCAGTCGGCTTCTTGTTCAGCCGCCTTTCGGCCGGTGTCTCTCCAGTGGGCAGAAAACAAATCATTCATGTGATCCTCCATCCGGCCACGAAACCCGTGGCCGCCCGCAGGACGGCCGAGGCAGATGGAAGTCGACATTTTTACACGCGGATTTTTTTTGCGTCGCCATTGGCGCGAAAGCACGGGTGGCCTTCGTGCCCGCGCGCGCTATAGTCGATCAGACGCCGATCACGGCTCAGCCACCGCATCAAGGAGGAATTCATGGACCGCACCGCAAACGCCGTCTGGAAAGGCAATCTGAAAGAGGGCAAGGGCACGCTCGACACGCAGAGCGGGACCCTGAAAGGCACGCCCTACTCGTTCAAGATGCGCTTCGAGGACGAGAGCGGCAAATCCGGCACCAATCCGGAGGAACTGATCGCAGCGGCTCATGCCGGTTGCTTTGCCATGCAGCTTTCGCATGTCCTGGCCGAGAACGGCACCCCCGCCACCGAACTCGACGCCAAGGCCGTGGTGACGCTGATTCCGGGCACCGGCATCACCGGCAGCGCGCTCACGCTGGTCGGCAAAGTGCCAGGCATCGATGCCGCGAAATTCCAGGAGCTGGCTGAACAAGCCAAGGCCGGGTGTCCGGTCTCGAAGGCGCTCGGCGCGATAAAAGTGTCACTCGACGCCAAGCTCGGCTGAGCGGCCGAACCTCGCGAACCGGCAGCGCAATGGACCGGCGGGGCGCTACTGTCCCTCGCCGGTCAGCGCGTTGATGCGTGCGCGCAGCTGTCCGACCTCTTCCTCGAGAGCTTGCACGCGTGCTTCGAGATCCGAGGCCGGCGAAGGTGATTGCACGGGCGTTCCAGCCACCACCGGCGTCTGCACCGGCCCGCTCAAGAGATGCACATAGCGGTCCTCACGCTGGCCGGGTCCACGATCGATCTGCTGAACGAGCGGCGGCTTGCGGCCGATCAACAGGTCGAGATTGCTGCGAAGCTCGTCGATGGAGGGCAACCGCGCCATGCGGTCGCTCCGCGCCAGCAATTCATAGGCGGTCTGCGGACCGCGCAGCAACAGCAGCCCAAGCAGCGCAATCTGCGCTGAGGTCAGCGAAAAGCGCTGCGCGACGACATGCTCGTAGCGCTCGACGCGCGAAGCAAAGACCTGCCTGACCAAGCCCTTGTGCTCAAGCTGGCCAAGCGCTCGTCTTACCTCGACAAGCTCGACCGACATCACCGGCTCGCGCGCCGTCTTCTGGTTGGCGGCGGCAAGTGCCGCATTGAGCGTCAGCGGGTAGATATCGGGCGTCAGTTCCTTCTTTTCGATCAGGCAACCGAGCGCGCGCGCTTCGACGGGAGAAAGGATGGGCAGTTCGGTGTCGGTCATAGGTCGGCTATCCTTTTTAGCTGGATCGCGACATGCGCCGCCGAAGCTACACCCTTCTCTCCACCATCATCTTCTTGATCTCGGCGATCGCCTTGGCCGGATTGAGCCCCTTGGGGCAGGTCTGGGCGCAGTTCATGATGGTGTGGCAGCGATAGAGCCGGAACGGGTCTTCGAGGTTGTCGAGCCGTTCGCCCGTGGCCTCGTCCCGGGAATCGATCAGCCAGCGATAGGCCTGAAGCAGCGTCGCCGGGCCAAGATAGCGGTCGCCGTTCCACCAATAGCTCGGGCAAGAGGTCGAGCAGCAGGCGCATAATATGCATTCATAAAGCCCGTCGAGCTTTTCGCGGTCCTCATGGCTCTGCAGCCATTCCTTGGCCGGCTCGGGCGACACCGTCTTCAGCCATGGCTCGATCGAGGCGTGCTGGGCGTAGAAATTGGTGAGATCGGGCACCAGATCCTTGACCACCGGCATATGCGGCAGCGGATAGACCTTGATCGCGCCGGAAATGTCGTCGCAGCCCTTGGTGCAGGCGAGCGTGTTCGAGCCGTCGATATTCATGGCGCAGGAGCCGCAGATGCCCTCGCGGCAGGAGCGGCGCAGCGTCAGCGTCGGGTCGATCTTGTTCTTGATGTAGAGCAGCGCGTCAAGCACCATCGGCCCGCAATCGTCCATGTCGACGAAATAGGTATCCATGCGCGGGTTCTCGTCATCGTCCGGCGACCAGCGGTAGATGCGGTACTCGCGCAGATTGGTCGCGCCCTCCGGTTTCGGCCAGGTTTTCCCGGCCTTGATCTTCGAGTTTTTCGGAAGCGTGAGTTCGACCATTACCTCAGGTCCTTTCGGATGACGAGCTTCAGCCCGGACCAGATATCGTTGACGGCTGCGACCTTCACGTCGACAAGATCGAGCTTCAGCGCCTCGGCGCGGATGACGTCCTCGGTGACGTCGGTCGGCACTTTCGACGCCCTCTTCGGCCAGGAGACCCAGACCATGCCGTCGCGCTTGACGGCCATCTCGACATCGCTCAGGCGATCCTCGATCTCGGCGCGCTGCCGGGTGAAGGCATGGACGGCATCATATTTGTGGCGAATACCCGAGATCGCAGACCATTCGGCCAGCCGGTCGAGCTGGGCAAAATTGACGGCATCGGCGAGATCATCCAGTTCCGCCGGCAGCGCGATGAAGGCCGCCGTCATCCCGTCCTTGAAGCCAAGCTTAGCCGGCAGGGGCGTGCCGGAATATCCCGCTGTCGTCGACGCCACCCTATTTCTCCGCGTGAACATAGAGGGAATTTACGAATCCCGTGCAACTGCCGTATACGCGCACTTCCACGGCTTTCCCTATTATTTGCTTTCTCGCGGCACGTGCTGGCAAATTCCGGTCTCCTACCACGCACCTAACTGGCCCATTGCCTTTCTCGAACCAAAACCTGTTTGACGACTGCGCGCTGGAGGCGTCCTTCCAAACCGGAATATCGTCCACTGCCTTTGAGTGCTTGTAGACGTCACTATAGATATAGACGGTATCGGCCGACGTCGCGCACCCGCTGACGGCAATGGAGAGTATCAAGATCGCCAGCAGTCTCATCGTCAATACACCCTCGCCTTGGGCGCGATCTTGGCCGGGTTGATGCCGCCGTCTGCTTCGCTAAGCAGCGGCTCGGTGTGCACCGGCCGGTAGCTGAGCGACACCTCGCCGTCTTCGCTCAGCCGGGCCAGTGTATGCTTGCGCCAGGCCAGATCATCACGAGCCGAAAAATCTTGCCGCGCATGCGCGCCGCGGCTCTCCTTGCGCGCCTCGGCGCCGTAGACGGTGGTGATGGCGTTGGCCATCAGATTTTCCAGCTCAAGCGTCTCGACCAGGTCGGAGTTCCAGATCATCGAGCGGTCGAACACTTTTACGTCCTTGAGCTCGGCCCAGATCTGCGAAATGCGCTTGCAGCCGCTTTCGAGCGATTCCTGCGTGCGGAACACCGCCGCATCGTCCTGCATCGCCTTCTGCATCTTTTCACGCAAAACCGCCGTCGGCGTCGAGCCGTTGGCGTGACGCAGCCGGTCGAAGCGGTCCACGATCTTCTCGACCGAGGCTTCGTTGGGCGACGGGATCGCGGCGTTGCGGTCGATCACCTGGCCTGCCCGGATCGCCGCAGCGCGGCCGAACACCACCAGATCGATCAGCGAGTTGGAGCCCAGCCGGTTGGCGCCATGCACCGAGGCGCAGCCGGCCTCGCCGACCGCCATCAGCCCTGGCGACACCTGGTCCGGGTTCAAGGCGGTGGGGTTGAGAACCTCGCCCCAGTAATTGGTCGGCACGCCGCCCATATTGTAGTGGACCGTCGGCAGCACCGGGATCGGCTCCTTGGTCAGGTCGACGCCGGCAAAAATTTTTGCCGATTCCGAAATCCCCGGAAGTCTCTCGTGCAAAACGGCCGGATCGAGGTGGTCGAGGTGGAGAAAAATATGGTCCTTGTTCTTGCCGACGCCGCGTCCCTCGCGAATCTCCAGCGTCATGCAGCGCGAGACCACGTCGCGCGAGGCAAGGTCCTTGGCCGACGGCGCGTAGCGCTCCATGAAGCGCTCGCCTTCGGAGTTGACGAGATAGCCGCCCTCGCCGCGCGCGCCCTCGGTGATCAGGCAGCCGGCGCCGTAGATGCCGGTCGGGTGGAACTGCACGAACTCCATGTCCTGCAGCGGCAGCCCGGCCCGCGCTGCCATGCCGCCGCCGTCGCCGGTGCAGGTGTGCGCCGAGGTCGCCGAGAAATAGGCGCGGCCATAACCGCCTGTCGCCAGCACCACCATTTTTGCCGAGAAGCGGTGGATGGTGCCGTCGTCGAGATTCCAGGCGACGACGCCGGTGCAGGTGCCGTCCGGCTCCATGATCAGGTCGAGCGCGAAATACTCGATGAAGAACTGGGCGTTGTTCTTCAGCGACTGGCCGTAGAGCGTATGCAGGATGGCGTGGCCGGTGCGGTCGGCCGCCGCACAGGTGCGCTGCACCGGCGGGCCGTCGCCGAAATTCATCATGTGGCCGCCGAACGGCCGCTGGTAGATCTTGCCTTCTTCGGTGCGCGAGAACGGCACGCCGTAATGCTCAAGCTCGTAGACGGCGGCAGGTGCTTCGCGCACCAGATATTCCATGGCGTCGACATCGCCGAGCCAGTCCGACCCCTTGACGGTGTCGTACATGTGCCACTGCCAGGAATCGGGGCCCATATTGGACAGCGAGGCGGCGATGCCGCCTTGAGCGGCGACCGTATGCGACCGCGTCGGGAAAACCTTGGTGATGCAGGCGGTGCGCAGTCCCTGTTCGGCCATGCCGAGCGTGGCGCGCAGGCCGGCGCCGCCGGCGCCGACGACCACCACGTCGAACTTGTGGTCGACGTAGCTATAGGCGGACGTCGTGTCGGCGTTTTTCGCGTCCTTGGCCAAAATTTTCAGCCTCCAAATGCCAGTTTGAGCAGGGCGAAGATCGAGGCGACGCCGACCACCACGGGAAAGAATGTGTTGAGTGCGAGCAGCGCCAGCCTCATGCCCTCGCCATGAACATAGTCCTCGATGATCGCCTGCATGCCGAGCCGCATATGGTAGAGTCCCGACAAGAGCACCAGGGCCAGGACCAGCGCCACGAACGGGTTGGCAAGTGCGGCGCGCACTTCCGCATAGCCGGCGCCGTTCAACGCGATCAGGAAGCCGACGAAGAACAGGATTAGCGGGATGTTGGCGATCGCCGTCAGGCGCTGGCGCCAGAAATGCTCCGTACCCTCGCGGGCGGAGCCGAGGCCGCGGACCTTCGCCAGCGGCGTGCGCATGTCGGTGTTGCGGTGGCTCACGATCAGGCTCCCCGCGCCATATAGCCGGTGACCCAGATCAGCAGCGTCAGCACGATCGAGCCGGCCAGCGTCGCCCAGGCGATCCTGGAGGCCGTGTCCTTTTCAAGACCTGCCCCGGTATCCCAGATCAGATGGCGCACGCCGCCCAGCATGTGGTGCATCAGCGCCCAGGTATAGAAGAACAGCACCAGCCGCCCCAGCCACGAGCCGAAGGCCCAGTTGACGGCATCGAAGGTGGATTGCGAGCTCGCCGCCGCCATCAGCCACAGCGCGACCAGCAGCGTGCCGAAATAAAGCGCCCCGCCGGTGATGCGATGGAGGATCGACATCGTCATCGTGATCGGCGGTCGATAGACGGTCAGATGCGGCGAAAGCGGCCGTTCACGTCTGGCAAATTCGCGGGTGGCTGGTGATTTGCTCATGGCTCCCCCAGTTCGGCGTCTCTGGAGCCCCAGGGGAAATGCGGCGTTACCGCTTCCGGTTGCGACTTCGGACAGCCGGTTTCTAATGCGCTTTTTGCACCGCGTCAAAGCCGGAAAATCGTTTCGAAAACGTAATTTAGTCTGACAAAAGGGCGGTGTTTCGCTTCAATCGATTAGGGCGCGAGCCAAAGCCGGCGCAATGTTCGCTGCAGTGCGGCATATCTGCCCGAACGAACAGCTGGGGTGTGTTGAGATTAAGATCAGGCCGCCGAAAATGGTAGATGCCGAGAACCGGAGCGGAGCGTACATTTCGGTACGTGAGCCCGCGCATGATCCCGAAATCGAATTCGTTTCGGAAAGGTCATGCGCAAAATCAAAGTTCTACAGCGTCCTTTGCGCCTGCGCGCAGCGCTGTAGGGAAGCGCAGGAATCGACCATTTGCAGGCCGGATCACCTGAATATCGACACACCCGGTCAGCGGGTGCAGGTCAGCGGCGTCTTCCCGCCGTTCATCACCAGCGCGTCGCGTCCGTCGATCACGATTGCGTCATGCGCCGCGCCGAAGCGGCTGCTTTGATTGGCGGGCGAGGCCGGCAGGCCCTCGCTGGCGCCGTCCGGGCCTAGCACGCGCACCGAAGTGCCGAGGTTTTCGATGGTGATCCTTGTGCCATCAGCGCAACTGTAGGTGGCGGTGCGCGGCTGTGGTGAATCGGTCGCGGTGGCCGGCGCATTGGTCTGCGAGACGCAGGCAACGGTGATCAGCAATGGAACATGGACAAGCGTCACCCGAAACGTCCGGCTTAACGCCATATGCTGCTGCCTCCCTACGCGTCAATCCAGCCGCGATGCGTGGCCAAGATCACCCGCGCCGGCCGCGATGGTGCGGGCAAGCATGGCCGAAAGATGGCCGCAGCCTTCCAAGGCGCCGGATATTAACCATGTTTGCCGAGATCTGGCTGCCAGCAGGCCTGGCCTCTTAACAACGGTTAATAAAAGGTTAATAAAAGGTTAATTTATGCTTCGAGGAAGACTCGCCTCTGACAAATGGGGGACGCCATGCATTCGAATTCAGGCAGATCGCGCTTTACGGCGCTCATCCTGGTGGCGGTGGCCATCGGCCTCGCAGCACCGGCACTCGCCGGGACGCGCGACCGCGTCTACGCCGATTCTTTTGGCAATCTCGTCATCGAAAGCGCCGCCGGCTACAAGCGCATCCTAGTTGGCGAGGGCAGCCTGGCCAAGGAACTGTCGGACTACACCGGCGCCGGCCAACCCAAAATCTATGAAAACGACGCGGATGACGTCAGCAGCCGCGACTGCTACAGGCCGCCGGTTTTCGTGAAGGGCCGCAGTTATATGTATGGGCTTTCCGACGGCGAGATGCCGGAACTCAGCCCCTGCCGCTGATCTTCGGCCCGGCGTTGGCAACAGCCGTCTGCCCGGCGGCGATTGATCCTATCGAGATGCGCACGCAATCGCGTCCGCTGCCCTTCGCCTGATAGAGCGCTTCGTCGGCGCGCCGCAGCAGGTCGGAAAACCCTTCGGCCGGGTGAAGCTCGGCTACGCCGAAGCTGGCGGTGCAACGATGGTCCGCCGGCAGACAGTCGATCGGCAAGGCCCCGAAAGCGCTGCGCGTCCCTTCGGCGAAGAGCCGCGCGGCGGCGAGGTTGGTTCCCGGCAGGATGATGGCGAATTCCTCACCACCAATGCGACCGGCGACGTGATGATCGGCGGCCGCATCACGCAGGAAGCCGGCAAAGGCTTCGATGACCCGGTCGCCGGACGCGTGGCCGAAACTGTCGTTGATGCTCTTGAAATGATCGAGGTCGGCGATGACCAGGGCGACCGGAATACCCTTGCGCACGGCGTCACGCATCGCCAGCTCGGCATGACGTTCGAAGCCGCCGCGGTTGAGCAACCTCGATAGCGTGTCCGTCTCCGACTTCGACGTCGCCTCGGCGAGCACGTCGCGGACCAGGATGACCAGAATGAGAAGCGCGATTGTCAGGCCGAACACCGTGCCGAGCGATTGCGATACCAGAGCGTAGTTGCTCTGCAGATAGGCCTGCGGATTGACACCCCAGCCGCCCATTGCATGGGCGATGAACGGCTTGCTCACGAATTGCAGAGCGCTGGCCGTCAGAACGGCCATCAACGCATGGTCGAGCCAGTCGCGTCTTTGCCTGGACGACCAGACGATGCCGACGCCGACGAACTGCATGGCCGCATAGGGAAGCTGGTAGGCCATCATGCGGGCAAGCGACTGGCGCGGCAGGTCCTGCACGAAATACACGGCCACGGTGGCCGCAAACAGGAAGACGAGCATCGGCGCCCAGCGCGGCGCCACGCCGTATTTATGGGCAAGCCCGCCATTGAAGGCGATGGTGGCGCCCAGGAAAACGGCGAAACCCGCGACGACTGCCGGTCGCGCATTGTCGAAGAGGGGAATGCTGAACTCGATGGCGAAATAGGCCATCCCGAGCAGATAACCGAAGACCAGCCAGCGCGCCGGCGCGCGCGCCACATCGTTGAACGAGATGGTCATGAAGGCAGCCGCCAACAGGCCGGCGACGAGCAAGTTGATTGCAAGGATGAACTCTGCGCCGCCGCCCATGTGGTTTTTCGCACTCCCTGCGCCAGCAAATCATGAACGGGCGAAAAAGACGTTAACGTCGGCCTAGAGCGGGATGATCAGCCGGCTTTGAGCGGCTCCACAACGAGCACCGTTTCCGACCGTTCATGGGATAGCTGCACGCTGTCGCGGCCGTTCCTCTTGGCTTTGTAAAGCGCCTCGTCGGCGCGGCGCATCAGCGGCTCCAGCCCTTCCTCGCCGGTGCGGGCCGCCACGCCGAAGCTCGCCGTCACTCTTGTGCCGTGCGGAAGCCCGTCGATGCTGCCCGCCGAATAGAGCGTGCGAATGGCTTCGGCAAACAGCCTTGCCGCGCCAAGGTCGCTCAGCGGCAAAAGCACGGCGAACTCCTCGCCACCGATGCGGCCTGCGACGCCGCTGGTGCCGGCAGCCGATAGAACCTTGGCGGCGAAGTCGGCGATCGCGCGATCGCCCGCCGCATGCCCATGCAGATCGTTGAGCGCCTTGAAATGATCGAGGTCGGCGAGCACCAGCGCGACCGGCAGTTTGGCGCTGGCGCAGTGCTGCAGGAGGAGCGTGGCGCGCTCCTCGAAACCGCGGCGGTTGAGCAGGCCCGACAGCGGGTCGGTGTACGCCTCGGCCTTCAGCGCTTTCATCACGTCGAGTGCAGCCGCGCAAAACAGGCAAAGCGCGATGAGCAAAGACAGCAGCGCATGCGACAGCAGCGCCGTTGTCCAGTAGGACGAGGCATAGAACCCGTCATAGCTTTGGTAAGGTCCATGCGCGATGACGATTACGAGGGTGCGCACGAAGAAGTTCAACCCGGAAAGCAGCGACAGCACGAACAGGATCATTTCCGTCGGGCCCTTGTCGCGCACCACGCGCAGTTCGGCGGCGACAACCAGACTGAGGCCGCCGAAGGCGAAATTCATCACCAGGATTCGCCAGGTGAGATCCGGCTGGAAGAACATGAACCAGCAAAAAGCGGCCAGGCCGCCGCTCGCCAGGACGCCGATCGCGACAAAGGGCACGCGCCGTCCATAACGCGTCACGATCGCGCCAGCGAGACCACAGGCGGCGATGGTGAAGCAGAGGTTGGAGAGTAGCTTGGTCGGCGCCATGCCGATGGGCAGCGTGAAATACTGCAACAGGAAACCGGCCGCCGAAAGCCAGTAGCTGGCGGCGAGCACGGTCAGATAGGGACGATGACGCTGATAGAACCACAGCACGAGAAACACCGTGCCGAGCGCAAGCGCGATCGTCGGGTTGAGCAACCCTATCAGCAGGCCGGTGTCCAAGGGACCGTGACCCCCACGCTTCCGTCAGGCAAGACCTTAGAGCGGAAGCCCGAACAAGCGGTTAAGCAAAGTCGAATATGCGCAAGGTCGCCGATGAAGCTGCTGTACGGAACTTGAAACCGCGGCCGGCGTTTTCCGGCAGCAGCCAAGAGGAGACGCTTTCATGGCCGATACGATCATGCTGACCGACCACGACGCAATTCGTTCATGGGCCGCGGCGCGCGCTGGATTTCCGGCAATCGTCGACGTGTCGCCCGAAGCAGGGACCCAAGCCCTGCTGAGGCTGGTCTTCGGCCAGCACGCCTATCAGGACCAGGATCAGGCCGAACGCCCGACCAACGCGGGCGGCTACGAACTGGTTGAATGGGACGAGTGGTTCAAGCTGTTCGACGAACGCCAACTGGCGCTGGTGGTCGCCGCGGAGCAACCCGGCCGGCGTGAGCAATTCCATGAACTCGTCAGGCGCCCGGCGTGAAAAGAGCCCGAACCGTATCGCGGTTCGGGCTCTGGTATGCACTCATATGCGGACAGTTGCAGCCTGAGTTATTTCCACTCGCGGATGTCGACGAAATGGCCGGCGATCGCCGCTGCCGCCGCCATGGCCGGCGACACCAGATGGGTGCGGCCCTTGAAGCCCTGACGGCCCTCGAAATTGCGGTTCGAGGTCGAGGCGCAGCGCTCATGCGGCTTCAGCCGATCGTCATTCATGGCAAGGCACATCGAGCAGCCCGGCTCACGCCAGTCGAAGCCGGCGGCGACAAAGATCTTGTCGAGACCCTCAGCCTCCGCCTGCTCCTTGACCAGACCGGAGCCCGGCACGATCATCGCATTGACCCGCGGATTGACCGTCTTGCCCTCGATCACCTTGGCGGCGGCGCGCAGATCCTCGATGCGGCCGTTGGTGCAGGAGCCGATGAAGACGCGGTCGAGCGCGATATCGGTGATCCTGGTGCCCGGCGTCAGGCCCATATAGTCGAGCGCGCGCTGCTTGGAGGTGCGCTTGTTCTCATCAGTGATATCGTCGGGGTTCGGCACGATGCCCTGGACCGAGACGACATCCTCCGGCGAGGAGCCCCAGGACACGATCGGCGGCAATTTCGCCGCGTCGAGCACGACCACCTTGTCGAAATGCGCGCCTTCGTCGGACTGCAGCGTCTTCCAGTAGGCGAGCGCGGCATCCCACGCCTCGCCCTTCGGCGCGCGCGGCTTGTCCTTGACATAGGCAAAGGTCGTCTCGTCAGGCGCGATCAGACCGGCCCGGGCGCCGCCCTCGATCGACATATTGCAGATGGTCATGCGGCCTTCCATGGACAGCGCGCGGATCGCCTCGCCGGCATATTCGATGACATAGCCGGTGCCGCCGGCAGTGCCGATCTCGCCGATGATCGCCAATATGATGTCCTTGGCGGTGACGCCCTCCGGCAATACGCCGTCAACGCGCACCAGCATGTTCTTGGCCTTGCGCTGGATCAGCGTCTGCGTGGCCAGCACATGCTCGACTTCCGAGGTGCCGATGCCGTGCGCCAATGCGCCGAAAGCGCCATGCGTCGAGGTGTGGCTGTCGCCGCAGACGATGGTCATGCCGGGCAGCGTGAAGCCCTGCTCAGGACCGATGATATGGACGATGCCCTGGCGGATATCCTTCTCGGAATAATATTCGACGCCAAAATCCTTGGCGTTCTTGGCCAGCGCCTCGACCTGGATGCGGCTTTCCTCATTCTTGATGCCGAACTTGCGCTCCGGCGAAGTCGACACATTGTGATCGACCACGGCCAGCGTCTTTTCCGGATGCCGGACCTTTCTGCCGGTCATGCGCAGGCCTTCGAAGGCTTGCGGGCTGGTCACTTCATGGACGAGATGACGGTCGATGTAGAGCAGGCAGGTGCCGTCGTCCTGGCGATCGACGACATGGTCGTCGAATATCTTGTCGTAGAGGGTGCGAGGTGCGCTCATGTGCGTAAATCCGTCGATATGAAAATGGGAAAGGACAAGCGCCGGCTAGCCGGCGAACACGGCCTAGCGAAGTCGGCTGGTCAGAGCGCCGGAAACGCGCGCCGAGAATCGCGACGGCAGGCGTTTTCTGTCCTGCAGCACGAAGCCCTTGTAGGTCGGATCGCCAAAAAGCTGTTCCATGGCGTGGCTCATATCAATCTTTGCGGATTTCGGCAATCGGTAGGGCTAGCTGCCCTCGCAGCATAGGGTGTGTTGAGGTCCAGGTCAGGCCGAGCCGAAAATGATGGCTTCCGAGAACCGGAGCGGAACGTACTTTTGGGTACGTGAGCACCGGACGCGCAGGAAGCCGCCATTTGCAGACCGGCATCACCCGGATATCACCACACCCTAAAGCACCTCGAACACGAAAGTCTTGACCAGCGCCTCGGGTTCGGCAATCGCATAGCAGCGGAACCACGGGCTTTCCTCGATGGGCCGCCATTTTTCGTCGTGCTCCAGTTCGGCAAAGACATCACGAAAACCGCCGCTCTCGAACACCTGGTCGCGAACGGTGAAGATGGCCTGGCCACCCTTTTTCGTGATGCGCACCAGTTCATACAGGCCGGACGCCGGTGCGTGGCTGATGGTGAACACGCCGGTCGAGAAGAAGGCGCGGAAATAGCCGTCCGGCCAAGGCAGCGGACCGCCAAGCATCGCCTGCTTCAGCTCGCTGTAGGCCTGGCGGCTGCCAGCGATTTTCAGCATGTCCTCCGACAGGTCGAGCCCGGCGATGTCCCGATAGCCGAGCGCCTTGAGCGACGGTCCCGACAGACCGGTGCCGCAGCCGGCGTCGAGCAGCGGCCCCTCGCCTGATGGCACATGGCGCGCCACCCAGGCGGCGATCAGGAACGGCAGGAGATAGCCGAGCGAGGCGGTTTCGCTGTCATAGGTCGCAGCCCATGCGGCATAGGCCTCCGCCAGCGCTTTCGGCGTATCTGCCGTATAGACGGAGTCCAGTGCCGCGTTGGCTTTGTCGATGTTCATGGATCAATTCCTCTGCAACCGGACAGGTCAATCGTAGCGCCGACTTCGCCCGCCGGCTATTGCTCATGCTGGCGGCGCAGCCGCTTCTCCAGCCCCCGCAAGGCCAGCGAAAGGCCGACCGTCAGGATAAGATAGATATAGGCGACGATCGAATAGGTTTCGAAGAAGCGGAACGAGCCGGCGGCGTAGATCTTGCCCATCTGGGTGATGTCGGCGACGCCGAGCACCGAGACCAGCGAGGAATCCTTGACCATGGCGACGAAATCATTGCCGAGCGGCGGCAGGATGGTGCGGATCGCCTGCGGAAAGACGATCAGCCGGAAACGCTGCGTGCGGGTCAGCCCCAGCGCCTTCGCGGCCTCGATCTGGCCCTTCTCGACTGCCTGGATGCCGGCGCGGAAGACCTCCGAGATGAATGCGGAGTAGCCGATGGTCAGCGCCATGATGGCGCGCCACAGCAACGACACGTCGCGCACCAGCAGTTCTCCGAAGAGACCCGCATTTTGCAATGGCGCGGTCACTGCGTTCCACGCCGCTACGAAGGCTGGCGCCCCGGCGAAGGCGATCCAGAACAACAGCACCAGCATCGGCACGCCGCGGATGATCTCGACATAGAAGCGAGCGATCTGGCGCAGCCAGCGCGATCCCGACAGCCCCATCAGCGCAATGCCGAGCCCGATTGCCGAGGCCAGCGCGAAGGCGACCATCGTGACGAAGACGGTGATGCCGATGCCCTTGGCGACGGTCGCGAAAACCTGGGCATAGAGGTCGCTTGCGGCGATGAAGATAGCGGCTGTCACGGCGAGCGCCGCAGCCACGGCAAGCCACCACGGGAAGTCGGTTTTGGACGTGGACGATGCGGGCGTTGCCATTTAACCGATAGCGGCAAAGCATGCTTTGCCGAAGCTAAGCGCCAAGCCATCCCCCTCTGGCCTGCCCTCTTCGCTAACACTTGGCATCTCCCCCTCAAGGGGGGAGATCGGCAGCTTTGACCTCGCCGCCCATTCTGCAAGATTGGAAATTGGCGAAAGCCGGTGCGACATCCAATCTCCCCCCTTGAGGGGGAGATGTCCGGCAGGACAGAGGGGGGTGTACGAGCGCAGAGTCAGCGCGAGTTCCGGCGCACTACCGTCACGCAACGCGCGCGACAAAAGTTTTACTGTCCCATCTTGTAATCAAGAAACCATTTCTTGTTTAGCGCGTCGAGCGTGCCGTCGGCCTTCAGTGCGGCGATCGCTGCATTGACCGGCTTCACCAGATCCGAGCCCTTGGGGAAGATGAAGCCGAAATCCTCGGTGCCGAGCGGTCCGCCGATCAGCTTCAGCCCGCCGTTGGACGCCTCGACATAGCCCTTGCCGGCAGTGCCATCGGTCAGCACGACATCGACGTCGCCGGACTTCAGCGCCTGCACCGTCGCGCCGAATGTTTCGAACAGTTTGATGCGCGGGTTCTGCTCATTGCCGTCGAGCACGCTGTAGACGGCGGTGTAGAACGGCGTCGTGCCGGCCTGTGCGCCGATCAGCCCATCCTTGAAGGCGCCGAACGTCTTGGCGTCGGTGAAGCGCTTCTCATCGCCACGCACCAGCATAAACTGTTCCGAGCGCATGTAGGGGTCGGAGAAATCGACCTTCTGCTTGCGGTCGTCCTTGATGGTGATGCCGGTCATCCCGATGTTGTACTGATTGTCGGAAACCGCCTGGATCATCGCATCCCAAGAGGTATTCTGGTATTCGACCTGGAAATTCAGCCGCTTGGCAATCTCGTTCATCGCGTCATATTCCCAGCCGATCTGCTTGCCGGTCTTGGCATCGATGAACTGCAGCGGCGGATAGGCGTTTTCCGTCACAACCACCACCTTCTTGCCGCCGAGATCGGGCAGCGCCTGCGCCAGGGCGGCGACGGGCGCAAGAATCAAAGCCAACAGGCCGGCTAACAGCAGTTTCGATTTGGTCATGGTACACCCCGAAAATTTGAACGGCCTCGACATGTCGAGGCTTGCAGGAAATCCGGCGCCGACTTTAGCTTTCCGCAGGCACCTTGCAAGCCGGTCCGATACGCCGTTCGACCCGAAAATGGATTCCGATGCTTTCAACGCCGGGATTACGAAACGATCCGTTTCGTTTGCGCACTGATGCGGCCCGGCAAGATCGAATCCATCCGGCGAAACAAAAAGGCGGCCGAAGCCGCCTTTCCGAAACATCGGTTTTAAAGACGCCTTATTCGGCGACGGCCGCTTCCGCAGCCTTGGCGGCCTCGTCGGCGGCCTTCTTCTCGGCGGCGTCCTGCGCCGCCTTCTCGGCGGCCAGCGCCTGGGCGGCGGCCAACTTCTCGGCCTCGATGCGGGCCTTCTCGGCGTTCAGCGCATCGCGCTCCTCATCGTTCAGCTTGCGGGCGCGCACGCCGGTGTTTTCCGAAATACGGGCCGACTTGCCGCGGCGATCGCGCAGGTAATAGAGCTTGGCGCGGCGCACCTTGCCGCGGCGCACGATCTCGACGCCTTCGACCATCGGCGAAAAAACCGGGAACACGCGCTCCACGCCTTCGCCGTAGGAAATCTTGCGAACGGTGAAATTCTCCTGGAAACCGGCGCCGGCGCGGGCGATGACAACGCCCTCATAAGCCTGGACGCGGGTGCGGGTGCCTTCGGTCACGCGGACCTGGACACGCACGGTATCGCCGGGCTGGAATTCGGGAAGCTTGCGCTTGGCTTCGATCTTGGCGGCCTGTTCGGCCTCGAGCTGACGGAGGATATCCATCTCTACAAATCCACTTCTTGTTCTTCCGACAGTCAGAGCGTCCGCACTCGCCTTGCAGTTCCATCGACCGCTCGGCTATGCCCTTTGTCGCGAGACATCGGGCAGGGGCGACTACACCGTCATTGTTGACGGGTCCGGCAGATTGTTCTTCCGGTTCGGCGCGCACATACAGCTATTTCGACGCTTTGTCACGCCTTCGCCGTGTCTTTTTTGGTCGCCGGCCGACATTGCAATCTTTCAGCGCAGGGGTTGCGTCGAAGGCTCAAGCTTTTTAAGCCGGGTAAAACGTGACTTTCCTCCGGCGGCAACACCCTCCATGCCAGTTCTCGATGCGGCCCTGCTCTTTTTCGCGGGCTTTCTCTCAGGTGCCGTGAACGCCATAGCCGGCGGCGGGACGTTTATAACCTTCGGCGCCATGTCGCTGGTCGGCTTGCCGCCGATCGTCGCCAACGCCACCTCGTCGCTGACACAGTTTCCCGGCTACATCACCTCGACGCTCGCATACTGGTCCGACATCAAGCATTTCTGGCGCACAGCGTTGCTGCTCGGCGTCATATCGGCCTTCGGCGCGCTGGCCGGCGCGCTCATCCTTCTGGCGCTCGACAATCCGTCGTTCCGCGTCCTGGTGCCCTGGCTGCTGCTGGCGGCAACCGCGCTGTTCGCCGCCGGGCCGTGGCTGAAGCCGGCGCCCAAGCCGGGGCATGAGGCCGCGGTGGGTTCGCTGGTCGGTTCCCTGGCGCAATTCGCCACCGCCGTCTATGGCGGCTTCTTCGGCGCCGGCATGGGCGTTATGATGCTGGCGACGCTCGGCCTCACCCAGCCCGGCGACTATCACCGCCTGAACGCGCTGAAGAACATGCTGGCCGTGGTCATCGCGGCGGTAGCCATCCTGGTCTTCATCTCCGGCGATGTCATCGCCTGGCGGCAGGCAATCATCATGATACCGGGCGGCGCGCTGGGCGGCTATGCCGGCGTCTGGATCGCCAGGCGCGTGCCGCAAATTGCCGTGCGCGGCTTCGTCGTCGGGGTCGGCGTGTTCCTGGCCTTTTACTATTTCACCAAGGGGTGAGCGGCCAACAGGTCCGGCCGCCGCTCCTTCGTCAGCCTTTCCGACTCGGCACGCCGCCACGCCGCGATCTTCTTATGATTGCCGGAGATCAGCACTTCGGGGATTTGCCGGCCCTCGAATTCCTGCGGCCGCGTGTAGTGCGGATGTTCGAGCAGGCCGTTTTCAAAGCTCTCTTCATCGCCCGACACCGCATTGCCCATCACGCCGGGCAACAGCCGCACGACAGCGTCGAGCAGCACAAGGGCCGCCGGCTCGCCGCCGGAGAGGATGAAGTCGCCGACCGAGACCTCTTCCAGCCCACGCGCGTCAATCACCCGCTGGTCAACGCCTTCGAAGCGTCCGCAGACGATGACGATACCCGGCCCGGCGGCCAGTTCACGCACGCGGGCCTGCGTCAGCGGCTTGCCACGCGGGCTCATCAGCAGGCGCGGGCGCGGATCACCCTCCGGCGAGGCGTGGTCGATGGCGCTGGCCAGCACATCGGCGCGCATCACCATGCCGGCGCCGCCGCCGGCCGGCGTGTCGTCGACGGTGCGATGGCGGTCGCTGGCGAAATCGCGGATCTGGATTGCTTCCAGCGACCATGTGCCTGATACCAGCGCCCGGCCCGCCAGCGACAGGCCGAGCGCGCCGGGAAACATCTCGGGATAGAGCGTCAGCACCGAGGCGGAAAAACTCACCGGTTTCCCCCGGCGTCCTTGGGCCCGCGCGGCCTGCCCTTCGGGTCGAAACCGTCGCGGCCGGGTTCATCGCCGTCTTCGTCATCGATCAAGCCCGCCGCCGCCGGATCGATGCGGACGAAGCCCTCTTTGATCGACACGTCGGGAACGGCGGCCTGGGTGAACGGGATCAGCACGCCTTTGCGCCCCGCCAACGTCACGTCGAGAATGTCGCCGCCGCCGAAATTATGCACGGCGACGACCTTGCCGATGTCAGCACCGGTATGGTCCCGGACCGCCAGCCCGACGAGATCGGCATGATAGAATTCGTCCTCTTCGCCATCGTCAGGCAGCATCGAGCGGTCGACGAACAATTCCGTGCCGGCAAGCGCCTCGGCGGCGTTGCGGTCGCTGATGCCCTTGAAACGCACCACCACGACGTTGCTGGCCGGCCTGATGTCGACGATCTGGAAGGCGCGGCCGTCCTTGGCATAGAGCGGCCCGTAGTCGGCCAGCGCCAGCGGATCGCCGGTGAAGGTCTTCACGCGCAATTCGCCCTTGATGCCGTGGGCGGCGCCGATCACGGCCATCTGGACGGGGTTTTGCGGTTTGGTCATCGGAAAAATCCTTTGCCTTGCTCTAGCTCCACCCTCTTGTCATTTCAATGACGCGGCTCTTCACGGCTTCCTAACCCGGCTGCCGGAAGATGGCCCAGAATGGAAGAACGGCATATCGGAAGAGCGCAATGCAGGAATTCCTCATCCCGGCCAAACCAGACCTTCAGGCGGCCCGCGAAAGCTGGCTGAAGATGCTGGCGCGCGAGCGCCGGATGTCGCCGGAAACCGTGGAGGCCTATGAGCGCGATACGCGCCAGTTCCTGCACTTCCTGACCGGTCATTGCGGCGGTTCGCCCGGCATTTCGGATATCGCCGATCTGCGCCCGGCCGATCTGCGCGGCTTTCTCGCCGCCCGCCGCGCCGGAGGCGCCGGCGCCCGCACGCTCGGACGCGGGCTGGCCGGCATCCGCTCGCTGCTGCGCTTTCTGGAGCGGCGCGGCCTCGTCAATGCGGCGGGTGCTGCGGCACTGCGCGCGCCACGGCAGCCGAAGTCGCTGCCCAAGCCGCTGACGGCAAGCGATGCGAAACACGTCGTTTCGGTGGAGGGCCAGCTGGCGGAGGAACCGTGGATCGCTGCCCGCAACGGCGCCGTGCTGACGCTGCTCTACGGCTCGGGCCTGCGCATTTCCGAGGCGCTCGGCCTGTCCGGCGCCGATCTGTCGTCCCCTGATGAAACGGTGCTGCGCGTCACCGGCAAGGGCGGCAAGACGCGGCTGGTGCCGGTGCTGCCGGTGGCGCTGCGGGCGATCGCCGAATACCGCCGGCTTTGCCCCTATCATCTCGACCCGAAGGGCCTGCTGTTTCGCGGCGCCCGCGGCGGCCCGCTCAACCCGGCGATCGTCCAACGCGACATGGCCAGGCTGCGCTCGGCGCTCAATCTGCCCGACACCGCCACGCCGCACGCCTTGCGCCATTCCTTCGCCACGCATCTGCTTGGACGCGGCGGCGACCTGCGCACCATCCAGGAACTTTTAGGTCACGCCAGCTTGTCGACGACACAGATTTACACCGGCGTCGACACCGCGAGGCTGCTCGAAATCTATGAAGCGGCCCATCCGCGGGCGTAACCGACGCATGATTTCGCAAAGTTGCAGCCAAGATATGAGCCGTGGAGCCATGTCCAAGACAATTTTGCTGCGCCGGTTAACCGTTTCGCCGTTCTTTGTCTCTAAAAAGCGGGCCATGAAACGCGTCATTGCCATCGCCGACCGCACGGCCCTTGCCTCGTTGAGGCTGCTCGTGGCGCTCAACGTCCTGTTTTTTCTTTCTTTCCTCATCATCGCGCTGCTCGCCGCCGGCAAGGCGCGGGCCGAAACCCCGGCCTGCGCCGGCGCCGACATGCTGTCGGCCTTGCAGAAGGACGACCCGGCCACCTACCGCAAGATCGAGACCGAAGCGGCCGCGACACCGAACGGCAAGGGCCTGTTGTGGAAACTGGAAAAGGCGGGCGAAAGACCGTCCTTCCTGTTCGGCACCATGCATATGTCCGACCCCCGCGTGACCACTCTGCCGCCCGCCGCGCAAAAGGCCTTTGACGCCGCCGACACTATCGTCATCGAGACCACGGAGGTGCTCGATCAGCAGAAGATGATGGCGGCGTTCCTGAAAGAGCCGGAACTGATGATGTTCACCGACAGCACCACGCTGTCCTCGCTGCTGTCGCCGGACGATGCGGCGGCGGTGAACAAGGCGCTCGACTCGCGCGGCATCCCGCCGGCGAGTGTCGCCAAGATGAAACCGTGGATGCTGTCGACCATGGTCGCGCTCCCGGCCTGTGAACTGGCCCGCCAGGCCGGCGGCACGCCGGTGCTCGACATCAAGCTTGCGCAGGACGCCAAAGCCTCAGGCAAAGCCGTCGATGGGTTGGAGACCATCGCCGACCAGCTTCGCGCCATGGCCTCGCTGCCGCTCGCTTTTCACATGAAGGGTCTCGTCGACATACTGAAGCTCGGCAACAGGGTGAACGACGTCAACGAAACCATGATCGTGCTTTACCAGCGCGGCGACATCGGCATGCTCTGGCCGCTATTTCGTGCCGTCCTTCCCGGCGACAAAGACGATTCGGCGGGCTATGCCGCCTTCGAGGAAACCATGATCACCAGCCGCAACAAGGTGATGATCGACCATGCCGGGCCGATCCTCGCCAAGGGCAACGCCTTCATGGCGGTCGGCGCCCTGCACCTTCCGGGCGCGGAAGGTCTGGTCGAGGATTTCCGCAAGGCCGGCTACACCGTCACTGCCGTCGATTGAGTTGCACGGTTGAGTTGCGAATCCGGCAAGACGTGATTCGGAGCGATGCCATTCCCGAATCACGGAAGCTTGTCTCAGTACAGGAAGGTCGAAAGGTTTATTTTGGCTCGATTGCTGCGAATTTTGCGAGTAAAGTGCGTGCGGACAAACGATTCCCGGCGAAGATTGCCCTGTTTTCGGCGGTTTCGATCCCTAGCGTGAAACCTGTTCGGCGATTGCGCGTTGATGTGTGTTGATTGATACCTTTCATCCCACGGAGGACACTTTTATGGCGAATCCAAACGACCCGTACACCACTCCGACACCCCCTCCCAGGTCGGGTGGCGGCAGCACCGGCTGGCTGATTGCCCTGGTTGTCGTTATTCTGGCTATTGTCGCTTACTATGTTTTTGGAAGAAGCAACGAAGCGCCAGCGCCTGCTGAACCGCCGGCCGCCACGACGCCGGCCCCGGCGCCCGCTGAACCGACGCCTGCTCCGGCAGAGCCTGCGCCAGCCCCGGCACCTGCAGAGCCAGCCCCAGCGCCTGCACCGGCACCTGCTCCGGCGCCTGCAGAGCCAGCGCCTGCTCCGGCGCCCGCACCAGCCCCGCAGTGATCGGCTGCTGACTCCAAATACGAACGGCCCGCTGAAAAGCGGGCCGTTTTGCTTTGAGCCGTAAGATGGCTGCTGGAGGTGGGGAAGGCCTAAATGTGGATCGGCTTGAAGAAGGTCGCCAGTGCCGCTTCCTTCACCGCTTCCGACATCGTCGGATGGGCGTGGCAGGTGCGGGCAAGATCTTCCGACGAGCCGCCGAACTCCATCAGCACCGCCGCCTCGTGGATCATCTCGCCGGCGCCGAAACCGACGATGTGGACGCCGAGCACGCGGTCGCTCTGCTTGTCAGCCAGGATCTTGACGAAGCCGTCGGTATGGAGCATGGCGCGCGCCCGCCCATTGGCGCTAAACGGAAATTTTCCGGCCTTGTAGTCGATGCCGGCCTTCTTCAGCTCTTCTTCGGTCTTTCCCACTGAGGCGATTTCCGGACTGGTGTAGACGACGTTCGGGATCACCTCATAGTTCACATGGCCGGCCTGCCCGGCAATGATCTCGGCCACCGCCACCCCCTCGTCCTCGGCCTTATGCGCGAGCATCGGCCCGGCGATGACGTCGCCGATGGCGTAGATGCCGGGTACATTGGTCTTGAGATGGCCGTCCGTCTTGACCCGGCCACGCTCGTCGACCTCGACACCGGCTTTCTTCAGCCCGAGACTGTCCGAATAGGGCCGGCGTCCCGTCGCGATTAGCACCGCATCGGCCTCGATGATCTCGGCCGCACCGCCCTTGATCGGCTCGAACGTCACGGTGGCACCCTTCTTGGCCTTGGCGACACCGGTGACCTTGGCGCCGAGCTTGAACTCGACGCCTTGCTTGGACAGCATGCGCTGGAACTGTTTGGCAACCTCGCCGTCCATGCCGCCCAGAATGGTGTCGAGGAATTCGACGACGGTCACCTTGGCCCCGAGCCGCGCCCATACCGAGCCGAGCTCCAGCCCGATGACGCCGCCGCCGACCACCACCAGATGGCCCGGCACCTTGGCCAGCGACAGCGCGCCGGTGGAGGACATGATGACCTTCTCGTCGATGTCGACCTTGACGCCCGGAATGCCGGCGACGTCGGAGCCGGTGGCGATGACGATGTTCTTGGTCTCGATCTCCTCGACCTTGCCGTCCTCGCCGGTCACCGACACCTTGCCGGCGGACAGGACCTTGCCGGTGCCGCGAAAGCTGTCGATCTTGTTCTTCTTGAACAGGAAGGCAACGCCGTTGACGTTGGACGACACGGTCGCATCCTTGTGCGCCATCATCTTCCCTAGATTGAGCTTTGGCGCACCGATCTCGACGCCGAGCGCGTCGAAGGAATGACCGGCCTCGGCAAAGATTTCGGAAGCATGCAGCAGCGCTTTGGACGGGATGCAGCCGATATTGAGGCAGGTGCCGCCGAAGGTCGGGTTCTTCTCGACCACCGCCGTCTTCAGGCCGAGCTGTGCCGCCTTGATGGCGCAGACATAACCGCCCGGTCCCGATCCGATGATAACGACGTCATAAGCCATGATACTGTCCTTCTGGTCTGGCACTCAGCGGCCGCCGCTAACATTCAGGATCGCGCCCGTCGTATAGGACGCGTCGTCCGACAAAAGATAAAGAACCGCATGCGCGACTTCATCCGAAGTGCCCGCCCGTTTCATCGGCAGCATGTCCTTCATCCGCTCGACGCGGTCGGGCTGGCCGCCCGAGGCATGGATCTCGGTGCCGATGATGCCGGGACGCACGGCATTGACGCGCACGCCCTCGGTTGCCACCTCGCGGGCCAAGCCAAGGGTGAAGGTGTCGATCGCGCCCTTGGACGCCGCGTAGTCGACATATTCGCCCGGCGAGCCATGCGCTGAGGCGGCGGACGAAATGTTGACGATCGCGCCGCCCCTGCCGCCATGGCTGCTCGACATGCGCTTCACGGCCTCGCGGGCGCACAGCATCGGGCCGATGACGTTGATGCGCATCATGCGCTCCAGCCGCGCGACGCTCATCTCGTCGACGCGTGCCTTGACGTCGACGACGCCGGCATTGTTGACAAGGGCGTCGAGCCGGCCGTAGGCGCGGTCCACTGCCTCGAACATGGCCACGACATCGGCCTCAACGCCGACATCGCCCTTGACCGCCAAAGCCTCGCCGCCTGCCGCCGCTATTTCAGCGACCAGTGCGTCGGCGGCGCTTTGGTTCGTCGCGTAGTTGACCGCCACGCGGTAGCCGGCCCTGGCTGCCAGCCGGCAGATGGCGGCGCCGATGCCGCGGCCGCCGCCGGTCACCAGCAGGACTTTTTTCGTCGCGCTCATTCCTGGCAGCCTTTCAGCGAAAAAACGTCCCACGGCACTTTCGAAAAGCCATTGGCGCCATAGGCGGACGACATCTGCAGCGACGGCCCGAGGTCGGGAAAGATCAGGGCCTTCGGCGCGTCCACGCCTTCGGCCGGCAGCAGAGCGATGTTGCCCTTCTCGTCAGCACTGTAGACGACCCCCTCCCACACTGTGCAGGCGGCGAGCTCGTCGCCGGTGACGTCGCCTGTCGGGCATTTGTACATCAGCGAACCATGCGGCCGCGCCACGCCTTCCGTCCACATGACGATACCGTCGAGTACGACGCCGTTGTCGAGCACCATCTTGAAGGTGTTGGTGACGACAGCCGATCCCCCGGTCGGCCTGAAATCGATCTCGGCCGCGCTTTCGGCATCGCCATAGACGGCGAGCTCGAGCGGACAGGCGGCAAAGGCTGCCGATCCCGTCTGCGCAACACCGGCCGTGCACAGCGTGAAAATCAATCCGGAGCGCAAACGAGAGGAGCTCATTCGGTGGCGCAGATCCATTCTCCGGCTCACCTCGACCTACCTTAGAGGTCGAGCACCAGCCGCTCCGGATCCTCCAGGCTTTCCTTGACCCGGACCAGGAAGGTCACCGCTTCCTTGCCGTCGACGATGCGGTGATCGTAGGAGAGCGCCAGATACATCATCGGCCGGATCACGATCTGGCCGCCGACCACCACCGGCCGCTCCTGGATCTTGTGCATGCCCAGAATGCCCGACTGCGGCGCGTTGAGGATCGGCGTCGACATCAGCGAGCCGTAGACGCCGCCGTTAGAAATCGTAAACGTGCCTCCTTGCATATCCGCCACGGAAAGCTTGCCGTCACGCGCGGCGACACCCAGCCTGCCGATATCCTTCTCGATCTCGGCGATCGACATCTGGTCGGCGTCGCGCACGACCGGCACGACGAGGCCCTTTTCGGTGCCGACGGCGACGCCGATATGGGCGTAGTTCTTGAAGATGATGTCGGTGCCGTCGATCTCAGCATTGACGGAAGGGATTTCCTTCAGCGCTTGGGTGACGGCCTTGGTGAAGAAGCCCATGAAGCCCAGCTTCACGCCGTGCCTCTTCTCGAACACATCCTTGTATTTGGTCCTGAGCGCCATCACCGCGCTCATGTCCACCTCGTTGAAAGTGGTCAGCATGGCTGCGGTCGACTGCGCTTCCTTGAGGCGGCGCGCGATGGTCTGCCGCAGCTTGGTCATGCGCACGCGCTCTTCGCGCGACGCGTCGTCGGCCGAGGACGGCGCACGGGCAGCAACCGGTGCAGGGGCCTTCGGCGTCTCGGCCGGTTGCGACGGCGCGCCCCTGGCGATCGCGTCGAGCACGTCGCCCTTCAGCACCTGGCCGCGCTTGCCGGAGCCCGAGACCTGGTCGACCGCGAGATTGCTCTCGGCCAGCAGCTTGGCCGCCGCCGGCGCCGGCGGCATCGCGCGCGCCTCGATCGGTCCGGCATCGCCGGCGATCTTGGCGGTCTCGGCCGCGGCTTGCTCGACTGTGGATGCGGCGGTCGGCGCCGAGGCCTGCGACACCGCGTCCTGCTTCGTTTCAGAAGTTGACGCCTTCGCGGGTGCTGCCGCTCTTGCCCCGTCGCCCGCCGAAATCATGCCGAGCAAAGCGCCGACCTCGACCGTCTCGCCTTCCTTGACGGCGATTTCGCTGAGCGTTCCTGCGGCCGCGGCCGGCACTTCCACCGTTACCTTGTCGGTTTCGAGCTCGACCAGCGGCTCGTCGGTGGCGATCGCGTCGCCCACCTTCTTGAACCATTTGCCGATGGTCGCCTCGGTGACGGATTCGCCAAGAGTGGGGACGCGGATTTCGGTAGCCATTGTGCCTGTCCGTTTTTCTGTCGGTTCTGTTCTATTCGCCGAGCTCTGTTCTATTCACCGAGGGCGTCTTCGAGCAAGGCGGCAAGCTGGGCGAGATGCTTCGACATCAATCCGGTGGCCGGCGACGCGGCGGCCGGCCGGCCGGTATAGCGCACCCGCTGATGCTTGGCGTCGATATGCGCCAGCACCCATTCCAGATACGGATCGATGAACGACCAGGCGCCCATATTCTTGGGCTCCTCCTGGCACCACACCATCTCGGCGTTGCGGAAGCGTGACAGCTCGGTGATCAGCGCCTTGGCCGGGAAGGGATAGAGCTGTTCGACGCGCAGCAGATAGATGTCGTTGATGCCGCGCTTCTCGCGCTCCTCGTAGAGGTCGTAATAGACCTTGCCCGTGCAGAGCACGACGCGGCGGATTTTCGAATCCTTGGTGAGCTTGATCGCCTGGCCGGGGAGCTGCTGGGCATCGTCCCACAACAGCCGGTGGAACGCGCTTTCGCCCGACATCTCCGGGAGCGTCGACACCGCCCGCTTGTGACGCAGCAGCGACTTCGGCGTCATCAGGATCAGCGGCTTGCGGAAATCCCGCTTCAACTGCCGGCGCAGGATGTGGAAGTAGTTGGCCGGCGTCGTGCAGTAGGCCACCTGCATGTTGTCTTCGGCGCAAAGCTGCAGGAAGCGCTCGAGCCTGGCCGACGAATGTTCCGGCCCCTGGCCTTCATAGCCATGCGGCAACAGGCAGACGAGGCCCGACATTCTGAGCCACTTGCGCTCGCCCGACGAGATGAACTGGTCGAACACCACCTGGGCGCCGTTGGCGAAATCGCCGAACTGGGCCTCCCAGAGCGTCAGCGCCTTCGGCTCGGCCAGGCTGTAGCCATATTCGAAGCCGAGCACGGCCTCTTCAGACAGCATCGAGTTGATGACCTCGAAGCCGGCTTGCGCCGCCGACAGATTGTTGAGCGGAATGTAGCGCGTCTCGTCGCGCTGATCGTAGAGCACGGAGTGGCGTTGCGAGAACGTGCCGCGCTCCGAATCCTGTCCGGACAGCCGGACCGGATTGCCGTCGAGCAGGATGGCGCCGAAGGCCAGCGCCTCGGCTGTAGACCAGTCGATGCCTTCGCCCGACTCGATCGCCTGGCGGCGATTCTCGAGAAACCGCAGGATCGTCTTGTGGGCCTCGAAATCCTTCGGCACCTCGGTCAGCTTCTTACCGATTTCCTTCAGCGTCTTGACCGGCACGGCGGTCTTGCCGCGCCGCTGTTCGTCCTGGTTGTCGGCCGTGCGCAGGCCCGACCAAGCGCCATCCAGCCAGTCGGCCTTGTTTGGCTTATAATGCTGGCCGACTTCGAATTCCTGCTCGAGATGTGCCCGCCAGTCCGCCTTCATCTTGTCGAATTCGGCCTGGGTGAGGTGGCCCTCGGCGATCAGCCGATCGGCATAGATCTGCACCGTCGTCTTGTGGCTGCGGATGTTGCTGTACATGATCGGCTGGGTGAAAGCCGGCTCGTCGCCCTCATTGTGGCCGAAGCGGCGGTAGCAGAACATGTCGACCACGACAGGCTTGTGGAACTTCATGCGGAATTCGATCGCCACCTTGGTGGCATGGACCACGGCTTCCGGATCGTCACCGTTGACGTGGAAGATCGGCGCCTCGATCATCTTGGCCACATCCGATGGGTAGGGCGACGAGCGCGAGAAGCGCGGATTGGTGGTGAAGCCGATCTGGTTGTTGATGATGAAATGCAGCGTGCCGGCGACGCGGTGGCCGCGCAGGCCCGACAAGCCGAGGATTTCGGCAATCACGCCCTGGCCGGCAAAGGCGGCGTCGCCGTGCAGGAGCAGCGGCAGCACCTTGGCGCGCTCTTCCAGCGGCACGATCTCCTCGCGGCTGCGGCCGAACAGGGAGTCCTGCTTGGCCCGCGCCTTGCCCATCACCACCGGATCGACGATTTCCAGATGCGAGGGATTGGCGGTCAGCGACAGGTGCACCTTGTTGCCATCGAACTCGCGGTCCGACGAAGCACCGAGATGGTACTTCACGTCGCCCGAGCCCTCGACCTCGTCGGGTGCGGCCGAGCCGCCCTTGAACTCGTGGAAGATGGCGCGGTGCGGCTTGGCCATCACCTGGGAGAGCACGTTCAGCCGGCCGCGATGCGCCATGCCGAGGACGATTTCCTTCATGCCGAGCTGGCCGCCGCGCTTGACGATCTGCTCCAGCGCCGGGATCAGCGCCTCTGCGCCGTCGAGACCGAAGCGCTTGGTGCCCTTGTACTTGACGTCGATGAACTGCTCGAAGCCTTCGGCCTCGACCAGCTTCTGCAGGATCGCCTTCTTGCCGGTGGCGGTGAAGGAGATCTCCTTGTCGGTGCCCTCGATGCGCGCCTGGATCCAGGCCTTCTCCTCGGGATCGGAAATATGCATGAACTCGACGCCGAGCGTCGAGCAATAGGTGCGGGTCAGGATATCGAGCATCTGCCGGATGGTGCCGAATTCGAGGCCGAGCACATTGTCGAGGAAGATCGGGCGATCGTAATCGACGGCGGTGAAGCCGTAATTTTCCGGCGACAGCTCGTTATAGTCCTCGAGCGGCTTGGCGATGCCGAGCGGATCGAGATTGGCGTGCAAATGGCCACGCATGCGGTAGGCACGGATCATCATGATGGCGCGCACGGAATCGCGCGTCGCCTGATGCACGTCGGCGTCGGAAAGGGAGACGCCGTTCATCACCGCCTTGTGCTGGACCTTCTTCTCGATGTGCTTTTCGACGATGCCCCAATTGCCGTCGAGCGCCGACACCAATTCGCCATTGGCCTGCAGCGGCCATGAGGGCTTGGCCCATGAGGCGCCCTTGGCATTCTTGCGGACATCGCCGGCGTCGTCCTTCAGTGCCGCGAAGAAATCCCGCCATTCGGGATCGACCGAAGCGGGATCGTCCTCATAGGCGGCGTAGAGCGCGTCGATATAATCGGCATTGCCGCCATAGAGGAAAGAGGTAAGCGAAAATTGGTCGTTGGCCTGATCTTGTCTTGCCATTTTCTCAGCGGAGCGCCTGCTCCGTCTCCTTTTTTAGGGGAGTAGGGGAGTAGGGCAGTACGGCAGTAGGGCAAGATACGCCCAGTCCCCTATTGCCGTACTGCCCTACTCCCCTACTGCCTTACTTTCCTTTTATCGCCTCGACCAACGTCGTGCCGAGCCGCGCCGGCGACGGCGATACCTTGATCCCGGCCGATTCCATCGCCGCGATCTTGTCCTCGGCGCCGCCCTTGCCGCCGGAAATCACCGCGCCGGCATGGCCCATGGTGCGGCCGGCCGGCGCCGTGCGCCCGGCGATGAAACCGGCCATCGGCTTCTTGCGGCCACGCTTGGCTTCGTCCTTGAGGAACTGCGCGGCGTCTTCCTCGGCCGAGCCGCCGATCTCGCCGATCATTATGATCGACTGGGTCTCGTCGTCGGCGAGGAACATCTCCAGCACGTCGATGAACTCCGTGCCTTTGACGGGATCGCCACCGATGCCGACGGCGGTGGTCTGGCCGAGGCCGACATTGGTGGTCTGGAACACTGCCTCATAGGTAAGCGTTCCCGAGCGGGAAACAACGCCGACCGAGCCCTTGCGGAAGATGTTGCCGGGCATGATGCCGATCTTGCATTCGTTGGGGGTCAGGACACCGGGGCAGTTGGGACCGATGAGCCGCGATGTCGAGCGGTCGAGCCTTGCCTTGACCTTGATCATGTCGATCACCGGGATGCCCTCGGTGATGCAGACGATCAGCGGGATCTCGGCTTCGATCGCTTCCAGGATCGCCTCTGCGGCGCCCGCCGGCGGCACATAGACAACGGAAGCATTGGCGCCGGTCGTTGCCTTGCCTTCGGCAACCGTGGAAAAGATCGGCAGGCTCTCGCCCTTGGCGCCGGTCCACGTCTCGCCACCCTTCTTGGGGTGGATGCCGCCGACCATTTTTGTCCCGTGATAGGCCAGCGCCTGCTCCGTATGGAACGTGCCGGTCTTGCCGGTCAGGCCCTGCACGAGCACCTTGGTGTTCTTGTCGACGAGAATGGACATTTTGCGACCTGATCAGTGAGTGCGGAAGGGATTGATGGCGACCACGGTGCCGTAAGTCTGTCCGTGGTTGAGGTCTTCGGTGTAAAGTGTCTTGACGCCAAGGCGCTCGGCGGCGGCGATGATTGCGCCATCCCAATATGAAATCTGGTAGCGCTGCGAGTTCTCAATGCCCCGCATGACGACCGCGCTGTCCAAATCCTGGCAGGGCTTCATGGAGATCGCGGCGACCCATTCGGCGGCCTTCGCTGGGGCCAGCGTGACATCTGCTCGTTTGGTCACATTCACATAGAACTCCTGCAGCACCTGTGCGGAGGTCGAATAGTCTTCCTTGGCGATCAACTCCACAGCGCGCTTGTACTTGGCGCGCTCGGATTTGTGCCCGATGGCGGCATAGACGAGCACGTTCGTGTCGAGGAAGCACTCAGCGGTCATAGAGAGCTTCCCGGTTCCACTTCTTGCCGCCCATGTCGCCTGCCGCCTCGCGGGCAAGGTTCAGCAAGGCTTGCCGTGCCTCGTCCTTGGCGCGCCGCTTCGTCGCCACTGCCGCGAAATACTCGCGCACCATGGCGTTGACGGTCGTTCGCTGTTCGGCAGCCGTCAGCTTGACCTGCTCCAGAATCTCATCCTCAACCGCAAGAGTGATGTTCTTCATTCTCTTTTCTCCTGAAAATGTCACACAGTATATGTGTAACTGTGTGACATTCACAAGGTCGCTACAGCCGTTTCAGTTCCGCGACGGTGAGGTCGCTCTTGGCATTGCCGGTGTTGAGCGTCGTCGCCGGCTCGAACATCAGCACCACCGGCTCCTCGCTCAGCGAGCGCGGCCGATGCTCGACCGCCCGCGGCACGACGATGAACTCGCCGCTGCCAAGCTCCACCGTGCCGTCGCGGAAATCGATAGCGATGCGGCCGCGCAGCACCAGGAACGCTTCGTCCTCATTGTCATGCGCGTGCCAGTCGAAGACATCGCCGAACTTGGCGATCTTGACCTGGGCGTCGTTCACGTCGCCGGCGATATGCGGATCGAAGACCTTTTTGATCTTCTGATCCGCCGCCTCGACCAGATTTATCTTGTGCGGAGGCACCAGATCAGCCCTTCACCGCCGCCACGATCTTCTTGGCCGCGTCGTCGAGGTCGTCGGCCGAGACGACGTTGAGCCCGCTGTCGTTGATGATCTTCTTGCCGAGCTCGGCATTGGTGCCTTCGAGCCGCACCACCAGCGGCACCTGCAGCCCGACTTCCTTGACCGCCGCAATCACGCCCTCGGCGATGATGTCGCACTTCATGATGCCGCCGAAGATGTTGATCAGGATGCCTTTGACCGCCGGATCCTTGGTGATGATCTTGAACGCCGCCGTCACCTTCTCCTTCGACGCACCGCCGCCGACATCGAGGAAGTTTGCGGGTTCGGCGCCATAGAGCTTGATGATGTCCATCGTCGCCATGGCGAGGCCAGCGCCATTGACCATGCAGCCGATATTGCCGTCGAGCGCGACATAGGCGAGGTCGTATTTCGACGCCTCGATCTCCTTCTCGTCTTCTTCGGTGATGTCGCGCAGCTCCATCACGTCGGGATGGCGGAACAGCGCGTTGTTGTCGAACGACACTTTTGCGTCGAGCACGCGGAGCCGGCCATTCTTCATGACGATCAGCGGATTGACCTCGAGCAGGCTCATGTCCTTCTCGACGAAGGCCTTGTAGAGGATCGGGAATAGCGTCTCGCCGTCCTTGGCGGGCTCGCCGTCGAGCTTCAGCGCGCCGTTGAGTTCTTTCAAATCGTCCGCCGTCACACCCTTTTCCGGGTCGATGGCGACGGTGATGATCTTTTCCGGTGTGTCATGGGCGACCGCCTCGATGTCCATGCCGCCCTCGGTCGAGACGACGAACGCGATGCGGCCGACGGAGCGGTCGACCAGCAGCGACAGGTAGAGCTCGCGCTCGATGTCGGCGCCGTCCTCGATATAGAGGCGGTTGACCTGCTTGCCCGCCGGGCCGGTCTGCTTGGTGACCAACGTGTGGCCGAGCATCTCGTTGGCGTTGGCAACGACGTCGGCCACCGACTTCGCCAGCCTGACACCACCCTTGGCGTCGGGACCGAGCTCCCTAAACTTGCCCTTGCCGCGGCCGCCGGCATGAATCTGGCTCTTCACAACATAGAGGGGGCCGGGCAGCGCCTTGGCGGCGGCTTCCGCTTCGCTTGCCTCGAACACCGGCACGCCTTCGGCCACCGGCGCGCCAAAGCCCTTCAGCAGCGCCTTGCCCTGATATTCATGGATGTTCATGCGCGTTGTCTCCAGGTCACTTGGCGGCGGGTCACTTGGCGGCGAGTTGCGGAGCGATCTTGACGCAGGCCTCGCACAGGCCCTGCACCGCCGCCACCGAATTGTCGAACATCTTCTGCTCGGGCTTGCTGAGCTCGATCTCGATGATGCGCTCGACGCCGCCGGCACCGATCACCACCGGCACGCCGACATAGGTGTTCTTGACACCATACTGGCCGGAGAGATGCGCAGCACAGGGCAGCACGCGCTTCTTGTCCTTGAGATAGGCCTCGGCCATCGAGATCGCCGAGGCGGCCGGCGCATAGAAGGCCGAACCGGTCTTGAGCAGGCCGACGATCTCGGCGCCGCCGTCGCGGGTGCGCTGAACGATCTGGTCGAGCTTTTCCTTCGAGGTCCAGCCCATCTTGATGAGGTCGGGCAGCGGGATGCCGGCGACAGTCGAATAGCGGATCATCGGCACCATGGAATCGCCATGACCGCCGAGCACGAAGGCGGTGACATCCTCGACCGACACCTTGAATTCCTCGGCCAGGAAATAGCGGAAGCGCGAACTGTCCAGCACGCCGGCCATGCCGACGACATGGCTCTTCGGCAGGCCGGAAAACTTCTGCAGCGCCCAGACCATGGCGTCGAGCGGGTTGGTGATGCAGATGACAAAGGCTTTCGGCGCGTATTTCTTGAGACCCGCGCCAACCTGCTCCATGACCTTCAGGTTGATGCCGAGAAGGTCGTCGCGGCTCATGCCGGGCTTGCGCGGCACGCCGGCGGTGACGATGCAGACGTCGGCTCCCTCGATGCCGGCGTAATCGTTGACGCCGGTCAGCCTGGAATCGAACCCATCGACCGGCGACGACTGCGCGATATCCAGCCCCTTGCCTTGCGGGATGCCCTCGGCGATATCGAACAGCACAACGTCGCCGAGGTCCTTGAGGCCGATCATGTGGGCGAGCGTGCCGCCGATCATGCCCGAGCCGATAAGCGCTATCTTGTTGCGTGCCATGTCAGGAGGTTTTCCCTTTAGACTGTGACGGCGCCCAAATCCTTCACGAATTTGATGACGGCGTCGAGGAAGGAGACCGGAATGCTGCGGGGAAGCCGCAAAGATTTCGCCGCACCCAATAGCCCCGGCGCACAAAATATTCAAACGATTATTTTGGAGCGAGTTTTTTCAATCGGTTAGATCGATTGGGAGTTACGTAAACGTCAAAGTTTGTAAGCCGACTTGGGAGATTTTACACAATGCATGTGGAAATCGTAAGGCTCAACTCAGGCGATGACGCCCTTGTGATGCGGGTCGCCGAGGATGTGTTCGATGAACCGGTCAGGCCGGATCGGCTGGCAGCATATCTCCGCGAACCGGCCATTTCATGATCGTCGCCGTGGCCGATGGCGTGGTCGGTCAATGCGCCGCCGTCATCCACCGCCACCCGGACAAGGTGAGCGAACTCCATATCGACGAAGTCGGCGTATCGCCGGCCTTCCTGCGCCAGGGCATAGCGACGAAGATGCTCGACGCCATGTTTGAGTTCGGCCGCGAGCTTGGCTGCGAGGAGGCCTGGGTCGGCACTGAGCCGGACATATTGCGGCCCGCGCGGTGTATGAGGCGCGGAAGGAACCGCATGGGGCGGAGGAGTTCGTGATGTATGTGTTTGAGCTGTAGGGCATTACAGCAGGACCGAACCTTTTGGGATGGCGGGACAGCATCCCCCTCTGTCCGGCAGGACAGAGAGGGGTGTGACGGGACGCTACGAAACGAGGTTTAGGCCTGCGCCTGCCTCGCCTCCACAGGCACCACCTTCCCCCTCTGCCTCCCCGCCCAGTCTTCCAGCCATTCATGGCTCTGCATCTCGATCAGCCGTGACGCGGTGCGCTCGAACTCGAAGACCTCGTTGCCGCGCCTGGCCGTGTACAGCTGCGGTGGCGGTGCAGCGGCGCTCACCACCAGCCGCACATGATGATCGTAGAGCGTGTCGATCAGCAGGATGAAGCGCTTGGCCTCGTTGCGCATGCCTTCGCCAAGCACCGGCACATGATCGATGAAGATGGTCGAGAAGCGGCCGGCAATCGCCAGGAAATCGCGGGCACCGAGCGGTTTTTCGCAAAGATCGGCAAAGGAAAACCGCGCTGCTTCACCGGCAGCGCGCGGTACCACGATCTGCCGGCCCTTTACCGTCAATGCCGCCTCGGCTGTCCGCCGGCCACGCGTCATCACTTCCCAGGCCTCGTCGAGGGCAGCATCGGCGGCGGCATCGGCAGGGGTGACATACACCGGTAGGCGGCTGAGCTTGTCCAGCCGATAGTCCTTGTCGGCATCCAGCGCCAGCACCTGCGCATGCCGCTCCAGGATGCCGATGAAGGGCAGGAAAAGCTGGCGGTTCAAGCCGTCGCTGTAGAGATCCTGCGGCGCGACATTGGACGTGGCGACCAGCACGACGCTGTTGGCAAACAGCGCCGAGAACAGCCGGGACAGGATCATCGCATCAGCGATGTCGGTGACGGAAAACTCATCGAAGCACAGCACCCAGGCTTCCTCGGCCAGCGCGCGGGCCACCGGCGCGATCGGGTCGTCTTCCCTGACGGCGCCCTCTTTACGCGCCTGCCGATGCTTCTGGATGCGATCCTGCACATCGGCCATGAAGTCGTTGAAATGCACACGACGCTTGCGCCTGACCGGCACCAGCTCGAAGAACATGTCCATCAGCATGGTCTTGCCGCGGCCGACGCCGCCATGGATGTAGAGGCCCTTGACGGCCTCGCGCGTTTCACGCTTGCGGGCGAACAGCCAGCCCAGCGCGCTCGATTTGCGCGCCAGCCGCTTTGCCGAGATCTCATCGATCAACCGGTCGAGTGCAGCGACGATCCGCTCCTGCGCCGAATCGCGGTCGATCAGGCCGGTATCGACCAGATGGTCGTAGAGCTGCCGGACGGTCGCATGGGTCTGAAGGCCGTCACGCAGATGCATCGGTCACGTCGTTCTAGAGCAATTCAAAAGTGCTTAGCGGTTTCGGTCCGGAATTGCGTATAAACAAAAGACAGCAATTCCAGGAAAAGTGTGTGGCGGTTTTCCGTTCGGAATTGCGTAAAACAAATAAGCGGCGGGTCAGCCTCTTGTAAGCGAGATCGGCAGGCCGTTGGAAGTCTGGCCGTCGAATTTCTCGCCGCCTGAGGAATAGAGCCGTGCCAGCGTGCCGCCATTCTCGTCGTACAGCGTCAACTGCTTGCCGGCGACGTTCCACGATTTGATGCCGTTGATCGGCGCCGGGCAATGCAGCGGTCCGGCCCGGTAGCCGGCGCCGAACTTGGTCTGCGGCGTTGCCACCTGGCAGCTCTGGCCGGACACACTGGCCTTCCACACGCCGGCGACGCTGCCTGCGGTAAGATCCGCGGCTCCGGCCGGAGCCGTCCCGTCCGGCGGCAACGAAGCGACCTGGGGGTCTTGCGGCGCCGTCGGAAATTTCGACGGGTCGGCCGTGCCGGGCGCCGCTGGCGGCGGCAACTGGTTTGCGGTCACTTTGCCGGAGGGCGCGGCTTGCAGCGGCGACGGCTGCTGGTCCATCGACGAGAACCGTGACGTTGAACAGCCGCTCGCAACGAGCGCGGCAAGCGATACGGCCAGCAGACCGGTCTTCGAAAAATTCATTTCAAACCTCCGTCGGATCCGGCTGGGGCTGCCGTCCGCACAATATCCCCTTCACCAAGATGGAGAAGGTGGCGAAATTTCAACCCGATATGGTTAAAATACCATTTGCGGCAGCATCTGTTGCAACTTTACCACAGAATGCGGTCGTCAAAGCCTGCTCTTCGCGCCTGACTCGAGGCTGCGCAGCGGTTTGCCTGGACAGGCGTGACCTGGCGTCCGGCCGCCAAATGCTTGCGCCAGCCCGCTTCGGTCCTATCTCTGATGAAACGGAACCCTGCCGGAGGCGAAACCTTGGCTGCGAGAAAAAGAGCCGCCAATCGCTACTATAGCGGCCCGCCCAGCGATCATTTCGACGGCACCTTGTTTTTCAATCCCAACGGCAAGCCGCCTGCCCGCTTTTCCGATCTTTTGAAGTGGCAGCTGGGCGGCGAGCGCTCGAAATGGCCGGCGGCGAATCCGAGTCCATTTCATCAAGCGACACCGGCCAAACGGATCGACGGCTCCGGGCTGAGGCTGATCATGGTCGGCCATTCCACGCTGCTCATCCAGACAGCCGGCCTGAACATCCTCACCGACCCGGTCTGGTCGCGGCGCGTCTCGCCGCTGTCCTTTGCCGGGCCGAAACGGGTCAATCTGCCGGGCATCGCCTTTTCCAACCTGCCGCCGATCGACCTCGTTTTGGTCAGCCACAACCACTACGACCATCTCGACCTCGCCACGCTGAAGCGGCTGAAGACAAAGCACAACCCGCTGGTGCTGACGCCGCTCGGCAATGACGCCATCATCGACGATGGCGTTCCCGGCATGCGGCTCTCCGTGCATGACTGGGGCGAGCGGGTCGAGATCGGCAAGGATGTGGCGGTCCATGTCGAGCCGGTGCACCACTGGTCGGCGCGCGGCACCCGCGACCGGCGCATGGCGCTGTGGGCGGGATTTGTGGTCGAGACGCCGGGCGGAAGGGTCTATTTCGCCGGCGACACCGGCTTCCACGATGGCATCAACTACCGGCTGATGGCCGAAAGGCACGGCGGCTTCCGCCTGGCCATCCTGCCGATCGGCGCCTACGAGCCGCGTTGGTTCATGGCGCCACACCACCAGAACCCGGAGGAGGCGGTGCAAGGCATGCTTTTGTGCAACGCCGCCCATGCTGCCGGCTGCCATTGGGGCACGTTCCGGCTGACCAACGAGCCGATCGACGAGCCGGCCAGAAAGCTTGGCGAAGCCCTCGACGATCAAGGTATCCCGCAAGAACGCTTTCGCGCCTTGCGTCCCGGCGAAGTCTGGGACGTGCCGGCGCTCTAGGCAGGCGGCCGGCTTCGCGGCCATCGGACCCCCTGCGGAACCTGGGCGTCGCAAACGCGTTGGTCAGCATCTACAACCGTCGGCTGCAAGGGGTCCCCCATGATCAAATGGATTGTCATTCTTCTGATTATCGCGGCCGCGGCCAGCTTGCTCGGCATGCCGGCATTGGCCGGAGCCGCCGCCACCGGCGCCCGTATTCTCATCGGCATCGTGCTAATCATCTTCCTGCTGATCGTGCTTGGCGTCTTCGCGGTGGCCTAATGCATGTCGGGCAAAAGTGCGCAGCAGAAAGCACGTGCGCTGGTTCAAAAATGTTCAGAGCGTACTTTGTGCGTCCAAATGGACGCAGGTCGCTCTGACGCGTGCGCACACTGGTAATTTCGGCCGGTATCCGCCATATAGGCGCCAAACCGACATGAGACCTTTCGATCCATGGCAAGCACTGCCCCCTTCGCCAAGATGAACGGCATTGGCAACGAGATCATCGTTGCCGACATGCGCGGTCGCGCCGATCGGGTGACGCCGGCTGCCGCGCTTGCGCTCAATGCCGATGCCGCGACGAAATTCGATCAGATCATGGCGATCCACGACGCCACAACGCCGGGCACCGCCTTTTTCATCGACATCTTGAATTCCGACGGAACCGGCGCGCAGGCCTGCGGCAACGGCATGCGCTGCGTGGTGCAGGCACTTGCCGCCGAGACCGGCCAGAAGACGTTCGCCTTCGAGACCGTGGCCGGCCTCCTCAACGCCGAAGAACATGCCGACGGGCTGATCTCGGTCGACATGGGCAAGCCGCGTTTTGGCTGGCAGGATATTCCGCTCGCCGAGGAATTTCGCGATACCCGCATGATCGAGCTGCAGATCGGCCCGATCGACGCGCCTGTGCTGCACTCGCCGTCGGTCGTGTCGATGGGGAATCCGCACGCTATCTTCTGGGTCGACCGCGACGTCTGGTCCTACGAACTCGACCGCTTCGGCCCGCTGCTCGAAAACCACCCGATCTTCCCCGAACGCGCCAACATCACCATCGCGCGGGTGACCTCGCCCGAGACGATGGTCATCCGCACCTGGGAGCGCGGCGCCGGCCTGACCAAGGCCTGCGGTACGGCGGCTTGTGCCGCCGTCGTCGCTGCCGCGCGCACCAGGCGGACCGGACGCAGCGTCTCTCTGGTGACACCCGGCGGCGGTTCGCTGCACGTCGAGTGGCGCGGCGACGACCACGTCATCCTCACCGGCGCCGCCGAATGGGAATTTTCCGGCAGCTTCGACCCGTCGACCGGCGTGTGGGCCCGCGACACCGAAAGCGCCGCCTGATGGCTCCTCTTGCCAAGAAGGGTCCCGCTCTTTCCAGGGGCCCCACAATTCCCAAAGGTGTAGACGTCGTCACCTTCGGCTGCCGGCTGAACACCTACGAATCCGAGGTGATGCGGCGGGAGGCGGAGAGCGCCGGCCTTGGCGCGCTGGACGGCGGCGCAATCATCTTCAACACCTGCGCCGTCACCGGCGAGGCGGTGCGCCAGGCAAAACAGTCGATCCGCAGGGCCCGGCGCGAGAACCCAGCCGCCCGCATCATCGTCACCGGCTGCGCGGCGCAGACCGAGCCGCAGAATTTCGTTGCCATGGACGAGGTCGATCTCGTCCTTGGCAACGAAGAGAAGCTGAAGGCGCATTCCTATCGCGCGCTGCCGGATTTCGGCGTCAACGATACCGAGAAGGCTCGCGTCAACGATATTTTTTCGGTACGCGAGACGGCCGGCCACATGGTCGACGCCATCGAGGGCCGGGCGCGGGCCTTCGTCCAGGTGCAGAACGGCTGCGACCACCGCTGCACCTTCTGCATCATCCCCTATGGCCGCGGCAATTCGCGCTCTGTGCCGATGGGCGCCGTGGTCGAGCAGGTCGAGCGGCTGAGCGGCAATGGTTATGCCGAGATCGTGCTGACCGGCGTCGACATGACCAGTTTCGGCGCCGACCTGCCTGGCAGCCCGAAACTCGGCAAATTGGTCAAGACGATCCTGAAGCAGGTGCCTGGCGTGAAACGCCTGCGCCTCTCATCGATTGATTCGATCGAGGCCGACGACGACTTGCTCGACGCCATCGCCACCGAGCCCCGGCTGATGCCGCATCTGCATCTGTCGCTGCAGGCGGGTGACGACATGATCCTGAAGCGGATGAAGCGCCGGCACAACCGGGATCAATCGATCCGTTTTTGCGAGGATTTGCGCAAATTGCGTCCCGGCATCGTCTTCGGTGCCGACATCATTGCCGGCTTCCCGACCGAGACGGACGCTATGTTCGAAAAATCGCTTGAGATCGTCGAGGAATGCGGGCTGACGCATCTCCACGTCTTCCCGTTCTCGCCGCGCGAAGGCACCCCCGCCGCGCGCATGCCGCAGCTTCGCCGCGAACTGGTCAAGCAGCGTGCGGCACGGCTGCGCGCCGCCGGTGACGCCGCTTATCGCCGCCACCTCGCTGCACTCACCGGAACACGCCAGTCGATCCTGGTCGAGCGTGACAGGCTCGGCCGCACCGAAGGCTTTACGCTTGCCACGATCTCCGAGGGCGCGCCGGGCGAAATCGTTGAGGCTGATATCGCCGGCCATGATGGCGCGCGCCTGATCGCGGCGCCGCTTGCCGCCCGCGCCGCCTGAGACGCAGGAACATGGCTGGTTTTCTCAAGAAGATATTTTCGTTCGGCAAGAAGGAAGTGGTCGAGGAGCGGATCGACGAGTCAGCACCCCTGCCGCCGATCAAATGGGACGCGCTGGAGGCGCTGAAGCCGGCCGCCGAACAGACTGTTCCGGAATTTTTGATACGCGAAGAGCCTCGGCCCGAAGCAGAAGCTGTGCCTCCGCCGCCAGTCGAGCCGGAAGCACCGCCCGCGCCGCAGCCGGCGCCTGTCGAAGAGGCCGAGCCCGAACCTGCGCCGACCATTCGGCCCGAGCCGGACATCCAGCCGGAACCTGCGCCGGTCGAGGAGCCGGAGGCGCCCGCCGAACAGGCGGCGCCAAAGGAGATTCCGGTCGCTCCCGTCATTCGCCAGCCAGTTCGGGAGCCAGAGCCGGAGGAAATTCCTGAGCCAGAGCCGACGCAGGAGATCGTCCAGTCTGAGCGTCCGTCATCCGAACGTGGCGCTGCCACTCATCCGCCTGCCGGCACCTTCTCCCGGTATAGGGACGGGGAGAAGGGTGCTGATCGTCACGCCGAGCCTCCTTTTGAAAGCGGCAACGAAGAAGCTCCTACGCTGACGCCCCCCTCTCCCCGTCCTTTACGGGGAGAGAGTAAGGGTGAGGGGCAGCGCGGACCTGCGCAAGATGCCGCACCGCCGGCCGAGCCCCCCTCAACTGCGCCCGAGCCTGAAGCGCCGCAAGCCGAAATCCCGCCCCCCATTCGCCAGCCGGCGCCGGTCGAGGCGAAGCCGGTCCGTGCCGAGATCGCGCCCGAGCCTGAAGCCGTGCCAGCGCCCCACCCTCCCCTCGATGGGGAGGGTCGCCGCGAAGCCGCGGGGTGGAGTGACAGCGCCGGCGCCAGCCACCCCCACCCCCGAGCTCCGCTCGGGACCTCCCCCATCGAGGGGGAGGTAAAGCGCGAGGCCGTTCCGCAGCCGCCGCCGGAGCCAAAGCCCGCCCCCGGCAAGGTCACCGTAACCAAGAAGGTCGAGCAGAAAGCCGGGCCGCAGAAGGCGCCGGAACCGGCACCGAAACGCTCTTGGTTCCAGCGCATGAAGGAGGGGCTTGCCCGCTCTTCCCGGGAACTGTCCGGCAACATCGCCGGCGTCTTCACCAAGCGCAAGCTCGATGAGGACACGCTCCAGGATCTGGAGGACGTGCTGATCCGCGCCGATCTCGGTATGGAAACGGCCCTGCGCATCACCGATTCACTGGCCGCCAGCCGCTACGGCAAGGACGTCTCCGAGGCGGAAGTCCGCGCCATCATGGCGACCGAAGTGGAGAAGGTGCTGACCCATGTCGCTTTGCCGCTGGAGCTCGACCTCAGCCACAAGCCGCATGTCATCCTTGTCGTCGGCGTCAACGGCACCGGCAAGACCACGACCATCGGCAAGCTGGCGGCAAAGCTCACCGATGGCGGCCTATCGGTGATGCTCGCAGCCGGCGACACGTTCCGCGCTGCGGCGATCGAGCAGTTGAAGATCTGGGGCGAGCGCACCAAGTCGCCGGTCATCGCCTCGAAGCTTGGCGCCGATGCGGCAGGTCTTGCCTACGACGCCTTCGAACAGGCCAAGCAAGCCGGCTCCGACGTGCTGATCATCGACACCGCCGGGCGGCTGCAGAACAAGACCGAGCTGATGGCGGAACTGGAAAAGATCGTCCGGGTGCTGGGCAAGCTCGATCCGGAGGCGCCGCACACCGTGCTGCAGACGGTCGACGCCACCACCGGGCAGAACGCGCTCAACCAGGTCGAGATCTTCCGCAATGTCGCCGGTGTCAACGGCCTAGTGATGACCAAGCTGGACGGCACGGCACGCGGCGGTATTCTGGTTGCGATCGCGGCAAAGCACAAATTGCCGGTCTATTTCATCGGCGTCGGCGAACAGGTCGACGACCTCGAACCATTCTCCGCAAGCGAGTTCGCCAGGGCGATCGCTGGAGTGGCGTAACAAGCATGATCCCAAAAAGTCGCACACTTTTTGGACAGGTCATGCGCAAGAAGGAAAGCCTATGAACCCGCGCATCCTCGAACGCGACCCGTCCGACCCGCAGAAACAGAAGAAGGAAGGCGTCAATCCGCTGCTCAAGATGGTGCTGGAGCTCGGCCCGTTGATGGTGTTCTTCTTCGCCAACGCGCGCGGCGCATGGCTGACGCAGAAATTTCCGGCGCTGGCCGAATTCGGTGGGCCGATCTTCGTCGCCACCGGCCTGTTCATGGCCGCGACCGCGATCGCGCTGATCGCTTCCTGGCTGCTCACCCGCACCTTGCCGATCATGCCGATGGTATCGGGCGTCGTCGTCTTCGTCTTCGGCGCGCTGACGCTCTATCTGCAGGACGACATCTTCATCAAGATGAAGCCGACCATCGTCAACATGCTGTTCGGCGGCGTGCTGCTCGGCGGGCTGTTCTTCGGCAAGTCGCTGCTCGGCTACGTCTTCGATTCGGCTTTCAGCCTCGATGCCGAGGGCTGGAAGAAACTCACCTTCCGCTGGGGCCTGTTTTTCCTGTTTCTGGCCCTTGTCAACGAAGTGGTCTGGCGGAATTTTTCCACCGACGCCTGGGTTACCTTCAAGGTCTGGGGGATCATGCCGATCACGCTTCTTTTCACCTTCAGCCAGATGCCGCTGATCATGCGCCATTCGCTTGAAGGTAAGACCGGAAACGAAGAGAAGGCCGGCAAGTAACGGTTAAGGAGAGGGCATGGAATTCGTCACCACGCGCGAGGTGCTGAGAACGATCTACAAGACGCCTCGGCCGACCGACGGCTCGATCCGCAAGGAATTGAAGGCGCTGGATGGCCACAGCCGTTCCTTCATCGGCAAAAGCCCGTTCGTGCTGATCGGCTCCTCCGACGGCGCCGGCAATAGCGATGTGACGCCGAAGGGCGACAGACGGGCTTCGCCGCCGTGCTTGACGAGAAGACCATTGCCATCCCCGACCGGCCCGGCAACAACCGGCTCGACACGCTGGAGAACATTCTTCTGAACCCCTCGGTCGGGCTGCTCTTTCTCATTCCAGGCATGAATGAGACTCTGCGCGTCAACGGCGATGCCCGCATCACTGTCGATGCGGCTTTGCGCGAGCGGCTCGCCGTCGACGGCAAGGAACCGCAAAGCGTCGTCCTGGTGACGGTCAAGGCCGCCTACATGCATTGCGCCAAGGCTTTCATGCGCTCCGATTTGTGGAAGCCGGAAACCTGGTACGACCGCGCGACGTTGCCGACGCTCGGCCAGATCCTGCGCGACCAGCTGGCGCTCGCCGATTCGGCCGAGGCGACCGATCGCTGGCTGGACGAAGAATACAAACACACCATGTGGTAAATCTGCTCGGGCGCGATCCGCCCGAGAAGACATTGCAATGTGCTCGCTTGCATATTGCTTGGCGGCCGCTCAGTAGGTCTTTGCGCCGTTGACCATCAGCCGGACCATGTAGAGCGAGGTCGTGCCGGCGATGTAGAGGCAGTTCAGCTTGTTGCCGCCGAACACGCAATTGGCGACGACTTCCGGCACCTTGATCCTGCCGATCAGCGTTCCGTCCGGATCGTAGCAATGGATGCCGTCGGCGGCGCTCGTCCAGATCCGCCCTTGATCGTCGAGCCTGAAGCCATCGAACAGGCCGGCCGTGCAGTCGGCGAAGACATTTCCGCCGGATACCTTCCTGCCGCCCTCGTCGACATTGAACACCCGCATATGCGCCGGATTCTGGGCGCCATGCGTGCGACCGGTGTCGACGACATAGAGCTTGCTCTCGTCGAGCGAGAAGGCAAGCCCGTTGGGCCTGACCATATCGGTGATCACCGCTTCGATCTCACCGGTGCCGGGGTCGGCCCGGTAGACATGACAGGCGCCGATCTCGCTCTCGGCCTTGTCGCCCTCATAATCCGTATCGATGCCGTAGGTCGGGTCGGTGAACCAGATCGAACCATCGGACTTGACCACCGCGTCGTTGGGCGAGTTCAGCCGCTTGCCGCGCCATTTGTCGGCGATGGTGGTGATCGAGCCGTCATGCTCGGTGCGGCTGACGCGGCGGCCCGAATGCTCACACGTGACCAGCCGGCCCTGCCGGTCGACGGTGTTGCCGTTGGAATTGCCGGACGGCTGCCGGAACACGCTGACGCTGCCATCGGTCTCGTCGTAGCGCAGCATGCGGTTGTTGGGGATATCGGACCACACCAGATAACGGCCGGCCGCAAACCAGGCCGGCCCTTCCGCCCACCGGCATCCGGTGAACAGCCTGTCCACCTGCGCGTTGCTGTTGAAAAGTCGCGCAAAACGCGGATCGAGAATCTCGTAGTCTTCGGCGGCCATGGTTTCCTCCCGGTCATGCAAATCGCTAGTGCCGGGGCGATCAAGCCAGCCGGAGATCGATATGGCAAGATCGTTGATATCGGATCTTGAGACATTGGGGCAAAACGCGGCAAGGCCGCCCTTGCTCAACGACGGGCCTAAACGACGGCGCTCATGTGCCGTTAACCGGCTATGCGTCCAGCGCAATGGTGCATTGCAACATCTTCTTTTTGCAAGGCACTATAACTATGTCATGCTCCGTATCGATCAGGGAGGAACAACCTGCCGCAGCAATGCGGCACAGAAGGAACCTCGCTATGATTCTCGACAACCTCATGAGCCGCGCTCGCACCAGCATCGCCAAGCGCCGGCAATACAACCGCCTCATCGCCGAAATAGACTCCTTTTCCAGCCGCGATCTGGCCGACATGCGCGCCGACCGCAGCGAAATGCTCTACCAGGTCCACAAGCAGATCTACGGCTGAGGCGAACGCATGATCCCGAACCGAAGGTCAGCGCAGCAAAAAGTTGCAGACTTTCGGACGAGATCATGCGCAACCAGAACGGTTTGATCGGCTCAGCCGATCCATTCGATCCAGCGGCCGTGGTAATCGCAATTGGCTAGGCGGCGTGTCTCGCCGCCGGGCCATAGAGTGAGGCTGAGTGCCGCCCACTCCTTTGTGGGATCGCGCGGCTCCATCCCCAGTCTTGCGATAGGCGCAACGGCCGTGGCCTCTCTGCCCGCCTGCTCCAGCGTGGCGGTGATGGCATCCTTGGTTGCCCGCGGCAGGTATTGCCACGTGATCGAATGATAGAGCACGAAGGCGCCGCCCAGCTGCTGCCGTGCGGCCAGCGCCTTCTCGACAAAATCCGCCGCGTCCGCTTTGACAAGCAGCGGTTGAAACTTTTCGGCAAGTGACAGCGCGGCGTCGAGCCGGGCCAGCCGCGATGCCTGATCGGCCCAGACGTAAGACCGAAGCCGTAACCGCGCCGCTGCGTCGGCGACGTCGACCGGCGCGATGTCGCAGCCGGCGCGATGGCGGACGTCGATCGCTCCACCAAGCGGAACAGCGCGCCCGCGCACCTCCGGTGCCAACCGGACGGGGGAGGCCGGGTCTCCCCACTCGGCATCGCCGTAGCGGTAGTGAAAGCTGTCGAACAGGAGATTGAGCCCGGCGCTGGCACCGATCTCGCACAAGTCCAGCGGCAGGCCGGTTTCCCGCGCGATCGTCAGAAATCCAGGCAGCAGCATCGCCGACCGGGCGATTTCATTGGTCTGCGGCGCGCCGGCGAGGCCGGCGACGATCTGCTCGTCGGATCGCGCAATTGCCTCCGGCAGCACCGCCGCGATCTCGGATACGCTTGTCTGGTTGGGCGGATAGATCACTGCCAGCCGCTCACTGCCACCCGTCAGGGCCAACGCATGCAGCGCGCCGCACACGCGCAATGCGAGGCCATCGGCGCGCGCGTCGCCCGGCCAGCCGAGCACCGCCCGCCCGGTCCTGGTGTTTGCGTCGAGAACCTTGGCCAGCGCACGGCATAAATTCGCGGTGAAAGGCGAGCCAAGTCCATCGCAGGCTTTCGCCTGAGCCAGAAAATGGTCGCGGATGTCTCGTTCGTCCATCGCGTTTTCGGTGTCTCAGCCCGGAGCGGCCAGCGCCTTCTCGATCTCGGGCAAAAGCAGCGTCTGTGCCGAGCCTGGCGTCAGCGGGCCGACATGCTTGTAGGCGATCTTGCCGTCCTTGCCGACGACGAAGGTTTCCGGCACGCCGTAGACGCCCCAGTCGATTGCCGCGCGCCCCGCCGCGTCGACGCCGATCGCCTGGAACGGGTTGCCGAGATTGCCGAGGAACCGGCGGGCGTTTTCCGGCTGGTCTTTGTAATTGAGCGCGGCGATGACGAAGCGCTTGTCCTGCGACAGCGCCAGCAGCACCGGATGCTCGTCGCGGCACGGCCCGCACCACGACGCGAAGACGTTGACCAGCGTAACCTCGCCGGCGAACTGCTTGGAGTCGAGCCCGGGCAAATTCATGCCCTCCAGCGCCGGCAGGTTGGTCGGCGGCGCGGGCAGGCCGATCAGCGCCGATGGCACTTCCGAAGTGTCGCGGCCGGACAGCAGCTGCGTCAGGAACAGTCCCGCCAGCCCGAGGAAAATCAGCAGCGGCAAAAGCACGATCAGGCGCCGCGTGCGCGCCGGCGTTTCCGTTTGCATGCTCATGATTTCCCCGCCTTGTCGGAGCGCCGCCGCACGCCGGACGCTTCCAACTCGGCGAGGTCCCTCTTGCGCGCACGCTGGTCGAACAGGATCCAGCCGATCAGCCCGGCCAGAACCAAGGCCGTGATGGCATAGGCAGCGGTCACATAAAGGGCGTGTACGCTCATTTCTCGATCCAAGGCTTCTTGCAGCGAAGTTCATAGCTCCACTGGCTGTTCGTCGCAATGAACGGCGTCTGCGGCGGATTTGCGGTCACTCGGAATCGGAACTTCATCTATTGCGACTGCAGCAGACCGGATATTTTGATGATACGCATGAACTGGCATGTCATGGACAGCCTGACAGCTCCTTCGCAGGTGAGCAGAATTTTGCCCGCGTCGTCCCACATTCTGACTGCGCTCCTGTCATGACTCTGGAATTTCCGAACGCTGATCGACTCGACACCTTCGAACGCGAGTTCAAAATACACCGCGTTGAATGCTCCCCATTTGACGGGAGGCCGGTAGGGGAGACGGGTCGATATAAAATGCAGGTGCAGGCTAGGCCCGTCGCGACTGATTTCGGCCTTGGTGATCTCGACAGAAGACAGGTCCGGATAGTTGCCGTAGATGGTCTGGAGAAAGATCGGATTTTCTATGCGTAGCGGCCACATCAGTCCGCCCCATGACGCAGCGCCAACGCTGCCGCAACTGGCCCCAGCACGGCAAGAAACAAGGTCAGCGCGGCGAGGATGAGGAAAGGCTGCAGGAACGGATCGGGGTTCGCCACCGCGCCATAGCTTGCCGAGACGCCAAAGATCAGCACGGGAATGGTCAGCGGCAGCACCAATACCGAGATCAGCAGCCCGCCGCGCGGCAGCGCCACCGCCACCGCCGCACCGGCAGCGCCGATGAAGGTGATCGCCGGCGTGCCGACCAGAAGGGTCAGCGCCGTGGCGCCGATGCCGATCGGCTCCATATTCATGAACAGGCCGAGCAAGGGTGCCGCGATGACCAGTGGCAGCACGCTTCCCGCCCAATGCGCCAGGCATTTCGTCAGTACGGTCAGCGCCAGCATCTGCCGGTCGTTGCCGAGCACCAGCAGATCGAGCGAGCCGTCTTCCCGGTCGGCCTGGAACAATCGGTCGAGACCGAGCAGGCAAGCGAGCAAGGCGCCGATCCACAGGATCGCCGGGCCGATGCGGGCAAGCAGATTGAGGTCCGGCCCGACGCCGAAGGGGATCGTCGCGATCACCGCGAGAAAGAAGATCACGCCGGTCAGCGCCCCGCCGCCGGCCCGGATACTCAGGCGGATATCGCGCAGGAAGAGGGCTAGCATGGTGTGAGACGCCCTTGCCCAGGACAGAGGGCGGCGCGAAGGAATGCCGACATTACCCAGTTTCCCCCATCACCAGCGCTTGTGCCCCATCGAGCCCCAGTGGCAGATGCGTTGCCGCAATGATGATCCCGCCTTCTCCGCGATGCTGCGTCATCAATCGGGCGAATCGCTCTTCCGAAGCCTTGTCCAGCCCAGCCGTCGGCTCGTCGAGCAGCCACAGCGGTCGCCGGCTGACCAGTAATTTTGCGATCGCCGCGCGGCGGCGTTGCCCGGTGGAGAGATAGCCGAACGGCAGATGGCCGATACCATCAAGCCCGACCATTTCCAGCGCCGCTTCAGCGCTCAAAAAATCCGCGCCTGAAAAATCGCGCCAGAAGCGCAGATTTTCAATCACGCTCAGCGCCGTCTTCATCGCGTTCTGGTGACCGAGATAGTGGCAGGCCGAGGCGACCGACGGAAAATCCTCGCCGCCGCCTTCGATAAGCAAACAGCCTGCCGCCACCGGCAGCAGCCCGGCGACCACCCTGAGCAGTGTCGATTTCCCCGCGCCGTTCGGCCCGGTGACGATCAGCGCCTGGCCTTTCTCAAGGGCAAAATTGATGCCGGAAAAAACCGCTTCGCCGCCGCGTTCGCCGCCCAGATTTTCGGCGATCAGCCGCATTCCTTGCCCGTCCCGAAAACACCGCGCCACGGCAGCTGCCGCATCGCACAAAATAGCCTTTCGACTGTCTAGAACTATTCCAGGAAATTCTCTATATCCGGGTCATCCGTGCCAGCGGTCGGCACGGGAAGCGAATTAGCGCCGAACCAGCGCACGCGCCGCCTTGAACGGCTCGGGTTGGCTGGGAACGGACAGCGGAAATGGCCGTACCCGCACCTTTGCGCGTGATTGCATGCCATCGGCGTCCGTTCCCTTTCAGGCTGAACAGACAAGGACGGATCGCACGTGTCAAAATCCCTCGATAGTTTCAATTGCCGCCGCACGCTGACCGCAGGCGGAACCGACTATGTTTATTACGACCTTGTCGAGGCCGAGAAGAACGGCCTCACCGGCATCGCCCAGTTGCCCTATTCGATGAAGGTGCTGCTGGAGAACCTGCTGCGTAACGAGGACGGCCGTTCCGTCACCAAGGAGAGCATCCAGGCGGTCGCCGGCTGGCTGACCGACAGGGGAACCGCCGGCGTCGAGATTGCCTATCGGCCGGCCCGTGTGCTGATGCAGGATTTCACCGGCGTTCCGGCCGTGGTCGACCTGGCCGCCATGCGCGATGCCATGGCCTCGCTTGGCGGCGACCCGCAAAAGATCAATCCGCTGGTGCCGGTCGACCTGGTCATCGACCACTCGGTCATCGTCGATGAGTTCGGCACGCCGCTGGCTTTCGCCCGCAATGTCGAGCTCGAGTACGAGCGCAACGAAGAACGCTACAAATTCCTGAAATGGGGCCAGCAGGCCTTCCGCAATTTCCGCGTCGTGCCGCCCGGCACCGGCATCTGCCATCAGGTCAATCTCGAATATCTCGGCCAGGTCGTGTGGACCAACACTGAAAGCGGCGAAACCACCGCCTATCCCGACACCTGCGTCGGCACCGATTCGCACACCACCATGATCAACGGCCTTGGCGTGCTCGGCTGGGGCGTCGGCGGCATCGAGGCAGAGGCCGCCATGCTCGGCCAGCCCGTCTCCATGCTGTTGCCCGAAGTTATCGGCTTCCGCCTCACCGGCAGACTGAGGGAAGGCGTCACCGCCACCGACCTCGTGCTCACCGTCACCCAGATGCTGCGCAAGAAGGGCGTCGTCGGCAAATTCGTCGAGTTCTTCGGTCCGGGTCTGTCCAACATGACGCTGGCCGACCGCGCTACTATCGGCAACATGGCGCCCGAATATGGCGCCACCTGCGGCTTCTTCCCGGTTGATGGCGAAACCATCCGCTACCTCACCATGTCCGGCCGCGAGGAAAACCGCATCGCGCTGGTCGAGGCATACGCCAAGGCGCAAGGCATGTGGCGCGATACCGGCTCGGCCGACCCGGTCTTCACCGACCTGCTCGAGCTCGATCTCGGCAGTGTCGTGCCGTCGATGGCCGGCCCCAAGCGTCCGGAAGGCCGCGTAGCACTTGAAGGCATTCCGGACGGCTTTGCCAAGGCGATGGAGACCGAATACAAGAAAGCCGCCGAAATCGACAAGCGCTATGCCGTCGAAGGCACCAACTATGATCTCGGCCATGGCGATGTCGTGATCGCCGCCATCACCTCCTGCACCAACACCTCGAACCCGAGCGTGCTGATCGGCGCCGGGCTTTTGGCGCGCAACGCAAACCGGCTCGGGCTCAAGCAGAAGCCGTGGGTCAAAACATCGCTGGCGCCGGGCAGCCAGGTCGTCGCCGAATATCTGGAGAAATCCGGCCTGCAGAAGGAACTCGACCAGATCGGCTTCAACCTGGTCGGCTTCGGCTGCACCACCTGCATCGGCAATTCCGGCCCGTTGCCGGCGCCGATCTCCAAGACCATCAACGATAAAGGTTTGATTGCTGCCGCGGTGCTTTCCGGCAACCGCAATTTCGAAGGCCGCGTCTCGCCCGACGTGCAGGCGAACTACCTCGCTTCGCCGCCGCTGGTCGTCGCCCACGCGCTGGCCGGGACCGTGACCAAGGATCTGACCACCGAACCGCTCGGCGAGGACCGTGACGGCAACCCGGTCTACCTCCGGGACATCTGGCCGAGCTCGGTCGAGATCCAGGAGTTCATCGAGAAGAACGTGACGCGCGAACTGTTCGCCCGCAAATATGCCGACGTCTTCAAGGGCGACGAATACTGGCAGAACGTCAAGGCGCCGGAAGGCCAGACCTACGCCTGGGACGACCATTCGACCTATGTGCAGAACCCGCCTTATTTTGCCGGGATGACATCAGGCTTCGGGACAATCGGCGACATCAAGGGCGCCCGGGTGCTCGGCCTATTCGGCGACAAGATCACCACCGACCATATCTCGCCGGCCGGCTCGATCAAGGCGGCCTCGCCGGCCGGCAAATACTTAACCGACCATGGCGTCGGCGTTGCCGACTTTAACCAGTACGGCACGCGGCGCGGCAATCACGAGGTGATGATGCGCGGCACGTTCGCCAACATCCGCATCCGCAACCACATGCTGGGCGAGAACGGCCGCGAGGGCGGCTACACCATCCACTATCCGTCGAAGGAAGAGAGATCGATCTACGACGCCGCCATGGAGTACAAGAAGGAAGGCGTGCCGCTGGTCATCTTCGCCGGTGTCGAATACGGCAACGGCTCGTCGCGCGACTGGGCGGCCAAGGGCACCAACCTCCTGGGTGTTCGCGCCGTCATCGCTCAGTCGTTCGAGCGCATCCACCGCTCGAACCTGGTCGGCATGGGCGTCATCCCGTTCGTCTTCGAGGAGGGCACCTCATGGGCGTCGCTCAACCTCAAGGGCGACGAACTGGTCGAGATCGACGGACTGAGCGCCATCAAACCGCGACAGAAGATGGTCGCGAAGATCACCTATGGCGACGGCAGGGTGAAGAACATTCCGATCATCTGCCGCATCGATACGCTGGACGAGCTCGACTACTTCAAGAACGGCGGCATCCTGCAATATGTGCTGCGCGATCTGGCGGCATAGGAATTAGGAGTAAGGGAGTAGGGCAGTAGGAGCAAGGACAAGCGACCTCTTCCCTACTGCCCTACTGCCCTACTTATACTCCGCCCTTGGCGCCCCGAAGCGCGCCGCCGCCGCCAGCAGCACACCGAGCATCAACCCGTTGAGCATGTGCCACAGGAAATGCGTCCCGAGCGGGAAGCTGCCGCAGACCAGCGGATCGATCATCCTGAAGGTGACCGACACGACGAAGATCGCCGAGCCTGCCAGATTGTACCAGCCGGCGCGGTTGCCGCCCGCCGCCACTAAGACGCCGAAGAAGGCAAGCGCCAGGAAGGGCGGCAGATAGCCGGTCGTGCCGTTCGATGCCTGGCGCAGCCAGTCCGGCACGGCCCAGGTCAATAACCCGGTGACGGCATAGAAGGCGACGAAGATGGCGATCGCCTTGCCCCATTTCATGCCGAGGAAACGGCGCAGGTTGAACAGCGTGTAGGCCAGCGTGAACCCGGCGATCGGCAGCACGTCGGCCCAGACCGTGCCATGGTTGGCAAAGGTGTGGAACAGCGCCGAGCCGACGCCGATCGCCACCACCCACCAGGCCAGCACTTCGGCGAAGATGCCGGTGCCACGCCGGCGCACCTCTCGGACACCCCACAGCCCGGCGACAAGAAAAGCCAGATTGGTCAGTGCGTTGACCGGCTCGGCCCAGAGCTCCGGCCCGACCCGCTCGCAGTATAGGTCGACCGGCGTCAGGAGAGTTTGCCACATGCTGATTGTTGCCCGAATCTATATCTACCCAGAAGTGTAGCCCGTCCTATTGCCCCCTTGCAGTTGGTTACAACGGTAAAATTTCACCTCAACGTGACTTCCCGTTGACTGCCGCTTCTGCCACATATTTCGCCAATCAGAATAAAGCCGGCCATCACCGGCGGGAGTCGAAACGGCTATGACACCTCGAAGACCATTGCGGCTTGCGGCATTGGCGCTGGCCCTCTCGGTGTTTGCCGGCGCTGAACTTGCCGGCAATGCGATCGCCGGCGAGGTCGACAAACCCCAGGCTGACAAAGCCTCGACTGACCAACCCTTGGGCGTGGTCGAGCTCTTCACCAGCCAGGGCTGCAATTCCTGCCTGCCCGCCGATGAATTCTTCGCCGAGCTTGCCGCCAAGGAGAACATCGTCGCGCTCGCCTATCATGTCGACTACTGGGATTATCTCGGTTGGAAGGACACGCTGAGCCGCAAGGAGAACACCGAGCGGCAATATGAGTATATGCGCGCCTTCGGCAGCCGCTCGGTCTATACGCCGCAGGCCGTCATCAATGGCCGCAGCCATGTCAGCGGCGCCAACCGCAAGGAAGTCGACGGCGCGCTCGCCCGCATGGAAAGATCGGGCGAAGGCATGCGGGTCAGCGTCAAGGTCAGCCGGACCATTGACCGCGTCACAATCGACGCCGGCGATGCCGGGACCGGCCCCAGCGATGCCCATGTCGTCATCGTTTATTTCGACCCGCCGCAGACGATCAAGATCGGCAAAGGCGAAAACACCGGCCGCAGCATGACTTATTGGAACGCCGTCTCCGGCATCCAGACCGCCGGTATGTGGCACGGCAAGGCGCAGCGCTACGAATTGCCGATAAGCGTGATTTCCAAGAAGGGGGGCTGCGCCGTGCTGCTGCAATCGGTGGGCAAGGACGGCCTGCCGGGTCCCATTCTGGGCGCCGCCTTAATCCACAAGCCCGCGCATTCTCGCCCTTAGCATTTTGCAGCCAAACGTCTTCGTTTGGCGTCCGACAAAATGCGTCAAATAATAAAGAGAGCGCGGTTTTGGTTCCACCAAAACGCAAAGCGCTCTAGCCGTCCACTTCCATCCAAGCAGAAAAAACCGGCGTCAGCTTGCTTCTGACGCCGGTCTATTAGGTTTTGGGATCGTCGCACCCGATTTTTCTCAGGGAAAAACCGAGGTTGGTTCGATCCGACGCAGACCCGTGGGCGGGGGGCTTGGGGTTTACGAGCCAGTGCCGGACCGAACCGTCTCAGGCAACACCCGTAAATTCGTCGGACATTGGGGCATGAGCGCGGATAAAAGATGGCAGGATTGTGGCGAAGCATCACCAATTCCAACGGGCGTTTTTATAAACGTGACTGGACACTGCGGAAACGGTGCGTCGCCGCCTTTGTCCGGCTAGGCTTGCAATTCCATGGCGAAAGCGCCAACTTTGGTTGGCGTAAGATTCATTCGAAGGGATCGAGGCATGACTGATCACGGCAGCGGGACGGAGGATGGGGACGCATCCGCAATACTAATCCCGCTGCATGAGGCAAGACGCGAACGCCTCGAGCCGGTGCGGTTCGACCGGCGTGAATTGGACCAGATCCTGAGGCTTTACGGGCGCATGGTCGCCGCCAATGAATGGCGTGACTACGCCATCGACCATCTCACCGACCGCGCCGTCTTTTCCGTGTTCCGTCGCACCAGCGAGGTACCGCTATTCCAGATCGTCAAGGATCCGAAGCTGGCGCGCCGCCAAGGCGCATTCGCCGTCATTGCCGCCGGCGGTCGCATCCTCAAGCGCGGCGAGGAACTTGGCCGCGTGCTTGGCGTCTTCGACCGCACGCTGAAGCTGGTCGAGGCCTAACTACTCATTTTGCTGGCGGAATTTCTGTTCCGGCAACGAGTTGGGATCGGGCGGAACCAGAGCTCCATCATTGATCGGCAGTTGCATGAACACCGTGTCAAGCCAGCGTCCGTGCTTGTAGCCGGAGCCTTCCAGGCGGCCCGAATGGCGGAAGCCGAGCTTTTCATGCAGCCGCACCGAGGCACTGTCCGGCCGACCGTCGCCGATCACCGCGATGATCTGGCGGAAGCCCGCTGCCTCGGCCGCCTCGATCAGCCCTTGCATGAGCTTGAACCCGATACCATGGCCCTTGGCCTCCGGCGCGAGATAGACAGAATCCTCGACGACGAAGCGATACGCAGGGCGTGGTCGGAAGGCGCCAGCATAGGCATAGCCGAGCACAATGCCGTCTTTTTCCGCCACCAGATAGGGAAAGCCCCCCGCTATCAAACTCTCGAAGCGCTGGCCCATTTCGGCGCGGCTCGGCGGCTCCAACTCGTAGCTCGCCGTGCCATGGGTCACCGCGTCGGCATAGATATGGGTGATCCGGTCGAGGTCCGCCGGCGTAGCCGCCCGTATGGTGATGCTGGTCATAATTTATGCACGTCTATCATCTGCCCGCAATTTTCATCAAAGACCGGGCAAAAGAAAAGGGCGGCCGTGGGGCCGCCCTTATCAAACTCGCTAGTCCAGTCAGAATATGATTTCCCGGTTTTCGGAAGATCATGGTTCAAAACAAAAGCCTGTTATCGGCGGTCGCCCATGAACTGCAGCAGGAACATGAACAGGTTGATGAAGTCGAGATAGAGCGTCAGAGCGCCCATGATCGCCTTGCGGCCGGCAACGTCGGTGGCGTCGCCCTCGAAATACATCTCCTTGATCTTCTGCGTGTCATAGGCGGTGAGGCCCGAAAAGATCAGCACGCCGAGCGCCGAAACGGCGAAGGACAGGGCTGACGACTGCAGGAAGATGTTGATCACCATCGCGATGATCAGGCCGAACACGCCCATCACCAGGAACGAGCCGAACGCGGTCAAATCGCGCTTGGTCGTGTAGCCGTAAAGCGACAGCGCACCGAAAGCCGCTGCGGTGGCGAAGAAGGTCTGCGAAATGCTGGCCGTCGTGTAGACCAAGAAGATCGACGACAGCGACAGGCCGACTAGGCCGGCATAGACCCAGAACGTCGTCTGCGCGGCAGAAACGCTCATCGACTGGACGCGGAACGACAGGAACAGCACGGCGGCGAGCGGGGCAAAGATCACCAGCCATTTCAGCGGCGAGCCGAAGATCGCGTAGCCGAAGGAGGTCAGCATGTCGCCGTTCGGCAGGGTGGCGACCGCCGAAGCCGGATCGGTGGTGGTGGCCAGCATGATCGTTCCGACCGCGGCGAGCCCGGTGATGAGGAGGCCAAGCCCCATCAGATTGTAGACCTTGATCATATAGGCGCGCAGGCCCTGGTCGATAGCAGCATCGACGCCGGCGCCGGGCACGGCACGCGTCTGATAATTGCGAACGGGTTCAGCCATTGAAATCCTCATATTGCTTCTGCCCCGTCCGGTGTCCGGTCCATTTGGACCGCGGCGCGCCGCTGGCGGGGCTCCAGCATGCCTGCTGCGAAATATGATGGTTATTGGCGTCAAGAACAAGACCGTAACCGAACGTAATGCTTCGTGAAGACCCGAAAATCTGCATTTATCGGCCTTCCGAAGCCAACATTAACAAGATTTAACCGAATCCTGGTCGCGTTGAGCCTGTATATGCTTGCAGATCAGAGATTGCGCAGCACCGGCGCCGCCTTGTGGCCCAGCACCCGCCAGGTGCCGGCGAGGCCGATCCCGACCGTGACCACCAGCGCAAAGACGATGGTCGCCACCGCCACATCAGGCATGAAATGCGACGGCAGCGTCATGACGCGCGCGACAACGAACCACGCCGCAATCCCGCCTGCCGCCAGCGCGAAGATCGCGGTGGCTAGGCCGATCAGCATGTATTCTAGCGAAAAGGCCGCGATCAGCGTCTTCCTGGTGGCGCCCAGCGTCTTCAGCACCACCGCATCGTGGATGCGGGCGCGGTTGCCGGCGGCCAGCGCGCCGGCCAGCACCAGCACCGAGGCGATCAGCGCCACGCCGGCCGCGGCCCTGATCGCGGTGCCGAGTTGCGCCACCAGCCGGTTGACTATGTCGAGCGCGTCCTTGACCCTGACTGTCGTCACCGCGGGAAAAGCACGGGTGACCGCGTTGAGAAGACGGGCATCGTCGGCTGGCGACGCGCCCTTTTCGGTCAGCGTCGCCAGCCAGCTATGCGGCGCGCCGGCAAATGTGCTGGGCGAGAACACCATGACGAAGTTGATGCCCATCGTCTCCCACTCGACCTGGCGGAAATTGGCGATCTTCGCCGTCACGTTGCGGCCAAGCACGTTGACGGTGATGGTGTCGCCGAGTTTCAGCCCGATCTCTTTGCCTTCCTCGGCCGAAAACGACACCAGCGGCTCGCCGGCATAATTGTCCGGCCACCATGTGCCTTCGGTCAGCGTCGCATTCGCGGGAATGCTGGCCTCGTAGGTCAGCCCGCGATCGCCGCGCAGCACCCAGGCTCCTTCCGCCGGAACTTTGACCTTGTCGACGTCGACGCCGTTCAGCGCCATCACCCGGCCGCGCAGCATCGGCACCTTGACCAGCGTGCCCTGCGGCGCTTGCCTGCTGACCAGCGCAGAGAACGCATCGACATCGCTGCTCTGGATATCGACGAAGAAGAAGTTCGGCGCCCGTTCCGGCAGGCTGCCGGAAATCTGCCCCCTGAGATTGCCGTCGATCAGCGCTAGCGTCACCAGAAGCGTCAATCCCAGTCCCAGCGACAGCACCACTGACGGCGTCAAGGCGCCTGGCCGATGGATGTTGCCGACGGCGAGCCTAAGCGCCGTCGAGCCAACGCGCGGGCTTCTTTTGGCGGCCCACTGCACCAGCGCGCCGACGACGCGCAGCACCAGGAAAGCGAAAATGGTGGCGCCGACGAAGATCGAGGCGACATAGCGGTCGCCGGAAAACAGAATGGCCAGCGCCGCCAGGAGCAGCGCGATGCCGAGCGCCGCCGCCGTGTAGAGCGGGCGCGGAAAACCGCGGCCCTCAAAACCCATTTCGCGAAACAACGCCGTCGCCGGCACGTCGCGCGCACGGCCGAGCGGCAGCAAGGCGAACGCCAGCGTCACCAGCAGCCCGAACAGCGCCGCCATGCCGAGCGCGCCGGGATAGAACCCACCTTCCGCCGGCACCGGAATAACCGCCTGGAGGACCGCGCTCGCCGCAAACGGCATCAGCGCGCCAAGCACAACGCCGAGCGTGATGCCGAGCGCGGCGATCATCAGGATCTGCACGAGGTAGACGGCAAAGACGAAACCGCCCGAAGCCCCCAGGCTCTTGAAGGTGGCGATGACGCCGCGCTTGCCGTCGAGATAGGCGCGCACCGCATTGGCGACGCCAACGCCGCCGACCACCAGCGCCGTCAGCCCGACCAGCGTCAGGAACTGCGAAAACCGTTCGATGTTGGAAGACAACGCCGGTGCTGCGTTGCTGCGCGTGCGGATCAACCAGCCGGACTCGGGAAAATCCTCCGCCGCCTGATCCTGAATGGCTTTTATGCGAGCCTCTCCGGTGCCGCCGGGGAGGCGGACCTTGTAGGCGTTCTCGACCAGGCTGCCCGGCTGGATCAAACCGGAAGCGGCAAGCCCGTCCGTCGAGATCAACAGCCGCGGCGCAAAGCCGAAGCCGTCGGACACCGCGTCCGGCTCGTTGACGAGCCTGGCGCGCAGTTCGAAGATGGCGCTGCCCAGCTTCAGCCGGTCGCCGATCGCAAGGTTCAGCCGCTCGAACAAAAGGTCGGGTGCGGCGGCGCCGAAAACACCGGATTTTTCGCCGAACAATTCCTGCTTCGAAAGCGCCGGCTCGGTCACCAGCGCGCCATAGAGCGGATAGGCTCCATCGACCGCCTTGGCCTCGACCAGCGCCTGGTCGGAACCGTCCTCGAGCCGCGCCATCGAGCGCATGTTGGCACTGTGCGAGACCGTGCCCAGCCCGTTAAGAAAGAAATGCTCGGCTTGCGTCGCGGCGCGCTGATTGAGCTGGAAACGAAGATCGCCGCCAAGCAGCGACTGGCCTTCATTGGCGACACCGGCGGTAATCGCCCGGGCCACCGAGTTGACGCCGCCGATCGCCGCGACACCCAGCGCAATGCAGGCAAGGAAGATTAGGAAGCCGGACAGCCCGCCGCGCATCTCGCGCAGCGAGAAGCGGAAGGCGAGCTTCAGCGTGCGCGACAGCGGCATCAGGCCGGCAGCTTACCGGGCTTTAGAGCTGGTTCTGGCGCGTCCTCGATCCGGCCCGACCGCATCGATACCTGCCGGGAGCAGCGTGCGGCGAGCGCCGGATCATGAGTGACCAGCACCAGCGTCATGCCGCGCTCGGCCGCCTTGGCGAACAGAAGATCGGCGACCTGCCGCCCCGTTGTCTGGTCGAGATTGCCGGTCGGCTCGTCGGCGATCAGAATGCGCGGCGAAGGCGCCAGCGCCCGGGCGATCGCCACACGCTGCTGTTCGCCGCCGGACAATTCGCCGGGATAATGAGTGACGCGGTCGCTCAAGCCCACCGCCTCCAGCTCCCGCGCCGCCACCCCGAACGGATCGCTATGGCCGGCTAGTTCCAGCGGTACTGCGACATTTTCGAGCGCCGTCATATTGGGGATGAGGTGGAAGGACTGGAAAACGATGCCAATATTTCGCCCCCGAAACGATGCGATCTGATCTTCACTCTTGCCGTTCAGCAATTCGCCCGCAATTCGTACCGTCCCCGAATCGACCCTTTCCAGGCCGGCAAGGACCATCAGCAGCGTCGACTTTCCCGAGCCAGAAGGACCGACGATGCCGGTCGCCTCTCCGGCAGCCACATCGAGGCTGACACCTTTCAGCACATGGACGGAAGACGCTCCTTCGCCGAGCGTCAGCGATACGTTTTTCAGCGCGATGACGGCTTCTGTCAAAATAAAATCGTCCTATATGGGAAAGGAAAAGGCTGGAATTCTGCCTGCCGCCAACAAAATGTTCTTCGTCATATGGGGCCTGCCGCATGGCTTTCAAACACACACTTCCCGCAGCCTTGATCCTTTTCCTTGGAATTTGCGGCGCCCTTTCGTCGGCGCGCGCCGAGCCCCTGAAGATCGTCGGTTTCGGCGACAGCCTGATGGCGGGCTTTGGCCTCGGACCGGACGAAGGCTTCACCCAGAAACTTGAGGCAGCACTTCGCGCCAAGGGCCACGATGTGACCGTAACCAATGCCGGTGTCTCCGGCGATACGTCGAGTGGCGGCCTGTCGCGGCTCGACTGGTCGGTGCCGGACGGCACGCAGCTGGTCATCCTCGAACTCGGTGCCAACGACATGCTGCGCGGCGTTTCTCCTGCCATCACGCAAAAGAATCTGGACGCCATGCTGGCGAAGCTGAGGCAGCGCAAGATCGCCGTGCTGCTGGCCGGCATGCGCGCAGCACCCAATCTCGGCGCCGACTACCAGAGCAGCTTTGACGCGATCTTTCCGAAACTGGCGGAAAAATACGGCGTCCCGCTCTATCCGTTCTTCCTCGAGGGCGTCGCCGGCGACGCCACTTTTCAGCTCGAGGACGGCCTGCACCCGAATGCCAAGGGCATCGACCACATGGTCGAGCGCATACTGCCGGAGGTCGAAAAAGCCATTGCCGCAGCTAAGGGCAACTCTTGAAGGACCGAATTTCGATGAGGGTTCGCTTTCCCCTGCGATTTAGGCCAGGTGCGATCAACAATCCGCTTGCCCCGCTTGATTTTCGATGATTCGCTAGGACAAGAGTTCGATTCGAGGACAGGAGGCTTACCATGCCGCGTCTTTTCACCGCCCTCGAAATACCGCGTGACGCCGCCCTTTCGCTGTCCCTGCTCCGGGGCGGCCTGCCCGGGGCCCGCTGGATCGACGTCGAGAACTACCATTTGACGCTGCGCTTCATCGGCGATGTCCAGGGCCATGTCGCCGACGAGATCGCCAACGCGCTCGACCGAGTCCACCGCCCATCCTTCCCGCTGACGCTGTCCGGCGTCGGCGCCTTCGGCCAGAAGAAACCGCATGCGGTATGGGCCGGCGTTTCCGCCTCGCCCGATCTTTCGGCACTGCAAGCCGAAATCGAGCGCATCTGCCAGCGCCTCGGCATCCCCGCCGATCCGCGCAAGTTCATGCCGCATGTGACCCTGGCGCGCTTACGCAATTCGAGCCCGCTCGACGTCGCCCAATATCTTTCGGCACGCGGCAATTTTTCGACGCTGCCCTTCCGTGTCGGCCGCTTCGTCCTGATGTCGTCGCGCGATTCGGTCGGCGGCGGACCCTATATCGTCGAGGAGGCCTGGCCGCTGTCGGGCGCCGACAGCCGTGCCTCGAGCCGCGTCGCCAGCGCCTCCGACGCTTCGCGGATCATGCGGTAGACCGAGGCAAACGCCTCCGGCCCCTCGTGATAGGGGTCCGGCACGTCGCTCACCGTTCCCTCCGCGAACTCCAGGAACAGATGGACCCGGTCGCGCATGGCGGCAGGCACCAGCGCTTTCAAATCCCGGAGATTCGATCGGTCCATCGCGAGAATCAGGTCGAAACGCGAGAAATCGTCCGGCGTCAGCTTGCGCGCCCGCTGTCTGGAAATATCGATGCCGTGCCGCTCTGCGATCGACATCGAGCGCGGGTCGGGTGCCGAGCCGGCTTCCCAGTCGCTGGTTCCGGCCGAATCAAGCAGGATATCCCGATCGAGACCTCGCTCCGCCAGGACGGCGCGCAACACGCCCTCCGCCAACGGTGAGCGGCAGATATTGCCGAGACAGACGAAAAGAATGGATTTTATCGGCTTTGCGCTCATCGATCCGGCACTATGCTGAAGACTGCGAAACCAGATAGCACGGGAAACGATCATGACGAGAGGGAAACTGGGCAAGGAGGCGGTCGCCGAGGCGCTGGCCGGGCTCGACGGCTGGTCGCTGGCCAGGGACGGCGGTTCGATCGCGCGCAGCTTCACCTTCAGGAATTTTTCCGAAGCCTTCGCCTTCATGACCCGCGTCGCCCTGGCGGCGGAGAAGATGGACCATCACCCCGACTGGTCGAACGTCTACAAGTCCGTGAGCGTGACGCTGAACACCCATGATGCCGGCGGCCTCACGGCGCTCGATTTCGAACTGGCCAAGACGATGGACCGCTATTTCGACGGCTGAGCCAAAGCACCAAGCCTGCCCCGGGGCTCGACCCGAGTTGCGCAGCTAATGAGATGCATGAAAGACAGCATCTTGCAGCCCGGTTCTGGTTTCACCACATTTCCATTCGCGGTCGCGCGTGGAGCCACGCGACGGCCGGCAAGGAGAGATTGATGGCACAAAAATCCGGTTTTGATTTCTTTGGCTTTGGCGGCAAGGCGGGCGATGCGAGCGAAGTGCGCGAGAAATTCTGGCGCACGGCCAAGAGGGCTGCCCGGCAGATCCCGTTCATGGAAGAGCTGGTCGCCGCCTACTACTGCGCCATGGACAAGAACACGCCGCTGCGCGCCAAGGGCATCCTGGTGGCGGCGCTCGGGTATTTCGTGCTGCCGGCTGACGTCATCCCCGACTTCGTCTTCGGATTGGGCTTTACCGACGACATCGCGGTGCTGACCGCCGCAATCACCACCGTCAAAGCCCATATCACACCCGCGCATCGGCTCGCCGCCAAGCAGGCGATTGCCGACAACAGCTGAGCCGGCGATAAGGCAGAAAAGTCAAACTCTTGCCGCTTTCGTGGCATCCAAGTCGCGAAAGGGACGTTGCAACTGCCGCTTTTGGAGCGACGGGCGCAAGGATGGCGGCGGTTTCCTGGGTGGATCTCCTTTTCCTGAAGGGAAGTTCACCGTTTGGTAACCCAGATTAAATCAAAATGAAGCGACGGGCAGGACGCCGAGCCGGCCTGCTTCCGCACCATATATGGGAAAAGCGATGCGCGGATTGATTGCTACAATTTCGAGCCTGGTCCTGGTGGCCGTGACGGCGCCGGCTCTGGCGCAGTCGGCGACCAAGATCGGCCAGCACAATGCCTGGGGCACTTACAGCTACCAGGCGTCGGGCGGCAAGGTTTGCTACGTGTTGACCGTGCCGACCGACAAGCAGCCGCCGACGCTTGACCATGGCGACATGTTCTTCTTCGTCAGCCAGCGGCCGGGACAACAGGTGTCCTATGAACCGCAATTCATCGCCGGCTACAATTTCCAGGAAAACTCCAAGGCCACCGTCACTATCGACGGCAAGAGCTTTTCGATGTTCACCCGCGGCAAGTCGGCCTGGGTCGAGAATGCCGCCGAGGAGCCGGTGCTCATCGCCGCGATGAAGTCCGGCAGCGACATGAGGGTGCAGGCGAAATCCGGCCGCGGCAACACCACTACCTATGTCTTTTCGCTGAAAGGCATTTCGGCGGCGCTGTCGTCCATCGCCAGGTGCAAATAGCCATAGGCGAAGCAAAGGTTGAGTAAGGGCCGGGCGGCAAGCCCGGCTTTCTGCTCTTTAAAACGCCGTCGGCGGCCACATCGCGGCGGGCCTTGCGCCGCCGCCACCCATGACTTGGCCATCAACCTGTGCTATGCGCCGCGCTTCATTTCCAGCACGATGCTGTAATCGGCCGCAAATCGCTTATATTGGCGCAACAATGACCCTTTCATTCGACCTTACCACTGAGGGCGCCCGTGACGCGTTGCGCGCCCGCGCCACGCCGGCCGAAAAACCGTCGCTGATCGGCCTGACCCGGGCCGAGCTTGGCGCAGCCCTCGTTGCCTCAGGCATCGTGCCGGAGCGCCAGGCCAAAATGCGCGCCCAACAGCTCTGGCACTGGATGTATGTGCGCGGCGTCTCCGACTTTGCCAGCATGTTCAACATATCCAAGGATTTGCGCGCCGAGCTCGACAAGCATTTCACCGTCGCCAGGCCCGAGATCGTCGAGGAGCAGATTTCCTCCGACGGGACGCGCAAATGGTTGTTTCGCTTTCCGCCGCGCGGCGCCGGCCGGCCGGTCGAAATCGAGACCGTCTACATTCCCGAAGAAGGCCGCGGCACGCTCTGCATCTCCTCGCAGGTCGGCTGCACGCTGACCTGCTCCTTCTGCCACACTGGCACGCAGAAGCTGGTGCGCAACCTGACGTCAGAGGAAATTCTCGCCCAGCTTTTGACCGCCCGCGACCGGCTCGGCGATTTCCCCGACCGCGACACGCCGGACGGCGCCATCGTGCCGGCCGAGGGTCGGAAAGTGTCCAACGTCGTCATGATGGGCATGGGCGAGCCGCTCTACAATTTCGAGGCGGTGAAGAAGGCGCTGCTGATCGCGTCCGACGGCGACGGGCTTTCTTTATCGAAAAGACGCATCACGCTGTCGACCTCCGGCGTCGTGCCGGAAATCTTCCGCACCGGCGAGGAGATCGGCGTCATGCTGGCGATCTCGCTGCACGCCACCAACGACGATCTGCGCGACCTTTTGGTGCCGATCAACAAAAAATATCCGTTGAAAGAGCTGATCGCCGCCTGCCGCGCCTATCCCGGCCTGTCGAACGCCCGCCGCATCACTTTCGAATATGTGATGCTGAAGGACGTCAACGATTCGATCGAGGACGCCAAGGGGCTGATCAGGCTGCTCAAGGGCATTCCGGCCAAGATCAATCTGATCCCGTTCAACCCGTGGCCAGGCACCAACTACCAGTGCTCGGATTGGGAGACGATCGAGAAATTCGCCGACTACATCAACAATGCCGGCTATGCTTCGCCGATCCGCACGCCGCGCGGCCGCGACATCCTCGCCGCTTGCGGCCAGCTCAAGTCGGAGTCCGAGCGCATGCGCAAGGTCGACCGGCTGGCGCTGGAAGCGATGATGATCGCGGGGCACGGCGAGGCGTGAACCGCCTTGTCGCCTATCTAATTCGCTTCGCCGTCATCCTGATCGGCTATGTCGTCGCCGCGCTGGCGGCCAGCGCCTTCCTCAACATCATGTTTCTGGCGTCGCTAGGGCTGATGACGGACGAGACGCAACCGGCGGCGCAGGCCTCGCTATGGTTTTCCGTTCCCTTCGTCGCGCTGTTCGTCGCCTATTTCGCCTTCATGCCGGCGGCCATCGCCATCCTCGTCTCCGAGATCTTCGGCCGGCGCGACTGGCTGTTCTACGCGCTGACGGGTGCGGTGGTCGCTGCGGTTTTCCTCGGCTTCGCCTACCAGACCGCCGATGCCAATTTCGAGATCACCGATCCGCGCGTCGTCGCTGCCGTGGTCGGCTGCGGCATGGTCGGCGGCATTTTCTACTGGCTGAGCGCCGGGCGCTGGGCCGGAAGCTGGCGCGAAATCGGAAACCCTATTTCGCCTGGGCGGTCAGGATCTTGAGCGCGAAGGCCGAAAACACCCCGGCGAATAGATAGTCGACGCCGCGCGTCACCCGCGGGCTGGCCTTCATCGCCGTCGAGAATTTCTCTGCCGCAAAGACCATCGGCGCTGTTACCGGGATCGACAAAACGACGAACATCGCGCCGAGGAAGAACAGCTTTCCGGGCGCGTTCGGATCATGGGCGGAGACGAACTGCGGAAGGAAGGTCATGAAGAACAGGATGATCTTCGGGTTGAGCAGATTGACGCCGAGCCCTGCCGCCCAGGCGCGGAACAGAGAAATCTCAGGCCCGCTCTTCTTCTCCGGCGAAAAGGCCGACCCCCTGGTGATCGCCTGCCAGGCCAGGAAGACGAGATAGCCGGCGCCGAAAATCTTGAGCGCAAGAAAGGCCCCCGGCGAGGCGACGATCAGCGCCGAGACGCCGACCACCACCAGCGTCGTGTGGATCAGCGTACCACACAGCGCGCCGGCCATCGAGGCAAAGCCGGCGGCGCGGCCCTGGCTCAGCGTGCGCGACACGAACAGCGTCATATCAGGCCCCGGCGTGATCGCCAGGATTACGGTGGCGATGGCGAACTGGATCAGCGTCGTGGTGTCGGGAATGAAGGACATGGGCGGGCCTTTGGAGGCGTAAGACGCGAAGCCTATAGCGCAGGCAGGGTGCCTGCGCCAGCGGCTGGCCCGCGCAATAGCTGATCCAGCGTGCCTGTCGCACCCTTCGTCCCTTGCACTAGCCGGAACCGGCGTGATACCTCGCCCGCCGAGAACTCCTGCCGCGGAACCGCCCAAATGTCAAAAGCAAAAGCCGTCAAGAAAGTCGTGCTCGCCTATTCCGGCGGCCTCGACACTTCCATCATCCTGAAATGGCTGCAGACCGAGCTCGGCGCCGAGGTGGTCACCTTCACCGCCGATCTCGGCCAGGGCGGCGAGCTGGAGCCGGCGCGGCGCAAGGCCGAGATGATGGGCATTAAGGACATCCGTATCATGGATGTCCGCGAGGAGTTCGTTTCCGACTTCGTGTTCCCGATGTTCCGCGCCAATGCCGTCTATGAAGGCACCTATTTGCTCGGCACCTCGATCGCGCGGCCGCTGATCTCCAGGCACCTCGTCGAGATCGCCAAAGAAACCGGCGCCGATGCGATCGCCCACGGCGCCACCGGCAAGGGCAACGACCAGGTCCGATTCGAGCTTTCGGCCTATGCGCTCAACCCCGACATCAAGGTCATCGCGCCATGGCGCGATTGGTCGTTCAAGTCGCGCACCGACCTGATCAACTTCGCCGAGCAGCACCAGATTCCGGTGCCGAAGGACAAGAAGGGCGACGCGCCGTTTTCGGTCGACGCCAACCTGCTGCACTCGTCCTCCGAAGGCAAAGTGCTGGAAGACCCGTGGAGCGAGCCGCCGGAATTCGTCCACCAGCGCACCATCTCGCCGATGGACGCGCCGGATAAGGTCACCGAGATCGAAATCGAATTCGTCCGTGGCGATCCGATCGCGCTCGACGGCAAAAAACTGTCGCCAGCGACGATGCTGGCGGCGCTCAACGATCTCGGCCGCGACAACGGCATCGGCCGGCTAGACCTTGTCGAGAACCGTTTCGTCGGCATGAAATCGCGCGGCGTCTACGAGACCCCTGGCGGCACCATCCTGGTATCAGCCCACCGGGCGATCGAATCGATCACGCTCGACCGGGGTGCTGCCCACCTCAAGGACGAGTTCATGCCGCGCTATGCCGAGCTGATCTACAACGGCTTCTGGTTCGCGCCCGAGCGCCTGATGCTGCAGGCGATGATCGACAAGAGCCAGGAAGATGTCGAAGGCACGGTGCGGCTGAAACTCTACAAGGGCAACGTCATCGTCACCGGCCGCAAGTCGAAGAAGACGCTCTATTCCGACGCGCTGGTCACCTTCGAGGACGATCGTGGCGCCTATGATCAGAAGGACGCCGAAGGCTTCATCCGCCTCAACGCGCTCAGGCTGCGGACGCTGGCGGCGCGCAACCGCAAGGATTGATATTTCAACAGGCCCAATGCTTAGACGAGTTGGAGCCCGGTGAAGCCGGGTTGTATTTGGCGTCTCTAATATAATAGAGGCTGCGCTCTCAGATCGTCTCCTGTTTGACCTTTCGGTTGTTTGATCTTACTTCTCTTGCGGGTCGGAGGGCTTTGACCGTGAAAAACAGAATTTTTCTTGTGCTTGCGGCGGTGGCCGTCTTTATCGGGTGTCAATCCACGCATGCCCCAGCGGGGCAAACATCCAAGTTCCGTACCTGCAAAAGTTTTGACGGCCCCTTCCAGATTCCCGCTTCCCAGAAATGCCCGTTGAGCGGCTACGCGCAAGGTTCCGGAGTCCCGATGGTGATCGAGGGCAAGCCAAAGGCGGCCACCCCGGCGCCGCGGGACTCCAGATTCCGTACCTGCAAAAGTTTTGACGGCCCCTTCCAGATTCCCTTTTCCCAGAAATGCCCGTTGAGCGGCTACGCGCAGGCTCCCGGAGTCCCGATGGTCATCGAGGGCAAGCCAAAGGCGGCTGCCCCGGCGCCGTGGACGCTCAAGTTCCGTACCTGCAACGGTGTTGACGGCACCTTCCAGGTTCCCATTTCCCAGAAATGCCCATTGAGCGGCTACGCGCATTATTGAGCGTGATGTGCCCCAGGCGCTCGGCCGCTCTTGGAACCGGTTTTCTGCCCGCGTTGGCTGTGCTGGCGAACTTGGCTGTCGCCAAAGCCAGCGACTATGATCCTACCTCGCTCAACCTCGCTGCGCTGATCGAATGCAGGGCCGACGTGCCGGCCTATAACGGGTTTGCCTTTTGGCTGAGCGGCGAGCCCGGCGCGCCAGAAAAACTTGGCTGGACGGAAGTTCCCGCCGGCAATTCTTTCCTCACGCAGTTTGAACTGCCGGCTGCGGTCGGCGTCTTCGGGTACGAAACGGCATCGATCGTCTTTACCGCCACCGGGCCTATGGCGGTGCTTGACGGCGTTTCCGCACCGGACCTTGCCCGCGAGCTCGGCATCGCGCCCGAAGTCGCGACGTTAGAAAAATTCCTCGGTGAAAAGGTCGTCGTCGAAAGCCGCGAGGAAGCCGACGGCATGACATTTTCCACGCGCATTGCGCTCAATGTCTCGACCGTCGATTCACATCCCGGCAAGGTGCTTGCCGGCTGTTCCTACGCTCTCGATGTGAACTGAGCTCCTGTTCGAGAAACACCGTCTGGCCCATGGCCGGAAGGCACTTCTTCAGCTCAACATTGCCTAAGGAATGTGCGAGGGAACCATGCGAAAACTGATCTCCACCGGCTCGCCCTTCGAGAAGGCAGCCGGTTATTCGCCCCGTGGTCCAGGGCGACTGGTGTTTCGTTTCCGGAACGACCGGCTACGACTATGCGACCATGTCGATGCCGGAGACGGTCGAGGCGCAGACGCGCAATTGCCTGGCGACGATCGCCAAGGCGTTGCAGGACGGCGGCTTCGAGATGGCCGATGTGGTGCGGGCGCACTACTACATCACCGACGCGGCTTTTGTCGACATCGTCTTTCCGATCCTCGGCGATGCCTTTGGCGACATCAGGCCGGCGGCTACGATGATCGTCTGCCAGCTCAACAAGCCGGAAATGAAGATCGAGATCGAAGTGACGGCGCTCAAGCGCACGGCCTGAGCGTGGCTGCGGTGCAGAAGCTTGCGCGGTGTCGGCTGGACAGCGTCCCGCTGTCCGGCAAGATTGATGGAGCACGAGGATCGCCAAGACGCTCTGAACCAAAGCTTGCGCATAGCCCGCTTGGCGTTTAGCAAGACCGCGGCTCACGACAGCGCCGCGCGTCCTTTTGGACGCGCAAAGGACGCTGTAGAATTTTGGTTCTGCGCACGATCCTTTCCGAAATCGATTCCGATTTCGGGGTCATGCGCCACAGTTTAGGACGGTTCTGATGGCTTCGAAAAATCTTCTCCTGCTCGCCGGCGACGGCATCGGCCCCGAGGCGATGGCCGAGGTGAAGAAACTGATCGTTGCCATGAACGACAAGCTCGGTAGCGGCTTCATCACCGATGAGGGGCTGGTCGGCGGCTGCGCCTACGACGCGCATGGCGCGGCGATTTCCGACGCCGACATGGCCAAGGCGATGGCTGCCGACGCGGTGCTGTTCGGCGCCGTCGGCGGGCCGAAATGGGATGCGGTGCCTTATGAAGTGCGTCCGGAAGCCGGACTGCTGCGGCTGCGCAAGGACATGGAGCTGTTTGCCAATCTCAGGCCCGCCATTTGCTATCCGGCGCTGGCGGCGTCCTCCTCGCTCAAGCAGGAGGTGGTCGAGGGACTCGACATTCTGATCGTGCGCGAGCTCACCGGCGGCGTCTATTTCGGCGAGCCGAAGCAGATCATCGATCTCGGCAATGGTCAGAAGCGCGGCATCGACACGCAGGTCTACGACACGTTCGAGATCGAGCGCATTTCGGGCGTCGCCTTCGAGCTCGCGCGGACACGCCGCAACCATGTGACCTCGATGGAAAAGCGCAATGTGATGAAATCAGGCGTGTTGTGGAACGAGGTCGTCACGCAGACCCACAAGGCGCGCTATGCCGACGTCAAGCTCGATCACATGTTGGCCGATGCCGGCGGCATGCAGCTGGTGCGCTGGCCCAAGCAGTTCGACGTCATCGTCACCGACAATCTGTTTGGCGACATGCTGTCCGACATCGCCGCCATGCTGACCGGCTCGATCGGCATGCTGCCTTCGGCGTCGCTCGGCGCGCCGGATGCCAGAACGAAAAAGCGCAAGGCGCTCTACGAGCCGGTGCACGGTTCGGCGCCCGACATATCAGGCAAGGGCATCGCCAACCCGATTGCCATGATCGCCTCCTTCGCCATGTGCATGCGTTATTCCTTCGGCATGGTGGCCGAGGCCGACCAGCTGGAAAGCGCCATCGCTGCCGTGCTCGACCAAGGCTTGCGCACCAGGGATATCTTGTCCGATGGAATGACCGAAGTCGGCACCACTGAGATGGGCGATGCGATCATCGCCAAGTTCCTGGGCTGAACCCATGGCGGTCGACGTCCGCTGGGCGACGACCGGGATCCGGCGGCACTCGCGCTCATGAGATGGCGGTGCATTACCGGCAGCCGCCGCTCGACGCCGACCGCGCTCTATCGGCTGCAAAAAACAGCTCGGCGACGAAAGCCCGGCCTATCCGCATTTTGCGCTCGCCTTCGTCGATGGCGATGTCTGCGGGGTGCCTCGGTCGCGATCGCGCATCCCGGCATTGATCTTGAGCGGCTGCTGTTTCTCAAGGACCTGTTCGGGCGCGAAAATGCCCGCCAACGCGGGTGTCGGTCGGGCGTTGATCGGCTTTCTCGCCCGCCATTGCCTGTGCGGTACACTGTGCCGCGCATTGCCTTCCCCTGAATCGCGGCCTATTACTACCTACAGTTGTATGTAGGCAAGATACACTTTCGGCTAAATCCCGACGCCTGTCGGCACCGGACCCCATTGGTTTTCACGGGCCTGCGTCGGGATCAGCGCGAAGACCAGGATGATCAGCCAGCCGATGGTCGGGATGAACACCACCAGAAAAAGCCAGCCGGTCAAGCCGATGTCGTGCAGGCGACGCACGTTCAGTCCGATGCATGGCAGCGCTGTCGCCAGCAGGAAGATTCCGCAAAGGCCGACCGTCACCACCGGCAATTCGCTGCCATCGAGATTGCCCATGGTGTCGTCGATGAACAGGCCGGCGCCGACAACCACGTTCAGCGCGATCGTCCAGAACAGGCAAAAGCCCCAATATTCCTTGCGGCGGGCGCGGCCGGCGAAATTGAAGTAATTTTCAGTCAGGCCCCGCCAGAAATAATCCCACAATCCGGTAGCCGCGGCGGGACCATTTCCAGCGGAACGGCCGAAATGTTGCGGCGCCCCGGGCGCATTGGCGGTTTGAGTCGGGGCGGCGGTTGCGGCGGCCGGCGGACTGGCGGTTTGGGCGCGGATCGAAAAAACGTCGCGTGCCCGTCCGCCAGCCGGCTGGAACTCGATGGCCGTGCCCCTGGCCATCGACGCTTCTCGACGCAGATCCTCGCGCGCGAACGTGTAGCGGTTGCCATCGGCTCCGGTGATGAAACCGAAGCCCTGGTCCTCGTCATAGTGAAGAACTTCGCCGCGCATGTCCTGCCCACCCCCCATTCGCGTCTCGCCAGACTGTGCAAAGTTCCGGCAGATCGCAAGGGTATGCGCGGAAATGGGGAAGCAATCGCTTCAGACAAAAGATAGCAGCGCAGACCTGAATCGAGCGAAAGACAGCCCCTTGCAGGCCATGACAAGCCAACGATGCCGGCACGTCGCTAAGCCGGCCGCTTCTTCGATTTCTTGTTCTTGGCGGGTCCGGTCTTTTCGAACTTCGCCTTTGCTGACTTCCCCGCCCAGGGCTTTGCCTCGAACGCGGCAGCGCGCTGATCGGCTGACGGTGTGCGCTTCTCGAATTTGGGCGCATTCTGGTCGAACGTCCGCTTGCCGCGGTGAGGCTTCTTGTCGGGGCGTGGTTCCTGATAGCCGGCCCGCGACAGGTCGGGCGTGCCGTCCAGCCGCTTCACCGCGATGTTGTTCTGCAGCTTGCGGTCGGGGCCGATCGCCTGGAGAAACCGGTCGGCCCAATCGGCCGCGATCTGCACGAAGGTTTCTTCCGGCTGCATCTTGATGGCACCGATCTCGCGCTTGCTGATCCCGCCGGTCCGGCACAGCATCGGGATCAGCCAGCGCGGCTCGGCATTCTGCCGGCGTCCCACCGACAGCGAGAACCAGACGCTGTCGCCGAAATCGTCGCGGCGGCTGGGCGCCTCGTCCCTGCGCGCAAACTTGTCGCCCGACGGCGTGAACGGCGCGACGTCAAGAAGATCCTCGGGCGCCGCGCGGCTGGAGCGGCACAAGCGCACGAACGCGGCGGCCACCTGTTCGGGGCCGTGCTGCTCGAGAAGCGCATTGATAAAGCCGCGCTCCTCTTCCTTCACCGGTTCGCTGAAGACTGGGTCGGCGAGGATGCGCTCGTCGTCGCGGCGCAGCACGTCGTCGGCCGAAGGCGGGCTTGCCCATGCCGCCGCAAGGCCGGCACTTTGCAGCAGCCGTTCGGTGCGCCTGCGGGCATTGTTGGGCACGATCAGCGCGCTGACACCTTTGCGTCCCGCCCGTCCCGTCCGCCCGCTTCGGTGCAGCAGCGTCTCCGGATTGGTCGGCAGGTCGGCATGGATCACCAGTTCAAGGTTGGGCAGGTCGATGCCGCGTGCCGCCACGTCGGTGGCGATGCAGACCTTGGCGCGGCCGTCGCGCATCGCCTGCAGCGCGTGGCTGCGCTCGTTCTGACTCAACTCGCCCGAAAGCGCCACGACGGAAAAGTTGCGGTTGTTGAAGCGCGCGGTCAGGTGATTGACGGCGGCGCGCGTGTTGCAGAACACCAGTGCGTTCTTCGCCTCGTAATAGCGCAGCGCGTTGATGATGGCGTTTTCCCGATCGGGCTGAGCTACGCTCAGCGCCCGGTATTCGATGTCGAGATGCTGCTTCTCCTCGCCGGAGGCCGAGATGCGCACCGCATCGCGCTGGTAGCCTTTGGCCAGCGTGGCAATGGCGCGCGGCACGGTAGCCGAAAACATCAGCGTGCGGCGCTCGGCAGGGGCGGCGTCGAGGATGAATTCGAGATCCTCACGAAAGCCGAGATCGAGCATCTCGTCGGCCTCGTCGAGCACCACTGCCTTCAGTTCAGACATGTCGAGCGAATTGCGGGTGATGTGGTCGCGCAGCCGGCCGGGCGTGCCGACAACGATATGGGCGCCGCGCTCCAGCACGCGCCGTTCGGTGCGCATGTCCATGCCGCCGACGCAGGACGCTATCGCTGCGCCGGTCGGTTCGTAGAGCCATTCGAGCTCGCGCGTCACCTGCAAAGCGAGCTCCCGCGTAGGCGCGATGGCCAGCGCCAGCGGTGCTGCGGCATGGGAAAACCGCTCCGCGCCGTCGAGAAGAGTCGGCGCCAGAGCCAGCCCGAAGGCAACGGTCTTGCCAGAGCCGGTCTGCGCCGAAACCAGCGCATCGGCCCGCCCGAGCTCGAGAACCGCCTTCTGCACCGGCGTCAGCTCGACATAGCCGCGTTTTTCCAGCGCCTTTGCAAGCGCGGGGACAATAGCTTCGAAATTGGACATATGCTTCTTTCGGAATTCGGATTCTTTTATGCCCCGCAATGGGTCATCCGTCGGCGAGCGCCAGAAGCGCCACGAGCCAAACGATCCAATCGTTCGTACTTCGCGCCGCCGCCATTGTATAGGGCAAGCCGCCTCGCCGGGTCGCGATTGACTCTTTGCGCAAACCGCGTAAAAGCCGGCACCGAACGGGATAGTTTCGATGCGCGGCCTTTTGATGGCGCTTCTTGCATTCGACCTCCCCGGCCGCAATGCGAACCATTGGGCCGGGCGTGTCGGCGCGTCTCCTCGTTCCAGCAAAACTACGGCTAAAACGACCACTAAAACGGTCTGATTCCCTTGGCCTAACCACCCTCTCCCGGGTCCGGCCCGGGGGTTGAAACCCGCATCGGTCGGCGGGTTTTCTCCAAAAACCGAGCGGAGAGGACAGGAGATTTCGATGAGTTTCAAGGTTGCAATCGTCGGCGCCACGGGCAATGTGGGCCGGGAAATGCTCAACATACTGGAAGAGCGCGGCCTTCCGGTGAGCGAGGTGGTGGCGCTGGCCTCGCGGCGCAGCCAGGGCACGGAAGTGTCGTTCGGCGACCGCACACTGAAGGTCAGGGCGCTCGACCAATTTGATTTTTCCGACACCGACATCTGCATCATGTCGGCCGGCGGCAACGTCTCGAAGGAATGGTCGCCGAAGATCGGCAAGCAGGGCTGCGTCGTCATCGATAATTCGTCGGCCTTCCGCTACGATCAGGACGTGCCGCTGATCGTGCCGGAGGTGAACCCGGACGCGATTTCGCTGTTCACGCGCAAGAACATCATCGCCAATCCGAACTGCTCGACGGCGCAACTGGTCGTGGCGCTAAAGCCGCTGCACGACTTCGCCACCATCAAGCGCGTCGTCGTCGCCACCTACCAGTCGGTATCCGGCGCCGGCAAGGAAGGCATGGACGAATTGTTCACGCAGACGCGGGCCGTGTTCGTCGCCGACCAGGTCGACGTCAAGAAATTCACCAAGCGCATTGCCTTCAACGTCATCCCGCATATCGACGTCTTCCTCGACGACGGCTTCACCAAGGAAGAGTGGAAGATGGTCGCCGAGACCAAGAAGATGCTCGATCCCAAGATCAAGCTGACGGCGACCTGCGTGCGCGTGCCGGTGTTCATTGGCCATTCGGAAGCCGTCAACATCGAGTTCGAAAAGCCGATCACCGCCGACGAGGCGCGCGAGATCCTGCGCGAAGCGCCGGGCTGCCAGGTTCTCGACAAGCGTGAGGACGGCGGCTACATCACGCCGCTGGACTCGGCCGGCGAAGATGCCACATTCATTTCGCGCATCCGCGAGGATTCCACCGTCGACAACGGCCTGTCGATGTGGATTGTCTCCGACAATCTGCGCAAGGGCGCGGCACTCAACGCGGTGCAGATCGCGGAGCTGCTGATCGAGCGCGGGCTGATCCAGCCGAAGAAAAAGGCGGCTTGATTCTCGCTCACGGGCCGTATCGCCGCTGCCGCGGCGGGCCCTCCGCGGGCGCCGGAAAGCCGGCGGCCCGCAGTCGCGGGCGCGGCCTTCGGCCATTAGCTTCCTTCTCCCCCTTCACGGGGGTGAGAAGTGGTTCCGCGAAGCGGACGGAAAGCCAATGCTTGGCTTTCCGAACGACGAACGCCCCTAGCGTAGCGAAGGGCCGGGATTCCGGCAGGGGGATGAGGGGCAGCACAGGCGTCTCAAGTAGGCAGCAAGGCGCCTGCGTCACAGCCGGCTCTCCTCCGCTAGCTTTTCCAGCAGCTCCATCGCCTCTTCCGCCCGGTCGGCGGGCACGAACAAATGGTCGTGGTAGAAGGCCGAGACCGGATTGACCCCCATGCCGGCGGCGGCCAGACGCGCGGTGATGGCGGCGAGGAAGCCGACCGCCTCCAGCGACGAATGGACGTTCAGCGTCACCATCCGGCAGCGGAAGATGGTCGCCAGGCCAGCGGCCTTGGCTTCCTCCTCTAGCGCGATCACCGTCGTGCCCTCGCGCTCGCGAAACAGCATCACCGTCTCGAGGCTGTCCGGCACGGGCGCAGCGGGCGGCAGTGTGGCGAAGACATAGATCCCGGGACGCAATTCCGGCGTCATCGTTGCCAGGAGTTTCTTCAGATCGGTCTCGCCGGCCATCGATTGCTCCCGAATGTCTTGCGGATTGTCGATAACGTGCTCGGCCCCAGCCGGCAAGGCGACGCCGCCATGTCGCTGACGGCTGGGCTTATGCGTGTATTGCATCGCACAATGGAACCGATCAGGATCATTGCCGGTCCGTGAAAGGGGTTTCGATGATCGTTCGCCCGCGCCCGGGATTCTTGCATCTGTTCTTCATCATGCGCGGCTCGGTGGTGCCGCGCATCCTGCCGCAGATCTTCGGCTTCGGTGTCTATGGCGCGCTGGTGGTGCTGGCGGTCGGGGCGCTGAAGCTCGACTTCGGCGATGCCGGCCCCGCGCCGTTTGCCTTACTCGGTGTGGCGCTGTCGATCTATCTCGGTTTCCGCAACAATGCCGCCTATGACCGCTGGTGGGAAGCGCGCAAGCTGTGGGGCCAGCTTGTCTTCGACATTCGCAATCTGGCGCGCGCCAGCACCGGGCTGATCGAGGATCGCATCGAACTGCGCGGGATGTTGATGGAGGCGATCGCCTTCTGCCATTTCCTGCGCGGCCTGCTTCGGCGGGTAGATGCCACGACCGAAGCACGCGCGTTCATCGGCGAAGAGGCCGAAAGTGCCGCCAAGCTGGCCAACCCGCCGGACGCCATGGTGCGGCGTATGGGCGAGCGAGCCGCCGCGCTATACAGGGCCGGGGCGATCGATGTCATGGGCTACCGCATCCTCGATGAGCGCCTGTCGGAAATCGCCGCAGCGCAAGCCGGCTGCGAGCGCATTATGGGGACACCGCTTCCGTTTGCCTACACGCTGCTCTTGCAGCGCACTGCCTATATCTTCTGCCTGCTGCTGCCGTTTGGGCTGGCATCGACTGCCGGCTGGGCGACGCCGCTGTTCACGGCGCTGATCGCCTACACCTTCTTCGGCCTCGACGCGCTTTCGGAAGAACTCGAGGACCCGTTCGGCACCGAGGCCAACGATCTCGCCCTCGACGGCCTGTGCCGCGTCTGTGAAATCTCGGTGTTCGAAGCGCTCGGCGAGCCGCCGCCGAAAATGATCCCTGCCGAAAAGTTCTATTTTTCCTAGGGTTTGTTCGGGCACTCATCGCAGCACATGCGCTCAAAAGATCGTAGGCGTGTCGGATCGTCGTCTCACGCCGCGTCCTTGGTTCGACCCTGGCGTAGAGGGGCCAGCGCTTGAAACAACCGGAGGACCAATAACCATGTCTCAAACTGCATCCGTCACGCCGGGCGCGCTGTGGACCGGCCGAGGGCTCAGCGCCCTCATCGTGCTGTTCATGATCTTCGACGGCGTCATCAAGCTGCCGCCGCTCGATGTCGTCACCCAGACCATGGTGCAGCTCGGCTGGCCGGCCGATCCCAATGTCTCGCGCATGCTCGGCATCATCGGGCTGGTCTCGACCGCGCTCTATGCGGTGCCGCGCACCTCGGTGCTTGGCGCCATCCTGCTCACCGCCTATCTCGGTGGCGCCATCGCGACGCATATACGTATCGGCAGCCCGCTGTTTTCGCACACACTGTTCGGCGTCTATCTCGGCTTCATCTTGTGGGGCGGCCTTTTCCTGCGCAACCCCAGGCTGCGCGCGCTGATCCTGCTCAACCGATAGAGCCGACTTCAAAAGCCGTTCGATGGCGGTCGCGTCGCCGGAGAGGACCACGGTCTGCCGCCACCCTTCTTTCGACTTTGGATCAAATCGCCCGTTTGCGAGTTAGAAGATGTGGCGGCGAGGACGGAAAACCCGGTTGAGAGGAACGACAATGAAGAAACTGGTAGTCCTGATGGTACTGGTAACCTCGCTCGCAGCCTGTTCCCGGACAGAACAGGGCGCGGCGGTCGGTGGACTAGGGGGCGCTGCTATCGGCGCTGCGGTGGCCGATGACGAAGTTGAAGGTGCGGTGGTCGGTGGTGCTGTCGGCGCCCTCGCCGGCGCACTGATCGGTCGTGCTACGGAACCCGGCCGGTGCCGCTATCGCGGTCGCGATGGGCGTGTCTACATCGCCCGCTGCCCTGAAGGCTATTGATCGGGCCGCGTCATAAGTCGGACGAAACAGCAAACGGCGGACAAAGGCGCCCGCCGTTTCGTGGGGGATAAAAGCAGATTATTCGGCGGTCGCGGCTTCCGCCTCGGCAGGCGCGGCTGCAGCGGCGGCAACAGCGGCGGCTGCATCGTCCTGCGCCTTCTTCAGAAGTGCGGCGCGTTCCTGCGCCTTCTTGCCGGGCTCGGCCTTCTTTGGATTGGAGCGGGCCTCACGCTTGGCAATGCCGGCCTCGTCGAGGAAGCGCAGCACGCGGTCGGTGGGCTGGGCGCCGTGCGAGAGCCAATGCTTGACGCGGTCGGCGTCGACCTTGACGCGCTGGCCGTCCTTGGGCAGCAGCGGGTTCCATGAGCCGAGCGACTCGATGAAACGGCCGTCGCGCGGCGAACGGGCGTCGGCGACGACGACGTGGTAATAGGGGCGCTTCTTCGAGCCCGCACGGGCCAGCCGGATTTTCAATGGCATTTCTTTTCTCCTAAAACTCTGATTTTCGGGTTTACGGCTGGTCCTCAGCCGGTTTTCGCTACGCCGTTGGATGCGGCGATCTGCTCATGATGTCGGATCACTTCGCGGACAACGAAGTTCAGGAATTTCTCCGCGAAATCCGGGTCGAGATGGGCATCCTTCGCCAGTTGGCGAAGGCGGGCGATCTGCTGCTGCTCGCGTGCCGGATCGGCCGGCGGCAGGCCATGCGACGCCTTCAGCTCGCCGACCGCCTTGGTGCAGCGGAAACGCTCCGCCAGCATGTAGATGAGCGCTGCGTCGATGTTGTCGATCGAGGAGCGGTAGTCGACCAGCGCCGCACGTGCGTCGGCCATGTCCTTTTCTTCGTTCATGGCGCCCTCACTTCTTCTTGCCAAGGCCGGGAAGCCCGCCACCGCCCAAGCCAGGAAGCTTCATGCCGCCGGGCAGCCCAGGCAGGCCGCCACCCCCACTGGGAAAGCCACCGGGCAGGCCCTTCATGCCGCCGAGACCGGCTGCCTGTGCCTGCTTCTGCAAGGCTTCGAGCTGCTTGGGGTCCATCTTGGACAGATCCGGCATGCCGCCGCCCATCATGCCGCCCGGCCCGCCCATGCCTCCCATACCCCCGGGCATCATGCCGCCGAGGCCCATCTTCTGCGCCAGCCCGCCCATCATGCCGCGCATCAGGCCACCGCCTTTGCCCTTGCCGCCCATCGCCTTCATCATGTCGGCCATGCCGCGGTGCATCTTCAGGAGCTTGTTGATCTCGGCCGCATCGGTGCCGGAGCCGGCAGCGATGCGCTTCTTGCGCGAGTGCTTCAGAATCTCGGGGTTGGCGCGCTCGGCCTTGGTCATCGATGATATGATGGCGAGCTGGCGGCCGAACATCTTGTCGTCGAGACCGGCGGCGGCCATCTGGTCCTTCATCTTGCCCATGCCCGGCATCATCCCCATGATGCCGCCCATGCCGCCCATCTTCGACATCTGCTGAATCTGGCCGGCAAGATCGTTCAGGTCGAATTTGCCCGACTGCATCTTCTTGGCCATCGCCGCCGCCTGCTCGGCGTCGATGTTTTCGGCAGCCTTTTCGACGAGGCTGATGATGTCGCCCATGCCGAGGATGCGGTCGGCGATGCGCTTGGGATGGAATTCCTCCAGCCCGTCCATTTTCTCGCCGGTGCCGATCAGCTTGATCGGCTTGCCGGTGACGGCGCGCATGGAAAGTGCTGCACCACCACGGCCATCACCGTCCATGCGGGTCAGCACCAGCCCGGTGATGCCGACGCGCTCATCGAAGCTTTTCGCCAGATTGACGGCGTCCTGGCCGGTCAGCGAATCAGCGACCAAAAGGATTTCGTGCGGCGACGACACCTTCTTGATGTCGGCCATCTCGACCATCAGCGGCTCGTCGATATGGGTGCGGCCGGCGGTGTCGAGGATGACGACGTCATGGCCGCCGAGCTTTGCCGCCTGCACGGCGCGGCGGGCGATGTCGACCGGCGTCTGGCCCTCGACGATCGGCAGCGTGGCGACCTTGACCTGTTCGCCGAGCTGACGGAGCTGCTCCTGCGCGGCGGGACGCCGCGTGTCGAGCGAGGCCATCAGAACCTTCTTGTTCTGACGTTCGTTGAGGCGCTTGGCGATCTTGGCCGATGTCGTGGTCTTGCCGGAACCCTGCAGGCCGACCATCATGATGACGACCGGAGCCGGTGCATTGAGGTCGATGGCGACGCCCTCGGCGCCCAGCATCTCGACCAGCTCGTCATGGACGATCTTGACGACCATCTGCCCGGGCTTGATCGACTTCAGCACAGCGGCGCCGACGGCCTTCTCGCGTACCTTGTCGGTGAAGGAACGCACCACTTCCAGCGCAACGTCGGCCTCGAGCAGCGCACGGCGCACCTCGCGCAGCGCCGCGGAGACATCGGCCTCGGACAGGGCACCGCGGCCGGTGAGGCCGTTCAGGATCGAACCAAGGCGCTCTTGCAGCGATTCAAACATTCTTTTTCCTTTTCCCTGGCACCCGGATGATGCCCGAGAAGTAATGCGTTCGCGCCCAGTATCCAAGTAAAGCCCAAAGCCAAAAAGCACCCGGGGGCGCACAGCGCTGCCGGATGTTGGCCTCCAGGATCGATTTACAGCACGACACCTCAAAGAGGCTTCGGCGTCCCGGTCGGCTTGCTCGGAGGGATACTCGTCGCGGAATTCGCGGCGTGTAGACAGGAAATCGGCCGCGGAGTCAAGGCGCGGGCCGAATACGCTGAACCGGGCCGGTTCGGTTTATGGCAGCACCACTGGCGTGATGCGCATCAGCTTGGGCCGCCGGGGTACGAAATATCCGGCTCGACCTTCAGCGGCGAGCGCTGATGCAGCAGCAGCAGAACAGTCAACAGGCTGCAGCCGATGCCGATCGCCGCGATGAGGACGGCATCAAGCGTCGTCCAGCCGGGGCCTTCGAGCGGCTTGGCGTTGAACAGGGCGAAGGAATTGTAGCTCTGCTGATGCGAAATCAGCAGGAAACCGGCGAGATTGTTGCCGAGATGAGCGCCGAAGGCCGCGCCGAGATTGCCGGTGGCATAGACCACAAGCGTCAGGAGCAGCGCAAAAGCGGCGATCGAGGCCAGCACACAGGCGTTGATGGCGGCCGTCGAGCTTGGGCTCCAATGCATCGAAGTGAACAGAAGTCCTGGCAGCAGCGCCCAGATGAAGGGGTTTTGAAACCGGTTGGCTAGGCCCCTCAGGAGATAGCCGCGAAACAGCACCTCTTCGGACGAGGTCTGCAGCAAAGTCAGCGCAGCGATCGGGATCAGTAACAGCAGCCAAGACGACAGGCCGATTGCGCCGCGCGCAATCTCGGGCTGCAGGAGATAGAGCAGGATCTCGGAGAGCAGCGATGTGATCAACACCGCGGCCAATCCCCTAAGAAATCCCGAGCGCGAAACGCGGCGGCTGGTGCCGATCAGCGCCATCAGCGGCTCGCGATGGACCCAGCGCATGGCAGCCCACAGGCCGAGCCAGATCCCGGCAAAGGAGGCGAGCGCGGCGAGGATCCCGGCGGGCGAGGCCATGAAATTCTGCACCGCCCCTCCTTCCATCGGGGCGCCGGACGATGCCTGCCAGATAACAAAAACATAGGCGCCGCCGAACAGCACGGCGATGGTTGTCGCGACCCAGAACAGGACGACGATCGCCGTTCCGAGCAGGAGCCGCGGCAGGGTCGTCTTGGCGTTGGGAGTATGCCGGTAACGCTCGAAGGCGGCAGGGTCTGATATCACGAGGGTTCCTTGCCTGATGCATGGGGTCGCATGGTCTAGAGCATCGGACCCGAAAGTGGAACTGGTTTTGGGCAAATCCGACGCTCGAACAAAAGGCTGGAGCGGCGGGCACGCCGCTCCAGCACGAAGCTCCGGTTAACGATAGCGGACAGAGGCGGCCGCAGTTGGCTCTTGCCGGGCGGCCGCCTGGTTGGTTTATGATGTCAGCGCTCGACGTACATGATGCGTCGGGTGCCCGGATCGACCAGTGCCGGCTGACCATTCACATAGACATAGCGGTAGTCATAGTCCGGAATCTCGCGCAACTCGACGGTATCGGGCAAGGTCGCGCCCGTAACTACCTCGCCCTCGAGATAGACCGGGTCGACCCGGTTGGTCTCGATATAAGTGCGGACTTCGGCCGGCGGCCGTCTGATGGGCTCGATCGGCTCGCCGGCGATAATCGCTCCGGTATAGGTGTCGGGATAGTCGACGTCGGCCGGGGCTTCGACGATGGCAATGCCTGCGTCGGCAGGGCGCTCCGTCAGGACGACCTCGTTGCCACCGAAATCGGCCGTCACATAGTCGGAATAGATCCAGCCTTGGCCATTGGCCTCGGCTATGGTGCACCATTTGCTGTTTTGGATGCAGCCATCAAGCGTTGCCGACTGGCCGGCGGCGAGCACGCCAATGACCGGGTATTGCGGGCCGGGGCCGGCGCGCACGTTGAGGTCGGCAACAGCCGAGACGGCGGTATCAGCCAAGGCTGTGCCCGACATGGCGACAAGCGCTCCGGCGACAGCAGGAAACAGTATGCGCTTCATGGTTTCGCTCCGTTTTGATGGTCCCTCACGAGGGAAAACGCAACCGGGCTTCATGCGTTCCGGCTAAAACGCCTCGGCCGGCTCACGTTTTGTTCCGGTTTCTTTCACTACAGTCAGCAGTTCATGGACGAAGGCGAGCTTCCGTGCGGTCACCTCCGAGATAACGAAGGGATAAAGGTCCGGCAGGCCCATACAGCGGTTGATCGAGTTGGACGCTTCCGACAGCACCAGCCAGCGGGCCAGGATCTTTTCGAACGGTTCGGGAACGGCGGCAGGTTCCGACGGCGCCGGTTGCAGTTCGCCGCCTGTGTCGCTGCGCGAAAGCTCGTTGGCCTCTACGGTTTCCAGTCGGCCGAGCGGGAAATTCAGCGCGTGCACCATCTCCAGCGTATCGGTGATGTGCAGGTGGTGTGCCCACGTCTCGGCCCAGTCCTCCCAGGGATGAGACGTGGCATAGGCCGAAATGTGGTCCTGCTGCCAGTCGGGCGCAGCACCTTTGGCATGGTAGGCCTTCAGCGCCTGCTCGTAATCGATGCGGTCATCGCCGAACAACGCCCGGAAGGCGGCAAGCCGTTGCGGGTCGTCGCGGATCAGGCGGTCCCAGTAATAGTGGCCGAGCTCGTGGCGGAAATGACCGAGCAAAGTGCGGTAGTTCTCGCCCATCTCGACGCGCCGTCTTTCGCGCTCGGCCGAGTCCGCCTCGGCGACATTGAGTGTGATCAAGCCGTTGTCATGGCCGGTCAGGATGCGCGCGCCCCCTGGGCCGCCGATCGGATCGGCGAGGAAGTCGAAGGCGAGGCCGGCCTCGTCGCCGGCGTTCCGCTTGGGCACGACCGGCAGTCCGGCGGCGAGCAGCGAATAGATTGCCCGCTTCTTAGCCGCTTCGACGCGGATCCAGCGACGGCGGTTGCCATCGACCGAAAGGTCCGGGATCAGCTGGTTCAGCTCGCAGGCGCGGCAGAAGGCATGGCCGGGTTCCGCCATCCAGTTGCAGGCGCACTCGTCGGCATTGGTGCACTGGAAAACGCCGCCGGCGCCTAACAACACGAAGCGCGCATGCCCGGGATCGTAGAGCACGGGGCTGGCGCAGTTCAGGCACTGGGCGTTCTCGAAATAGAGGCGGTGGCCGCAATGCGGGCAAGCGAAGAGCTTCATCCCAATCTCAAATCATCAGGTCTCAAATCATCAGGTCCGGATATAGTGCGGAGCGGCATATCGCCCAAACGCCTGTCGGCGGCCGGCGTTCCTGCTAATGCTATTTTGCCGCAAGCTGGGCGGCGACCGTTCTCGCCACTGCCTCGCCCGACAGCCTGGCGCCGCCGCAGGTCTGCATCAGCGGACCGGCCAGATGCTCGCCGGCGAAGAAGATTTTTTCCGCCACCGGCTGCATCAGCGTGGCGCGCGCCTGCGAACGGCCGGGGCGGGCCGCCGCATAAGCGCCGCGCACGAACCGCTCGCCGCCCCAATTGGTCATCATGGCGCGCCCGACATGTTTCCGCACGTCGCCGCCGAATATGGCGCACAGCCGGTCGACGACAAAGTCGACGCCTGCCGCCTCGCCCGCCGCCGACATCTCCCAGGCGAAATCGCCGCCGACGAAGCCGACCATGAGGTCGAGGTCGAAGGGAAAGCAAAGGAAGTAGATGTCGTGCCTGGCCAGCCGCTCGATCAGCAGGTCGTCGAAGGGCGCCATGCCGAGCCTTGTGCCCCTGATTTCGACCGGCAGCTTGGTCAGCATGCCCATCGGCAGGTCGAAGAAGGCAGCGAAATGTGTGTCGGGCAGCGCCGGCGAGAATTCGATCTCCTCGAAGGCGAGCACCGCCGGCGAGGCGGTGACGATGGCCGCCTTGGCGCGGATGGTGCCACGATCGGTGACGCAGGCGACGCCAGGCACGTCCCAGAGGATTTTCCGCACCGGCGTCGACAGCTCGACGGGGACGTCGGCGCCGAAACGGGCGACCAGTGCGCCGAACCCCTCCTTGGTGAAATAGTTCGGATCGAGATCGGCGGCGGCCTGAAAGTCGCGAATCGATATCTCGTCCTCGTCGGCGCCGAAGTCCATCGGCCCGGCAAAGGTGGCCGCGGCGCGCGGCGCATGGCCTTTGGCGAGCAACGCCGAAAGACGGTCGTCGTCGCCAACCTTGACCTCATGCGCCGCCAGAAGCTCGAACAGCCTGATATCGGCCGCCTTCATTGCGGCCTCTTCGTCCTCGCTCGCCTTTCGGTTGCGATAATAGAGATGATCGATATTCATGTCGTGATGGTGAAGCGTCCAGCGGGCGGCTTGCGCCTCCGGAAAATAGGGATTGCGGTCAGCCGCGTGCAGCCAGGCGCAGCCGATATCGAAAGGAATGCCGAAATGCTGATCGCTGGTCCAGGCGCGGCCGCCGATACGGTTCATCGCTTCGAACAGCTTGAAGGAAAGGCCGGCCGAATGCAGGGTCTTGGCGGCGGAAAGTCCCGCCGAACCGGCGCCGATGACCACGACGTCAACGTCTTCCATGAATATTTTAGCCCCCGCCACAATAATTACTTGATCGTAAGCAAGTTCTCCGGCATTCGCCAGCGCTGCGGCGAGGATGCGTAAACGAGTTCTTAGCGCGGCGGCTCGAAAATCGGTTCCGATTCTCGGAAAGCACGATGCGCAGATTGTGAAGTGCTGGAGCGTACTGCGTCCAAGTGGGCGCACGTCACTCCAACAGTGACAAGCGGGCGTTTCGCTGGCAAATTCGTATTCGGGACAAGATCCAGGCAACCAGGAGAGCAACATGGCATTTTTTGCCAAGGGAAAGATTTTCGCGGCGGCGGCATGGATGATGCTTGCGGCGGCAACAGGCGCACAGGCCGCCCAATGCGGCAATACGGGCGCGGGCTTCGAAGCGTGGAAGGCAGAGTTCGCGCAGGAAGCAAAGGCCAGCGGTGTAGGCTCGAAGGGTCTGGCCGCTCTGGCTCGCGCGACCTACGCAACAAAGACGATCGGCGTCGACCGCGCCATCCATAAGGCTTTCAGCGGCTCGGTGGAAAATTTCATGAAGCGCCGTGGCGCGTCCACCATCATTTCCAAGGGCCGTTCGCTGAAGAAGTCGAACGCGGCGCTGTTCGGCACGATCGAACGGACCTATGGCGTGTCGCCGGGTGTGTTGCTCGCCATCTGGGGTATGGAAACCGGCTTCGGTTCCTACTTGGGCAAGCAGAATACGGTCTCCGCCATTTTAACGCTTGCCTATGATTGCCGCCGCCCGGAGTTCTTCTACCCGCATGCTGTTGCAGCCCTGAAGCTGGTTGATAGCGGCGCTTTGAGCGCCTCGTCGGTCGGTGCCGCGCATGGCGAGATCGGCCACACGCAGTTCCTGCCGGGGAACGTTTTGACATACGGAGTTGGCAACAAAAATCTGCGCGACAAGGCCACTGCGTTGGCTTCCACCGCCAACTTCCTCAGAGGTCATGGTTGGCGGGCCGGCGCGAGCGCGCAGGCGAATATGGGCGCAATTGCTGGCTGGAATTCCGCGAGCGTCTATCAACAGGCCATCGCCCGCATGGCCACGGCGATCGATGCCGATTGATAGAAATCTCTGTTCGACGGAAAGCCCGGCCATGCGCTGGGCTTTTTTGTTGATGCTCCAAGGGTACGACGACAGCCGCCGCTCGGCCCCGCCTCGGGAACGAAGGCGCGAAGCAAGACGCTAATTCGGCGAGCCGAGCGCCTTGTCCATCGCTTCCCTGACCTCGGCGGGCCACGTGTTCACAGCTGGCCACGCGTCCGGCTCGGGCTTGTCGCCCCGGCGGGCGAAATAGAGCTTGTGGTTGGCCGGATCGACCGCCATGAAGCCGTCATTGCCGCCGCAATCGTGCGGCACGCAGCCGCTGGCATAGAAGGCGCCCGAGGCGGTTTTCTCGGTGCCGCCGCCGACCAGCAGGCTGGTCGCCATCTCGGGCATCTCCTTGCCGAGCAGCGTCTCGGCCAGCCTGTAGACGGCCTCGTTGTGGAAAGCGTCGACGACGTTGTCGTATTTCGACGGATCGACGTCTTTCCAGTCAGTGCCGGGCTCCGGCATATAGGTGAGATTGCCGGCAGTCGTCAGCCCGTCCGTCGGCGACCATTGCAGCGCCGGCTTGGAAACGCCCGGCAGCAGGTAGGGCACGAAATAGATCGCGCTGTCGGAGATCGCAGCCGGCGGTGCACCGCATTCATCCTGCTCGACCGTGATGCTCTGGATGGTGCCGCCTTCTGGCTTCCAGACGATCACCTTGGCCGGGCCGCACTGGTTGCCGCCATCGCCGACATCGACCAGCGCGACGTTGACCCCGCCGACCTTGACGATCTTGTCGAAGGACACCTCGTAATTGCTGGCCAGCTGCTTGCCGTCATAGGCCAGCACCTTCTCGCCATACTCTTCCTGCTGGGAGATGGTCAGCTGCCCACTCTCGAACGGGACCGGTGCTTGGCTGTCATCGTCTGCTAGGGCCGCATTGCTCGACGCGCCCAGGTCGGCGGCCCCGGACGCATCGTCAGCCGGCAGGAGCACCATGTCGGTCTGTGCATGCGCGCCAGCCACCGGCATCAGAATCCACGCCAGCGCGCAGGCGCCGGCAAGAAGCGAACGTGTCATGACTGTCCCTCCGTTCAGCCGACACGAACCCGGCCTGGCGCGGCCGGGTTCATCGTACCGTTCAGGCCCAGGGTCGCAACTCGGCGTTCTTCTTCTCGAACGAGGCGATGGCGTCGGCCTTTTCCATGGTCAGGCCGATATCGTCGAGCCCGTTGAGCAGGCAGTGCCGCTTGAAGTCGTCGAGGTCGAACTTGACCACGCCGCCGTCCGGTCCGCGGATTTCCTTGGCTTCGAGATCGACCGACAGCGTTGCGTTGGAACCGCGCGAGGCGTCGTCCATCAGCTTCTCCAGATCCTCGGGGCTGACGGTGATCGGCAGGATGCCGTTTTTGAAGCAGTTGTTGTAGAAAATGTCGGCGAACGAGGTCGAGATGACGCAGCGTATGCCGAAATCAAGCAGCGCCCACGGCGCATGTTCGCGCGACGAGCCGCAGCCGAAATTGTCGCCGGCGACCAGGATCTGCGCCTTGCGATAGGCGGGCTTGTTGAGCACGAAGTCGGGGTTTTCCGAACCGTCGTCCTTGTAGCGCATTTCGGCAAACAGTCCGCTGCCGAGCCCGGTGCGCTTGATCGTCTTGAGATAATCCTTGGGAATAATCATGTCGGTGTCGACATTGACGATCGGCATCGGCGCGGCAACGCCGGTGAGCTTGGTGAATTTTTCCATGTTCTTTGCCCGTCTTCTTTTCTCTGCGGGGATGTGTTGGCGCCCGGTTTACACAAAGCTGCGGGCAAATAAAAGGCGGCTGTTTTCGACTGGCCTTGGTCCTGGAGCACAGACCGCTTCAAAACCGCCGCCCTATGGTGCACCTTGGCCGGCATGACAACACGTCCCAAAGTTCTCTACGCCAGCGAACCGACCCTCGACGCAGCCGAGTTCCGCCGCGTGCTGGTGGAATCCGGCCTCGGTGTCACTCGGCCTATCGATGACGACGTCCGTCTGAAGGCGATGCTTGCCAATGCAGATCTGGTGTTGGGGGCGCGCCTCGATGGACCTGGCAGGCCGCTGATTGGCCTCGCCCGCGGCATCACCGACTTCTCGTGGGTGTGCTATATTTCCGAGCTCGCCGTCTGCAAATCGGCGCAAGGGCTCGGCATCGGCAAGGGCCTGCTCGACGAAGTGCGGCGGCAGCTCGGACCGTCCGTCGCCATCTCACTGATTTCCGTGCCCGACGCCGTCGGCTTCTACGAGCGGATCGGCATGAAGCGCATGCCCGACGCGTTCTGGTTCGACCGCGAGCGCTGACGGACGCATTTTTCTGCCGTCGGGAGCCAAGCAGCGGCCGAGCACGCGGAATAGTGCTGACAGGTGAGCGCCGGCCGCATGGTCTCGGCCTAGTACCGCTCCCTTGACCTGCGCAGTGCCCTGTCCACATCTCCAGCATGGAAAAGCATCGATGCTTCGTGGGCACGGCCGGTTGGGGCATCCCGTCGCGCTACAAGGATCTTTTCCCGGGATCCGGGGCGCATCTCGAGCGTTACTCCGGCCGTCTTGCCGGCGTCGAAATCAATTCATCCTTTTATAAGCCGCACCGCCGTGAGACCTATGAGCGTTGGACGCATTCGGTCCCGGAAGATTTCCGCTTCTGCGTGAAGGTCCCCAGGGCCGTGACACACGAGCATCGGCTTGCCGACTGCGAAGACCTGATCGGGGCATTCCTCGGGCAGGCCGGAGGCCTAGGCCGGAAGCTCGCTGTGCTGCTAGTGCAGTTGCCACCCAGCCTGTCCTTCGAGCCGCGTGTCACCGAGGAGTTCTTCGGTTTGTTGCGAAAGCAAACCGGCTCGAAAATAGCTTGCGAGCCTCGTCATGCGAGCTGGTTCGAACAGGACGCCGATGCGCTTCTGACCGGCTTCCGTGTAGCGCGTGTGGCAGCCGATCCGGCTCGCGTTCCCGCTGCAGCCACGCCATCCGGCTGGCCGGGTCTCGTCTATTTCCGCCTGCATGGCGCGCCGCGTATTTATTACTCGGACTATGACACTGACAGCCTGATCGCGATCAGGCATCGGCTGGATGCGGCGAGTGCGGCGGGCGCTGAGGTCTGGTGCATTTTCGACAACACGGTTAAGGGCCATGCGCTCGGCAACGCCCTTGCCATAGACGCGATGGCGCCTCAGATCACGTTCAATTCGCGAAACGCCCGCCCCTCTGCGACACGGCTGTACCCAAACGCCGCGCAATCCACCGTGCGGTAGCCGCCATGCACGATCAGCTCGGCCATCGCCTTGCCGACCGCCGGCGCCTGCTGCAGGCCGTGGCCGGAAAAACCGTTGGCGAAGAGGAAATTCCTGACCTGCGGATGCGGGCCGATCACCGCGTTCTGGTCGAGCGTGTTGTAGTCGTAATGACCGGCCCAGGCGCGCGTCGGCTTGATCGCTTCGAAGGCGGGAATGCGGGTCGCCAGCACTGGCCAGATCACCTCTTCGAACAGCGGCCAGTCGGGCTCGAAATCGCCGGGATCGGCGGGGCCGTCGCCCTCTTGCGGCTCGGCGCCGCCGGTGATGTAGACCGAGCCTTCCGGCCTGACATAAATGCCGCTCGGATCGACCAGCAGCGGCATGTCGGCATATTTCTCGCGCGCCTCGAAGATGAAGACATTGCGCTTGCGCGGTTCCACCGGCAGTACCAGTCCGGCCATTGCAGAAACCTTGCCGGCATTCGGCCCGGCGGCGTTGACGACGATGCCGGCCTCGAGCCGCTCGCCATTGTCGAGGTTGACGCTGGTGACGCGGTCGCCCCGCCGCTCGATGCCGGTCACGTCAGCGGTGACGAAATCGATGTTTTTCTCGCGCAGCGCCTTGCGGAACAGCATCAGCATCGCATGCGCGTCGAACCAGCCCTCGCCGCTGCGGCCATAGGCGCCCGCGGTGATGCCTTCGGCCGATAGCCATGGGAAGCGACGCACCAACGCATCCGCATCCTCAAGGACGATGTCGGCGCCTTCGGCGATCTGCGCCTCGTGGTTCGCCTTGAGGATCGGCAGTCCGTTCTCGCCGGCGAGGATGAGATAACCGCCTTCGCGAAAGCCGATATCGGCGTCGGCTCCAAACTCTTCCGTCAGCCGCCGGAACAGTTTCAGCGTGAACTGCGACAGGCGGATGTTCTCGGGAATTGAAAACTGCTGGCGAATGGAAGCACAGGACAGCGTCGTTGCCGCATGGGCGAATTGCGGGTCGCGCTCGACCAGCGCGATCGAACCGGAAAACCCTTCCTCGCGCAGATAATAGGCGATCGAGGAGCCGACGATGGCTCCGCCGATGATGACGACGTCGTAGCGCACTTTTTTGCGTCTCCAGTTCTAGAGCATGATCCCGAAAGCCGTTTTTCGGAATCAGGCTCCAATTCATACAGCCGGCAGGATGATCTCGAAGCGCGTGCCGCGCTCGGAGTCAACCAGGCGGATCGTGCCATCATGCGCTTTCAGGAGGGCCAGCACGATGCCGAGGCCCATGCCGGTGCCGCCTGCATCGCGGCGCGTGGTGAAGAACGGCTCGAATATCCGCCCCCGATTGCTGGGCGAAATGCCGGCGCCGTCGTCGCTCACCAGAATCATCGCCTTGCCGCCCGCGCTCGCCGCCGTGATCGAAACGAGCGTTGCGCCATGGCGCGCCGAATTGTCGATGAGATTGGCGAGCACGATGGCCGCGTTCTCGGCCGACATGCGCAGGCGGATATCGCCGCCTCCCTCGACACGGACCGCCACCCTGTCCTCGGCCGGCAGCAGCGCCAGTGCGGCGCCAACCAACGTGCTTTCGCCGCCGGGCGCAAGATTTTCGGCGCGCGCCAGGTCGAGCAGACGGCGCACCAGAAGGTTGAGCCGTTCGGCATCGGTGACGATGTTGTTCGAAAACCGCCGCCGTTCGCCCTCATCCATCGCGCTGCCCGAATCGCGCAGCAGTTCGGCCGCCCCCTGGATCGCCGTCAGCGGCGATTTGAGCTCGTGCGAGACATGCGTAGCGAAGGTCTGGATGCTGTCCGAGCGCGCATGCAGCTTTTCGGCCATGTCGAGGAAGGCGTCGGAAAGCGCCGCCATCTCGCGCGTGCCGTGATGATCGAGCGGCCTGATGGCGTCGCGCTCACCGGCCGCGATGCGCTTTGTCCGTTCCATCAGCGCGTAGATCGGCCGGCTGACGGTGCGCAGGAAGACCAGGCCGATAAGCAGCGTGCCGCCGAGGATGGCGATCGCCGCCAGCCCCACTTTGCCGCGCTCGCCATAGAGGTGCTTGACGATGTTGTTCGGCGTTCGCGACAGATATACCACGCCGGCGACCTTGCCGTCGACCGCGACCGGCATCGCGACGAAGACGCGGACTCTCGTACCGCGGCTGACCGAATAGAGCGATGGTGGCGGCTCGTCGGAGATCCTCTGCCGGAGCGCGCTGGCATAGCGGCCGGCCAGCGCCTGGCGAACCTCCTCGACGGCGCCGAGCGACAGGCCGATCTCCTCGCGCCCGGCGATGACGACGCCTTTGGGGTCGAGCAGCCGAAAGCCGGCAAGCGTGGTTTTCTGCGTCTCGGCAAGAATGCCCGACAGCCGCGCGCCGATCGCCGCGACGGCTGGATCCGTGGCGATCGCGGTGATGGCGGGCGGCCGGGCCGTCAGAACGTAGTCGGAGGCAAGATCGAGGCGCGGCTCGATCGGCCGGTAGGGAGAGTCCGGATCGGTGGCACTGTCCGCAGGCACGGCCGCGCCGAGCTTTTCGATGGCGACGCCGGCGTCGCGGACCTCTTGCGCATAGATGGCGCCAAGGGCCGCACCTTGCGCGATCAGCTCGGCCTCGGTCTGGCGGATCAGCTGGTTCTCGTAGAGCCGGAAGAAGAACAGGCCGACCAGCGGCAGCGCCATCACCATGATCAGGATGGCAACAACGATCGTGGCGAGGCGCGGCCGCCATTTATGCGCGGTCACTCGCCGCACCGGCCGAGCCGGAAGCCGACGCCATGCACGGTCTCGATCGCATCCGTGCAGCCGGCCGCCGCCAGCTTGGCGCGGATGTTGCGGATATGGCTGTCGACGGTGCGGTCGGCGACATGGATGTTGGCGGCATAGGCATTGGCCATAACCATGTCGCGGCCGAGCACATGTGCTGGCCGCGCCAGAAACCCTTTCAGGATGGCGAATTCGATCGAGGTCAGCACCAGCGGCCTGCCGTCGAAGCTGGCCGCGTGGCTAGCCGGCAGCAAAGCCAGTCTGCCGTGCGAGAATTGCCGGTCGTCGGCCTGTTCCGCCTTTGTCGGGCGAGCGCGCCGCAGGATGACTTTGACGCGTGCGACCAGTTCACGCGGGCTGAACGGCTTGGTGACATAGTCGTCGCCACCCATTTCGAGCCCGAGGATGCGGTCGATTTCTTCATCACGCGCGGACAGGAACAGCACCGGCACATCCGATGTATGCCGCAGCCTACGGCAGACCTCCAGCCCATCCATCTCCGGCATGCCGATGTCGAGCACGACAAGATCGGGCGCGCGGCGCCCGATCGCCTGCAATGCGGCGGCGCCGTCCGATACGGCAACCGTCTTCATCCCCGCCTTTTCAAGCGCAAAGCAGATGATTTCGCGGATATGCGGATCATCGTCGGCGACAAGGATGTTGTGCGGCATGGATCAGCGGCCCGGCGCGAAGGGTTCGGAGCCCTGAGGAACCACGAACAGGATATATGTGTCGAGAGTACGAAGTAGCCGCCAGTCGCGGAAGCTCCAGGCGCGCCAGTTTTCCTGGCCCGCGCGGTAGCGGGCCTGGTCCTGCCCAAGCAGACGGGCGAGTTGGCGGTAAGTGGGAACGCTGGCCGCATTCGTCTCGGCCTGATGCTCGAGGAAGCGATCAAGCGCCGGCCAGGCGCTAGGACCGAGCGAACGCAAATACCAGAAATCGAGCTTGGTGCCGCGGCCGGTCATTTCGAATGAGTGGTCGACATTGTAGTTGGCAATCAGCGCCGCGAAGTTGATGAAGGAGCAGGCATAGAGCGTCACCGAAAGCGTCAGAAGATTGGCGGAAAGCAGCCATTCATTGGATTTTTCGAGGGCGATGCGGGCGATGATCAGAGCAAGGCCCGTCGCCACCAGCCCCATCCAGACGAAGGCGGCGACGCGCCAGTAGGTCAGCGCATAGATGCCGATATAGAGATCGAGCCGCAGGATCGACGAGATGACCAGCACGATGTTCTGCGCCACCCAGACATAGACCAGCCGGCGGATGAGCGGATCGCTGGAGGTAGCATTTCCCGGCCGCAGCGCCGCCAGGACGAAGCCGGCGGCAAGCAGCGCCGTGACGATCAATGGATAGGCGCCGCGATGCGCATAGGCGGCGTAGGTCAGCCCTTCGGGAAGGGCGATGCCGCCCCACAGATAGGTGGCGTCGAGTGCGGTCTGCACTGCGAACAGGATGTTGAAGACGACCAGTGCGCGAAGGATGGCGGCCTTGCCGAAGACGATGTCCTCGATCGCCTTGGCGGGTTTTGTCGTCGTCACCCCGAGGGGGATAGGCAACGCGAGATGTGCAATGCGGCGGAAAAAGCGCGGCAGGCGCGGGCGCAGAAAGACCCAGACGCCGGCAAGCACGACCAGCCAGAACGCCAGCCGCGGCAACTGGATGAGGTCGAGCAGTGCGTGGAGATCGATCAGCGACAGCCAGTATTCGATAACCGGATTGGCGGCGCCGAACAGCGCGAGAAACACTGCGCCCAGGGTCAGCGGCATGATCCAGACGCCGATCGCCGCAAGGCGGATACGCCGCTGGCCAAGCCGCCGCGCCGCCTTGCGCCAGCGGAAGAAATCGTGGACTAACCGGAATGGTGCCGCGAGCAGGAAGAGCGCGACCTGGCCGGCAATGCGGGCAAGCCCACGCCGCAGCCGGCCGATCAGCCAAAGCGCGAAGACGACCATCGCCGCCAGCCCGATCGCGACGGACAGCGCACTGGCATTTTCAATGAGCGGCAGCAGCCCGACAAGCAGGGCGGCGAGTCCGAGCCACAGGCCGCGGGCGCTGAGCGCCGAGGGATGGATGGCCGCGACTGCGGCGGCAAGCGTAGTGCCGAACAGGAAAAGCGTGATGCCGACGGGCTGCCCGTAGAAGAAGAAATCGGCCAGCGCGGCAAGCAGGACCGCAACGCCGAATCGCGCGCAATAGGTCGGCGCCGCCGTAAGCAACGATGTCATGATCGGATTTTCTCAGCGGCCTTGATCCGGCCGGCATACTGGGGCGGAGATTTGCGGATGAAGGGGAAGATGGTCGCCGAACGGTGCGTTTGGGGTGGATCGACGAGCCACCAACCCTCATTGCGGAGTCGGTAAGGCAGGGACCAACGGGGTTTTTCTCGCATCTGCATACCGCCTATATCGCCGATCGACATGCAGGCGGCGGGGCGGATCCGAGGAGATTTTCCGGACTTTTGTGCAGTTTTTATGCAGGTGAAGACGGCTTGCCTCGACTGACTACAGGCGGCATAGATCGGGCATGATTGAAACCTACCGCCCGCGCCGCTCGGTGCTCTATGTCCCGGCCTCGAACGACAAGGCGCTTGCCAGGACCTCATCGCTGGCCTGCGATGCCGTCATCATCGATCTCGAAGATGCCGTCGCCCCGGCCGACAAGGTTGCCGCGCGGGAAAAACTGGCCGGCATCTTCGCCAAGCGCCCGGTTGCCAACCATAGGGGGCGGCGCTGCGAGATGGTCGTTCGCATCAACCCGCTCGCCAGCGAATGGGGCGCCGACGACTTGCTGGCTGCGTTACGCGGCGAGCCCGACGCCATCCTGCTGCCCAAAGTCGACACGCCGCGCGACGTCCTCGAGGCGGGCGACGTGCTCGACGACAATTTCGCGCCGGACGAGGTGAAACTATGGGCGATGATCGAAACGCCCAAGGCTCTGCTCAACATCGGACCAATTGCCGAGCTTGGCCGCGATCCGGCCTCGCGGCTGGTCTGTTTCGTTGCCGGAACGAACGATCTGGTCAAGGAGACCGGCGTTCTCGCCACGCCCGACCGGCGCTATCTCACACCGTGGCTGATGCAGATGGTGCTCGCCGCGCGCGCCGGTGGCCTCGACCTGCTCGATGGTGTCTTCAATGAGTTTCGCGATCTGGATGGCTTTGCGCGCGAATGCACGGAAGCGGCCGCCATGGGATTTGACGGCAAGTCGCTGATCCACCCGGCTCAGATCGATGCCGCGAACCGGGCCTTCGCGCCATCTGCCGAAGCCGTGGCCGAGGCGCGCTTGGTGAAAGCTGCCTTCGCACTTGCCGAAAATGCCGGCAAGGGCGTTATCGCACTGAATGGAAAAATGGTCGAGCGGCTGCATCTGGCGCAGGCCGAAAAACTGCTGGCGAAGGCGGCCGCCATCGGGGCATGATTGGCAACCCACCACAGGAATGAAAATGAAACTCTACCGCTTTCTGTCCGGTCCGGACGATTCCAGCTTCTGCCACAAGGTGACGGCGGCGCTGAACAAGGGCTGGCACCTGTTCGGTTCGCCGACCTATGCCTACGACAAGCAGACCAAGAGCATGCGCTGCGGCCAGGCCGTGGTGAAGGATGTCGAGGGCCAGGAATACGGGCCCAACACCAAGCTCAGCGATTGGTAGGGCGCTGAAACGCTCATCCCTCGTCATCCCTGGGTGAAGCAGGAGCGAAGCTCCGTCGCGGAGACCCTGGGATGACGAAGCGTGAGGCAGCCTACTCCGCTGCCTCTTCGATCCGCTCCATATCGTCGTCCGACAGGCCGAAATGGTGGCCGATCTCGTGGATCAGCACATGGGTGACTATGTCGCCCAGCGTCTCTTCGTTCTCGGCCCAGTAGTCGAGGATGGCGCGGCGGTAGAGCGTGACGCGGTTCGGCCCCTCGCCGGTCTGCGGATTCCAGCGCTCGGCGATGCCGCGCCCCTCGAACAGGCCGAGCAGGTCGAATGGCGTTTCCAGCGACAGGTCGTCCATGATCTCGTCGGTCGGGAATTCGGCGATTTGGATGACGATCTCGCCGGTCAGCTTGCGAAATTCCTCCGGCAGATGGGCATAGGCCTCCAGCGCCAGGAACTCCATTTCCTCCATCGACGGCGAAAGCTCGGCGTGCCAGGTGCGGGTTTTGTAGATGCGGGCCATGCTTTGTCCTTTGATCCCGGCATATAGGCTTTCGAGCCGGAGTCGGCAAATGGCCAGGTTGCAGCCTTTGCGCGGACAGGAATAAATTCCCCATGACTCCGCTTGACTCTTCGGGCGGCCTCTGGAATCAATAGGAACATAACAGGAACAATTGTGAGTGGAAGCTGACCGTCATGGCGACAAGCGCCGTGGCGCGGGAGACTGTTTTTGCCCTGCGCCGACAGATCGCGAAAATCGAGGGAACGCTGCCCGAGCGCCTGGAGGCGCCGGCCGGCGCAGCTCCCGTTGATGCGGATGTCACGCCCCGGGATCTAACAATCGTCCGCCGCGGCCTCGCCGTGGCGCCGCCCGATGCGTTTCTGCGCACCGGCGCGGAGGGTCTCGATACTGCGCTCAGCGGCGGCCTGCCGAAGGCGGCGCTGAGCGAGATCCATGGCGCCGCGACACGTGATGCCGGGGTTGTCGCCGGTTTCGCCCTGTCGCTCGTCAGCCTGATCCTCAAACAGGAGCCGCCGCGACTGCCGGTCCTGTGGATCGGCACCGCGGAGGTCTTCCGCGAGGCCGGCTTCCCCTATGCCAGAGGGCTTCATGGCCTTTTCGGGATCGAGCCGGAGCAATTGCTGTTTTCCGAGGCGCCAAGGCTCCTCGATGGGCTGTGGGTCGCTGAGGAAGCCGCCCGGATGACGGCGCTCGCCGCCGTCATCCTCGAAATCCGCGGCAGCCCGCAGCGGCTGGACCTCACCGCGACGCGGCGGCTGCACGCCCGGGCACAGAGCGCCGGCCGGCCGGTGTTCCTGCTGCGCCAGGCCGGCGAGGCCGAACCGACGGCGGCATCCGTCCGCCTCGTCCTGTCGGCTGCGCCGTCGGCACCACGCCAGACGCTCGCTGGGCCGCTCGCCGGCTCGATCGGCCGCCCCGCCTTCACCGTCAGCATCGGCAAGAGCCGCACGGCCTTGCCGGGACAATTCACACTGGAGTGGAACCCGGATGAACGCAATTTCGAGGAAAGAAGGGCCGGGGAAGAACGGGCAGCGAATCCTGTCCCTGTGGTTTCCGCACCTCGCCGCGGAAAGGATCCTGCGGCAGCGTCTGGGGCGGTCCTGGCGTTCGCGGCCGTCGGATCACCTGCCCCTGGTGATCAGCCATCGCCAAGCGAACGCGCAGCGCATCGCCGCCCTCGACGAGCGGGCTGAGGCGCTTCATCTGAAGCGCGGCATGGGCATAGCCGACGCGCGCGCCATGCACCCATCGATCGACGTAGTGGAAGCCGATCCCGAGGCCGACCGCCGCCTGCTCGAAAGCCTCGCCGACTGGTGCGACCGCTACACTCCGCTGGTGGCGATCGACGCAGCCGACGGCCTGTTTCTCGACGTCACCGGCTGCACCCACCTTTTCGGCGGCGAACGGGCGATGCTGGACGACATTCTGTCGCGCTTTTTCCATCAGGGTTTCGATGTCCGCGCCGGCCTTGCCGCCACACCTGGTGCTGCTTGGGCGGCAACGCGGTTTGCCAGTGACCGCATCGTCCCCGGTGGCGAGGAGGAAGCGCTACTCGCACCCTTGCCGCTGGCGGCGCTGCGCATCGAGCCTGATATCCGCGCCAGCCTGGAAAGCGTCGGCCTGCGCACGGCGGGCGCCGTCATGGCAGCACCGCGCGCGCCGCTCGCCCGCCGCTTCGGCACATCGCTGCTTTTACGCCTCGACCAGGCGCTCGGCCGCCTCGACGAGGCGGTGTCGCCGCGCCTGCCGGTCGCGCCGCTTTCGGTCGAACGCCATCTCGCAGAACCCATCATGCTGACCGACGAATTAGAGCGGCTGGTGAAAATGCTGGCGACGACATTGAAGGTGGACCTCGAGCGCCGCGGCGAGGGCGCAAGAAGGCTGGCGCTGCTGCTTTTCCGCGTTGACGGCGCCGTCAGCCGCATCGCCGTCGGCACGTCGCGGCCCTTGCGCGAGCCGTTGCTGATCCAGAAATTGTTTCACGAAAGGCTCGCCGCGCTCGAACAGGACATCGATGCCGGCTATGGCTTCGATCTCGTGCGCCTCTCGGTCCTGTCGGCCGCGGCCTTCGACATGCAGCAGGCGGATCTCGCCGGCGAAACGCACGATGACGGCGCCGACATCGCCCTTTTCGCCGACCGCATCCGCGCCCGGCTCGGCGAAAGCGCGGTTTTGAAACCGGTTGCCGTCGAGAGTCATCTGCCGGAGCGCGCCGTCGCCACGCTTCCCTATGCGGAGGCGCCGCAAAGGGTCTCTCCGCCGAAGAAGCCGGACAAGATACAAGACACTTCATCCACGCCTGTCTTTCGGCTGGAACGGCCGATCCGGCTGTTCCGTTCGCCCGAGCCGATCGAGGTGCCGGCCACCGAAATGCCTGAGGGACCGCCGATGAACTTCCGCTGGCGGCGCGCGCTGTACCGGGTCGCGCGCGCCGAAGGGCCGGAACGCATCGCCCCGGAATGGTGGCGGGAGACGTCGGGGCCGGAAGACGCGCCGACCCGGGATTATTTCCGCATCGAGGATAGCGACGGCCGCCGTTATTGGCTCTACCGCCAGGGTCTCTACGGCGCCTCTCAAGTCCCGCCGCGCTGGTTCATGCATGGGGTCTTCGCATGAACGCGCTGACGGTCGTTCCCTATGCCGAATTCGGCATCCAGTCGAATTTCTCGTTCCTGCGCGGCGCCTCGAAACCGGAGGAGCTGGTGGTCGCGGCAAAGTTTCTGGGCTTTTCGTCGATCGGGCTTGCCGATCGCAACACGGTGGCCGGTGTCGTGCGCGCTTGGCAGCAGGCCAAGGTGGAAGGTCTTTCCTATCATCCCGGCTGCCGCCTGGTTTTTTGCGATGGCACGCCCGACGTTCTCGCCTATCCGCAGGACCGCAAGGGCTGGGGCCATCTGTGCCGCATGCTGACGCAAGCCAATATGCGCGACGATAGCGAAAAGGGCGCACCGCTTCTCTATCGCGACGACTTTTTTGAATGGGGCGATCTCATGTCCCTGGCGGTCCTGCCGGATCTGTCGAGGCCGGCGGAGGATGATCTCAGGCTGGTTAGCCGGCTCAAAGACCGCTTCGGCAAGAATCTGCGGCTTGCCGTTTCGCCGGATTATCGCGGCAACGACCACTACCGTATCGAGCAGGCAGCTGCCATGGCTGAGGCATCAGGCCTTCCGCTGATGGCGACCAACGACGTTCTTTACCATACGTCCGAACGGCGCCGGTTGCAGGACGTGCTGACGGCGATCCGCCTCAACGTGCCTGTTGCCGAAGCGGGGCTGGAACTGGCGGCCAATGCCGAGCGCCATTTGAAGCCGCCAATGGAGATGGCGCGGCTGTTCCGGCGGCATCCGCAAGCACTGGCGGAAACGCTGCGCTTTGCCGGCGAATTGAGCTTCTCTCTCAGTGACCTCCAATACAATTATCCCGATGAACCGACGGAATCGGGCCTCGGGCCACAGGCCGAGCTGGAAAGGCTGGCTCGAGAGGGAGCCGCGATGCGCTACCCCTCAGGCGTTCCCGCCGATGTGACTAGGCGGATCCGGGAAGAGCTCGCTTTGATCGAGCGCCTGAACTACGCGCGCTATTTCCTGACTGTCTACGACATCGTCAAATTCGCCCGCAGCCAGAGCATACTCTGCCAGGGGCGTGGCTCCGCGGCTAACTCGGTGGTCTGCTATTGCATCGGCATCACCGAAGTGGGACCCGAGCGGATCGACTCGCTTTTCGAGCGTTTCATTTCCGAGGAAAGAAACGAGCCGCCCGACATCGATGTCGATTTCGAGCATGAAAAGCGCGAAGAGGTCATCCAGTACATCTACGAGAAATACAGTGCCAAGCGCACTGCGCTTGCCGCGGCCGTCGTCAGCTACCGGGGCCGCTCGGCGATGCGCGAAGTGGCCAAGGCGATGGGCCTGTCGGACGATGTCAGGAGCGCGTTGTCCAGCTCGATCTGGGGTTGGTCGACCTCGGAGCTCGGCGAAAAGGAGACCAGGGCCGGCGGCCTCGACCAGACCGACCAATCGACAAGGCATGTGATCGAATGCGCCAACGAGATCATGGGCTTTCCCCGTCATCTGTCGCAGCATGTCGGTGGCTTCGTCATCACCAGGGACCGGCTCGACGAGATCGTGCCCATCATCAAGACGGCGATGGACGAACGCAAGATGGTCGAGTGGGACAAGGACGATCTCGACGCGGTGAAAATCCTTAAAGTGGACGTGTTGGCGCTCGGCATGCTGACCTGCCTGCAGCGCGCCTTCACCCTGCTCCAGGATCATTATCCGGAGGCGCGGGATGGCTATGGGCAACCCTATGTGCTGGCCACCCTCCCTGCCGAGGACAAACATGTCTACGACATGATCTGCCGCGCCGACACGATCGGCGTCTTCCAGATCGAATCCCGCGCCCAGATGTCGATGCTGCCGCGCCTCAGGCCGAAAACATTCTATGACCTGGTCATCGAGGTGGCGATCGTGCGACCAGGCCCGATCCAGGGCGACATGGTCCACCCCTATCTGCGCCGCCGGCAGGGCAAGGAAAAGCCCGAATATCCCAAGCCGGAACTGGAAGAAATACTCGGCAGGACACTGGGCGTTCCGCTGTTCCAGGAACAGGCGATGAAGATCGCCATCGTCGCCGGCGGCTTCAGGCCGGGCGAGGCCGATGAACTGCGCCGCGCGATGGCCACCTTCAAGCGCACCGGCACGATCGGCAATTATCGCAAGCGGATGGTCGATGGCATGGTTTTGCGGGGTTACGAAAAGGACTTCGCCGAGCGCTGCTTCAAGCAGATCGAGGGTTTTGGCGAATACGGCTTTCCCGAAAGCCATGCCGCCTCCTTCGCCCTGCTGGTCTATGCCTCCTGCTGGTTCAAGACATTTTATCCAGACGTGTTCTGCGCCGCGATCCTGAATTCCCAGCCGATGGGATTTTATCAGCCGGCTCAGCTTGTCCGCGACGCGCGCGACCATGGCGTCGAAATCCGCGAGGTCGACGTCAATTTTTCCGGTTGGGACTGCGAATTGGAGGACGCACCCTTCGACCCGGCCCGCATCCTCGGCCGCCATGCCGAAATGCGCGGTGTCATCCGGACCAATCATGCCGTCCGGTTGGGTTTTCGCCAGGTCAAGGGCCTGTCGAAGGAGCGCATGGAGGTGTTTGTCGCCAGACGCGGCGAGGGCTACGAATCCGTTCGCGATGTCTGGCTGCGCTCAGGCCTCTACGTCGATGAGATCGAGAAACTGGCGCAAGCTGACGCTTTCCGTTCGCTCGGCCTCGACCGCCGCGACGCCCTGTGGGCGGTCCGCGCGCTCGACGGCAAGAGTGCCGCCGAGACCTTGCCGCTGTTCGACCAGCCGGCGATCCGCTTGCGCGATCTTGAGCCCGAGACCAGGCTGCCGACAATGCCGCTCGGCGAGCACGTCATCCACGACTACCGTTCGCTCGGCCTGTCGCTGAAGGCGCATCCGCTTGCCTTTCTGCGCCAGCGGCTGGACCGTTCCGGCGTCACGCCCAATGCGCGCCTCGGCCAGGTTCGGGACGGCAAGCGGGTTTCGGTCGCCGGTCTTGTCCTGGTGCGGCAGCGGCCGGGTAACGCCAAAGCGATTTTCCTGACGCTGGAAGACGAGCAGGCGGTGGCCAACGTCATTTTCTGGGAAAGAACCTTCAACCGCTACCGGCCCATTGTCATGGGCGCGCGGTTAATCCGTGTCACCGGCAAACTGCAGTCGGAATCGGACGTCATCCATATCGTCGCCGACAAGGTCGAGGATTTGACACCGTGGCTGTCCGTGCTTTTGGAGGAGGCCGGCACCGGCCAGCCTGTCAATGAGCCTTCGGCCAGTGGGCGCATGGAGAATGACAACCGCGAAGAGGGCGTTGCAGACGCACATGCCCCACAAGCCGCGCCGGTCCAGCGGGATCTCGTGGCGCTGTCGGGAAAGGCGGAGAAGGTCATGCCCAAAGGGCGCAATTTTCAATAGGCCTTACACCGTTCAGGACGGTCCGCCCAGACGCGGCGGCAATCCGTCCTCGAAGGGGAGCGAGCGCGCCTCCGAAGGCAGCATGATCGGGATGCCGTCACGCACCGGATAGGCAAGCCGTGCGACCCTCGAGATGAGCTCGCCTCGCTCCGGATCCCAGGTAAGCGGGCCCTTGGTCAGCGGGCAGGCCAGCAATTCCAGCAGTTTGGGGTCGACATTGGCCTTCTTTCCATCACGCCCATCCACCATTCGGTCTGTCCTTCTCTGGGGTCACTTTAGGTTTCGCGCGGCTCTCCCTTCTCCCCTTGTGGGAGAAGGTGTCGCCGAAGGCGACGGATGAGGGGTGTTCCAGCTTGGCACCAACGGCGCTCCGTCCAGCACCCCTCAACCGTCTTGGCGCTGCGCCAATCTTCCTTCTCCCCTTAGGGGAGAAGGAAAAGCCCCCTATTGCAGGCTCGACCCGAAATCCTCGTTCTCACGTGCCAGTGCCATTTCGGTGATGGCTATCAGCGTTTCGGCGCGTGTCTTCAGGTCCGCCGCTTCAAGCAGCGCCTGTTTCTCGGCCGGCCCGTAGGGAGCCATCATCGACAGCGCGTTGACCAGCATGGCATTTTCGGCGCGGCTGACGCTTTCCCAGTCGGCTTCAAGATCGTTGGCCTGCAAATAGGCGCGAAATGCCCTGAGCAGCGCTGGCCGGTCTATCTCGGCCTCTGCCTGATCTTCGTCGAGATCGGTGAGAAAGGGCGCAAACCGGCACTGGCGGAAGGGCGTTTTGACCGCAAGCTCCTGCACGATGCGGAACCGGCACACACCTTGCAGCGAAATCAGGTAGCGGCCATCGCCGCTCTCGGAAAGTGCGATGATACGTCCGGCGCAGCCGACATTGCAGAGTTCCGGCTCGCCATCGCCACGCCGTGCACCGTCGAGGCTGGGCTGTATAACGCCGATCAGCCGCGATCCGGCGATCGCCTCATCCACCATCTCAAGATAGCGCGGCTCAAAAATGTTGAGCGGCATGCGGCCGCCCGGCAGCAGCAATGCGCCTTCGAGCGGGAAGATCGGCACCGTCGACGGCAAATCCGTATCGAGTCGGTAATGCGCGTTTCCCGCCTGCACTTCAAGCCTCCGGTCGCTCCCTCAAGAAGCGCATGAAGCCCCCCCATCCCGTCGCAACCTGACGCGTAATCGTCACGAAGCGAAGAACGGATCGGTCAGGCCTCCTAATCTGGCGCAGCCGTCGTCGATCGCAAGGCCATCAGGAAAAAACAGCTTGATGCGCGCTCAGGAAAACAGCAGCGACGACAATTTGCGCCGCGCCGCCAGCGTTGCCTCGTCGGTCATGCCCCATGCCTCGAAGAACTGCAGCAACTGCGTCTTGGCGCCGTCGTCGTTCCACGAGCGATCAGCCTTGACGATCGCCAGCAGATTGTCGGCCGCGGCCATGCGCTCGCCGTTGGCGTTCTGGATCATCGCAAGATCGAAACGTGCCTGGTGGTCCCCGGGGTTCTCAGCCAGGCGCCGCTGGAGTTCGGCCGGATTGCCAAGTGCTGCTGCCTGCGCGGCAAGCGCCATCTTGGCGCGTACGGCGGCGAGTGGCGGCGCATCCTTCTTGGCTTCCGGGGCCCGCGCCAGCACCGCTTCGGCGCCCTCGGCATCGCCGGCCTCGAATAGCAGATCGCCAAGCCCGGCAATCGCCTCGATCGTGTCCGGCGCCTGTTCCAGGACGGCGTCGTAGATGTCCGCCGCGGTCTGCACATCGCCGGCGGCGCGCGCCTCGGCGGCCGCGGCAAGCGCCTCGGCCACCTGCGGCGCACCATTGTTCTTGCCGCCGACCTTCTGGATGAACGCGGCGATCTGGCTCTCCGGAATGGCGCCCATGAAGCCGTCGACCGGCTGGCCATCCCTAAAGGCGATGACCGCCGGTATCGACTGGATACCAAGCTGGCCGGCGATCGAAGGATGGTCGTCGATGTTCATCTTGACCAGCTTGACCTTGCCGCCGGCGGCGGTGACCGCCTTTTCCAGCAGCGGCGTCAGTTGCTTGCAGGGCCCGCACCATGGCGCCCAAAAATCGACCAGCACCGGCTGACGCCGCGATTCCTGGATGACATCGGCGGCAAATGTGGCGGTCGTCGTATCCTTGATGACGTCGACGGTGACAGGCGGCTCGCCAAGCGCGACTCTCGCGGGAGTGGCCTCAGTGCCGCCATACTGCACTGTGGTGGCATACTGTCCGCCATTGCTGCCAAATGGGCCGCCAAATTGATTGTTGTCACTCATCTCGTCGCCCTTTCGGTCGCGCCGCCGGCCACCGGCCCGGCGCAACGTCCTTTATCCTCACTCAGAAATCGGTTTATCGTCATCCATGTGGCGATCATCCCGTGACTTTCAAGATAACAGGATCATGCCCGGTTGCCTCGACGAATTTGACGAGGTCGGCAGCGGCGATCGAGGTCGTTGCCTCATTGGTCAGCGGATGGGCATTGATGACGGCCTGGCGCATCAACTCCTGGTCGAGAACGACCTTGACCCGCAACTCCGTATCGTTGATCACGCCGAAAACCGTGACCGCGCCCGGTACGACGCCGAGAAGCTCCATCAGCATCTCCGGCTTGCCGAAGGAAACGCGCCCGGCGGCGCCGATGACATGATGGATCTGCTTGAGATCGACCACCGCCTCCTCATCGACGCTGACCAGGAAGAAATTGTCCTTCTTGTCCTTGAGGAACAGGTTCTTGGTGTGCCCGCCGGCAATTTCTCCACGCAGCGCCTGCGAATCGGCGACCGTGAACAGCGGCGGATGGCGCAAGGTCGAGACCTCGATCCCGAGATCGGCGAGAAAGGCAAAAAGCTCGGCTTCGGTTTTCGGCATGTTGTTTCTTGTCGGACTTCTTGCTGTCGCGGTTTGGATCATGCCGTTTACGGCCAATGACGCGGCCGAGACAAGACCGTTGCGCGGCGACACGCTGAATTCCGTGGCGATACACGCCACGGAAGGCTCGGTTACGTCGCCGGGTGCGGCCAAAAAACCTGCGATTCCCCTGTTGCAATCGCCGCGCCCTTCAGCCATATAGGCGCGGCTTGCGGCCCAAAAGCCGCGCGAGCGGGTGTAGCTCAGGGGTAGAGCACAACCTTGCCAAGGTTGGGGTCGAGCGTTCGAATCGCTTCACCCGCTCCAGTTTCCTCAAGGGGAATCAAGCGATTAAGAGGCGCCTTTCGGGGCGCCTTTTGCTTACATGGCGTTGCAACCGGCGCGCGTCTCCCAGTCGCGCTCGCGATAGCGTTGCGCTGGGCCGTGCGCAACGGGTTCTTCTCGCCATAGGCGCCGGTGGCGGCCCCCAACCTCCAACTCCATCAGCCGCCCGGCGGCAAAGCCAATCATCTCGCGCAAGAGGTCGGAATCTGGAGGCTTCTCCACGAGGGCGCAGGTTCATCATGCCATCGGTCATCGATGGTTCGTTCGAGGTGGTGTCAGCAACCCGACCTCACCGGCGAATTGTCGATGGACCACGGCAAAGCCGCTCGCTCGCTACAGCGCTATCGAGGGCGCGCTCGCGAGCGGCGTGGCTACGGCCGCGCCACACCACGCGACCCCGCTCGGTGGTCGGCTGCACCTCTGCGGACATACGAAACTACGATGTTGCTTGAGCTGCAATGCGCTCCAGCGTCGGCACTGCCAACCGGCAAATCAGGCCGGGAGCCGCCACATTCGCACACGACCTGTACCACGCAATTCCGTTTCCGCGAGTGGGTCGCAAGCAAAATTTGGTCCAAGCAGTTTGCGAGTTGCATCCGAAATACGGATTTCATCGGGATCCGCTGACGTTTGAATACGTGCGGCGAGATTAACGGTCTCGCCCCACAGGTCATAGGCAAACCGCCTTTTGCCTATGACGCCCGCGACGATTGGTCCTGAGTGAATTCCAATCCTGAGTCTTATCGGTTCTCCTGCGAAGCGTTCGCGCTTAACCGCCTCCCGCAGTTCAAGTGCATAGTGCGCAAGGGCTTCTGCATGATCGGATCGCGCGGCGGGCAGGCCAGCGACCACCATCACGCAATCGCCGATTGTCTTGATCTTTTCGCAGCCGTATCGTTCCGAGAGCAGATCCGCCGCCTTGAAGAAGTAATTTAAAATAGCGAGCGTTGTCTCGGCTCCGACGCTTCGCGCTCTTTCCGTAAAGCCGACGATGTCGGCAAAAAGCACACTCACGTCAGCATGGTTGTCTGCAATTTGTTCGTCCGCTTTTAACCGCTCCGCGATCGACGCCGGAAGAATGTTGAGGAGTAGGCTTTCGGCGCGCTGGTATTCACGCGACAATCCCTCTTGGCTCTGCCTCAACGCCTCGTTCGTCAATTGTAATTTTTCGTTGAGTTGACGCTCCCTCTCTTGCAGGAGTGTCATTTCATAAGCCTTCTGTTGAAGCCGCTGCCTATTGTCGCGTTCGGCAGTGGCGTCAAGAAAGAGCAGCCATACGCACGCATTGTCAGCAAAAAGATGAAGGTCCGCGACACGCCCGCTGGGCAGTTCGACCATGGCCATATGATATGGAAGCTCCGGGCAAGGCAGCAAACCTTCCATGAATTCAAGCTGCTCGGCTACGGGCTTGCCAATGCAAAGTGATGATAGGCCGTAATGTTCAACACTACCGCCCTTCGCAGCGATGCAAAGCTGGGCGTCAATTTTCAGATACGCGACAGAGTACTCGTTGTAGAAGAAATCGTAAATCCAGCTTCTGACTTCTCTTGGCAATCCATGCATGGTCTATTTGGCAACCATCGAAGCAAGCTGACGAAACGCATCATCAACACATTCACCCGAAAGCGCACTTGTTAGATAGATTTGCCATCCAAGTTGCCTCAGTTCGTTAATCTCACTATCCGATATTGCCCACCGATCGGCCAGATCCGATTTGTTGAACAGCAATACGAACGGCATAGCGCCGAATTCGGCCTCGGCCCGCTCGCGCAGCGTGAGCGCCACGGCAAGAGTAGCGGCGCGGGTTCCATCGACGACAAGCACGAGCCCGCTCGCACCTCGCACATAGCTGACGCGGAATGAGCCGATATCGTCTTCGCCGGCCAAATCCCATAAAATCAGATCCACGGTTTTATCCGGCAGTACAACACTCTTCTTGTCGATTTTCACTCCCACCGTGGTCAAGTAGGTTTCTGAAAAGATGCTTTGCACAAACCTGCGAACCAGACTCGTTTTTCCGACAGCGAACCCGCCCAACATGCAGATCTTCTTTTGCAATATCCTGGGCTCCGCCCTAGTGGAAGTTTACCGTAACCGAAACTCTGCGATTGGCGGAGCTCCCGGTTCGGCTATTTTCAGTCTCCGCTGGCTCAAAGGTGCCCGCGCCGCGAACCAAGAGCAATTCCGGATCGACGCCGCGCTTCTTGAGAAGCGCACGAACTGTCTCCGCGCGGGCGGCGCTGATCGACACGTTGGCCGTTTCACGGCCCGTCGCGTCCGAATGGCCGGTCAACATGAACTGGGCTGTTACGCCTGCCTCGCGGGCGTCCTTGGCCAATTCCTTCAACTGATTCGCCAATTTGTCGAGAACCGGCAATTGCTCTGGTCCCGGTACAGCCTTGCCAGAATCGAAGAAAATGTCGACCGCTTGAATAGCGTCCCTCAAATGCGTGAGTTCCTGAGGGGTTGACTCACGCAGCTCGGAGATTTCTAGAGTGAGTCCGTCCGCGGACAGCTGTTGGGAGGCGACCCGCGCCCGGTTTATCCAGGCGGCAGGAGCCTCACCCACGGCAACGATGCGATCCTGGATGATCATAAGCCGAACCGATTTCGGCGGAGCCAGCGACGCCACCAGCCGCTTCAGCACGAACTTCGGATCAAGGCTCTGATAGAATTGCCACTGCGAATGAACGCGAGCCGGATCAACCCCTGTTCCGGACAGCAGAGCCTGCGGGTCGGCGGCCTGCGGATCTCTCAGGCCGGAAATGTAGAAATGTCCGCCCCTCGCCGTTTGTTGGGCGACGATGATTCCCGGTTGGGCCTCAAGTCGCGACACATAATGCTGCCAGTGCTCCGCCGCGCGTGCTTCGGGGCTCACATCACGAACCTTGGAGATGTCGAATACCGGTCCACCTGCCGAAAGCTGTCGGGCCGCCGCGCGTGCCCGATCTATCCAGGTGTCGGGAGCCTCACCCTCGGCAACGATGCGATCATTGACGATCGAAAGCCGAACCGATTTCGGCGGGGTCAGTGACGCGGTTAGCCGCTTCAGCACGAACTCTGGATCAAGGCTCTGATAGAATTGCCACTGCGAATGAACGCGGGCAGGATCGACCTCCGTTCCGGACAGCAGAGCCAGCGGGTCGGCGGCAAGCGGGTCTCTCAGGCCGGCAATGTAGAATTGGCCATCGCGCACCTTTTGTTCGGCAACCATGATTCCCGGTTGGACCTCAAGTCGCGACACATAGGCCTGCCAGTGCTCCGCCGCGCGTGCTTCGGGGCTCACATCACGGACCCTGGAGATATCGAATACCGGTCCGCCTGCCGAAAGCTGTCGGGCCGCTGCGCGTGCCCGATCTATCCAGGTGTCGGGGGCCTCACCCTCGGCAACGATGCGATCATTGACGATCGAAAGTCGTACTGAATCCGGCGGAGCCAGCGACGCCGTTAGCCGCTTCAGCACGAACTCCGGCTCAAGGCTCTGATACAATTGCCACTGCGAATGAACGCGGGCGGGATCGACCTCCGTTCCGGACAACAGCGACAGCGGGTCGGCGGCAAGCGGATCTCTCAGACCGGCAATATAGAATTGGCCATCGCGCACCTTTTGTTCGGCAACGATGATGCCCGGCTGGGTACTCAGCCGCGACACATAGGCCTGCCAGCGTTGCCCGGATTGCCAGGAAAGAAGAAACCAACCGCCTGCCGGAATCAGGACCAGCAGGACTGCAGCCACCACCAGCCAAGGAAATCCCTGGTTAGAGTCCTCCTGCTTCAGTTCAACGCAGGTGTGCAACAGCGTCTCTACGCCGGCCAACTGCGAACTGTCGCCGTCAAACTGCTCTAAAGCCTGTGAGCATTCATCATGGATGCGAAGCAACACATCGCGAAATATTTCATGTAATTCCTCTGGCGGATTTCCCCGGATCACCGCGACTAAGGTCGCAAACGGTCCAACTTCCGACCAGAGACGAAGCTCCCCGAAACGGATAGTGTCCAGGCCGCTCTGTTCTTTCTCGTTAAATGAGTCTTTCACAAAATCTTGAATTGCACTAAGCATCGACGAAATGAGTTGCGGATCTTCGCTCGTTGCATTATCGGCAGTTACATGCGCTATCAAAAGCCCGGAATTGCGGTTAATCAGAAAGACATGCTCTACACGATAGACAAGTGAATGCTTAAGAACAACTTCTGAGAAGCTTGCGCCCGTTCTCCAAGCTTCAAATCTCCACTTGAGCCCATGCCAAGTAAATATATGTCTTAAAGTTTCATTCAGCGACTGAAAGGTCTGATCGATCTTTTCCCCGATCGACTTGCGAATTGCCGGCAGAAACACCGGGTATAGTATATCCGTAAGCGTACGCGGGCTCTTCTGGATGGACCGTTGCACGGCCCTCTCGACAGCTGGCGCAAGTGCCTCGCCGAGTTGCGCATGAGGCGCACGTGCGGCTGCACTGGGGAGAACACCCCCAACTGCAGACGCAAGCTGCTCAGGTTCGTCGAGCAGGTGCGAAACTCGTGAAAGCTCCGAAATTTCGCGGCCGACCAGCAACTGGCGCAGCGTTTCCATGCGAGGATCGGCGGTGGGAACTCCGTGGAAACGCGCACGATAGTCCGGATCAACGTTCCGGGCAATTTCGACCAAAAGATTAGCCAGAGCCTCGCGATCAATCTCTGTATCGTTCGAAGCTGCTCTTTGAGGAAGGCTGATTGGGTCGACGGTCGACGTCAAGTTCCGATCAACTCACTTTCCAACTACGTTCCGAGTTGCTCTTGCTGCCGACGGGATCCTGATTTAGACATTTTGCAACCTCGACAAACAGGCCAGCCAAAAGATTTCGGTCGGTCTTGACGTTGCTGAGATCGGAAAACATTTTCTCCATTAGCATCTGAATGCTTTCATTCTTTTGCTTGATTTCCTCACGCAGCAATTGATCGCTTCGATTTATCCGGTCCGCAACTTCGCGCTCAAGCTCGCTCAATTGATCCGACAGCGCGCGCACCTGCTTTTCAAGCGCCTGATTTTGCTCGCGAAGATTCCGGTCAATCTCCTTGTCGGCCTCGGCTCGTGCATCTTTTTCGTTCCGCAATTGCGCCGCGAGCGATTCGACCTGCTTCTTTGCATTTGACTCGTACATTTCAAGATTGCGCTTGGCCTCGGATTCGACATCCTTGAAGCGCTGCAAGAACCGTTCTTCAAGCTTGGAAAAACGGCGGTCGTAGTCCTGCATCTGGTTGCCGAACAGCAGATCACGTATCTTGTCGACACCTACAGCGTCGCCGGAGACCCCGCTCTCGCGAGCCTGGACCCCCATGAAGGCCAGCCCGTTCCCGTCTGCATTACTTATCAGATTTTCGTCCGCTTTATTTGCTGAAGAAGCGGTACTCGAAGATTCCTTAGCCATCGTTATGCCCCTTCATTTGAACACCTGCCACAGTGCAAAACTGAAAAACACCCAAACATGTCAGCAAAATACCCGGCTCGCAAGCCGGAATCTTCTTGACGTAAGCCAATTCGTGCGTCCCTTTTACATCTCTTCGACTAGCAGCAAATGCACGAGTTCCGATTGGTGTCGCTCTCGCATCTCTTTGTGATAGCAGCCATAACCGGCTAATCTGATCGACCATTGGACGCAATCTACTATCGAAATGAGTAATACAATGTCCGGCTATAGCTACTGGAGCGCAATTAAGTAGCGCAGACACATTAGAAGTATCTAAATTAGCTGGTCTGGCGGCGCACATGCGGCGCACATACTGTCTCGCACCCGGCTGTATACTGCGACGATCCGCTTCCGATGCGGGCCCAACGGTAGAAGGGAGTTCTTCTTTCGCACGGAGAATGGCTGTTCGAGAATGCACCTCGGAATCGAGGCGTTTCGGTCGACAGGAGGGGAGCAATTGTCCCAATAACGGCAGTCATTCAACACCAAAGCTTCAGTGGGCTTGCATTTACGGTGCCCCCGATTGCAAAAGACGTCAGTCTGCCGTAGCTGTTGCACTCATACGGTGCCAGGGACCGCAGCTTGTGGTCATGGTGCCGACTCCGGGGATCGACATGAGTATGCGGCATGCTTGGCTTTGACGTGCATCTGCGACAGCTGGCGCCCAAACTCGGCGGCACGGATGCGAATGCTGCGCCAGGCTTCCAGCATCGGTAGCACAACAGGAGCAAGCTCGCTCTGCAGCCAAATGGCGGCGTCGCGGCGGCTCGGAAGAGTTCGCAGGAGACTGTTTGGACGCAGCGTCCCTGATGACCGTTCCCTTTGGCAGGAAATCGCCGGCTATGTTTCGGGACTCTTGTTCTACCTTCAAACCAGGCACGGGTAAGACGGCGTGGTGCATGATCCCTTGGTTTCAATCGTGGTTCCTGCGCACGACGCGGAGGTAACGCTGGCGCGCGCACTCGATTGCCTTCTCGATCAGGAAATAATGGACTGGGAGGCGATCGTCGTCGACGACGCCTCCACGGACGCCACCGCCGCGATTGTCGCCGGTTATGTGGAGCGCGATGCCCGGTTTCGGACGCTGAGTTCTTGCGCGTATAGCGCCGCCGGCGCGCGCAATAGCGGGATTTCGACAGCGCGCGGACGCTGGCTCATGTTCCTGGATGCGGACGATTGGGTGGACGCCAGCTTCCTTGCGAAAATGCTCGCCGCACTTGAACACGCGCCCGATGCGGTCGCCGCCTATTGCGGTTCCCGGCGCGTGATGCCCGATGGCGAACTCACCCCGTCGAGCATCCCGACGGAGGTTGCGATCCAGCCCTTCGAAACATTCGCGCGCCGGTGCGCGATCCGCACTCACGCGCTGCTCGTCGACCGGAAGACAATTGTCGAGTTGGGCGGCTTCGATGTTTCGCTGCGCACCTGCGAGGACTGGGATCTGTGGCAGCGCCTTGCACGTCTAGGCAAACGTTGGGTGATGGTCGACGAGCCGCTCGCTTTTTATCGGACCAGCCCCAAATCGCTCACCCGCAATTCGACGCAGACGCTGGCCGATGCGGAAATCGTGATCGCCCGCGGCTTTTCTCCTGATCCCAGGGTCAAACAGCCAGCTTCGGCACACGCCAATGGAGCGATCGAGGCGAACGGCCGCACCGCTTCCGAAGCACTCGCGTGGTTCGCGTTGTGGAACGCCGCGTCGGATTGCGGCAGCGGCCGCCGCTCGATCAGCCCGCGGACCCTGCGCGCGCTCCCGGCAGGACGTAAGTGGGCCCCTGAGATCGCCAAGGTGGCCTTCGATGGCCTTATGGTAGGAAGCCTGTCGGTGCCAGCGCAATTGGCTGCCAGGTGGGACAGGTTCGGCGGCCCCCTCACCGAGTTGATCATCGAACTCGGCAAAGTCTGGGACGATCCCGTCGCGGGTCGCCGCGTCCAGTATCAGCTTGAGGAAATGCTTCTCGACTTCGACGATCTTGCCGCGCCGCGCAGGCTGGCGCGGACGCTTGGAATTCGCGTCGATATTCGAAATCCGACCTCGATCGAACTTCCGGAAGGAATCGATCAAATTTATGCCTATCTGATGATGGATGGCCAGATCGAGGCTGTCGTGCAGTTCGGCGTACTCGGGAAAGTGACAAGGCGCCATTGGATTGAATTGATCCGGAATTTCGTGCCCCCTGAGCGGCTTATACACAGTGCCGCGCGACTTGCGAGGCCATCGCCTGTACATGCCCCGCAACAGGGCGCCGGTGCCGACAAGTCAAACATGTTTGCAACCGAGGCATTGTTGTCCATCGCGGGACGTCGGTCTGATCGGGACAGCCACTTCGGCAAACTCGCGCGGTTGGCCGCGGAAGCGCGGCGGCTGGTTCGGTCGAGCGCCGAAGCGACAGAGCCGCTTGCAGCGCCACGCCGCGCATCGGCCGCGGATGGGCACGACAATGATCGCACGTCGTTCTGGAATCGCCGTTTCGCGACCGAGGATCCCTGGAACTACGGTTCGTCCTATGAGCAGGAAAAATATGAGCGGCAGCTCGAAATTCTGCCTGCCGGTCCGATCGGACGGGCGCTTGAGCTGGCCTGCGCGGAGGGGCACTTCACGCGGCAGCTGGCGCCGCGAGTGGGCCATTTGACGGCAACTGACATCTCCGCCGTAGCCATCGGGCGAGCGCGCGCGCGATGCAGCGATCAGCCGAATGTTGAGTTCGGCGTACTGGATTTCTGCGCGGACACGCTGCCCGGTGAGATGGACCTGATCGTCTGTTCGGAAGTGCTCTACTATCTGGATGATCTCGCCGAGTTGCGGCGCATCGCCAAAAAAATCGTTGAGGCATTGGCGCCTGGCGGCAGTTTCATCAACGCACACGCATTCGTGTTACGGGACAATGTTGAAAGGACCGGCTTCGACTGGAACACATTCGGTGCACAAGCGATCTCAGAGACGCTGGCCGGGACCGAAGGCCTCGTCCTCGATCAATCGATCCAGACCGAGCTCTATCGCATAGACCGCTTCCGCCGCCTGTCACCGGACGACGTGGCGACGGAACCCATGATTGATCAAGTGCCAATCCGCGCTCCCCTTGAAATCGGGGTCGCGCGAAATATCGTCTGGGGCGGGGCGCGGGCCTTGCGCCGCGACGTTGCGCGTAGCGAGCGGCGGCAGCATATCCCTGTCCTCATGTATCACAGCGTCTCCGATGAAGGGCCGGCCGCGCTCGCCCGTTTTCGGCTCACGCCCGCCGCATTCCAAAGCCAGATGGCATGGCTGCGCGCCAATGGCTTTCACGCGATTAGGTCCGAGCAGCTGGAATGGTTCATCGCCAACCGTCAACCTTTCATTGGCCGCCCAGTGCTCATCACCTTCGACGACGGCTTCCAGAACTTTGCCGACCATGCCTGGCCGATCTTGCGCGCGAACGACCTGACCGCGGAAGTGTTCCTGGTGACGGACCTGGTGGGTGAAAGTGCACTGTGGGACGCCGACAGCGGTCCGCCAACGCAGCTTATGGACGCCGGGACGGTGCGACGCCTCGCTGCCGAAGGTGCATTCTTCGGAAGCCATCTGGCGACGCATCGCGCGATAGATGGTCTGTCGAGCTCTGACTTGGCCAGCGAGCTGCTTCGCTCTCGTATGTTCATCGAACGGTGGACCGGTCGGCTAACCACGGCGTTCGCGGCACCCTTTTCTGTCACCGACCGACGGCTTGGCAGGCTGGCCAAGGAGTGCGGCTATCGGATCGGCTTCGGCGGCAGACACGGCCCGGCGGACCTCGATTGCGATCCCATCGACCTTCCGCGCATCGAGATTCGCGGGGATCGCTCGCTCGATGACTTTGTTGCGAGGGTCGAGGCCGTGCTGAAATGAAACGGTGAACTTGTCAGTGTCCCGCCCGTTTACCTCGTTCGCAAACCCTATTGGGCGACTTGGGACACCGCTGACATCAGCTCCTGCGGGTTTGGCGCCCCAAACATGTATCGCCCACCCTCTGGAACCTCCGTGAAGCTCCAGCGGACGATCCCCTGCCGGTCCAGCAGGAACTGACCGACCAGTTGTCCGTGTCCCGTTGCCATCATCTGCTCGTCGGCTTCGGTCAGTTCGTAATGGTCCCTCTTGTCGAGGATCTCGCCGGCCGCAATAGGATCCATAGGACCGGGCAACTCGCTTGGTATGTCGACCCGCATATCCTTTACCGCTGCCATCGAGACCTTGTACGGCCAGTTCGTCTCGTTTTCGGTGAATTCGAGATTGGGGAGTCCAAAAGCACGATGTGAAGCGCGTTCAGGGTCGGAGGCCGCAAGCAGATTCGGCATCGGGTGGTAACGGAAATAGAGACGCGCTCGTTCGATCGGCGTGTTGACCACCGTCAGGCTCTCCACGCCCTTTTCGCGCAGCTCCGGATCAAGCCGCGCCTGGGCGGCGATATGGCGCCGGCAAAACGCACAATGCAGACCTCGAAACAGGCCGACCAGCACCGGTTTTTGTCCGCGAAAGTCGTCAAGCGCGATCTTGCCTTCCTGGGTAATGGCGTCGAGTACCACGTTCGGCGCACGGTCGCCCGGTTGAAGCGGTACCAAGTCGCTACGCGCGGACATTTCCAACCTCCAACCCGGCTAATCGAGAAAAGGCAGCACCACAAGCGCTTCCGGGTCGAGCCCGTGCTGGGCGCATATACCCTGCGCCAAGGAAAAGCAGCGTTCGGCCTCGGCCAGATTGTCGAGGTCGAGGTTAAGCGTTGCCAGACCATCATAGCACGGAAACAGCAGTTGGGGCTCGCCCGTTTCGCGGGCTACGTCCAGTGCTTCGTGGAACAAGCCAACCGCCAGTTCCGGACGGCCGTGGCACTGGTGGATCTGCGCAAGCACGATCAACGGCACCGGCAGGTGCTCGCGCTGGTCGAGCGCCCGGTCGATCTCGATGGCCTTCTCGGCAGCAGGCACACCCTCCGTTGGACAGCGATCCGTGAAAGTACAACAAGCGACCGCCAGATTGGCGAGGAGGCGCGCTTGGAAACCCAAGTCACCAATATGGCGCGCCACTTCAAGACCGCGCCGACAGACATCCATTGCCTGTGCCGGATCGATGGTTGTGTAAAGCACGCCGAGATTGGTGTAGCCGCGGCAGGCCGCGCCCAGTAGACCGGCGGCTTCGGCCAATTCAATGCTATGCTCAACCTGACGCACGGCTTCACGGTTTCGCCCAAGGCGAGCCAACGCAACAGCCTTGGTATTAAGTGCCTCGGCGGTCACAAGAGTGGCATCACACCCTATCTCGGAGAGATGCTCCGTTGTCAGAGAGCGCACGCAATCCAGCGCCGCGTCTGCCCATTTTGCCGCGAGAGCGTGATCTCCGCTACGGAACGCCTGTCGGCCACGTTCTTGCCAGAGATGCGCCTGCTCGATCGGGGCATCCGCTCCATCGAGAAGCGCTGCCGCTTCAGCATAGCGGGATTCTGCGTTGTCCCGCCGGCCGACGTCCCAGAGCAGCCGACCGATCTTACGCAAAACTCGCGCCGATGCCACACGATTGGCTGACTCGCGGTATGCCTGCAACACGGTCTCGTAATGGTGGTGCGCGATCTCGCGGCGGCCTATCGGGCCGCTCAAATCGGCAATGCGCTCTGCAATTGCCAGTTTGAGCGGTGTTTGCCCGATCGCGCCCAACGCAGTCAGTGCTCGCTCGTAGAAACGAAGGGCGTCGTCGTTGGCGTATATCATGCGAGCGCGATCGCCCGCCGCCTGCAGATAATGCGCGCCCCTCTCCCGCTCGGCGCTCTGTGCGAAATGATGACCGAGCACGGTCAAATCCTCGAGCCGTTCCGGCTTGCCGCCGCACACTTGCTCCAAGGCAGCACCGACCCGCCCGTGGATGTCGGTCCGGCGTTGCAGGAGCATATTCTGGTAGATCACGTCCTGCAGCAATGTTTGCGTAAAGCGGTAGCTTTGCGACGAGACCGAGCCTGATCCGGCAACTTCCTCGATGATTTCCGCATCGCAAAGCAGTTCGCAGCCGGCTTCTAGCCGGCCGGGGTCGGCTGTCACGGCTTTCAGAAGTGTGACATCGAAGCGCGGGCCGATTACCGCGGCTTCCTGGGCCAGCCGGCGCACCTCTTGGGGCAGCCGGTCGACGCGAGCAAGCAACATTGCCTGGATAGTGGCGGGAATGCCGGTTGCGACTTCGCCTGCCACAGTCCGCCATCGCTGGCCCTCGCGCATCAGTACACCGCGATCGATAAGGCCGCGGACGATCTCCTCTACAAAAAGGGGGTTGCCGTCCGCGCGCTCAAGGATCTGGTCGAGAAGCCCTCCTGCGGAGTTAACCCAGCTCTCGCCGAAAAGCGCCGCCAGCAGGCTGCGTCCGTCATCATTGTTGAGCGGCGAAATCCTGAGCGCTGTGTGACTGACCCGACTTGAGTCGAGCTGGCCGTTGTCCCGCGCCGGACGATGCGTGACCAGCAACATCAACCGCGTGCGTTCCAACCTGTCCATCACGAAACGTAGTGCCTCGAGCGACACGGCGTCGGCCCAGTGCAGGTCTTCGACGACAATCAACAGCGGCGACAGCGCAAGCCGCCGTTCGATGATTGTGCGGACTGCGTAGAGAATTTGCCGCCGCAGCTGCTCGGGCTCGACATGCTGCAAGGTGGCATCGGGGTCGCCAAGGCCGAGCACATGGTAGAGCAAAGGCATCAGTCGCTTCGCCTCCTCGCCCTGCAGGCCGAGATCGGTAAGCAAGCCTGCGAGCTTCCCCCGCACTTCGTCCCCACTGTCGTTTTGCATCATCCCGGCAGCGCTGCGCACCACTGCGCCCAAGGCGCCAAATGATTGTTCGCCCAGCGGTGAGCACGTGGCCAGCCGCACGGCGACGTTGCGAAAACGATCCTCGTCGCTGACTCGGGCGACGAACTCCTTCACCAGCCGCGATTTCCCGATACCGGCTTCTCCGACGAGGCGGACAAGTTGGGCCGAGCCGCTGCATGCCTGGTCAAGGCTCGCCATCATTCTATTGAGCTCCGCACCACGACCTATTATCGGCGCACTGAGGCCGAGCGCCTCAAGCCCACGCGCTGCACGCGGCGTCGCGAGCGGTGCATCCAGTCGATGGACGAGCACACTGCCAGCCTTGCCGCGAAACACGACATCACCGAGCGATTCGTAGGAGAAGGCATGCCGGGTCAGCCTGTGAGTGAGCTCGCCTACCAGCACCTCACCCGGTGCGGCCAGCGATTGCAGGCGTTGCGCCGTATTCACTGTGTCGCCGGTCACCGAATACGATTTGGCGGTGCCGATGCCCAATCCGCCAGTAACGACCGGACCAGTGTTTATGCCGATGTGGAGTAACAGAGGCGAGCCGGAGTGGGGGGTGCTTTCGCCGAGCCGCGCCGTCCGGGCGATCATGTCGAGAGCGGCGCGAAGCGCACGTTCCGGATCGTCCTCATGCGCGACCGGCGCACCGAACAAAGCGAGCAGTGCATCGCCGATGAATTTGTCGACGAAACCACCAAAGTTTCGCACGGCCGCCGTCAATTCCTTGAACAGTTGGTTCTGCAGCGCTTGCATGACCTCGGGGTCGAGCTGCTCGCTGAGTGTCGTGAAGCCGCAAAGGTCTGCGAACAGGACCGTGACCGTCCGTCGATCGGCGTCGGAGACGGGGTGCAGCCCATCTTCGCTTTCGATATTCGGAAGCAGCGACGGAGTCCGAGAAGGCGGCACAATGGTCCGGTTTGGCGTCGGAGCAGGCCGTTCAACGGCTTTTGCGGGCGCACCGACGCTTGCCCCACATTTCGGACAGAACTCGAAATCAGGTGCGCAGGGGTAGCCGCAACTGACGCATGGCACGGGCTGGCGCCTGCCACACCTCGGACAGAAGGCATAACCGCCCTCAACCTCGAAACCGCAGCCCGAGCAGTCCATCGAACAAGACCTCACTAGAGGCCGTGACGCCGTGATCTCGCCACGCACTTCACGGCAGGCTATTAACAAGGATGCACCGATAGCCGTCGACCGGCAAGCGGCAGCGCAAATGGGCATCGAGCAATCCGTGTGGGTCCGGTGGCAGAGCGCTGCCGATTCGGGCGGCTGCGTGGCCGTCGTTTGCGAAAGTTCCCTCTTACCCTCCGTCTTCCTGCTATTGTGGAGACGAGGAGATGGCCCTGTGAGCGAGAACCGCAAGCTAGCCGCGATCCTGGCCGCCGACGTGGTCGGGTACAGCCGGCTGGCCGGCGCTGACGAAGATCGTACTTTGGCCAGGTTACGGGCACTGCGCAGCGACCTGATTGACCCGACCATCGCTGTCCACAACGGACGCGTGATCAAGCGCACAGGCGATGGCGCACTGGTCGAGTTCCGCAGTGTGGTAGACGCCGTGCGCTGCGCCCTCGAAGTGCAGAATGGCATGGTCGAGCGCAATGCCGGCGTGCCGCAGGACCGCCGCATCGAGTTCCGGATCGGTATTCATTTGGGCGACGTGGTCGAAGAAAGCGACGGCGATCTGATGGGCGACGGCGTCAACATCGCCTCGCGTCTGGAGGGCGTCGCGGCGCCCGGCGCCATCTGCCTGTCCGAGGACGCCTATCGCCAGGTTAAGACGAGGCTCGACCTTTCGGTCAGCGATCTCGGCCCCACGCAGCTCAAGAACATCGCCGAGCCGATCCGGGTCTATTCCCTGCAAGTCGGCAGCGCCGGGACCAAGGCGGCCGCGACAAGGGAAACCGCGCCGAGCCGGCCGGCGGCAGCGCCGCCAAAGCTGTCGATCGCCGTCTTGCCGTTCGCCAACATGAGCGGTGACGCCGAACAGGACTACTTCGCCGACGGCATCTCTGAAGATATCATCACGGCGCTGTCCAAACTGTCGCAGCTCTTCGTCATAGCACGCAATTCGTCGTTCACTTTCAAGGGCCAGAACGTCCATGTGCAGGAGGTGGGCACGAAGCTCGGCGTGCGGCATGTACTTGAGGGCAGCGTACGCAAGTCGGGGAACCGGGTACGCATCACCGCGCAGCTCATCGATGCAACCTCGGGCGGCCATCTTTGGGCGGAGCGGTTCGATCGCGACCTGACCGACATATTCGCCGTGCAGGACGACGTGACGCAGCAGATCGTCGATGCGCTGGCGCTCAATCTGACTGAGGGTGATCGTCAGCGGCTGGCGCCCGAGCACCCGCGCAACACGGAGGCATATGACTGTTTCCTGCGGGGCCGGGAGCTGTGGCACCGGCTGACGAAGGAGACGAACATCGCAGCCCGCAACCTCTTGCAACGTGCCATCGAACTGGACCCGATGTTTGCCTCTGCCCACGCGTTCCTCGCCCTCACGCACGGACTCGATTACCTGAACAGGTGGAGTGCGTCGCCGCCAGAATCGATGGCGCAAGCGGAAGAGGTCGCAACGCGAGCGGTAACGCTGGATGGCAGCGATCCCTGGGCGCACTGGGCGCTGGCTATCGTCAAGCTGTACTCACGACGGCACGATGGGGCCATCAATGAGGCCGAGCGCGCGATAGTCCTCAATCCGAACTTCGCTGAAGGGCACGTCGCCCTCGGCGAGGCGCTGTACTATTCGGGCAGATCCGAGGAAGCCCTCGAGAGTTTCGGCCGGGGGAAGGCTTTGAATCCATACTTTCCGGATGTGCTTCTGCACTTCCAGGCTTTGGCCTCGTTTCAGCTAGGGAGGTACGAAGAGGCCGTTGACCTCTTGATGCAACGGCTGGCTCGCAACGCTGTCACCGACGTCTCGCGCGCGCTTCTGGCCGCCAGCTACGGCCATCTGGGCCGTTTCGCCGAGGCCCGCGCGGCATGGCAGGAGGTGCTTCGCGTCAATCCCGACTATTCGCTGGAATACCGTCGCAAAGTGTTGCCCTACAAGAACCCTGCCGATTTCGAACACGTGGTGGATGGGCTCCGCAAGGCCGGTGTCGTGCAATGACAGGTGTGGCCTATGCGGCCGGATCAGACGCCGGAGGCTCACCGATAGATCGCCGTCGCTTGCGGTTGCGCACTAGAGCAATTCCAGGGAAAGTGCGTACCGTTTTCCGTCAGGAATTGCGTCAAACAAAGAGATAGAGCGGTTCTGCGTTTCCGTGAAACGTGAACCGCTCTAGAAAATCAACCTGAACTAAGGCCTGAAGTGAGGCTCAGGTCGCCTTGATCTCTGCCTGGCCGATCTTGCGCCATCGGGCGTTTTCGCGAACCAGTTTCAGGTCGTCGGTCGTCTCGGCAAATGTCCGCAAACGGTATTGCCGGAGCAGGTCGGGGAAGAGTGCCCCTTCCGGCAGGCCGGCAAGCTGCTCGCGGACCGAGATCTTTTCATCGATGACCCGCATGCCCCAGGCATTTTCCCGAACCTGCAGCTCCGCAGCCAGATCGCGCTCTTCCGGCGCGGTTTCGTCTAGCACAGCCAGCAGGATCGAGTGGAAAAGCGCTACATAGCCAATCTGTCTCAGGCCGCCCACAACCCGCACGCGCGGCAATATGGCAAGGACGAGGAACATCAGGAACAAGTTCGGCAGCAGCACGCCGTCCAGCAGCGCCTGCTTGAGATGCGGCCGCTCGAACGGGATGGAAAGACCATGCGGCCTGCCAGGCTCGATCAGGTGCCCGTTCTCGAGGACGAGCTTTCGCACACGCTCCTCGCGGATGCCCCAGAAATAGGCCGTGGCATTGGGCAGGAATGTGCCAAATGGGCTCGATGCGGCCTCTTGCAAGGCAAATTCGAGACGCTGGCGCCTTGCGGGCTCAATGAGCAGCCTGGAAAGAAGGCTGCCGTCATATTCTAGATGCCGCGCCACGGCAGCCGCGGCGAGCCGATCGTCGATGAAAACCGGCAGGGCCATGCCGGAACGATCCCAATCGGCGACCAGATCCTCGTTGAGGGCTGTCAGCGCATCGGCGGCGGTTCCAAAAACCTTGTCCTGGCTGGCAAGCAGTGTGCCCAGCCAGCGGCTGGCATCCGTTTCGTCGCCCACCGCTTCGAGCGCGCGCTTGTTGAGGGTGACGGGACCGGCCACGCAGGCGCTTTTGCGGCACAGTTTGTGGCGCCCCATGCCAAACAGGTTGATCTTGTCGTCTCCGACATCGAGCCATCCCGGCCCCTCCCGGCCAATTGTCTCCATGGTCATCGTCGTTCCCATGAAGCCGAAGAAGGCCGACAGCCCGTTTTCGACCGCGCCGAGCCAGGCAAGCAGGAGGGCATCGAAGGTGGTCCGGTCCATCAGAAGCAGGCAGTGCAGGCCGGACTGAATCACCGGTCTGTGCTCGAATTCGTCGAGGGCCTTGCCGATCTCTTCAGGCTGCATGATCGCACCAAGGCGCTGATGCAGGACTTCGCGCAGGATCGAGCGGGCAGCGATCGCCGGGCCCGATGCAGGCCTTGCCACCGGCCGCCACAGATGGCGGGCGTAATCGGAAACCGGTGCATTCCAGTTCTGCTCGATGTCACGCGCGACTTCCGGGCAGAGCAGCGACAGCACAGTCAGAATTTCCACCGGAGGCGTAGTGGTTGGGTCAAAGACGGCGGTCATTGCTCCCGTCTAGCCGCTTGCGGTGCAAACGCCAAGGGAGACCAGACTTTCGGCCGGCCCACACATAGCCCACACATAGATTGTCAACTCGATCAAGATGGTGTGAGACGAAATTGACCGTATCCAACGGAGTTCTCCTTGAGCAATCGCTGTCGCCGACTCGGCACGAATTGTTAGATTGGCTAAACAGCTAAGGCCAAACAGCGGCTCTCAGAACCGCAGCCGGGCCATGCTCAGGAGGTCGTGGTATTGCCCATCGGTAAAACCGGCCTTCACATGCCGGCCTTCGACCTCGAAGCCGTGGCTTGTGTAGAGACGGACGGCCGGTTCGTTGTCGGCAAAGACGGTCAATTCGACCCGCTTCAGGGCGCGCCAGTTGTCGGCCACGTCAAGCAGCGCGCCAAGTATGGCAGAGCCGATACCCTTGCCGACAAACGCATCGTCAAGGCCGATATTGATCTCGCCTACATGCGAACGGCGCGGCGAACTCTGCACGACCAGGCTGCCATGGCCGACGACCTTGCCGTCCAACTCGGCAACGATCCAAGTGGTTTCCTGGCCGGACTTGGCGATGCGCCGCTCCACCTGCTCCACCATCTCGAAGGGCATCCTCAGCGTGCCCCAGCGGAAGCCCGGCATGTTGAAGATAGCGCAAAGCGCCTCCGCATCGCTTGGCCGGACGGACCGGAGCTGCGGCTGGATTTTCTCGGAGGATAGCGAGGTCGTGCTGGTCATGGCGTTTTCCGGCGATGGCAATCGACCCGGCACGATGCACCGGACGTCACCTGAAAATCCAGCCGTCTCTGCAACCTATGATGCCGATTGCGAGCTAAAATACCGGGAGGCGGCGTAGAGTTTGAAGACGCCGCTGACGCCGATCCAGCCGAAAAGGGTGAGCCAGGACAATGTCCCGGTCGCCGTCCAGTCGATCCGGTGCACCGCAGCGTCGGTGATGACGATGCCAAGGATGGCAAGCAGGCCAATCAGGAACTGCGCCAAGCCGAGCACCAGCAGTTCCTCGCGCGGCGCGCTTCTCCAGACGAGATATATGCCGCCCGCACCGGCGAGGAAGATGGCGCTGTAGACCTGAGCGTGGAAGGCATCGATCGGCCATGGCCAGATGCTGCCGAATGTCAGGGGAAACAGCAACAGGCCGACGCCATAGAGCCCAAGGATCGCCGATTCCACCGGCATGTAGCCTCGCCATGCGGGATTCAAGGTCACGCCTTTTACAGAAGGACGGGCCCTGGCCCGCCACAGGAACAGCCAGGATACCGCGACCGAAGCAAGATAGACCAAAAACCAGAGCCAGGGCGCTTTGCGCTCGAAGTTGAAATAGCCGAGGTTGATGAACGAGGCCACCGACACGATGAGGGTGAAGATGAAGGCCATGACGAGCACGAGCCTGCCGGGCGACCAGCGATTCCAGACCAGCAGCGCCGCCATCACGACCATTTCGGCGGTGTAGAAGCCGCCGAGGAAGCGGGCATTGAACGGCGTGACGGCCCAAGGCCAGCGCGGCTTGACCAGCACAGGCGCGGAAAACAGGCCGGCGCCTACGATCAGGACGATGATGACCGCCCCAGAGAAAAGGCGCAGGGCCGCGGGAAATGGCGGGTTGTCGGATGTCGGCATGGGAGAAAGCCCCAACGATGAATGGCCCCATGGACCATCATAGTGCCGCTTGCGGTCGGTGAAAATCCGCCGAATGGAAATTGAACTGTCACCAGGCTTGGCCATTCGAATGGCCGTACGGTCCGTTTCGAAGTAAGATGGAGCACTCGGACCAAAGATCTGGTCCAGCCCAGACGCCTCGGGGGCGCATTTTCCGGAGCCTGCACGATGAACGAATCTCAGGATCTGTTCTCGCTTCTGCGGCAATCGACCGATGTCGATCCACAGGCAATCGACGCGATCAAGCGAACCATCGCGGAGGGCAAGGACCGCGAACTTTGCCGCATCAATGCGCCAACCTTCGCCAGCAAGCATGGCCTCGACGAGGAACGCGTCATAAGCGCCTTTCTCCATGCAGCGCGGGTGGGCATCTTCGACATTTCCTGGAATGTTCTGTGCCCCGGCTGTGGCGGCGTGCTCGACACCAACGCCACGCTGAAAACCCTGCAGAAGGACGAATACACCTGCGCGCTGTGCTCCGAGGGCTATTCGCCGACCCTTGACGAGATGGTCGAGGTGACATTCACCGTCAGTCCCCGCGTGCGCAGGATTGCCGCACACAATCCGCACGAACTGCCGGTTGTGGAATATTTCCGCCAGATCTACTGGGCGTCCGGCGTCGATCTGCCGGAAGAGGATTTCGCGAAAAAGATGGAAGCGTTCTCGCTGGAGGATATCGAGCTTGCCCCCGGTGAAAAGGCGGTTCTGCCCATACAGCTTCCGTCCGAATTCATCATCGTCTTCGAGCCGGTCACCCATTCAGCGCAGTTCATCGACGGGAAGGGCGAACCAACAAAAGAGCGCCGAAGCCTCTCTTTGGTCTTCGACCGCGACCATGTCCAGAACCAGACGCTGGAGATGCAACCCGGCCCGTTGCGCATTTCGCTGGAGAACAGGACCGACGCCCGCGTGCTGCCGACGGTCTTCATCGCCGGCCAGCTATTGCATGATTTCCTGGGCAAACGCCGGCCCTTCCTGACCGCCAAGCGCCTGCTCACCAACCAGACGTTCCGCGATCTCTATCGCACGGATACACTCGACATCGACCAGCGCCTGAAGATCACCAGCCTGACCTTCCTGTTCACCGACCTGCGCGGATCGACCGAGCTTTACGAGCGGGTGGGCGACCTTTCAGCCTTCGATCTCGTGCGCGTGCATTTCCAGGTTCTGCACGAGATCGTCGCGGCGGAGGCAGGCGCGGTGGTGAAGACGATCGGTGATGCGGTGATGGCGACCTTCGCGACACCTGATCGTGCGATTGCTGCGGCCCTCAGGATGCGCGATGCCATGCGTGCGCTCAACGACAAGAGCGGGCGCGAGGATCTGCTGCTCAAGATCGGAGTCCATGCCGGCCCCTGCATCGCGGTGTCTATGAACGAGCGGCAGGACTATTTCGGCCAGACGGTCAACATTGCTTCGCGGGTCCAGAACCTTGCAAACGCACAGGCGATCTTCGCCACTCGTGCGGTGGTCGACGACAATCTCACCGCCGATCTGTTGCACAGGAACGCGCTGACGCCCGTGCCCCACGAGGTTTCGCTGCGCGGCATTGAGCGGGAGATCGCAGTGTATACGATCCCCTAAAGATTTGGCCCCTGAAGATTTGGGTCGTCTAGCCCCTCACACGCGCCTGCAGACAAAATAACGATCGGCGGGCACCGAAGGCGGTGGCGGGAGGCGTTGCAACAGCGGGTGATCGAGCGGCGTGCCGCTGACCGCTATGCCACCCACGCGAAGCAGGCGCGCGATCAGATCGGGAAGCCAGGTAGAGGTCACTGCATCGCGATCGTCATAGCCGGTGCCGATGTCGGCATGAACAAGAGCCGCGTCGATGCCAATGAACCTGCTCGCCGTCTCGCGTATTTCGCCGAGCACGAGGTTTTCAGCTTCGGGAATTGAGCTGGCGTGTGCGCCAAGTTCGCGGTCGAACACCACGATCCGGCGTCCGGGCAGGCGCTCGCGCAGATGGTGGAACGTCCGGCCATTGCCGAGGCCGAGCTCAAGCACCAGCCCTTCCATCTTCGCCACCTCGGGGCAAACTTGATCGAGAATGTCGCGCTGTGCGGTCATCCTGCTGATGAAATTCTCGAGGCGAGTCATTTGCGTCTGTGTGTCCTGAAACCAGCTCAAGAGATCGGCAATGCCCCCGACCAGAACGGTTCACGGGTGAAACCCGAGGGCCACGTATTAAACCCCGATCGCGTCTCGCCACATATAGAAGCGAACGATGAACACTGCAATAACCGAACAGGCTGCCGAAAAGGATCATACCGGATGGAGTCGGCGGCCCGGCGGCGGAGTAGCGATCTCACTTGTAGGGGTCTGCGGCGTCCCGCAGCCCGTCGCCGAGGAAGTTGAACGCCAAGATGACGAGAATGACGGGGAGCATCGGCAAAAGCAGCCATGGATAGAACGCGATGACGCTGACGCTGCGCGCCTCGGTGAGCAGGATGCCCCAACTGGTTATCGGCGCCCTTAGGCCTAGCCCGAGGAAGCTCAGCGCCGTCTCGCCCAGGATCATGCCGGGTATGGAGATCGTCGCCGTCGCGATCAGATGCGACATGAAGCCGGGAATGAGATGCCGCCCGATAATGCGGCTGCTTTTGGCGCCCATCAATTGCGCGGCCAGAACGTAATCCTCCTCGCGCAAGGCTAGAAGCTTTGAACGCACGGCCCGCGCCAGTCCGGTCCAGTCGAGCAGCCCGAGAATGATGGTGATGCCGAAATAGATCAGGATCGGACTCCAGGTTATCGGCATGATCGCCGCCAGAGCCAGCCATAGCGGAATGCTGGGGATCGATTGCAGAACTTCGATTATCCGTTGAACGATCAGGTCGAAGATACCGCCGTGATAGCCGGCCAGTCCGCCGATCACAATGCCGAGCAGGAAGCTGAAACTGATGCCGACGAGGCCGATTGTCAGTGAAATGCGTGCGCCATAGATGATGCGCGAGAGCACATCGCGCCCCAGCCTGTCAGTGCCGGCCAGAAAGAGCTGGCCGTTTTCGGCAGGGCAGACAAAATGCCAGTCACCTTCGATGAGGCCCCAGAACCGGTAACTGTCGCCCTTGCAGAAGAAACGGATCCGCTGAACATCATCCTGTTTCTCGATGTAGTTCCGCTTCAGCGTCTCCATATCCAGCGTCATCTGGCGGCCATAGACGAACGGCCCAACGAACTGGCCGTTGTGGAACAGGTGCACCCGCTGCGGCGGCGAATAGATGTAGTCCATGTTGCGTGTGTGCAGATCGTAGGGCGCCAGGAACTCGCAGATCAGTATCCCGAAATAAAGCGCTGCCAGGAATACGCCGGATATAACGGCAAGCCGGTGCTTTCGGAATTTCCACCACATCAGCCGCAACTGCGACGCCTGAAAGACCTTCGACTGCTCCGGCGTCATCGCCTCGACCGACTGCAGGTCAATGGGCGCGATGGAAACGTAGTGTTGCAGTGGAGCACCTGGAGCGGGCAGCGGGGAAAGCGTGTTCATTTGGTGCTGCCGCCCTGCAAACGAATTCGTGGATCAAGCAGCGCCAGCGCCAGGTCGGAAATCAGGACACCGATGACCGTCAGGAAGGCGAGAAACATCAGGAATGACCCTGCCAGATACATGTCCTGGCTTTGCAGCGCCTTGATCAGCATCGGCCCGGTCGTTTCCAAAGACAGCACGATCGCCGTGATTTCGGCGCCGGAAATGATGGCCGGCAGGATAGAGCCGATGTCGGAAATGAAGAAATTGAGCGCCATGCGCAGCGGATATTTGACCAGCGCCTTGAACGGATGAAGTCCTTTGGCGCGCGCGGTCACGACATATTGCTTGTGTAGCTCGTCGAGAAGATTGGCGCGCAGCCGCCTGATCATGCTTGCCGTGCCCCCGGTGCCGATGATCAAGACCGGAATCCAGAGATGGGCGAGGATCGACTTCGCCTTGGCCCAGCTCATCGGCTCGCCGAGATATTGCTGGTCCATGAGATGGCCGATGGATGTGCCGAACCAGATGTTGGCGAAATACATCAGGATCAGCGCCAGCATGAAGTTCGGAATGGCAATGCCGAGAAGGCCGAAGAAAGTCAGGCCGTAGTCGCCCCAGCTGTATTGATGCGTGGCGGAGTACATGCCGATCGGAAAGGCGATGAGCCAGGTGAAGATGATCGTGACGAAGGAAACCAGCACGGTCAGCCACATTCGGTCCCCGACGACGTCGCGAACCGGCATCTCATATTCGAAGGAATAGCCGAAATCGCCGCGTAGCATCCCGCCGACCCAGTAGAAGTAGCGAATGACCGGTGGCTGGTCGAAACCATAGTCCTTGCGCATCATCTCGATGCGATCGGAATCCACCGCTTCGCCCAGAGCCCGAAGCTCGGCAACATGGCTGTCGAAATAGTCGCCTGGTGGAAGTTCGATGATCGTGAACACCAGTGCCGATATGACCAGCAGCGTTGGAACCATTACGGCGATGCGCCAGACAAGATATCGAAGCACGCTCAGGACTCTCCAAGCCAGAATGTATCCGGCATGTAGACACCGAAATAGGCGGTCGGGTCATAGCCGTAGAGCGCCTTGTCAGGCAGATTGCGCAGCCGCGAGGACACTAGGACCGGCTGAAGAGTTCCGTTCACGGTGCCGATCGAAAACACCTGATCGGTGTAGATCGACAGCATCGAATTCCAGATTTCGGCGCGCTCCGTGGCTTCGGTCGATGCGTTCCAGCGCTTGAGCAAAACCATCAGCTCGACCACGGGCGGAAGATCGGGCGCCTCACCGACCTTGCCGTGAGACAAGTAGTGAGCACCCCAGAGCGGCCATTGCAGCTGGTCGTCGATGGTGGGGGCCAGCTGGTACGGGTTCATGTCGGCGGTCGGCACGCCATTGTCGATGCCCGACCACATCGACATCATGATCTGGCCGCCAAGCGCGCGGCTGCGGAAGATATCGCGCTGCGAAGTCCGGATGAACAGGGCGATCCCGATTTTGCGCCAGTGATCGGTGATGAGTTCGAGCGCGTCGGTTTCCAGCGTGCTTTCGCCGGCCGTTTCCACTATGATCTGCGCTGGGCGCCCATCGGGAAGTATCCGCAGGCCGTCATCGTCACGCGTCTGAAGCCCGACCTCGTCGAGCAAGGCATTGGCCTGGTCGGGATCATGGGCGATCCAGGCTTTCGCGAATTCCGGCCGGTAGAGCGGGCTCTCCGGCAGGACCGTATCGGCACTTTCCTGCGCCAGTCCGTAGAACACGGCCATATTGATCTCGCGCCTGTCCACAGCGAGCGAAAGTGCGCGGCGCACGCGCACGTCACGCAAAAGGCCACGCCACGTCCGGTCGGCACAATTCAGATTGGGCAGCAGCGACAGCCGCGAACCCTGTGTGCGTTTCCAGAGATGCATCTTCACCGGGTAGCGCTTCTCCGCGTCCTTCAGGAAGGAGTAATCACTGAAGTCAATTCCCATGCTTTGCAGGTCGCTCTCCCCCGCACCGGTCTTGGCGGAGATGATCGCCGACGAGCTGACATTCATGACGATCCGGTCAACATAGGGCAGTTGCCGGCCATTCTCGTCTATTCGATGAAAGAACGGGTTGCGCTCGAAGACGAATTGCTCGGCCGGCGGCTTGGTCCGGTTCTGCCAGGGATCGAGCGTCGGCAGTTCCGGGTTCTCCGGGCGATACTGCCGCGACATGCGGATATGCAGGAGCGTCCATTTCTTGGCCCGGTTCTCCTTCATTAGGCCGGCGAGCCGGAATGGATCCTGGTATTTCTTGTGGAACTGCTTGAGATAGGCGGCCGGCAGAGCAAGCGATAGCGGCGAAGCAGCAGCAAGCTTGGGCAGGAAGTCGGGATTGGGCGCATCCCAACTATAGCGGACCGTCGACGGATCGACGATCTCGAAGCGTGGCGGCTTGCCGTCCGCCAGCAGGGCCGGGGCAAGCCCGCCTTGCGAAAGCTCATCGTTCAGCCAGACATCTTCCCAGCAATAGCGAAAATCCTCCGGCGTCAGCAGGCTACCGTCAGACCATTTATGCCCTTCCCGAATCTTGAAAGTGAAGACGCGATCATCCGCTACGTCGAAACTTTCGAGGATATCGGGTTGCAAGTTAAGCTTTTCGTCATAGCCGACCAGGCGAGCATACCCGTAGATCGTCATCATCCGGATATCTTTCTGGCTGCCGATGATCGTGCGCAGCGTGCCGCCATACTGGCCGGGCTGCCTGCCCATCGCGGCGAGGTTCAGCGCGCGCGGGCTCTTGGGCAGGCGTTCGGCGAGTGCCGGCAGCGCCTTGGCCTTCAGCTGTGGCTGAAGAAATTCCGGCTCCAGATCGCCGGCGCGCGACGTGCCCGGCAGAAATGCCGAAGCCATGAGTCCAAGGACGGTGCGCCGGCTGATCAATGGCGTAACTCGCTGACATCGGCCGAACGTCGGGCCAGCACGAGGTGGCCGCCGCCAAGATCGAGCGGCGACAGCATATCCTCGTCGCCCTCGTCGCGGAATTGCGGTCCCCATGCGCTGGTGTCGGAAGCGCCGCTGAGCTTCAGCGTCTTGAAATCCATCGGCCTGTCGAGATCGGGGAAAGGTACTGCGGCAACCAGTGAGCGGGTGTAGGGGTGGACCGGTTTCCTAAGCAGGATTTCGCGCGGCGCAAGCTCGACGATACGCCCGCCGCACATCACCGCGATGCGGTCTGCCATGTAGTCCACCACCGCCAGATTGTGGGATATGAACAGGTAGGTCAGGCCCAGTTCCTTCTGCAGGTCCTTCAAAAGGTTCAGGATCTGCGCCTGGACAGAGACATCGAGTGCCGAAACCGGCTCGTCGCAGATCAGGAGTTCAGGCCCCAGCGCCAACGCGCGCGCGATGCCGATACGCTGACGCTGCCCGCCGGAGAAACTGTGCGGATAACGCTTGATGAAGCGCGGATCGAGCCCGATTGCCTGCATCAGGCTCTTTACCGTGGCGAGTCGGGACGCGGCATGGCCACGTTGATGGATTTCCAGCGGCTCGCTCAAGATGTTCTCCACCGTCATGCGAGGTGAAAGCGACGAAACCGGATCCTGGAAGACCATCTGGATTTTCGCGCGCAGCATGCGCAGGGCGTCTCCCTCGGCTTCCAAGACGTCGATCGGTCCATCGCGGCCGTTGAAGATCACAGAGCCGCCGCTAGGGGTGACAGCCCGCATGAGGATCTTGCTGACGGTGGTTTTGCCGGAGCCGCTTTCGCCGACCAGACCCAGGCACTCACCCCGCCTGATATCGAAGCTCACGCTGTCCACGGCGCGAACAGAGGTTTGATGACCCGCTCCGAACCATCCGGACTTGCGGGTGGTGAAAGTCTTTTTCAGATCCCTGACCGACAGCAGGACGTCGTCCGGCCCCTTCGACGCCGGCGCCGTCTGCTTGCCGAGCAGGTTCCCGACATTCACCGGCACCTCGCGGAGCGCTTTTAGCCTTTCGCCAGGCTTCAGATCGAAATGCGGAACGGCTGCCATCAGGCCCTTCAGGTAAGGGTGACCTGGCCGGCGGAATATCGCCTCGACAGGTCCCGCTTCCATGATCTCGCCATGGTAGATGACCACCACCTCGTCGGCGACATTGGCGACCACGCCGAGGTCGTGCGTGATCAGTAGCATCGCCATGTTCAGCTTGGTCTGAAGCCCGCGCAGCAATTGCAGGATTTGCGCCTGGATGGTGACGTCCAACGCCGTCGTCGGCTCGTCGGCGATCAACAAGGCGGGCCGGCAGATAAGCGCCATCGCGATCATGGCGCGTTGACGCATTCCTCCCGAAAGTTCAAAGGGATACATGTCATAGGCGCGCTTGGGATTGGGGAACCCGACAAGGCCGAGCATTTCCTCGGTCCGCGCCTTGCGCTCCGCTCGAGCCATGGGCGTATGAATCTGCAGGGATTCGCTGACCTGGTTGCCGATCGTGTGCAGCGGCGACAGCGATGTCATCGGCTCCTGAAAGATCTTGCCGATGCGGCTGCCTCTCAACGCCCGGATATCGGGTCCGTCACGCGGCATCTGCAGGATATCCTGCGTCGTGCCGGGCTTTTCAGGATCGGAAAACAGGATACGGCCGCGAACTTGGGCTGTGTTCGGCAAAATGCCCATCACTGCCTGGCTGATAACCGATTTTCCGGAACCCGACTCGCCCACAAGCGCGGTAACCTTGCCGGGGAGGACGCGAAGATTTGCACGCCTGACGGCATGCAACGGTCCCCCGATAATGGCAAAAGAGATGCCAACATCCTCGATCCGCAGCAGATCAACGCCCGAATTCATTCTCATACCAGCCCCACTCTGGCAGGTCCAAAAGGCGAGACTAGCGCATTGCCAGCCTAGAGCAACTTGGATTCGAAACAATCGCCAGTTCCCTGGCGGAACGGCGACCGGGCTGCATACCAAAGGCGTTCGGATCAGATCGGGGCGGTTACTGGAGCTTCCTCGGGGCGCCCGCCGACAGCCGCGCTGCATCGCGATGAAGCAGCATGACCTGCTCGGCGTCGGATATTCGGTCGTAAATCGGCTCCAGCGTGCCGTCCTCATCGAGTGCGAGAGCACCCGACAGATCGGGTGAAAGCACCGTCAGCTTCTGTTTGATACCCGCCAGTCCCTCCTTGCCGAGCGTCAGCCAGCTGTTGGCGCCGCAATAGCCGGCGAAGTCTTTACTGGCGAGGATGCTGTGCGGATATTTCTTGGTCAGGGTCTGGAGGCGCTGGACCTCGTTTACAGCCGAGCCGAAGACAGAGAATGTTAGCCGGTCGGTAAGTCCGACATTGCCGAACATCACATTGCCGACATGCAGGCCGATGCCAAATTTTATGTCGCCCAATCCCTGCTCCTTTCTGCGCAGATTGAGTTCCATCATGCGCGCGGTGGCCTTGTGCGTTGCCGCAAGAGCAGCCTGGCAGGCGATCTCGGACTGCGCACGGTGCCTTTCGCACGGGAAGACGGCAATAAAACCATCACCTATGAAACTCATGATCTGCCCGCCTTTGCGATTGAAAGGTGCAGCAATGGCATCGAAAAACTGGTTCAGCGTATCGATGTAGATTTCGCGGCCGGAAGTTTCGGCAAGCCTTGTCGACCCGCGCATATCGGCCATGACCAGTGCGGCCCGGATTGTATCGCCCTCGCCACGCTTGATCTGGCCGTCCAGCACGCGCCTGCCAGCGTCGCCGCCCAGATAAGTGGTCATCATGTTGTCGGCCAGCTTGGTGAGCACCGCCATCTTGGTTGCGATAGCGAGATGGTTCTGGATGCGCAGCAGCGCTGAAATCATGCTGTCGCTGAAGCCTGAAGCGCTGTCGGTGGACCAGGACCCGATCATGCCCTGACTGGTATTGCCGTTGAAGGGATGGACGAAAGCCATGTAATCGGTCACGCCCATAAGCCTGAGTTCATCGAAAACAGGAAATTCCGACGGCACCGACGGGTCGAGCCGGCGCCTCAGATGGTCGAGCTTGTTGCTGAGCAGATGGTAGTATGGGCTGGTCAGGAATCTGTCAGAATGAACGCCGTCCTTTTTGCGGAAGCCTTCCACTTCCATGCCCTGGCCGCGAAGCCAGGTGAAGCCAAGCGCGTCATAAAGCGGATGAAGCATCGAAAAGCTCAAATGCACCCGCTTCAACGGCAGGCCGGCAGCAGCCAGCCGTTCACAAAAGCCCTTTACCAATGTTTCCAAGTCGTCGCCCGCCAGCGCCGATTGGGTCAGCCAATCGGCAACCTTATCCATGAGAATGGTGGAAATTTCTGCTTGCGCTGTGCTCATGCTATCTCGAGACCCGTCGAAGACGAGCCATTCTCCTTTCTAACGACACAAAGATAAGACCCTCGAAGTCAATAGTGCCCTTTGACGGCAAAAGCCGGCGAAGGGGCATTATGTGGCGAGGCTGCCGGCGGAGTGCAATCATGATCCTGCCATCAGGTAAAAAATGCGCCGTCAGGCCTTCACAACCGTCTCTCGGGCTAGCCCGAGTCGGCCAAAAACATTGCGTGTGTCGACGATCAGAAGAGCGTGATCAGCGATCGCCTGATAATCGATCGCGTCGTGGTCGGTTGCAACGACGACAGCGTCGAAATCCTTCAAGGCCGCCTCGGTCAATTCGACCGAGCGCCGCCCCTTGATCGCCATATGCTCCCGCGTGGTCGGGATCTCGGTAACATGCGGATCGTGGAATTCCGCCTTGCCGCCCCATTCCTCGATGAGTTCAATGAGCCGCAATGAGGGGCTTTCGCGGATGTCGGGCACATTCTTCTTATAGGCGAGCCCGATGATGAGAATGCGCGAGCGGCTGAGCGCCTTGCCGCAGCGCCGGTCCAGCGCCTTCGCCAGTTCATCGACCACATGACGCGGCATGGCCGTGTTGATCTCTGCCGCCAGTTCGATGAAGCGGGTCGGCAGTTCGTATTCGCGCGCCTTCCACGTCAAGTAAAAGGGATCGATCGGAACGCAGTGCCCGCCAAGTCCGGGGCCAGGATAGAAAGGCATGTAGCCGAAGGGCTTGCTCTTTGCCGCCTCGATCACCTCCCAGATGTCGATGCCCATCGCACCGAGCACGACCTTCAACTCGTTGACCAGGGCTATGTTGACCGAGCGGAAGATGTTTTCCGTCAGCTTGACCGCCTCGGCGGTCGCCGTGGTGGAAACCGGAACGACGGTCTTGACCACGCCCTGGTAGAAAGCCTGCACGAGCGTCGCCGCTTCAATGCCGTCGCCTGCCACGACCTTGGGGATCGTCGCGACTTCAAAGCTACGGTTGCCGGGATCCTCACGTTCGGGCGAGAAGCCGAGGAAGAAGTCTATTTTCGACTGCAAGCCGGTTTCTTCCAGTATGGGCTTGATCACGTCGTCGGTGGTGCCGGGATAGGTGGTCGATTCCAGCACGATCAGTTGGCCGAGACGCAGATGCTTCGCGATGGTGCCTGCCGTGTTCCTGACAAAGGAGAGGTCCGGCTCACGGTTTTTCGTCAGCGGTGTCGGAACGCAGATGATGATGACATCGCAGACGGCCAGTTCGGCAAAATCCGCAGTGGCGCGGAACCGTCCGCTCGCCACCTGGCCGGCAAGGGCTGTCGATGTCACCGCCTCAATGTAGGATTGGCCGTTGTTCAGCTTCTTGACCTTCTGGGCTTCGACGTCGAAGCCGGAAACCGGAAAGCCGGCGCGTGCGATCGCGACCGCCAGCGGCAACCCGACATAGCCCAGTCCAATCACGCCGACTTGCGCGGCGCGCGTCGAAATCCGGTTCAGAAGACGGTCATATGTCGATCGTGAGGCGTCCAAAAATCTGCTTTCCGTCAATTCGGACAGGCCGTCCGCTCCCATGGCGAGGCTCACCTGGTTCCCCAAGAACACCGAGGCATATTGCGGAAAATCGATTTCCGCAAGCCGTCGTCAGACCGGCACCTTCGCCTTCAGGCTTGCGGCGGCCATCGCATAGCCGCCGGCGGCGCCGTCGATGAAATGAACGTGGTCGCGCTGCAGCGGCGAGGCGACCAGGCATGTCATCAAGGCCGATTTCTGGCGGTGCAGGCCATAGTTGCAGATGCCCGCCTGTTCCGCCTGTTTCAGCCGGTCCTCGATCTGTTGCAACACATTCGCGTCAACGTCGATGGTCATCTTCAAGCCGTCGTCGAACTTCCGGAAATCCGAATTGCTGGCCACGTCGCGTTTGTAGACCTTCGGATCGAAACTGCCGATCGTCCAGCCATATCTGTCGGTGACAGCCGTAAGCGTCATCAGAAACAATATCCACAGCTTCGACAGCCATCGCCATCCTGCCGGCGCCATGGCCCGCGCCTCGATATCGAGGCCGGCGGGCGGAAAACTGAAGCCCGGCCCGTTCACCGGCACCGGGTGGCCATCGCGTTCCTGCCTGCCGGCAAGAGCGATGATGTCGGAAGCCAGAAACTGAAAACCGCGCAAGTCGCGCGACGCCCCCGGTATGGCTATGATCGAGACGATTTCGCCATGCCGGGCTTCGATCGGGTCCCAGCGGCAGGAGAGGCCGGTCAGATCCGGCCGCGCGCCGGCTGGCGCAGGATCGATGCGGTAGCGCCCCGCTTTCATCTCGGCTTCCGCCCAACTGCCGCCACCGCCGGCGAACATGGCATAGAAGACCGCTTCGGAGGCCCGGAACCTAGCCACGCGAACGTCGAGGCCTTGCGCTCTTATATCCTTTATCGGCACGATTGCGGCACGCAAGGTCAGGTCCAGTTCGTCCGCCACCCATCTCTGGACAGCCGCCAGCGCGTTGCGGGTGATCTCCAGCGCCGAGCCGGGAAACGCCACGAGCGCGCCGTCGCCGCCGAAGACAAAGGGAAGATCTTGCCGCCCCAGCGCATTGAGCAGCGCCGAAATGACGCTGGCGCCGGCCATATTGACGTTTTTATAGCGCCCAGCCCCGATCGCCTTGGTCGAGCCGACGATGTCAGCGGTGGCTAGCGCCCAGCCATCCGGGAGAGGCCGATAGTTATCGATATCGGCAACGCTTTCGAACTTTGCGAAGACCGGCAAAGAAGCGACAAACGGGTCGGACGCGGCAGCTGTTTCCATGAGCATCAGATAGCACATTCCACTGCTTGAAGGTGAAGTCGATCATGCTTCGAAATTGACTTGCGCAGGTTTTCCGATGATAGGGTCCGGCGATGCGAATTGCCTTCTACGCGCCGCTGAAGTCGCCCAATCATCCCGTTGCCTCCGGCGACCGCCAGATGGCACGGATGCTGGTCAAGGCGCTGGAGCATGGAGGGCATAGCGTCGAACTAGTATCCGAATTGCGCTTCTATCTACGCGAACCGGAGTCGAAAAGTTTCGCTGCGCTCAAGATCGAGGCCCGAGAGGAAGCCGCGCGGCTGACAAGGCTTTGGGATCGTGACGGCAAGCCCGATCTCTGGTTCTCCTATCATCCCTATTACAAGGCGCCCGACCTGATCGGACCCGAACTGGCGTCGGCCTTTGCTATCCCCTATGTGACAGCGGAAGCCTCCTATTCGAGGCGGCGCAACGTCGGTTTGTGGGCCGATACCCAAGCGTTGGTGGCGCGAGCCGTCGAACAGGCAGCGCTGAACATCTGCTTCACGCAAAGGGATCGTCATGGACTGACAGTTGCGATTCCCGACGCCGCTCTCGGTTTGCTTTCGCCCTTCATCGACACATCGGAATTTCGGGAAATGCCGGCAAGGGGTTGTCCGACGCGCCTCGTTACCGTCGCCATGATGCGCCCGGGCGACAAAGTCGAAAGCTATCGCATGCTGGCGCAGGCGCTCGGTCCGATCGGCCACCTGCCCTGGACCATGTCGGTGGTCGGGGATGGGCCTGCCCGTGACGAGATCAAAGCGCAATTCGCCGGCTTTCCCGCCGACCGTATCGAATGGCTTGGCGCGATTGAGCCAGCCGCCGTGCCGGACGTCCTCTACGGTGGGGGAATTTACGTCTGGCCGGGTTACGGCGAGGCCTATGGTGTTGCCTATCTTGAAGCACAGGCCGCCGGTCTTCCGGTGGTGGCTCAGGACATCGCCGGCGTGCCGGAGGTCGTGCGGGATGGCCAGACCGGGTTTCTCACCCCGGCGGGCGATGTGGCGGCGTTCGCTTCTGCCATTGAAAGGCTTCTGGCCCGTAACGACGAAAGAACCATCATGGCCGCGGAAGCCAGACGTTTCATCCTCGAAGAACGCTCCCTCGGTGTTGCAGCGGCGCGTCTGGCCGAACTTCTTGCGAGGATCCCGGTTTCATGACATCCGATCAGATCTGGCAGCCCTTGGTGGAAGAACTGGCGTGCCGGCAACGGGCGGACCGTAAGGCAGAGTTCTGGCTGCGTGACGATGACGCCGTGGAGCCGACGCCGGCGCTTGATCGGCTGCTCGACCTCACCGGTGAATTCGCGGTTCCGGTCACTCTGGCCGTCATTCCGGCCCTGACTGGTGAGAAGCTTGTCGCCCGGCTTAACGAGGCGCCACATGCCACGGTCGCCATCCATGGTTGGACGCACCGAAATCATGCGCCCGAGGACCAGAAAAAGCAGGAGCTCGGCGCGCATCGGCCACGCGAGGTGGTGCTCGATGATCTGGCTCGCGGGCTGTCGCACGTAACCGGCCTGCACGGCGCACGTGCCGTTCCGATGCTGGTGCCACCCTGGAACAGGATCGACGCCGGCTTGGTATCCGACCTTGGATCGATAGGATTTGCGGCATTGTCGGTCTATGGGCCGCCGAAGCCGGCTTCACTGGCGGTCATCAACAGCAATGTCGACATCATGGATTGGCATGGCACGCGCGGCTGCCGCGATCATGGCTCATTGGTTCAGGCTATCATCGCGCAATTGCAGCGTGCATTCGACGGCGGCGAACCGGTCGGCCTGCTCACCCACCATCTCGTACATAATGAATCGGCCTGGCTTTTCCTCGAACGGCTGTTCACAGTCACAGCACAGACTGAAGCCTGCGCATGGCTTCCGATCAGGACACTGATCGGGCGCAGCGCCGGTAGAGGAAAATAGCTCAGCGCTTTTTGTGCAATGAGACTGGAAATGTGAGCGTCTGGCCATCCCGCGCGGCAAAAGCGCCGGCAAACCTGTCTTTGGCCAGTTTCTCGATCTCATCCAGTTCCTCGTCGGTGCGTGTCGGATCGTGGTGAAACAGCGCAAGCCCGCGCGCACCGGCCGCCTCACAGAGCTTGGCGCCCTGTTGCCATGTCGAGTGCCCGTAACCGCGGCGGCGTTCCATTTCCTCCTCGGTGTAGGTGCAATCGTAAATGACGAGGTCGGCATCTTCGATCAGGCCGAGCACCGCCTGATCGAGTTTGTCCGGCTCGTGCTCAGTGTCTGTTATCACCGCCACGACGCGGCCGCCCCATTCGACCCGGTAGCCTATGCAGCCGCCCGGATGGGTAAGACTGCCGGTTCGGACCACCACCCCTTCGCGCGGCCGAAGCACGTCTCCGGATACGAAATCGCGATAGTCGAGCCTTGCCTTGCAGAACTCCAGTTTCATCGGAAACCACGGCGGCCGCATGAACTTATCGACCATCTGCCGGGTCGTCATGTGTCCTGCAAGATGCCCGGACCAAAGCGTAACCTTAACGCTCCGGTCATAGATCGGCGCAAAAGACGGCAACCCGATGATGTGATCGTAATGGCAATGGGTGAAAAGCAGGTCGAAATCGGTCACGCCCAGAGCCTGAAGCGCCCCGCCGGCAGGTCGTAGGCCAGAGCCTGCGTCGAATAGAAGCGTATGCTTACCGCATCGCATCTCAATGCAGATTGTGTTGCCGCCATAGCGAGAGAATTCTGGCCCCGATACCGAAATGCTGCCGCGCACGCCCCAAAACCTGACCAGGAAAACGTCGTCGTCCATGCTACCCCTTCGCAGTCCCCGTCGCCCATCGTAGCCAAACAACTGCTGCTAGGCGAGACAGGTTTTCCCGGGTGACCTTCTCAGCAAGAGGCCGGTGCCATCACGACTGCGAGGATCGAGCGGACGTCATCCGTTATTTGGCGCTTCGTGCATCGATCAGATCCGCGGTCGTATGGCTTAGGCGATCGGCAAGAACCCGCAATATCTCGATGGTCATTTCCGGGAACTCCTTCATAAGCCTCAGGAAATGATCCTTGCTGATTCTCAACGCTTCCAGCGGACTTGCCGCTCTGACGGTGGCCGTGCGGGAGCTGTTGCACAATATGGCGATCTCGCCAACAATCGAATTTGGCTCCAGTTCGGCAACTTTTATCGGTCCGCTGTCGGAATCGACCAGGATATCCGCCCTGCCTGAAAGGATGACATAGGCGGCGTCTCCCTCGTCGCCCTGCCGGAAAAGGATCTGGCCGGCACTGTAGCTTACACGATCGGATGTGAACGCAAGCAGCTTGAGCTTTGTCGGCTCGATAGCAGAGAACAAGGGAACGCGTTGCAGCATTCCAACTTCGTCCTTGAGCAGCATTGTCGCAAACCTTCCCAAAATTCGCGTTTGCCAGACTAGAGCAACGGCCGCCCAGATGGAATTAGTTCTGTTTCCCGGAATGGCGAGACGACCACGCGAAAGGCGGCGAGCCCGATGTCGGGCGATCGGGCGATGCCGCCTGACAAATGGGCGCCCGCCAGCCGAAACCAGAAGAGCCGGTGAATTTGCGGCAAATGCTTCGGGTTTCGGCGCGGATGTATTCCCGCTACGCCCTTCGCTGAATCCCTCGACCTTGCAGCAAATTCCCACCGGCAGAATGATCCCATCTGAATGTCCGTTGCTCTATGACAGCAGTTCCTTGAAGATACCGTTCCCTGCCAAAAGTGTCTCGTGTGTTCCGTCTTCCACCAATTGACCCCCGTCGAAGACGATAACGCGATCGAACATCATCGCCATTGCCGGGTTCGTCAGGACCCACACAATTGCCGGCGAATGGCCGTCGCGCCTGGCTTCCTCGAGCACGTTTCGCAGCACCTTATCCTGCATGCGCTGGTCGAGCGCCGACAGCGGGCGGTTGAGAATGAGAAAATCGGGACGCTTGAGCAGGGCCCGGGCAACATCGAGCTTCTGTCGCTGTCCACCGGTCAGCCGCCTGCCGCCGGAGCCGACATTGAAGTCCAGGCCGACATCCAGAAGTTCGGCGTAAAGCCCCAGTTCGTCAAGAATGTCATAGACGATGGTCCGTATGCGGTCCGGCGCGTCGGGATGGTTGTTGCCCACACGCCCGAACAGGACATTATCCATGACGGTGGCCGCCGCAATGTATTTGGCAGGATCATACCGTTCGATTGCATTTTTCAGCTCGGGCGGCAGGTTTTCATGGAACCGGTTGCGTGCAGCGACGATCTTGCTCATCAGCTCGTCGCTCAGCAGTCCGAAGCGGTGCCGGGGCTCGATATAGGCAAAGCTCAAGGAGACGATCATGGCGCGGTCGCTCTCCGAAACCGCCTCGTAGGGACGGTTCTTGAGCCGTTGCAGCAAGGTTTCGTAGGCGGGTATCTCCTCGGCGCTCATGAAGGCGAGCTGCTGGAAGAACTGGTGATCGGGCGGCAGGTCGGCAAACAGCTCGATCGCCTGTTCGGCGATCTCCATGCCCATTTCGTAGAGCGTGCGGTCGAGGCCGGCTTGCCTCAGCACAGAAGCAAAATAGGGATTGGCCGCTAGAGCCCTGTCGGCCAGTTCGGGGCCGGCGGCAGCGCCGAAGAGCAGGTTTTGGCCGATCGTTGCTTCCTTGTTGTAGGCGCCCGGTTCGAAAGGAACCACCAGTCCGCTCAGCCCTTCGCGTTCCAGCCGGCTTCGCAGCGCCGCACGCAGTTCGACGATCCGCCTGGCAAGCTCCGTATGACGCGTGAGGTCGGCCGAAGAGCGCAAGCCAAGATCCAGAATGTCGCGCGACAGAACAACCGCGTCGAGCACCCGGCGCACGGCTTCAAACAGGTCGTGCGGGCCGGTAGCGCCGGCGGCAGCATAGTCGATCCAGTCGCTGTGGATATCAAGTTCCGGATTGCCCGACCGGCGCGCCTCGTGGACGTTCCAGCGGTGCTGGTCTGCCGCAGCATCGTCATAAGTCACCGATGTCAGCGGCGCATGCTTCAACCCATAGAGCAGGTTATCGCGGAGGCTTGCCTGGAACAGGAAAACATCCGACGAGGCATAGGACATCCGCCGGCCGGTCACTGCTTCGGGGAGTTCAAGCAGATCGTCGGCGCCCGAAACGACCCTTCCGCTGTCCGGCCAGTTCAACCGCGCGAAGGCTTCTGCAAGCGCCTCGGCCCCACCTGTTGCGGTACTGACCAGCGCCACCGTCTCACCCGGCTTGACCTGGAGGGAGATACGGTCGAGGAGCATTGCACCGCCATCGTCTGCAATGCACAGACTGATCGCCGACAGGGGTTTGGTCATCGGCTCGGGAGCGTCGATCGTCAATGCCCCGATTCTCGGCGCGATGAGACCATCGACGGTGAACTGTTCAACGACCTGCTGGTATTTGACCTGGACATCCTGCCGCGCCTGATCCCAGTCGATCAGTTCCTTCATCGGTCCGGGAAGTTCCTTGTAGGCGCTGATCACGGCCACTAGCTGGCCGACATCCAGCCGCCCCTGGATAACTAGGTACCCGCCTATCATGTAGAACAGAAAAGGCGTGACCTGCGCGAGAAAATTGTTGAGGAACTTTACCATGAATTTCCATTGGTAAAGATCGAAGCGGATCTTGAAGATGAGCCCGAGCCGGGCAGCTATGTCGGCGCGCTCGTAGTTTGATGTATCGTGGACGTGAACCGCGCCGATGCCGTCGACGATTTCGCCAATCCGGCCCGAAAGCGCGCGCGCCGTCAACTGCCGTTGGCGCCCGAGCACGATCAGCCGCCGCCGCATTCGCGGGATGAGCACGATCTGGAACGCCACGATCACGGCGGCTATCATTCCGAGCCAGAAGTTCTGGATCATGATGAACAGCATGGCCGTCAGCGCCTGGCCGCCGAGCAGCACCGGCTGCACGAAGGCATCGCCGATGAAGCCGCCCAGCGGCTCCACCTCGTCCTTCACCATGGTCGCCACTTCGGCGGATTTCACCCGCTTGAAGTAAACCGGGGGAAAGCGCAGCACACGATCGAGAAGATCGAAGCGGATCCGCCGCAGCATGCGTTCGCCGAGGCGGCCCTTGTAGGTGTTGATGTAGAGTTTGAACAGGCCGTTGATGACGACTAGCAAGAGGAAGACAATGCTCAGGGCAAACAGCGTCTCCTTGCGGTCGAGCTGAAAACCGGAGAAGAACTGGACCTCTCCGATGAACGGCAGGTTGTAGTGCAGCCTCATGAACGGCTGGGTCGCGCCCGGTTGCTCGAAGCCGCTACCTTGGATCGGGCCGTTGACGATCAGCTTCGGCAGGTCGAAGGACATGAAATACGGGATCATCGAAAGCATGACGATCATCAATATCCAGAGCTGCTGCTTCTTGGTGTGCGTCCAGATATAGCGGGCTAGGCTGGGTTCCATATGCGGCTGTGGACCCTTCAGTTGAATGCATGCAGGATGTAAAAGCACCTGCTGGCGAATGGCGTATCGGCAATTTCTTCGTCGCCAACGACAAGCTCGAAGCTGCAGCGCACGGAGATTGTCCTGCGCTCAACGAAGGAAGGAACCTGCGAGGCGGCGCGATCCAGTTCCGGCGCATGGTCGATGACAACGCCATGGGCATTGTTGATCAGCGAAGAAAGCAGCTGGCCAAATGGTTCGGGGCTTCCGTAGGGTTTTGGCGAATAGCCGAGCAGCACGAGGCTGCAGCTGCGCCGCTGGTGCTGGCGGATGGACGCCGATGGTCCGGACAGATGCAACAGGCTCTCTCCGGCACCGGGCAATGGCGAAGCGGCTTGCTGCATAATCACGTCCGCGAATCAACAGCCTTGCGGGAGGCAAGATTGCGTTGTGTCGCCCGAAATCCCAACATACAAGACAAATATGATGGATGTCACGCAGCCACGCAATGCCGGCATGGACTGGCACGAGCAAGCCTTGGACCTCACGCGGGGAATTGCTGCCTATGTCAACTGCCCTCTCGTGGCAGGGCTGGCGCGCGTCATCGCCAAGCATCCGAAGGCCGATATCGCAAACGCCTTCAACCACAAGCAGGTCGCCTGCAAGATGTGGGCGCTCGACAGGCTGTTCGAAAGCTGCGGCGGCCGGTTCGGGCGCGTATGGGTTCTGGGCGGATGGTACGGCGTATTGCCTGCAATGCTTTTCAACGACGCCCGCTTCGACGTCGCGGCGGTCGACAGCATCGACATCGATCCCGAAGTCGCGCCGGTCGCGCGGACCCTCAACCGGGAAGCCGGCGACCGGTTCCGGGCGCTCACGGCAGACATGTACGTACTCGACTATGCGGCCGGGCGGCCCGACCTGGTGGTCAATACGAGCTGCGAACACATAGCCGACCTGCCCGCCTGGCTTGCTCTGCTTCCGCGGGGCACGAATGTACTGTTGCAATCGAACGATTATTTCAGCGAGCCGACGCACATCAACTGCGTGGCTTCACTTGCAGCCTTTGAAGCAATGGCGGCGCTACGGGAGGTGCGGTTCTCCGGCGAACTGCAGACAAAAAATTATACGCGCTTCATGCTGATTGGAATTGTTTAATGCATTTCGCCCAAAAGTGCGTTGCGGTTTTGGGACAACGACATGCATAAAAACAAGGACTTGAAGCGCGTCGCACGAATCTCACCAGACGCGACGCGCGTTAGCATCTATCGTTTGTTTGATCATGAACTTTTCCGAAACCAGACCCATTTTTAGGGACCATTGTTCTATACCGCTCGCGCAGGATTTGCGCCGAGCGACGGGCGCCTTCCAGATCGAGACGATGCGCGGATGGCGTCGGTCCCACAAGCGCCTGTTCGATCGCTTCCGCCAAACCTTCAGGCGTTAGGTCCTTTTCCATCAGCACCGTTGCAAGACCGAGTTCTTCGAGCATCAGAGCGCGAACCGTCTGCTCGGTTTCCCCGCCGGCTGCAAATGGAACGAGCAGGGACCGACAACCTGCGCCCAGGACATCGCAGACTGTGTTGTAACCCGCCTGCGAGACTGACAGGCGGGCGCCGGTGAGCAGGCTGGCGAAATCCTCGCGGAACCGGAAGATGGACAGCACCGGCGTGGCATCGCGTGCGATCGCGTCAAACTCGTCTTTCGGCAGGTTTGGGCCGGTGATCAGACACCATTTCCAAGCGTTGCTGGCATTCCGCGCCGCTGCGATGGTGGATCTGACAAGGCTCGTTCCGGCAGCCCCGCCGCCAACCGACACCAGAACGTCGAAGCGCTCGGAGGCCGCGGGCGATGGCGGCGCGGCAACGAGCCCTGTGTAGGTGACCTCGGCTTTGATCGCCCCAGCGAGTGGAAATGTCTTGTCGATGGTTGCGAAAGCCGGATCGCCGTGGATCATGACAAGGTCGAAATGCCTGTTGATGAGATCGACCGTTTCCTCGTTTCGGCCCGGCTTGACGCGCTCCTGAAGGATATCACGGACGGACGTCGCCAGCAGCGGTCTGGGTGACGTCGCGTCGATGGCCTCGATCAGCGGCAGGAGTTCGAAACGCATCTGCCGGCGTCCAAATGGAAACGCCTCGACAATGACGATATCAGGCCTGCAATCCCGGAATGCCTGCAGCAGCATCTCTGAACGCCATTTCTTGAAATCATCGTCGATGGGTTTGCCCTGAAGGTCGACAAGTCCGGAAAATCCTTCATCACCGGAGGTGACAGGCGGCAGGGTTACAGATTTTACACCCAGTCCCGGAAACCCCGCGATCGGCGCTCCGCCGGTCACGACGGTTACGTCAAACCCGTCATCGACCAGAGCCGCCGCAATGCGGCTGGCGCGCGCGAGATGGCCGATACCGAGCAGGTGCTGGACATAGAAGAAAGCGCGCAGCCGCTTCATTCGGCGGCCCGCCACTCCCGCTCGAACAGTTCCTTGAGCTGTCCAATACTTTCCATATGATCGAAATTGCCGCGCACGCGCCGCTCTGCGGCGTCGCCGAGGCGGGCGCGCAGCACGGGATCACGGATCAGGCGCTCCAGCGCCTGTGCCAGGGCAATTGGGTTTTCCGTCGGAACCAGCAGCCCGGTTTCATCCGGCGATAAAAGCTCCGGCACGCCGGAAATATCGGTCGACACGCAGGCAAGCCGCTGGCTAGCCGCCTCCACCAGAACATTCGGCAGACCGTCCCGGTCGCCATTTGCGGTGATCCTGCAGGCCAGGGCGAAGATGTCGGCGCAGCGGTAGTGCTCAAGCACCTCCTCCTGCGCAAGCGCGCCTTTCCAAGAGACGCGACCATCCAGTCCGAGCTTTTGCGCCAGCGCCCTGAACCGTTCCAGTTCCTCGCCGCCGCCGATATGCTCGAAACGCCACGCCAAATCACCAGGCAAGAGGGCAAGGGCCTCCAGCAACGTATCGTAACCTTTCTTTTCAACGGCGCGCCCGACACTCAGAACGATAACCGGTTCGTCCGGCGCCGAGCCGTCATGCTGTTTTCGCGCCTCGCCGAAACTGCCGAAGCGATCAAGGTCGAGCCCATGATAGCTCAGATGCACAGACGAGTTGCCGTTAGCGAGTTTTTTCAGACGGTCGAAGCCGGTTTTCGTGCAAGTGACCGTCCAGCGCGCCGAGGAAAGCTTGCCAGCCAGATCCCAGTCCGCCGAAGTCCAGATGTCCTTGGCATGGGCCGAGCAGCTCCAGGGCAGGCCACGAAGCTGGCTGGCATAGCGCGTCACCGATGCCGGTGTGTGCGCGAAATGTGCATGCAGCCAGCCCGCGCCTTCCGGCCATTCGGCGGCCAGCACGAGCGCTTGCCCGAAGCGGCGCGCGCGATTGCGGGTAAAGTCGCGGCGGATATCGGTGGCAAGCGATCCGAGCGCGCGCCAGAAGCCCGGCCGAAGCAGATAAGCAAACAGCGAGCGAACCACGCGCAGCGGCTCTTCATGCAGATATTCCGGCAGATAATGGACGGGCGCTTTGATCTCGTCATGCACGGGGTGGCGTTTTGCGTCGGTCGGCCGCCTGAGCGCGACGAGTATCAGGTCGAACCCCGCACGCTCCAGACCGAGCAGTTCCTGCGCGATGAAGGTTTCCGACAGCCGCGGATAGCCCTTAAGAACCACGACGATCTTGCGATGTTTCAACTCAGTTCATGCCTTCAATGACCGAAAGGTGATGGCCACCCCGCCGGTCGAGCAGTTCCGAGACGATTTCGGAAATATGAGGCAGGCCTTCCAGCGTCAGATGCGGATTGCTCTGCGATGGGCGGCGCCGGTCCGGCAGCACCTCCAGTGCATCGGCAAACCGCTGGGAATCCTCGGCTTCTTCCGGCAAAAGCATCTCGATGAGGCCGCGTTCGGCTGCGCGCCGTGCTCGGATCAGTTGTTCCTCGCGGGGCTTGACGCGCGGCACGATCAGCGCCGGCTTGTCGAAAGACAGTATCTCGCAATAGGTGTTGTAACCGCCCATCGCCACGACCGCCTTGGCGCCGGCAATCAGCTCTTCCATGCGGTTGTCGAACTCGATGATCTTGATATAAGGGATTTTGGATCCCTTCTTGAGCAGCTTGTTGCGCTTGCGCGCCGGCATGTAAGGCCCAAGCACGATCAGCGCCCTATGCTGCAATTGCGGATCCTGCTGATAGGCATCGATGACGCTGTGGATCAGTTCGGCGCCGTCACCGCCGCCACCGGTGGTAACGAGGATATAATCGCCCTCGGGCCGGTGGCCGGGCAACTCGTTCTTCTGCAGGCTCCGTTGCAGGAAACCGACGAACTTCATCTTTGCCCTGACAGCCGGCGGCACATCCAAGCCGGTCAACGGATCGTAGAAATCCGGCGGACCATAAACCCAGACCTTATCGTAGAACAGGCCTATCTTGCGCATCACATCCCTGCGTGCCCACTCTGCTTCGAGCAGATGCGGGGCGTCCATCACCTCGCGCAGGCCAAGCACGAGCGTGGTGCCCCGCGTCTTGAGATAGGACAGCGTGTCCTCGATCTCACCGCGCAGGCCAAGCGGTTCCTTGTCGACGATGAAGATATCCGGCCGGAAGGTCTCGGCTGTGTGGCGGATGATCGACTGGCGCATCCTTAGCGTCTCATGCAGATCGATATCCTTTTCCAGCGAGGTGTATTCGCCGTTGCGCAATTTGATGACGCTGGGGATCTTCACGAAGTCGACACGGGCGCGGTAGTCGAAGGCGCCAGCGATAGTCGCACCCGAAATGATAAGCACCTGAAGTCCACGGAAATCCTCGACCAGCGAATGCGCGATCGTCCGGCAGCGCTGCAAATGGCCGAGCCCGAACGTGTCGTGGCTGTACATGAGAATTCGAGCGTTTTGTACGTGCTGGGTCATTGTTGAACGTCTTTTAGAATTCTCGGCTTGAGGACCGTGGACGACCCCGCACGAAACCATCCTCGCGGGTCTACCGACCTGTTTTGAAACATGAGGGCGCAATTTTCAATTCGTATTACCCAAGAGGGTCCATATGCTGAAGCCAGGAAGCTGCGTCTGCTCAGCTGCCCGCTTGCCACGTGGTCCAGAAGAACCTGCATCATTTCATTGGTATTGATCATCTCGGATTCTGGTAGCGGAAATTCGGATAGGGCGGCGTTGGCAGAAATTGACGATTTCAAGGTTGGGTCGAGCGTTCGAATCACTTCACCCGCTCCAGTTTCCTTCCGGGGAATCAAACATCGAATAGCCGCGGTTCGGCGCGGCTTTTTGGTTTTTGGGGCAGCACCAAACTGGCTGATAGTGGACCTTTCATATTGGAGAGTCCTCACATTCCATGCTGGCGGGAGGGCGGCTCGAGAGGAATGGCTTCGCTCCTACCTTGGAATCGGGTCACAAGGAAGCGCCAGCGAGCTAAAGCCAGCGCATCCAAGTTGTGCAATGTCGATTTCTTTCCTAACAAGCATGTGGACCGGCAGATTTTTCCTAAAAGAGCACAGCTGCTCGCTTTGTGCTGCCGATAGCAGCGGCGGTCGCTACTACTGAGCCTCTTTTGGCTTGTCTACGGGTTTCTCGACCAGCCGCCGGAGCTCGGAAGGGGTAGTGTGCCCGGCAACAACCAGGGAGCGGAGCGTTTGACTTTAAGGTTGGAGCGACCGGAAGATCTGAATGCTCGGCGAGCCGATCAGCTCCAGCATACTCATCAAAGGTTGGGGTCGAGTATTCGAATCGCTTCACCCGCTCCAGTTTCCTTCCAGGGAATCAAGCATCGAAAAGCCGCGGTTCGCCGCTGCTTTTTCGTTTTGGCGGCAGCACGGCATCACCCAGCAGAGGGAGCGAGCTTGTCGCTTCGCCAGCTGCCCGTGGCCAGCAGGCGCTTTTGTTCGCCGCGCCAAATACGTCCCCAAGTAGAGTCTAGGACCTTTGCCTTTCAATTTCGGACCAAGGTCCCTTGCGGACAGATGGATTTAAATCAAACTGGCCGATAGTGGACCATTCATATTAGAGAGTCCTCATATTCTTTCCTGGCGGGAGGGCGGCTCGAAGGAGGAATTATGAAAACTCGAACCAGTCTGTTCGCAACGGTCGCCGCTCTCGCCCTTGTCGCGTCTCCAGTCCTCGCCGGACCCGGCGGCAATGGCGGCGGGAAGGGTAACGGCGCAAGCAACGGCAATGGCGGAAATTCGGCTGGGGCTGGATCGCAGGGACACGGAGCCGCAACGTCTGCGGCGGCCAAGGACAAGTCCACTCGGGGAATTGCCCATGCGATGGCCGTCGTTTCTACGACGCCGGCCTCACCGCAGGCCACCCTGTCCTTGCAGGCAGCCTTGGACAAGTTCCTGGCAAGAAAGGCCGATCCGGCAGAGACTTCCGACGACACCTCCGGCGAAATTCCTGACGCAGCCGAATAATATTGCAAATCATGCGCTGCTCGGCGGCACATCGCACTGTCGAGATTCTTAGCCAGTTGGCAGGCTCCTTCATCTGTTCGGCCGATGCCATTGGTCAAGGAAAAGCCGACATTTGAGTCCGATCCTAAGGGATCCCTGGAACGGTCCTGCCCCTACAGACTGTCCAGAGAGCACCACCGGCTTCGGGCCGGTGGTGCGTTTTTGCGTGGGCGCTCAATTGGCCGCTAACCGTTGGCCGTTTCCTCTCTGCAACGCCAGAGATTGGCGAAATCCTTGAGGGGCGGCGCCAGGATCGGCCCTTAAACGCTCAACACGGGGTCGCTCATTCGTCTGAGGCGACTGGCCTTGCTGGCATCTCTTCTTCGAGCCCGCAGCCGGATCACCTTACCCCAACTCGACGGTCCGCCCTTCCGCGATGCTCTGCTCGGCGGCAAGCACGATGCGCAAGCTGTTGACCGCGGCATCCATTTGCTCGGTCAGATCAAGATCCTCGCGGATGGCGCGCAGGAAGAATGCCTGCTCGCGGTCGCAAAGCTCCTGGTGACCGGGCTCGTCCTCCATGCTGACGATCTCGTCGGGCTTCTTGAAATTCTTGTCGCCGTCGACCTCGGCATAGTGGATCTTGAGCGCGTCGGTCTTGGTGTGTCGGTCGATATCGGCTGAGTTCGACACCTCGGCGAGTTCAGCTGCGCTGCTTGCCGTCTGGCCGGCGACGATCGAGACCGCGCCCTCCGGGCCGATCACATCCTTCACAAAATAGGCCGTCTCGCTCATCATCGGCCCCCAGCCCGCCTCATACCAGCCGACCGAACCGTCATCGAAGGTGACGTGCAGATGGCCATAATTCTGCTTGGCGGCATCGGCCCACAATTTCGCGCCGATACCGTGAACGCGGACCGGTTTGGCGCTGGTCAGCTGGCACATCACATCGACATAGTGCACGCCGCAATCGACAATCGGGATCAGCGAATCGATCAGGTTCTTGTGCCAGTGCCAGGCGCTGCCGCCGCTCTGCTGGTTGAGGTTGAGTCGCATGACCAGCGGCTTGCCGAGCGTCTTGCCGACCTCGATGAACTTGATCCATGACGGGTGGACGCGCAGGATATAACCGAGCACCAGTTTGCGGTTCTTGGCGCGGGCCGCAGCGACGACCTTTTCGGCGTCTTCGATATTGGTGGCGAGCGGCTTTTCCATGAACACGTGGCAGCCCGCGGCAATCGCCTTCAGCGCATATTCGGCATGCGTGTTGGGCCAGCTGTTGATGGAGACGGCATCCGGCCTGGTCTCGTTCAGCGCTTGGTCGAAATCCTCGTAGAGCGGATAGCCGGCTAATTCCGCCGGGATCTTTGTGTTGCTCTTGATCGTGCGGCTCATGATGCCGACGATCTCAAAACCGTCGAGCCTGTGATAGGCGCTGGCATGCGACGCGCCCATATTGCCGAGACCAATCACCAGCACTTTCACCTTCTCGGTCAAAGCCACCTCCCTTTTTTGATTTAGTTGGGGCGGCGACCCAGTCGCCGCCCATATCGTCACGAAGTGCCCTACTTGACCGCTGAGTCGAACAGATGCGCCTTGATCTTCTCGACGTCGAGAGCAGCAAAGCCCTCCGACAGCTTGGTGCCGTCGGCATCGGCCTTGACCTTGGCCTTGTCGAAATCATTGGCCGGGCCGATCAGTTCGTTGGTGCAGACGTCCTCGGCCTTCACCGGGTTGGTGATCTGGCCGATCTTGTGGATCTGGTCGAAGAAGCCCTGCCAGCTAGCCATGTCGTGCGAACCCCAGCCTTCGCGCTTATCCATGTCGCCACGGAAGACGTTGATCTGCTGCAGGATCGAGGTGGTGCCCAGCTCAGGCCCGAGATTCTTGGCCAGCGTCGGGAACTGCTCGAACACCGCTTCGACGGCCGCGCGCGGATTCTGGTAGCCGAATTCCAGGCCCATCGCCCAGCCGCGCAGGTATTTCTCCAGGAACGCCTTGCGGTCGGGATCGTCGAGATCGGCCGACCGCACGACGAAAGTGTTCGCTGGCAGCTTCGAGTTCTGCACGCCGAGCCAGTATTCGAAGTCGAGGTTCTTGGCGATCCATTCGGCCCGCAGACCTTCCCACGACAGCGCCGCATCGCCTTGGCCGCCGGCCAGTGCGGTGCCCCAGGTCGGCCAACCGGCCTCGACATATCGAACTTTCTTGATGTCGACGCCTTGCGAGGCCAGCAGCGGATCGGTGATCGACTGCCATGCGGCGGAGCCGAGCAGGATAGTCTTGCCCTCGAGCGTCTTCAGGTCGTTCGTTCCCTCGCCCTTGCGGAAGGCGAAGCTGAACGTGTCGCGCGCCCCCATGTGAAACACGGATTTGAGCTTCATGCCGTTCTGGATGGCGAAGGAGAAGACGCCGGGCGAGGGAAAGCCCATGTCAGCCTGGCCGACATCGACGAACTTCACCGTCGCGGTGCCGTCCGACGGGCCCGGCTGCATGTCGGTGTCGAGGTCGCCGAAATAGCCTGCCTTCTTGGCCGCCCAATAGGGATAGTCGTCGAGCACTTCGAGCGTGCCGCGCGGCGAAATCCAGGTGAACTTGCCGTATGGCTCGGCCTGTGCCCTGAACGCCGAGGCGCCGAGCGCGGTGGCGGTCACCACGCCTGCTCCGGTGACTTGCAGAAAATAGCGGCGGCTGATCCCCGCCTTGAAACCGATGTGACTTTCCTTGGTCATGCATTTCCCCTTTTTGTTGGCCGGTAGTTTCTCTCGCCCGCCTCCCAGGCGCCATCATTGCCCCGCGCGCTAAGTCCTCGTTTTATGCATGTCGTTATTCCAAAATTGCTGCGCACTTTTGGGCGACATGCACTACGCCTCCCAGCTCGCCCACTTCTTGCCGATCAGAAAGAACAGCACGTAGATCAGGATGCCGAGGGTCGAGAGGATCAGAACCACCGCGAAGAATTGCGGCATCTGGATCATCGACGAATAGGTGGTCAGCCGGTTGCCGAGGCCGAAGCCGCCGCCGACCATCTCGGCGCCGACCGCGGTCAGCAGCCCGAAGATCGCGCCGATCATCAGGCCAACAAGGATCATCGGCAGCGCCATCGGCGCGCGGATCTTCCAGAATATCTGCAAGGTGCTGGCGCCATAGGAACGCGCCAGCGCGATCTTGGCGCTGTCGACGCGGCGAAAGCCCGTCGCCGCATTGATCATCACCATCGGCCCGGCGGCAAGCGCGACCGCGATGATGCGCGGCGTGTAACCGAAGCCGAAGCGCAGGATAAGAAGCGGTACCAGCGCCAGCATCGGCGTGGTGACCAGGATCAGGATGTAGGGCGCAACGATCTTTTCGGCGAACGGGAATTGAGTGATCACCGCGGCCATCACCAGCCCGATGATGGCGCCGATCGAGAAGCCGGAGACCAGCTCGACCAGCGTGTAGCCGAGATGCGGCGCGATCAGCGGGAACTCGTCGTACAGCGCGTAGGCGATCGCGCTTGGCCCCGGCATGATGTAGTGCGGCACATTGAACAGCCGCAGCGCCAACTCGATGCCGCCGATGATGACCACCGCAACAGCGATGATGGCAGCGACCTCGGCGCCCGACCTGATGCCGGGGCCGCTGGCGAAGGCCGAAAGATTGGTCAGGCTGACGTCATGCCCGTCGCCCGCCTTGGTTTTGGAGAATTCCGGTATGGCGTCGCCTCCGCTCACGGCCTGATCCTCACAATTTCTGCGGTGCCGCGCTCCCGCGCCTTCGGTCGTATGCGTTCGCCGACGATGTCCATCTTGATCGTGTTGGTGAGGTCGAAGACTTCTTTCGTCGCCATGATCTCCAGCGAGCGCGGGCGCGCAAACGGCACGCGATATTCCTGGGCGACGCGCCCCGGCCGCGCGCTCAGCACCACCACCCTGTCGGACAGGAAGATCGCCTCCTCGATGCTGTGGGTGATGAAGACGATGGTGGTTTTGGTGTCGAGCCAGATCTCCTCGACGAGACGGTTCATCTCCTCGCGGGTGAAACTGTCGAGTGCACCGAACGGCTCGTCCATCAAAAGCACCGAGGGCTTCAGCGCCAGCGCCCGCACGATCGCCGCTCGCTGCTGCATGCCGCCCGAAAGCTCGCGCGGAAACTTGCCGCCGAAGCCGTCGAGCCCAACACGATTAACGAGGTGGGCGATCCAGGCGCGATCCGGCTTCTCGCCCTTGATCTCGAAGGGAAAATGGATGTTGGCGTCAAGATTGCGCCAAGGCAGCAGGTTTGCCTCCTGGAAGACGATGCCGATATCCGGATGCGGCCCGGTGATCTCTCTGCCGTCGAGCCGGATTGTCCCGCTGGACAGGCGATGCAGGCCGGACATCGACCACAAAAGCGTGGTTTTGCCGCAGCCGGAGGGGCCGACGATCGAGACGATCTCATTGGCGTGAACGTCGAGGCTGCAGCGATCCAGCGCCAGGAGGTCGCCGGAAGCCATATGATAGATCTTGGTCGCGGCCTGCACGCCAAGCTTCGGGGTTTTTGCACTGCCCGCGTTCATGCGCCCCTCGCAGGTTGCGCGATGATCCATTGGGTCATCCGTCCGTAAAAATCAGTCTGTAACTATCCTACTTTACTGTCAAGCGGCGACCGCTGCTCTAGTCAGAGAGATCGTTTGTACCACGGTTACATCGTTGTTTAGATTGCCTTTTCTATTTCTTGAAAAGCTTGTTGCTTTCCTACATACTTCGGACACCGGCCGCGTGAGGCGAAGCAGGCAAGCGGTGCAAAAACATGGTAGAGGTCGACTTCCACGAACGGCAGGATGACTCATGACCGAAGCTGACGGCCAGGGGCGGCCGACCTCGGACGGTGACCCGAATGGGCGCGATCCAAATGGGCGCGATCATGTCAGGCGCATTCCCGACATCATTTCGCTGGTGAAGGACTCTTACGGTGAATTGCGCCCGGCTGAGCGGCGCGTCGCCGATGTCGTGCTCGACGACGTCAGGTTCGCGGTCGACGCCTCCAATGCCGTGCTCGCCCAGCGCGCCCAGGTCAGCGAACCCACGGTGACCCGGTTCTGCCGCGCTATCGGCTGCGAGGGCGTGCGCGACTTCAAGCTGAAGCTGGCGCAAAGCCTCGTCGTCGGCGCGCTCTATCTGAGCAAGCCGCCGCCCACCAGCAGCGACAATGGCATGCCGTTCTGGAATGCGGTGTTCGGCGAGGCACGCCGGGCGCTGCAGGAGGCCGAACGGCAGCTTGATCCGGCGCAGCTGGTGAAGGCGGCCGAGCTCATCGCCAAGGCGCGCCAGGTCACGGTGTTCGGTCTCGGCGGCAGCTCCTCGGCGCTGGCGCAGGAGACCCAGTACCGGCTGTTCCGCTACGGCATCACCGTCAGCGCCCAGTGCGATCCGTATCTGATGCGAATGACCGCGTCGACCTTGAAGCCCAGCGATCTGGTGATCGCCATCTCGGCGACCGGACGCACGCGCGAAGTGATCGAGGCCGTCGAGCTGGCCAAGCATTACCGCGCCAACGCGATCGGCGTGACCGCGCCCGACACCGACCTTGCCCGCGCCTGCGACGTCAGGCTGACGGTTGCGGTTCCCGAATATCCCGACACGCTGAAGCCGACCGCCTCGCGTTTTGCTTTCCTCGCCGCGATCGACCTGATGGCCGTGGCGGCCGCCTACAAGCTCGACGGCTCGGCCCGCGAAACGGTCCGCCGCATCAAATACAACGCCCAGATCCATAGGACGGGCAAGGAGATGGAACCGCTGGGGGATTGAGGCCTGGTGTATGGGCGTTTGCGCTTACCCTCCCCGCACAGAACGGCGAAAGGGGATCGCCAGCGTTGCGGCCATCCCCTTCTCCCTGTCCCTATACGGGGAGAAGGTGCCGGCAGGCGGATGAGGGGCGGCGCCGACTTTGACAATTGGGACGATTGAAGGAGAGAAAAAACAGATGCTCGACATGGCACCATCGAAACAGGCGGCCACCTGGCTTTCCTCCCTCTCCCGAGTGCTCGAAACGGGCGACGCAGCGGCCGCGGTCAATCTGTTCGTCGAAGACTGCTACTGGCGCGATCTGCTGACCTTCACCTGGAACATCAAGACGATGGAAGGTCGCGCGGCGATCCGCGACATGCTGGAAGCCACACTGGCGACGACAAGGCCGACCGCCTGGCAGCTCAATGGCGAGGCGAGCTCGGACGAAGGCATCGTCGAGGCCTGGTTCACCTTCGAGACATCATCGGCGTGGGGCCAAGGCATCATGCGCCTGCAGGACGGCCGATGCCGAACGCTGTTCACGACGATGAGCGATCTCAAGGGCTTTGAGGAGCGCAAAGGGCCGGCGCGGCCTTTGGGTGTACGCCACAAGGCCGACCCGGACCGCGAGACCTGGTCGGAAGCGAGAGCGCGCGAGGCGCGTGATCTCGGCGCCATTAAGCAGCCCTATTGCCTGGTCATCGGCGGCGGCCAGGGCGGCATCATGCTGGGGGCACGGCTCAGGCAGCTCGGCGTGCCGGCCATCATCATCGAGAAGAATGCGCGGGCCGGCGATTCCTGGCGCAACCGCTATCGCTCGCTCGTGCTGCACGACCCGGTCTGGTACGACCATCTGCCCTACATCCCGTTTCCGGAAAACTGGCCGGTGTTCACGCCCAAGGACAAGATGGGCGACTGGCTGGAAATGTACACGCGCGTCATGGAGCTCAATTACTGGACCTCCACAAGGTGCATCAGCGCGTCCTATGACGAAGCCGAAAAGGTCTGGACGGTCGAGGTCGATCGCGCCGGCGAGCGCATCGCGCTGAAGCCGAAGCACATTGTCTTCGCGACTGGTGCCTATGGCCCGCCCAGGCGGATTGATCTGCCCGGCGACGAGGCGTTCCAGGGCGAAATCCTGCACTCCAGCCAATATTCCAGCGGCGAAAAATTCCGCGGCAGACGCGTCGCGGTCATCGGGGCGGCGAGTTCGGGACACGATGTCAGTGTCGACCTCTGGGAGAGCGGCGCTGAGGTGACCATGATCCAGCGCTCGCCGACGACGGTCGTCAAGTCCGACACGCTAATGGAGGTCGGCTTCGAGATCTTTTCGGAGAAGGCGCTGGCCCGCGGCATCACCACCGAGAAGGCCGACATGATCGTTGCCTCGACGCCGTTCGCGCTGCTACCGCAAAGCCAGCGGGCGCTCTACGACATCATCAAGGCGCGCGACGCGGCATTCTACGACCGCTTGTGCGAGACCGGCTTCGCCATTGATTTCGGCGACGACGAGACCGGGCTGCTGATGAAGGCCTACCGCACCGGCTCGGGCTACTACATCGATGTCGGCGCCTCGGATCTGATCATCGACGGCGAGATCGACGTCCGCAGCGGCGTCGAGATCAAGTCGCTGACGCCGACCGGGATCCTCTTCGACGACGGCACCGAACTGGCTGCCGACGTCATCATCTCCTGCACCGGCTATCAGTCGATGAACGAGACCGTGGCGGCGATCGTCTCGCGCCGGGTCGCCGACAAGGTCGGCCCATGCTGGGGGATCGGTTCGGGCGTGAGGGGCGACCCGGGGCCGTGGCAAGGCGAATTGCGCAACATGTGGAAGCCGACGGCGCAGCAAGCCCTATGGTTCCACGGCGGCAACCTCGCACTGTCGCGTTTCTATTCGAAGTTCGTCGCGCTCCAGATCAAGGCGCGCATGGAAGGGGTTGCAACGCCGGTTTATGGGGCGCCGGGGTGAAGCTGTAATCTCCCCCCTTGAGGGCGAGATGGCCGGCAGGCCAGAGGGGGTCGCCGCGCGTCGAGCGCCAACCTCCATCCGTTGCAGGAAGGCGAGCCCGGTCGAACCGACCCCTCTGTCGCTTTCGGCGACATCTCCCCCTCACGGCCCTTCACGGGGGGAGATTACCCACGCCCGAAATGCCGGCTCACCACATCGACATGCGTCTCATGCGCATGCGCTTCGAAACGCTCGGTATCCCCAAAATCGTTAGCAGCTTCGCTCGGCCACCAGGTCCCGCCAATCACGATGCCGTCCGAGACCAGCCTTTGCTCGGCGACCAGCGAGGCGCCGACCGCATCGACAAAGGTGAAGCGCCCCGGACGCAGCCGCAGCACTGCGACGTCGCCAACGGCACCGACCGCCAGCGTGCCGAGCTCGGGTCTTGCGATCGCCTCGGCCGGCCGCTGCGTCGCGGCGCGCAGCACCTCGACCAGCGGCATGCCGAGCGCCAGCAATTTCGACATGCAGACCAGAATATCGAAGGCGGGACCGTCGACACAGTAGAGATGCACATCGCTGCTGATCACATCAGGCGCCAGCCCTTCGCCGAGCATCGCTTTGGCGACCTCGAAGTCGAACGAACCCATGCCGTGCCCGATATCGAAGATGACGCCGCGCTCGCGCGCCAGCCGCATGTCGGGCCGCACCGCACCCGATGCGAAGATCGGCGCGTTGGGAAACGGCCGGAAGCAGTGGGTGAGAACGTCGCCCTTGCGCAGGCGCGGCAGCACTTCCGAACGGCCCGGCGGCGGCTCGTCGATATGTGCCATCAGCGGCAGGCCGGCCTGGTCGGCGGCCTCGAGCGCCAGATCGACCGGCGCGATGCCGCTGCTGCCGCCGGCATGGCGACCCGAGCGGACTTTTACGCCGACGATCACGTCTGCGTGCTCGCGCACCGCCGCCACCGTCTCGCGCGGTTCGCAGAGTCGGAGATCGCTGCACTCGCCGACCGAAACGGTCTGTGAGAAGCCGAAAATGCCGGCAAAGGAAATGTTGACATAGGCCAGGATGCGGACCTTCGAGCGCTCGATGACATGGCGGCGAAAGCCGAGAAAGTTGCCGGCGCCAGCACTTCCGGCATCGATGAAGGTGGTGGTGCCGCTTTTTGCGGCGAGGCGGTCGGCATCGACGCCGAGCGAAGTACCGCCCCAATAGACGTGGCTGTGCAGGTCGATGAGGCCGGGCGCGACGATGGAACCGGTGGCGTCGATGACGCGTGCGGCACGCTCGAACGGAATGTCGGAATCGATCGCGGCGATGCGGCCACCGGCGATGGCCAGATCGCGTTGCGCGTCGAGGCCGGACGCCGGATCGATAAGGCGGCCGCCCTTCAGGAGAAGATCAAATTGCATCGGCGTGCGGCTCCGTTCCCGTCTTCTCGTCAAATCGGTCTGTAGGCGACAGCCTCGACCTCGATCTTGATGTCGATCATCAGCCGTGACTCGACCGTGGTGCGGGCCGGCGGATCCTTTGGGAAATGCCTGGCATAGACGGCATTGAAAGCGCTGAAGTCGCGCGCGTCCTCGAGCCAGACTGTCGTCTTGACCACGTCGTCCATGCTGCAGCCGGCCAGCGCCAGCGCCGCCTTGACATTCGAAAGCACCTGCTCGGTCTGCTGGGCGATGCCGCCCACAACCACGGTGCCGTCGCTGCCGACCGGCACCTGGCCGGAGACATAGACCATGTCGCCGGCCCGGACCGCCGGCGACAGCGGCACGTGGGATGTTCCAAAACACTGCTTGGGCAAGGAAAAGTCCCCTGTTCAAAACATTGGCGGTAATCGCCGCAGAGTCCGCGCGGCTCGGGCTCTTTCGCTGCGCCGGTTTCCCGGTTACCTGCCGCAAGGTCTACGCCGACCCCGGCGATTCTCATACAGGCCGTGTTGGAAAGCAACATTTTTTAGAATTTATGTTGCTTTATTACAAGAGCACCAGCATCCTGCGTGGCAGGTGGTTGCGTCAAGTCATCCGGCAAGCGAGGATTGGCCCGGGAAAAGCGGGGAGCCGCATGATCGATTTCAGTGGCCGCAGCGTGGTTGTGACAGGTGCGGCTGGCGGCGTCGGCAGCGCGCTGGTTGCCGTCCTGTCCGCATGCGGCGCAAGGGTGGTCGCCTGCGATCGCGAGGGCACCGGCCTGACCGGGGCCGGAATTGAAGAAGCGCACCATTTTGACTTGCTCGATGACGGCGCCGTGGCGGCATTTGCCAAGCGCATCGCGGAAAGCGCGGCACCGGCGGCGATCATCTCCAACGCCGGGTGGACGCGGGCGGAAACGCTCGCCGATGTCTCGACGACCGCCCTCGACCGCGAAATGAATCTGAATTTCCGCAGCGCCGCCCTGCTGTCGCAGGCATTGCTTCCCGTCATGCGCAACCAGCCGCAAGGCGCCGCCTTCGTGTTCATCTCCTCGGTCAACGCGCAAGCCCATTTCGGCAATCCCGCCTACGCCGCCGCCAAGGCAGCACTCAATGCCTGGATGCGCGCCATCGCCACCGAGGAAGGCCGCAACGGCATCCGCGCCAACGCCGTCATTCCCGGCTCGATCCGCACCGGAGCCTGGGAGCATCGCCTCGCCCACAAGCCGGAGATCCTCGCAGCCGTCGGCAAGCTCTATCCGCTCGGCAGGCTGGTCGAGCCCGTCGAGGTCGCCCGCGCCGCGGCGTTCCTGGCGTCGCCCTTTGCCAGCGGCATTACCGGCACCACCTTGAATGTCGACGCCGGCCTGATGGCCAGCAATCTGCCGTTTCTGGATCTGATCGGCGGTTGAGTGCCAAGAGACGTTCAACGGTTCGGTCGCCAAGGCAGAGGCAGCGCCGACAAGCCCCCGCGTCCATGCTAAGAAGCGGTCATAGCCCCCGAGGACGGAAAAAATGACCGGCTTCACACCCATCTTCTCGACCATCACAGCCGCTTTTCTCGCTTCCTTTGTCGAGGTCGTCGAAGCTTTCACCATCGTGCTCGCGGTCGGCGTAACGCGCAGTTGGCGACCGGCGCTGATCGGCGCGACGCTAGCGCTGGCGCTGCTCGCCGCACTGGTCATGACATTCGGGCCGCTGCTGGCGCTCGTTCCCATCACCATCATGCAGTTTGTCGTCGGTGTCCTGTTGATCTTGTTCGGCATGCGCTGGCTGCGTAAGGGCATCCTGCGCGCCGGCGGTGTCATCGCCCTGCATGACGAGGAGGCGGCCTTTTCCAGGGAAACCGCGGTGCTGCATCGGCAGGCCAATGACCGGCGGGCCGATTATCTGGCGGGAGTGGCGGCGTTCAAGTCGGTGCTGCTCGAAGGTGTCGAAGTGGTGTTCATCGTCATCGCAGTCGGCGCCGCCCACGGGCAGACTCTCTATGCGAGCCTCGGCGCGCTGGCGGCGTTCGTCCTGGTGATGCTCATCGGCCTCGCTTTGCATCGGCCGCTGGCCCGCGTCCCGGAAAATGCGCTCAAATTCGTCGTCGGGCTGATGCTGACCAGCTTCGGCATCTTCTGGACCGGCGAAAGCATCGATGCGCACTGGCCGGGCGACGATCTGGCCTTGCTCGCGATTTTCGCGATCGTCGCGCTGGCGTCCTTTGCCATCGTGCGCTGGCTGCGCAGCGCCTATCCCGCAGCCATCGGCGGGTTGGCCCGATGAACCTCGTTCGCCTTGCTGTGAGGGAATTCATCGGCATGTTCGTCGACGACGGCAATCTGGCGCTGCTCGCCCTGCTGCTGATCGCGGCGATCACGGCGGCGGTGAAGTTTCTGGCGCTGCCGCCGCTCTTTGGCGGCATCCTGCTGCTAATCGGCTGCCTCGCCATCCTGGTGCAGAGTGTCCGCCGCGCCGCGCGGCACCAGTGATCAGAGGAGCGGACACCCGCTCTCTCGTACATTGTTTTACGATGCAGGTCAGCTGAAGGCCCGTCAGCGATCGATCCGCGTCGACAGGATGATCGAGGACGATGTCCGCTCGACCCCGTCCATCGCGCCGATCTCGTCAAGGAGCGTGTCGAGATCCTTGATCGACGGCGCGTCGACGATGACGATCATGTCGAAATTGCCGCTCACCGAATGCAGCGTCCGCACCGGCGGCAGCGCCTGCAGGCGGCGCACCACCTTGTCGGCAAGCTTGGGCGTGACGGTGAGCAGAACATGCGCCCGCACCAGTCCCTGTTCGTAATCCTGCGAAAGCCTGACCCCATAGCCGGTGATGATGCCGCGCTGTTCCAGCCGCTCGATCCGGCTCTGCACTGTCGTCCGCGACACGCCCAGCAGCCGTGCCAGCTCGGCCGTCGAGGCGCGCGCATTCGCGCGCAGCAGGGAGAGCAGGGCCTGTTCCGCGTTGCTAAGCACTTTCGACGAACCTCATCGGCATATTGATCAGCAAGCCACTTCGTTTCGAACAATTCCACGCTTCCTTTCGACGGGCAAGCTGCGATTCTATCTTCTTTATCAAAGGTAAGGCGAGGGAACTGTTATGAAGAAAATCATCGTTGTCGGCGCCGGCAAAATCGGCTCGACCATCGCCGAGATGCTGGCGTCCACCGGCGACTATCACGTCACCCTCGTCGACCGCTCGGTGGCACAGCTCGGCGCGGCCGAAATGCCCGAAACGGTCAAGACGCTGGAACTCGACATCGAAGCATCAGGCACGCTCGAAGCCGCTTTGGCCGGCAAATTCGCCGTGCTCAGCGCCGCCCCCTTCCACCTGACCACGCGCATTGCCGAAGCGGCAGCCAGCGCCGGCGTCCACTATCTCGACCTGACCGAGGACGTCGTCAGCACCAGGCGCGTCAAGGAATTGGCGCGCTCCGCCAACAGCGCCTTCATCCCACAATGCGGGCTGGCGCCGGGCTTCATCTCGATCGTCGCCAACGATCTGGCCAGCCGCTTCGACACCCTGGAAAGCGTGCGCATGCGGGTCGGGGCGCTGCCGCAGTACCCGTCGAATGCACTGAACTACAATCTGACCTGGAGCACGGACGGCGTCATCAATGAATATTGTGAGCCTTGCGAGGCGATCGTCGAAGGCGAGCTGATCGAGGTGCCGCCGTTGGAGGAGCGCGAGGAATTCTCGCTCGACGGTGTCACCTACGAGGCGTTCAACACATCCGGCGGGCTCGGCACGCTGGCCGAAACGCTGAAGGGCAAGGTGCGTACGCTGAACTATCGCACCATCCGCTACCCCGGCCACGCCGCGATCATGAAGGCGTTGCTCAACGATCTCGGCCTGCGCCACCGACGCGACGTGCTGAAGGACATTTTCGAGAGCGCCCTGCCGGCGACGCTGCAGGACGTGGTCATCGTCTTCGTCACCGTCAGCGGTCGCAAGAACGGCCGCCTGCTGCAGGAAACCTACGCCAACAAGATCTACGCCAAGCGCGTCGGCGACATGGTGCGCAGCGCCATCCAGATCACCACCGCGTCAGCCATTTGCGCGGTCCTTGACATGCTGGCCGACGGCACCTTGCCGGCGACGGGCTTCATCAAGCAGGAAGACATCGCGCTCGACGCCTTCCTAGCCAACCGCTTTGGCCACGCCTATGCGCAACACGAGATGGTTAGCCGGCTGGCGGGTTAGGTTCCCGGCGACGCCTTCGTCATCCTGGGGCTGAGCAAGGAGGGAAGCGACGCGGCGCAGACCCATGCCGTGATGTAAGGGCGCATCCACGGTGCAGAATTCTGCTCCGTCGCATTCTTCGGCCGCTTTCACGACATGGATCCCAGGGTCTTGGCTCCGCTTTGCGTTCGCAACGCTCTGGGATGACGAAGCATAGGGGCCGCCCTTATCAACGTCCCTGCCACCTGCATCTAGATATGCAGCGCATGCCCGAGCGCCTTCAGCGCCGCTTCCTGAAAACCCTCACCTTGCGTCGGGTGGGAATGGATGGTGCCGGCTATATCCTCCAGCCGCGCGCCCATTTCCAGTGCCAGGCCGAAAGCCGTCGACAGTTCCGACACGCCGTGACCGACCGCCTGGATGCCGAGCACCAGATGGTTGTCCGCGCGGGCAACGATCCGGACAAAGCCCTCCTCACCCATCTTCGTCATCGCCCGGCCATTGGCGGCGAAGGGGAACAATCCGACCTTGATGTCGCCGCCGAGCCCCTTTGCCTCTTCCGGCGACAGGCCTGCGGTGACCAGCTCCGGATCGGTGAAGCAGATAGCGGGAATGCAGCGTTTGTCCCAGCCACGCTTGTGGCCGGCGACGATCTCGGCGACCATTTCGCCTTGCGCCATCGCCCGGTGCGCCAGCATCGGCTCGCCGGTGACGTCGCCAACGGCAAAGATGCCGCGCATCGAGGTGCGGCACTGGTCGTCGATGCGGATGAATTTTCCCGCCATGTCGAGGTCGATCTGCTCCAGCCCCCAGTCTTCGACCACCGGCTTGCGCCCGACGGTGACCAGAATCCTGTCGGCAACGATCTTGCCATTCTTGCCGTCCTTCGTCTCGACCAGCAGCGCATCCCCCTTGGTCGACAACCCCTTGGCCTTGGCGCCCACAAGCACCTCGATACCGAGCTCGGCGAGCCGCTTCACCACCGGCCGGGTCAGTTCGGCATCATATTGCGCCAGTACGCGCGGCAAAGCCTCGACCACGGTCACCTTGGCGCCCATCTTGGCGAAGGCGATGCCGAGCTCCAGCCCGATATAGCCGCCGCCGACGACGGCAAGCCTTTCCGGCACTTCGCTCAGCCCCAGCGCTTCGGTCGACGAGATCACCGGTCCACCGAACGGCAGCGACGGCAGCTCGACCGGCGCCGAGCCGGTCGCGATGACCACAGTCTCGGCGCGGACCACCTGCATTCCGGTCTCGGTCTGGACTTCGACGGTCTTGCCGTCACGGAATTTCGCCCAGCCGTGCACGGTCTTGACCCCGGCCTTCTTGAGCAGGCCGGCCACGCCGCTATTCAGCCGGCTAACAATACCATCCTTCCAGGCGGTGGTCGTTTCGAGATCAATGGATGCTGTTCCAATCGAAATGCCGAGCGGACTCTTGCCGCCCGCCATATGCGAGATTTTCTCGAACTCCTCGGCCGCATGGATCAGCGCCTTGGACGGAACGCAGCCGACATTGAGACAAGTGCCGCCCGGCTTGCCGAACTCGACGATAACCGTGTCGATGCCAAGCTGGCCGGCGCGGATGGCACAGACATAGCCACCGGGGCCAGCACCGATAACGAGCAGCTTGCAGGAGATTTCCTTCATGGGGTTCCTCTCAAGGCGTCGCAGCGGTGCAAAATTTTTCCTGCCGGAGGGACAGCACCCCCCTCTGTCCTGCCGGACTGTCCGGTCGGACAGAGGGGGTGGGAAGGATCGCTGCCGCTGTCATTTCTTGCACCACCAGCCTCAATCCACAAAAATCAGCGCCGGGGACTCCAGCAGCGCCTTGATCCGTTGAATAAACACCGCGGCGTCCCAGCCGTCGATCACCCGGTGGTCGAAGCTGGAGGACAGGTTCATCATCTTGCGTGGGATGAACTGGGTGCCGTCCCACACCGGCCGCACCATCATTTTGTTGACGCCGAGGATCGCCACTTCCGGATGATTGATCACCGGCGTCGTCGCGACACCGCCCATGGCGCCGAGCGAGGTGATGGTGATGGTCGAACCCGAGAGCTCGTCGCGCGTCGCCGTGCCTGATTTGGCCGCCTCGGCGAGTCTGTTGAGCTCGGCGGCGCAGTCCCAAATGTCGCGCGCCTCGGCGTGTTTGACCACCGGCACCACCAGCCCCGAAGGCGTCTGCGCGGCAATGCCGATATGGACGCCGCCATGCTGGTGGATGATGCCGGCTTCGTCGTCGAACAGCGCGTTGAGGTTGGGCTGGTCGGCGATCGCCCTGACCATCGCCCGCATCAGGAACGGCAGCAGCGTCAGCTTCGGCCTTTCCGCGCCGGTGCGCTTCTCCTTGTTGAGCGCGGCGCGCAAATCCTCGAGTGCGGTAACATCGATCTCCTCGACATAGGTGATGTGCGGAATGCGCGACTTGGCCAGCGTCATCTTCTCGGCGATTTTTCGCCTGAGCCCGATGATTTTGATGTCCTCGATCGTCTCGTTGGGGGCGAGGCCGGAGATTTTCGCGAGCCGCGGCCCGCGCGCCAGAAACGCCTCGATGTCCTCATGCTGGATACGGCCGGCCGGGCCGCTTCCTGTGACCTGACGCAGATCGATGCCGGCCTCTTTCGCCCTGAGGCGGATGGCCGGCGACGCCAGCGGCTTTTCGCCTTCGAGGCGTGGCGCGCCGGAGACGGCCGCGAGACCCCCACCGACCGCAGTACCCCCAACCCCTCCCCACAAGGGGGAGGCGGATTCCGTCGCCGGTTCATCCTCACGCGCGGAAACTTTTGCGGACGGGCGCGCGACCGATTTGGCATCGGCTTTGGCGGCCGAAGCTCGTCCCCCTCCCCCTTGTGGGGAGGGGCCCGGGGTGGGGGTAGCCTCGGTGGCTTTCGCCTCACCTCCCGACGATTCCGCAGCGGCCTTCACATTGCCTTCGCCGGCCACCTTCAATCTGACGATGGGCGAGCCGATCGCCACCGTGTCGCCGATCTCCGCACCGAGCCAGACGATCTCGCCGTCAACGGGCGAGGGAATCTCGACCGTCGCCTTGTCGGTCATGACGGCGGCCAGCACCGCGTCCTCGCGCACGAGATCGCCGACCTTGACCTGCCATTCGACCAGCTCGGCCTCGGCGACGCCTTCGCCGACATCGGGCAGCTTGATCACATATTCGCCCATCGTCGTCAGGCCTCCCCCTTTTAGGCTTCCATCGTTTCAACGAGCGCGCGGCCGAGCCTAGCGGGACCGGGAAAATAGTCCCACTCCTGCGCGTGCGGATAGGGCGTGTCCCAGCCGGCGACCCGCGCCACCGGCGCTTCCAGATGGTAGAAGCAGTTCTCCTGCACCAGGGCCGACAGCTCGGCGCCGTACCCGGACGTCAGCGTCGCCTCGTGCACGATCACGCAGCGGCCCGTCTTTTTCACCGAGCCGACGATCGTCTCGAGATCGAGCGGCAGCAGCGTCCTCAGATCGATGATCTCGGCGTCGATGCCGGTCTCCTCGGCCGCCGCCTCGGCGACATAAACCATGGTGCCATAGGCGAGCACGGTGACAGCGGAACCCGGCCGGCGGATCACCGCCTTGCCGAGCGGGACCGTGTAGTGGCCGTCGGCCACCTCGCCGAGTTCATGCTTCGACCACGGCGTCACCGGGCGCTCGTGGTGGCCGTCGAAGGGCCCGTTGTAGAGCCGCTTCGGCTCCAGGAAGATCACCGGGTCGGGATCCTCGATCGCCGCAATCAAGAGACCCTTGGCGTCATGCGGATTGGACGGCACCACGACCTTCAGGCCGGAGACATGGGTGAACAGCGCCTCCGGACTCTGGCTGTGGGTCTGGCCGCCAAAAATGCCGCCGCCGGTCGGCATCCTGACCACGATCGGACAGGTAAAGTCGCCATTCGACCGGTAGCGCAGCCGCGCCGCTTCCGAGACAATCTGGTCATAGGCCGGATAGACATAGTCGGCAAACTGCACTTCGACGCAAGGTTTCAGGCCGTAAGCGGCCATACCGATGGCCGAGCCAACGATGCCGGATTCGCTGATCGGCGCATCGAAGCAGCGGCTCTTGCCATATTTGGCCTGCAGCCCTTGCGTGCAGCGGAAGACGCCGCCGAAAAAGCCGACATCCTCGCCGAACACGATGACGCGTTCGTCGCGGGCCATCGACACGTCCATGGCGTCGCGGATCGCCTCGATGATTGTCCGTCTTGGCATGGTCAGACCCCGGCCTGCTGGCGCTGGCGCCTGAGATGCGGCGGCATCTCGGCATAGACGCCCTCGAACATGTCGCGCGCCGAAGGCTTGCCACCGGCATGCAGCGTGCCATGGCGCTCGGCCTCCCTTTGCGCCGCGATCACTGTTTCGAGGATTTCTGCTTCGGCCTGGGTGTGGCGCTCGTCCGACCAGACGCCGCGCTGGATGAGATGGTTCTTCAGCCTGACGATCGGATCGCCGAGCGGCCACGCGTCGGACTCAGCCTTCGGCCGATAAGCCGACGGATCGTCGGAGCTCGAATGCGCGCCGACACGGTAGGTGACATATTCGACCAGCGTCGGGCCGAGATTTTTCCGCGCGCGCTCGGCCGCCCATTTCGCCACCGCATGGACGGCGAGATAGTCGTTGCCATCGACCCGCAGCGACGGAATGCCGAAGCCGAGACCGCGGGCGGCGAAAGTGCCGGAGCCGCCCCGGGCGATGCCTTGGAAGGTCGAGATCGCCCACTGGTTGTTTACGACGTTGAGCACGACCGGCGCCTTGTAGGTGGAGGCGAACACCAGCGCCGAATGGAAGTCGGACTCGGCCGTCGAACCGTCGCCGATCCAGGCGGCAGCGATCTTCGAATCATTGCTGATCGCCGAAGCCATCGCCCAGCCGACCGCCTGGATATATTGCGTCGCCAGATTGCCGGAGATCGAGAAGAAGCCGTGCTCCTTCGACGAATACATGATCGGCAGTTGCCGCCCCTTCAGCGGGTCGGCCTCGTTCGAATAGATCTGGTTCATCATCGTGACCATCGGGTAGCCGTCGGCGATAAGCAGGCCTGCCTGCCGATAGGTCGGAAAATTCATGTCGCCCGGCGCCAGCGCCTTGCGGAAGGCGCAGCTCACCGCCTCCTCGCCCAGATGCTGCATGTAGAAGGAGGTCTTGCCCTGCCGCTGCGCCATCTGCATGCGCGCATCGAAGCTGCGCAGCGTCATCATATGGCGCAGTCCTTCCAGCAATTCGTCGTCGGAAAGCAGGCCAGCCCAGGGTCCGACCGCCTCGCCGGCGCGGTTGAGCACGCGGATGATCGAGAAGGCCATGTCGCGGATGGTGCGCGGATCGACGTCGATCTCGGGACGCGGCACCGAGCCGGCCTTAGGAATGGTCACATCAGAGAAATCCGGCGTCCCGCCCGGCCGCACCTCGGGTTCCGGCACATGGAACCGCAATAGTCCTGCATCGGCCATGACCTTCGTCCTCCAATGTTGCCCGGCGCGATACTTGCACACCGGCAGACCAGTGCCAATTCGTCGGCTGGTGCTTCAACCGGGAACGACCACAGAAAGCCGCCTCCCCGATACCGCCAGCCAAGATGCAGATATGTCGCCGAAATTTCTTGTCGATCTTCTGGTGCCGCGCGCAACTAGGCGAATGGTCCGGCCTGATTTGGCGCAAGAGCCGGTATTTTTGGGCTTGCAACGGGTTCCTCGCCCCCAATGAAATGGGGGAGAGGTGGCTCGGCAAAGCCGAGACGGAGAGGGGGAAGGCGCGACCTGAATGATTCAGAGGCTCGCCAGCGTGGTTGCCCCCTCTCCGACCGCTTAACGGCCACCTCTCCCCCGCTTTGCGGGGCGAGGACTGCAAGATCGGCAAACCTCTCGAAATTCCTATATCCGGGGAGATGTCGGCGGGACAGAGAGGGCGCTGTGCTATAGGTGTTTCGGAAGATAGCGGCGTCCTTTTGTTCACCCCGCGCCCGCATTCATGCTAACCAGAGCCCATGGCACAGAAGAAAGGTTATGAGGTCGATTCGTGGCTGGCGCGGCCGGATCCGCGCATCTCGGTCGTCCTGCTGTATGGTCCCGATCGTGGGCTCGTCGCCGAGCGTGCAAAGGCCTTTGCCGGCAAAACCGGCCTGCCGCTCGACGATCCGTTCTCGGTGGTCAGGCTGGACGGTTCGGAAGTCGATCGCGACGAAGGCCGCCTGCTCGACGAGGCTCGCACCGTGCCGATGTTTTCGGACCGGCGCCTGCTCTGGGTGCGCAATGCCTCCGGCCAGAAGGCGCTGGCCGACGACGTCAAGGCGCTGATTGCTGAGCCCGCGCGGGACGCGATCATACTGATCGAGGCCGGGGACCTGAAGAAGGGCGTCGGGCTGCGCGCCATCGTTGAGGCGGCGGACATTGCCATGGCGCTGCCGTGCTATGCCGACGAGGCCCGCGACATCGACACGGTCATCGACGACGAACTGCGCAAGGCCGGCATGTCGATGACGCTGGAGGCCCGCCAGGCGCTGCGCCGCAACCTCGGCGGCGACCGGCTGGCCTCGCGCGGCGAGATCGAGAAGCTGGTGCTCTACGCCCACGGCCAGACCGAAATCGGCCTCGACGACGTCAAGGCGACTTCGGGCGACGTCTCCGGTCTATCCTTCGACGACGCCGTCGATGCCTTGCTCGAGGGCAAGGTCGGCGATTTCGACATGGCCTTCACCCGCCACTGCCAGTCCGGCGGCCAAGCTTTTCTGGTGCTTTCCTCGGCGATGCGGCAGCTGCAGGCGATCCAGGCAATGCGCGGCCTGATGGACACCGGCGGCCGCAACGCCGCTTCAGTCGTTGCCGCGGCGCGCCCGCCGGTTTTTTTCTCGCGGCGCAAGCTGGTGGAGAAGGCCCTCGATCGCTGGAACAGCGAGGCGCTTGGCCGCGCTTTGACCCGATTACAGACGGCGGTCCTGCAGACCCGCCGGCGGCCGGATCTCTCGGTCGCGCTGGCAAGGCAGGCGCTGCTCGGCATTGCTGTTGAGAGCGCAAGGCTGGCGCAGAGAGCCTAATCTCCCCCCTTGAGGGGGAGATGTCGCCGAAGGCGACAGAGGGGGTCGCCGCGCGAGAAGTGCCAGCGCTTTCCGCGACGACAGACGACGTGGGCGAATTATGTGAGACGACCCCTTCTGGCCTGCCGGCCATCTCCCCCCTCGAGGGGGGAGATTGATTGCTCTGACGATTTCGCCAATCACCAGCATCGCAAAAGAAAGGGCCGGCGCAGTGCCCGGCCCTTTTTCCTTATCCATCGACGCGATGCGTTAATCCTAAGCTGGAACCCTTATTTGCCGGCTAAATATCGTGTCGCCTCAAGCACCTACCGCTCCTGCTTCAACCGACGGCAGAGCTCGTCGAGCTGCTCCAGCGTCCGGTAAGCGACGCTGATCACGCCGCCGCGTTCCTTGTGCTCGATCGTGACGATCATGCCGATCGTGCCGGTCATCAGCTTTTCCAGCGCCAGCGTATCGGCATCCTTCTGTGCCGGTGCTGCAGGCTGTCGCTTTACCGTTGGAGCGCCGGCCGGCATCTGCGCCAGCGCTTCGGCCTGGCGCACCGAAAGCCCGTCCTCGACGATCCGCTTGGCCAGGCCCGCCGGATCCTGCGCCGTCACCAATGTGCGGGCGTGGCCGGCCGACAGCGCGCCATCGACCAGCATATCGCGAATCACGTCCGGCAGCTTCAGCAGCCTGAGCGTGTTGGCGACGTGGCTGCGGCTCTTGCCGATCACCTGGCCGAGATCGGCCTGGGTGTAGCCGTGATCGTCGATCAGCTGCTGGTAGCCCATCGCCTCCTCGACCGGGTTGAGGTCGGTGCGCTGGACGTTTTCGATGATCGCCAGTTCGAGCGCGGTGCGATCGTTGACATCGCGCACGATGATCGGGATCTCGACCAGCCCGGCGCGCTGCGCCGCGCGCCAGCGCCGCTCGCCGGCGATGATCTCGTAGCGGCCAGCTTGCGTCGGCGACGGCCGCGCCACCACCGGCTGCACCACGCCATGTTCGCGGATCGACTGGGCAAGATCGGTCAGGTCGGCGTCGCCAAAATGCCGGCGCGGATTCTTTGGGTTCGGGCTCAGGAACTCGATCGGAACCTTGCCGTCGGCATTCATGCTCTGCTTTTCCACTGCTGCCGGGCGATCGATTTCGCCGATTAGCGCGGCCAGTCCCCGGCCCAGTCTTTTTCTTGAAAGGTCTTCACTCATCGTCTGTCCAGATCGTTTCGCTATCGAATCAGCTTCTTTGGCGGCAGCATTAGGCGGCGCGCAATTTGCGCTCGCGGCGGATCACCTCGGAGGCAAGCTGCAGATAGGCCTGGCTGCCGGAGCATTTGAGATCGTAGAGGATCGCCGGCTTGCCGTAGGACGGCGCCTCGGAGACACGCACATTGCGCGGGATGACGGTTTCATAGACCTTGTCGCCCATATGCGCGCGCACGTCTTGCACCACCTGGTTGGCGAGATTGTTGCGCCCGTCGAACATGGTCAGCACGATGCCCTGGATCGTCAGGTCGGGATTGATCGAGCGGCGAACCTGCTCGACCGTCTCCAGCAGCTGGCTCAAGCCTTCGAGCGCGAAGAATTCGCACTGCAGCGGCACCAGCACCGAATCGGCCGCGGCCATCGAGTTCAGCGTCAGAAGGTTGAGCGACGGCGGGCAATCGATCAGCACATAGCCAAAATTCGCAGAGCGTCCGGCCGAGGCGCGCAGGGCATTGCGCAGCCGCAGCACCCGGTCCGGCGCCGACGCGATCTCCATTTCGATGCCGAGCAGATCGAGCGTCGACGGCACGATCAACAGGCCCGGCACCGCCGTCGGGATCGCCGCCGCCTCCAGATCCAGTTCGCCGGTCAGCACGTCATAGGACGAAACCGTGCGGTCGCGCCGGTCGATGCCGAGGCCGGTGCTGGCATTGCCTTGCGGATCGAGATCGACGATCAGCACCCGCTCGCCGATCGCCGCCAGCGCCGTGGCCAGGTTGATGGCCGTCGTCGTCTTGCCGACGCCGCCCTTCTGGTTGGCTACGGTGATGATTCGGGGGCCATTCTTCATCATGGGTCTATGCCAGAAATTCATTCCGAGGTCGCCGATCTCAAGTCAGTGGGCGCAAATCAGACAGTTCGAGGATGACGCCATGAGCGTCGGTCGCGCTGGCATGTTCTACCAGATCGAATGACCATCGTTGAGCGCTTTCTGCCACTTCGGCGCGGTAATCCCGGCCTTTGTGGAACAGGCCGCACGCGCCCGCCGTCAACCACGGCGCCGACAGTTCGAGCAGGACCGGAAGCGACGCCAGCGCCCTGGCCGTGACGATTTGTGGCGTCGAAACAAGCGGATAGACGTCGTCAATGCGCCGCGCGATGATGCGGGCAGGCAGGTTGAATTGGCCGACGACCGCTTGCAGGAATGATGCCTTTTTCCGATTGCTTTCAACCAGATCGATGCTGGCGCCGTCACGCTCGGCGAGCAGAAAGGCAAGGACCAGACCGGGAAAACCGCCGCCCGAGCCCAGATCGACCCAGCGCTTCGCCTCCGGTTTGATTCGCGCAAGCTGCGCACTGTCAAGGATGTGCCGGCGCCAGACATCGTCCTGCGTCGACTGCGCCGCCAGGTTTATCCGGCGGTTCCATTTCTGGAAGACCGTCTCGAAGTCGATCAGACGGTCGAATGTTTCACGTGAAACCGGGCCCGCAGCCTCTTGCAGGCTTGCCCATGAGGCAGCGCTCACGCAACATTCCTTCGCGCGGCGGCCTCGGCGTTGCGGACATGCGCGACGATGATCGCCAGCGCCGCCGGCGTCATGCCTTCCATCCGCTGTGCATCGGCTATGGAACGCGGCTGGCGCGCCAGCATCTTCTGCTTCAGCTCGTTGGACAGGCCCGGAACAGAAGCAAAATCGAGCGAGGTCGGGATCAGCCGGCTCTCCTCATGCCTGATCTGGGTGACATCCGCCTGCTGCCGGTCGAGATAGACCGAATATTTCGCTTCCGTTTCGAGGCGTTCGGCCGTTTTGCCCTCGATTGCCGCAAACTCCGGGACGATTTGGGCGAGCCAGGCGACATCGACACCCGGATAGGCCAGCAACTCATAGGCGGAGCGGCGCACACCGTCCCTGTTGATTTCGAGTCCATGACGCGCCGCTTCGTTGGGGGTCATGGTCGTGCCAACCGCAAGCTTGCGCGCCTTTTCTAGCTCCTGCACGACATCGCTAAACCGTTGCATCCGTTGCCGCGAGGCGATCCCGAGCTTCGTGGCCAGCGGCGTCAGCCGCTCATCGGCGTTGTCGGCCCGCAGCGACAGCCGGAACTCGGCCCGCGAGGTGAACATACGGTAGGGTTCGGCGATGCCGCGGCTGGTCAGGTCGTCGACCATCACCCCGATATAGGCCTCGGTGCGGCTGAGCACGACCTGATCGCTTGCCGATGCCTGCCGCGCGGCGTTGAGGCCGGCGAGCAGCCCCTGCGCCCCGGCCTCCTCGTAGCCGGTCGTGCCGTTGATCTGCCCGGCGAGGAAAAGACCACCAATCCGCTTGGTTTCCAGCGTCGGCTTGAGCTCGCGCGGATCGACATGATCATATTCGATGGCATAGCCGGGCTGCAGCATGACAGCATGCTCCAATCCCGGAATGGTTTTCAGAATGTCGAGCTGCACGTCCTCTGGCAGTGAGGTCGAAATGCCGTTCGGGTAGACGGTGTCGTCGTCCAGCCCTTCCGGCTCCAGAAAAATCTGGTGGCCCTCGCGGTCGCCGAACTTGACGATCTTGTCCTCGATGGACGGGCAGTAGCGCGGCCCCATCCCTTCGATCGAGCCGGAATACATGGCGGAACGGCCCAGATTGGCGCGGATCAACTCATGCGTCGCCGCGGTCGTGCGCGTAATGCCGCAATGGATCTGCGGGTTGGCGATGCAGTCGGTCATCAGCGAGAACGGCACCGGATTATCATCCGCTGCCTGGCTCTCCAGCGACGCCCAATCGATCGTCCTGCCATCCAGCCGTGGCGGTGTGCCGGTCTTCAGCCGCCCGAGCTTGAAGCCCGCGCGCGCCATGGTGGCGGATAGGCCGAGGCTGGCCTGCTCGTTCATCCGGCCGGCAACGATCTTCTTCTCGCCAATATGGATCAGCCCGCGCAGAAACGTTCCGGTCGTCAGCACCACGCCGCCGCAGGCAAGCCGGCGGCCATCGGCCAGCAGCACAGCCTCTATGCGGCCATTGACGATTTCGAAATCCAGGACCTCGCCCTCAACCACGTCGAGACCGGCCTGCTCGCGAATCGCCGCCTGCATGGCGAGCCGGTAGAGCTTCCGGTCCGCTTGCGTGCGCGGCCCGCGCACGGCGGGTCCCTTGCGGCGGTTGAGCAAACGGAACTGGATGCCGGCGGCGTCAGCGACGCGCCCCATCAACCCGTCCATGGCGTCGATCTCGCGAACCAGATGCCCCTTGCCCAGCCCACCGATCGCCGGATTGCAGGACATCACGCCGATCGTCTCGAAGCGCAGCGTCACCAGAGCCGTTTTGCCACCGGCGCGCGCCGCAGCGCTGGCCGCCTCGCAACCAGCATGGCCGCCGCCCACCACAACCACATCATAGCGATCGGTCATTTCAGAATCCCGAATTCAAGTCGACCGACACATGTCGCCGACAGCCTGCGCTGTCAAGGACGCTCGACGAATCGTTTCACGTGAAACAATGCAACTGATGCGCTGGCACTGCGATCTTGGCGGGCGGCGACCAGTCCATCGCGGAGTATCGCGAACTTCGGAGATTGGCCAAGGTATCCCCTTCGTCATCCTAGGGCGGAGCAGGAGCGAAGCGACGTCGCGGAGACCCTGGGATTCCATGCCGTTACCTGACGGCCGTGCACCGGGACCCGAACAGACTGCCCGGCAGCGGCGTTGCGAACGCAACCGACATTCCAAGCCGCCGCATTCTTCGGCTGGCGTTACGACATGGATCCTGGGGCCTGCCTCGCGTTCGCTCCGCCCGAGGATGACGAGCCATGGAGGGCCTACGCCGATCTCAGACGTGAGGGGCCGAGACCGGTCTCCTCCTGCCGCAACGCTCAGCGTTTCACGTGAATCACCGAAGCCGGCCGGCCTGCAATGTTTCACGTGAGTCACTTGCCGATACAGAACTGCGCAAAGATGACGTCGAGCATGTCCTCAACATCGACGGCACCGACGATCCGGCCGAGCCTATCCGCTGCGAGCCGCAATTCCTCGGCCCGCAGCTCCTGCCCGCGCTCATCGCTCCTCACTGCAGCAAGCAGGAAGCGTTTCGTCTCGTTGAGAAGCTCGACGTGCCGCAGCCGCGACGGCAGGATATCGCCTACCTGGCCAATTTGCGCCGCGGCGCGATGGCCGATCTCCGCCAGCAACTCCGCCAGCCCCGTACCGTCCCTGGTCGAGACAACCGCATCATAAGGTGTCCCAAGCAAGGACGCCCGCGGCTTGCCTTGCAACAGATCGACCTTCGTCCCGACCCTCAATGATGGAACACCGGCCGGCAGTGCGCCCGCTGCAATCGGCTCCGCCATATCCTCCAGCACGAGCAGCAGATCGGCGGTTCCGGCCTTGCTCCTTGCCCTTTCGATGCCAATCGCCTCGATCCTGCCAGGCTTCTCCCGAAGACCGGCAGTATCCGTCACTCTTATGCGCATCCCCTCCAGGTCCAGCACCACTTCGAGCAGATCGCGGGTCGTGCCGGGCTCTTCCGTGACGATCGCCGCCTCGCGCCGGGCCAGTGCGTTGAACAGGCTTGATTTGCCGGCATTCGGCGCCCCGAGGATGACGACCTCGAACCCATCGCGGATGATTTCGGCGGCCCGGAACCCCCGGACATGACGTTCGATCTCGTCGATCATCGCCCACACGTCCGACCAGACCGTCTCTGCAACGGAACCCAGCACATCATCTTCATCGGCAAAATCGATCTCGGCTTCGATCATCGCCCGCGCATGGATGAGCCGACGGCGCCAGCCCAAATAGAGCTCGCTCTGCACACCCTCGGCATTCTGAACGGCAAAGCGCCGCTGTGCCTCCGTCTCGGCGTTGACGAGATCGGCCAGCGCCTCGGTCTCGACCAGATCGACCTTGCCGTTGAGAAAGGCGCGCCGAGTGAATTCACCCGGCTCGGCATGCCTGACACCGTCAAAGCCGGCGATCGTCTCCAGCATCTTTGCCACAACGGCGCGCCCGCCATGGACATGGAATTCGGCGATATCTTCGCCAGTGAAGCTGTTGGGGCCGGCAAAGAGAACGACCAGGGCGCTGTCTAGCACCGATCCGTCGGGCGTCCTGAACTTCCGATAGGTCGCAACACGGTTCTCAACCATGGAACCGGCAATTGTTTCGATAACGAATCGACTTTGTGGGCCGGAAATGCGGATCACGGCAACGCCGGCGGGCAGGCGACCGCTCGACAGGGCAACAATGGAATCACCTGAAATCATTTGCCGACCCAGCACAACCGCCCTAGCTTCGCTTATTCATCGACAATTGCCGAGTTATCGACCGTGACATTGCCCGCGCAAAATCTGCTTGCCGAAGAGGCCAGCCCCTATCTGCAGCAGCATAGCGGCAACCCTGTGCATTGGCGGGCATGGTCGCCGGCGTCGCTCGCCGAAGCAAGAACGCTTGAGCGGCCAATCCTGCTCTCGGTCGGCTACGCCGCCTGCCATTGGTGCCATGTCATGGCCCATGAGAGCTTCGAGAACGACGACGTCGCCGCCGTCATGAACCGTCTCTTCGTCAATATCAAGGTGGATCGCGAAGAGCGGCCGGACATCGATCAGATCTATATGGCGGCGCTGTCCTCGATGGGCGAGCAGGGCGGTTGGCCGCTGACCATGTTCCTGACGCCGGATGGGAAGCCATTCTGGGGCGGCACCTATTTTCCGCGCGAGGCACGCTACGGCCGTCCGGGGTTCGTCCAGGTACTCGAGGCGGTCGACAAGGCGTGGCGGGAGAAGAAAGAAAGCGTTAACCAAAGCGCTGACGGGCTGACCACGCATGTCGAGGCGCGGCTGGCCGGCTCGCATGCCAGGGCCGTGCTCGACCGCGACACGCTGGCGACACTCGCCAACGGCATCGAAGGCATGATCGACAGGGATTTGGGCGGCCTGCGCGGCGCGCCCAAATTCCCCAATGCGCCGTTCATGCAGACGCTCTGGCTGTCCTGGCTGCGCGATCGCCACACAGCCCATCGCGACGCCGTCCTGCTCAGCCTCGAAAAGATGTTGGCGGGCGGCATCTACGATCATATCGGCGGCGGCTTAAGCCGCTACTCGACCGACGCCGAATGGCTGGTGCCGCATTTCGAAAAAATGCTTTACGACAACGCCCAGCTCATTCGGCTGTGCAATTGGGCCTATGCCGCGACCGGCAACGAATTGTTCCGGGTACGAATCGAAGAGACGATCGGCTGGCTCTTGCGCGAGATGCGCGTCGACGGCAGTGCATTCGCTGCCAGCCTCGACGCGGACAGCGAGCGCGAGGAGGGACTGTTCTACACCTGGAGCAAGGATGAGATAGAAACCGCTCTTGGCGACGAATCAGCTTTATTTTTCAAACACTTTACAATTGTCGCCCCGCACGGCTGGGAGGGCAAGCCGATCATCCACCAGACCGGAGCCCAGCAAACGCAAAGCGTGGCCGATCGCGACGGGCTCATTCCCTTAAAGGAAAAAATGCTAGCAGCCCGGGAGCAGCGCGTCAGACCCGGGCGTGACGGAAAAATCCTGACCGATTGGAACGGCCTGGTCATCGCGGCTCTCGCCGAAGCCGGTCGTTCCCTGAAACGGATCGACTGGATCGAGGCGGCGGAGCAGGCCTTCGCGGCCATTGCCAGCGCGGGTCGAGACAGTCGCTTGCCGCATTCGATGCTTGGCGCAAAGAGGCTTTTCCCGGCGCTGTCGAGCGACTACGCCGCCATGGTCAACGCCGCGATCTCCTTGTTTGAAGCTACCGGCACATCGAGTTACACCGAGCTGGCCGGCCAATTCATCGCGCAGCTCGATCAATGGCATAGCGATGAGAACAACACCGGCTACTACCTCACCGCGTCGGACAGTGCCGACGTGCCGATCCGTATCAGGGGCGATGTCGACGAGGCTATCCCGTCAGCCACCGGCCAGATCATCGAGGCCATGGTCCGGTTGTCCTCGCTTTCGGGCGATCTTGAATTACAGGAAAAGACCTGGAAGGTCGCCGAACACGCGGCCGGCCGTGCGGCGCATCAGGCATATGGCCAGGCAGGTATCGTCAACGCCTGCGCCTTGGCGATCGAGCCGTTGAAACTGGTGCTGGTGGACGACCAAGAGAACCCCGGGCTTGTTCCGGTTGCGAATCGAAATCCGGACCCCCGCCGGGTCGACACTATCGTGTCGGTCGGCTCGGCGACAAACCTGGCGACGCTGCCAGGCGGCGTTTTGCCGCCAACGATCGAGCCCGGCGCCTGGCTGTGCACCGGGCAGGTCTGCCTACCGGTGATAACGGACGCTGAGGAGCTCGAGCGGCAGTTGCGGCGCGGATAGGTGAGGGGCTGCCTCGCCTGATCCCTTACGTGTTCATCGAATCGAAGAAATCCGCATTCGTCTTGGTCTGCTTGAGCTTGTCGATCAGGAACTCGATGGCGTCGGTTGTGCCCATCGGCGCCAGGATGCGGCGCAGCACGAAGATCTTCTGCAAGTCCTGGCGCGCGACCAGAAGGTCTTCCTTGCGGGTGCCGGACTTGAGGATGTCCATGGCCGGGTAGATGCGCTTGTCCGCCACCTTGCGGTCGAGCACGATTTCCGAATTGCCGGTGCCCTTGAACTCTTCGAAGATGACCTCGTCCATGCGGCTGCCGGTGTCGATCAGAGCGGTGGCGATGATGGTCAGCGAGCCGCCTTCCTCGATGTTGCGGGCTGCGCCGAAGAAGCGCTTCGGCCGCTGCAAGGCATTGGCGTCGACGCCGCCGGTCAGCACCTTGCCGGATGACGGCACGACGGTGTTGTAGGCACGGCCGAGGCGGGTGATCGAATCCAGCAGGATGACGACGTCGCGCCCGTGCTCGACCAGGCGCTTCGCCTTCTCGATCACCATTTCGGCGACCTGGACGTGGCGCACCGCCGGCTCGTCGAAGGTCGAGGAGACGACCTCGCCCTTCACCGAGCGCTGCATATCGGTGACTTCCTCCGGCCGCTCGTCGATCAGCAGCACGATCAAATAGCATTCCGGATGATTGGTGGTGATCGAATGGGCGATGTTCTGCAACAGCACCGTCTTGCCGGTTCGCGGCTGCGCCACGATAAGGGCGCGCTGGCCTTTGCCGAGCGGCGCCACCAGGTCGATGACGCGCGCCGAGATGTCCTTCGAGGTCGGAACGTCCATTTCCATCTTCAGCCGCGAGGTCGGATAAAGCGGCGTCAGATTGTCGAAATGGATCTTGTGGCGGATCTTTTCGGGGTCGTCGAAATTGATCGTGTTGACCTTGAGCAGCGCGAAATAGCGCTCGCCTTCCTTCGGGCTGCGGATCGGGCCTTCGACGGTATCGCCGGTCTTTAGCGAGAACCGGCGGATCTGCGACGGCGAAATATAAATATCGTCGGGGCCCGGCAGGTAATTGGCATTGGCCGAGCGCAGGAAGCCAAAACCGTCCTGAAGCACTTCGACCACACCGTCGCCGATGATCTCGATATCCTGGGTCGCCAGCCGCTTCAGGATTGCGAACATCAGCTCCTGCTTGCGCATCACACTGGCGTTCTCGACCTCGAGCGATTCGGCATAAGCGATCAGCTCTGGCGGTTTCTTGTTCTTGAACTCGGTGAGTTTCATTTCTTGCATCATTAGACGGACTCTGAGTGACTAAGCATGGGGAAAATATCGGCGGGATGCGACAAATGCCGGGCGCGGCCGAAGCGATGAAATGGGGCGGCGCATGACGGGAAGGAAGACCCGTCTTTTATCGTCGGTCGACTAAAAGAGCAAGCCGCCTTTTGTGAGCGCCGCGCGTCTCTCTCGACGCGCAAAGGACGCTGTAAGACTTTTTGAGTTCCGCATCGTCCTTTCCGAAAATCGATCCCGATTTTCGGGTCGATGCGGTGGCGTCAAAACGGCTTCACGATGACCAGCACGACGATGACGATCATCAGTAATGTGGGGAACTCGTTGACGATCCGCCAGTGCCTCGCCGGTTTTTCATTGCGGTCCTCGGCGAATTTGCGCACCGCGCCGGCCAGATAGCCATGAACGGCCGAGAGCCCGAGCACCGCGGCGATCTTGGCATGCAGCCATCCGCCCTGAAAACCAAAGCCTTTCCAGGCCAGCCAGAGCCCGAATACCCAGGTGATGATCATGGCCGGATTGATGATGCCGCGCAGCAGCCGGCGCTCCATCACCTTGAAGGTTTCCGACTGGACGGAGCCTTTCTCCGCATCGGCATGATAAACCAGCAGCCGCGGCAGATAGAGCATGCCCGCCACCCAGGAGATGACGGCAATGACATGGATCGCCTTTGCCCAGGGATAGAAATCATCTGGCCCAAACAGGAACAGAAGCCCAGCCAACACGAGGAAAACCGCAATCGCTATCGCCGCGCGGCGCATTGCGCCAGCACCACCTTCCGCGGTGCCATTCCCCATCATCGTCATGATGCGCTCCGCACCAGTTTCACCATCGCCTCGACATGCGCAATCGGCGTTTCCGGCGTGATGCCGTGCCCGAGATTGAAGATCAGCGGTCCATCGCCCAGTGCTTTCAAGATAGCGTCGACGCCGTCGGCTAGAGCCTTGCCGCCGGCCACCAGCCGTAACGGATCGAGATTGCCCTGTACGGCGCCGTCGCGCTGCAGTTCCTTTGCCGTCGTCAACGGCACGGTCCAGTCGAGCCCCAGCCCCGTCACGCCGGTCTTCTGGCGATAGCTCCGGTAGTGGGCGCCGGCGCCCTTGGGAAACCCGATGATCGGAACGTTGGGATGCACGGCCCGTACCTGCCTGACGATCTCCGCCATCGGCCCGACACAAAAGGCCTCGAAAGACACTTCGTCGAGCACGCCGGACCACGAGTCAAAAACCTGCACCACATCGGCGCCTGCTTCGATCTGGCGGATGAGATAGGCGGCCGAGTGATCGACAAGTACGTTCAGCAGCTGCAGGAAAGCCGCCGGCTCGCGATAGGCGAACAGCCGCGCCGGCGCCTGGTCTGAGGTGCCGTGGCCGGCGATCATATAGGTCGCCACCGTCCACGGCGCGCCGCAGAAGCCGATCAGCGTCGTCTCATCAGGCAGTTTTGTCCGCAGCCGTCTAACCGTCTCGTAGACCGGTTCGAGATTCACGTGAAACGTTTCGCCGTCGAGAGCCGGAATCTCCGCCCCCGAGATCGGCGTCAACAGCGGCCCGCGTCCCTCCTCGAAACGCACGTCGCGGCCCAGCGCATGCGGCACGACCAGAATGTCGGAAAACAGGATCGATGCATCGAAGCCAAAGCGTTCTATCGGCTGCAGCGTTACCTCCACAGCAAGATCGGGATCGTAGCAAAGATCGAGGAACGATCCGGCCCGCCTGCGTGTCTCCCGATATTCCGGCAGATAGCGGCCGGCCTGGCGCATCATCCAGAGCGGCGGCGGAAACGCAGCCTTGCCCTTCAACACGTCCAGCATAATCCGGTTTTCGGGCATTCAGCGCTCGCCTCTCCAGGCTTCTCTATAATTAAATATTCTATTTCTAGGAATCTTATGATTCTAAGAGTCTGTTGGTATCGGTGGTTGTCTCCTGTCCCGCTTTACCCCGGAAAATGCCAGCCAGCATATTGTCGCGTGCTTCTTCTGCCGGATAGGAGGGGATTGGGGACAGTTGGAAATTTCGGATTTGAATCAACGCGTAATGGGCCGCGCAAAGAAAACTGGCCTGTGGATGAGGCAGAGTCAAAAAAGCCCGTCCCCGAACTTGTCCCCAGCCGCCCGACGAAGCCGACAGCGCATCGAATTGTGGACAAACTGGCATCTGATACAGTCGCCTCCGACCGGCCGATCTTTCCGACCAACCTTATCCACATCGGCCCACAGCTTGGAACGAACCCCTGTGAACAAACCCCAGAGCTTCTTTCACCTTCACCTGATTTCCGATGCCACCGGTGAAACGCTGCTGGCGGCCGGCCGCGCGGCCTCCGCGCAATATAAGGATGCGCGCGCCATCGAGCATATCTACCCGCTCATCCGCACCGAAAAGCAGGTGACGAAAGTGTTCGAGGACATCGAGGAGGAGCCGGGCATCGTCCTCTATACGGTCGTCGACCAAAAGCTCGCCCGCGGTATCGACGAACGCTGCGCCGCCATGGGCCTGCCTTGCGTCTCCGTGCTGGAACCGGTGCTGACTGTGTTCCAGTCCTATCTCGGCACGCCGGCCGGCCGCCGCGTCGGCGCCCAGCATGTTCTCGACGCCGAATATTTTCGCCGCATCGACGCGCTCAATTTCACCATGGAGCATGATGACGGCCAGCTGCCCGCCAATATGGACGACGCTGACATCGTGCTCGTTGGCATTTCGCGCACCTCGAAAACACCGACCAGCATCTATCTCGCCAATCGCGGCATCAAGACCGCCAACATCCCGATCGTGCTCGGCGTGCCGGTACCGGAAAGCTTGGTCAACGCCACGAAACCGCTGATCGTCGGGCTGATCGCCACCGCCGAGCGCATCTCTCAGGTCCGCCAGAACCGCATCCTCGGCAACACCAGCGCCTACGAGCCGACCGACTATGTCGACCGCGCCGCGATCGCCGAAGAGCTCGCCTATGCCCGCCAGATCTGCACCCGGCATGGCTGGCCGATGATCGACGTCAGCCGCCGCTCGATCGAGGAGACGGCGGCAGCGATCGTTGCCCTGCGCGGCAAGACGCGCTAGGGCGTGTGATATTTAGGTGATGCCGGCCTGCAAACGGCGGCTTCCAGCGCTTCCGGGGCTTACGTACGAAAAGTACGCTCCGCTCCGGTTCTCGGAAGCCACCATTTTCGGCTCGGCCTGACCTGAATCTCGACACACCCTAGTGAGCGTCAGGAATCGGGCGGTAAAAATGGCCGAAAAAATCATCCTTGCCTCGGGCAGTCCGTTCCGCAAGGCGCTGCTTGTCCATGCCGGCGTGCCGGTCGAGGCTGTTCCGGCGGAAGTCGACGAGCGCGCGCTTGAGGCGCCTCTAAACGACAGCGGTATCTCGCCTGAAGACGTCGCCTTGGTGCTTGCCGAGGCCAAGGCCACCGAGGTCAGCGAGCGAAAGCCCGGCGCCCTGGTGCTTGGCTGCGACCAGACACTGTCGCTCGGCGACGAACTGTTCCACAAGCCGGTCGACATGGAAGGCGCGCGCCGCCATCTCTTGGCGCTGTCGGGAAAGACCCATCAGCTCAACAGCGCCGTGGTGCTGGCCCGCAACAGTGCGGTTCTGTGGCGGCATGTCGGCATTGCCAGCCTGACCATGCGAAAGCTCGATCCGGCCTTCATCGGCCGCCATCTGGCGCGGGTCGGCGCCAAGGCGCTGTCCAGCGTCGGCGCCTACCAGATCGAAGGCGAAGGCATCCAGCTGTTCGAAAGAATAGAAGGCGACTACTTCACCATCGTCGGGCTGCCGCTTCTGCCCGCTCTGGCCAAGCTGCGTGACCTCGGCGCCATCGATGGCTGAGGCTGCGAAAAAGGCATTCGTCACCGGCCACCCGGTCGCGCATTCCCGGTCGCCGAAGATCCACTCCTATTGGCTGGCGAAATACGGTATCGACGGCAGCTACCGGGCCATCGACGTCGCGCCCGAGGCTTTTGCCGAATTCGTGAGAACGCTCGAGGCGACTGGCTACCGTGGCGGCAACGTCACCATCCCGCACAAGGAGGCCGCCTTCGCGCTGGCGACGCACCGCGACGATGCGGCCGAACAGATCGGTGCCGTCAACACGCTGTGGTTCGAGGGCGGAAGTCTGTGCGGCGGCAACACCGACGCCCATGGCTTTGCCGCCAATCTCGACGAGCATGCACCGGGCTGGGCCGCAAATAGCCCGGCCGTGGTGCTCGGTGCCGGCGGCGCCGCCCGCGCGGTTATCCATGCGTTGATGGAACGCGGCATCAGTGACATCCGCATCGTCAACCGAACGCTCGCCCGAGCCGAGGAATTGCGCCACCGCTTCGGCGCCGGCGTCTCGGCCCATGGCACGCACGCGACCGGCGAGCTGCTTGCCGATGCCGGCCTGCTGGTCAACACGTCAGCGCTCGGCATGCATGGCCATGAAGGCCTGTCCGCCGATCCCCGCAGGCTGCCGGACCATGCCATCGTCACCGACATTGTCTATGTGCCGCTGGAAACGCCATTGCTGGCCGCAGCCAAAGCGCGGGGCCTGAAGACCGTAGACGGCCTCGGCATGCTGCTGCACCAGGCGGTGCCCGGCTTCGAGCGCTGGTTCGGCATCAGGCCGGAGGTCACTGCCGAATTGCGGCAGATGATCGTCGCCGATCTCGGTGCCCAAGGAATGACTTAGGAGTGAAAGGCATGATCGTGCTCGGCCTCACCGGATCGATCGGCATGGGCAAGTCGACTACGGCCAGGATGTTTGCCGAAGCCGGCGTGCCCGTCCACGATTCGGACGAGACTGTGCATCGCCTCTACGCCGGCAAGGCGGCTCCGTTGGTGGAGGCGGCTTTTCCCGGAACCACAAAATCCGGGTCGGTCGATCGCACGAAGCTGGCCGAGCGGGTGCTCGGCGATGCCGCGGCCTTGAAACGGCTGGAAGCGATCATCCACCCGCTGGTCCGCGCCGACGCCGACGCCTTCCTGGCTCGGAACCGTGCCGCCAGCGCGCCGCTTGTCGTTCTCGATATCCCGCTGCTGTTCGAAACCGGTGGCCGCGACCGCGTCGACAAGGTCGTGGTCGTCACCGCCTCGGCCGAAATCCAGCGCGCCCGCGTGCTGGCGCGGCCGGGCATGAGCGAAAAGAAGCTGGCGTCGATCCTGGCCAGGCAGGTTCCCGACGCCGAAAAGCGCAAGCGCGCCGATTTCATCATCGACACTGGACAGGGCTTCGATGCGGCGCGCGCGGCAGTCAATGCGATCGTCGCCGAACTGGTGGGGGATAAGGCCGGCAAGCCTGCTTAACGCGCTTGCATCGGGCGGAATATGTTGCCAATTTGTTCCCATAATGATTCGGCTGTAATAACGCCGGACCCAACGGAATGATTCGATGCGCGAGATCATCCTCGACACGGAAACCACTGGTCTCGATTTCCGCGATGACCGCGTCATCGAGCTTGGCTGCATCGAGCTGGTCAATCGGTTCCCGACCGGCCGCACCTTCCACCATTACATCAATCCGCAAGGACGACCGATTCATGCGGAGGCGCAGGCCGTTCATGGCATCAGCGCCGCCGATCTCATGGGAAAGCCGACCTTCAGCGACATCGCCGATGATTTTCTTGCCTTCATCGACGGCGCCAAGCTGGTCGCCCACAATGCGACTTTCGATATCGCTTTTCTCAATGTCGAATTCGGCCGGCTTGGCCATCCGCTCGTTGACCCCGGACTTGTCGTCGACACCCTGGCGCTGGCGCGCCGCAAGCATCCGATGGGACCCAATTCGCTGGACGCGCTCTGCCGGCGCTACGGTATCGACAATGCCCGTCGCACCAAGCACGGCGCCTTGCTCGATTCGGAATTGCTGGCCGAGGTCTATATCGAGCTCATCGGCGGCAAACAGGCAGCCCTCATCCTCGACAGTGCCATGCCGCCGGTCGGCGGCAGGAGAAATGTCGACGATATCGACATCAGCATCGGCGCTCGGCCGATTGCACTGCCGTCTCGCCTGACCGCCGCAGAGCGTAGCGCGCACGCGAGGATGGTCGGCACATTAGGCGAAAACGCGCTCTGGCTGCGCGTCGCCGCGGAAGCAAGTTCCGCGGCATAGCGATTTTGACGGGTAGGAAGGCGATCGGCAGCGAACGTCGATTGTTTCGTTCCGTGGTAATCTCCAAGGTCTGCGACCCGCCACTGAAATTGGCCGCTGGAACGATCGGCTTCCGACCTGTCAGGATCGAGGAGCTCGTCTCAAAGCAAAAAAACCCGGCGCGAGGCCGGGTTCTTCAAAGGCTGCGCAACACCAGTTTCAGCTCACCTTGACCTTGCCGGCGGCCTGGTCCTCAGCCAGCTTCTGCTGGAACATCTGCGCGAAATCGATCGGATCGAGCATCAAGGGCGGGAAGCCGCCATTACGCGTCGCCTCGGCGATGATCTGCCTGGCGAACGGAAACAGCAGCCGCGGGCATTCGATGAACAGCAGCGGCAGCATGTGCTCCTGCGGGAAGCCGCTGATGGCGAAAACGCCGCCATAGACCAGCTCGACGTTGAACAGCACTTCCTTGTCGAAGGACGCCTTGGCGTTCAGCGTCAGATTGACGTCGAACTGCTTGTCCGAAAGCGGGTTGGCGTTGACATTGACGTTGATGGCGATGCCAGGGGCCTTGTCGCGGCCGCGCAGCGAGTTCGGCGCGCCGGGGCTTTCGAAGGAAAGGTCCTTCACATATTGGGCAAGCACATTGAGCGAGGGCTGCGTCGCGTCGCCGTTGCCACTGGCCGCGCCGGTCGGCGCGTCGTCTTTGCTGGCCATAAGCCTTTGTCCTTTTGCCTGGGCAGCGTTGCTGACCGGATTGAAATCGGGCGTTCGCTACCATGGCCGGCATGACAAGACAAGGTTTGCCGACCTACTCGTCCCGGAGGCGTTTCGCCGACCTACTCGTCCCAGAGGCGTTTGCCGACCCTACTCGTTCTCAAGGCGAGCTACTCGTCCTTGAGGCGGCGCCATGGAGAATCGTGATCCGGGCCGCGCTTGTAGTCGTCGCCGCGCGAATAGTCGCTGTCGTCAAGGTCGATGGTCTTGTCGCGTTGCCGGGCCCTGAACCCGCCGGTGCTGAAATTGGTCGCCAGCACGATGCGGCCTTTCAACAGGCGCCAGGTAAGGTCGCGAACCGGCGGCAGGAACAGCAGAATGCCGAAAATGTCAGTAATGAAGCCGGGAATGATGAGCAGGATCGCGGCCAGCACGATCATGGCGCCATGCGCGAGCTGGCGGCTTGGATCACGGCCGGCGTCCATCTCGGCCCGGACCCGGGTCATGACGCCGAAACCCTGGTATCGCAACAACAGCGCGCCGGCGATGCTCGAAGCCAGCACCAGGCCGACCGTCGCCAGGGCGCCGACCTGGCGGCCGACAACGACGAAACCAGCGATCTCCAGCAGCGGAAGCGCGAGGGTGAACAGGGGAAGCAGCGAAATGCGCAAATCTTGACCGATCGTTTCCATGTTTTGCCGGCCTGCGGGCAATCGCCGCTGGCACTGGCTCTTTTAGATAGGTATGCCTGCCTTTAATTTGAATGATTGCACCTTGCGTTCTATATGCTTTGGATGTTGAACGCTATGCGACCGCAGCCATTGCCTGGCCGGGCGGTCCGGCCGGAGTAGGGATTGATTGGCGGAAGATATGGGATTCTTCGACTTCGGCACGATTTTCTTTCTGGTTGCGGCGGTTGTGATCTTTTTCCAGCTGCGCAATGTGCTCGGCCGCCGCACCGGCAGTGAGCGCCCGCCCTTCGATCCCTATACGGCGGGCCGGACGCGCGACGACACCCAGAAGCCGGAGAATGTGGTCTCGCTGCCGCGCAAGCGAGCGCCGGGAGAGCCGGCAATCGACGCCTATGCGGCGATCGACGCCTTCGCCAAGCCTGACACCGATCTCAACAAGGGCCTGCGCGCGATCAAGGACAATGATCCGGCATTCGACCCGAAGACCTTCGTCGATGGCGCCAAGATGGCCTATGAAATGATCGTGATGGCCTATGCCGATGGCGACCGCAAGACGCTGAAGAACCTGTTGTCGCGCGAGGTCTATGATGGCTTTGTCGCGGCCATCGGCGACCGAGAGGCGAAATCGGAAAAGATCCAGTCCTCCTTCGTCGGCATCGACAAGGCCGACATCGTTTCCGCCGAGATGAAGGGCAGCGAGGCGCATATCACGCTGCGCATCGTCAGCGAGCTGATTTCGGCGACGCGCGACAAGGCCGGCGCCGTCATCGACGGCGATCCCGAAACCGTCGCCGAGGTCAAGGATGTCTGGACCTTCGCCCGCGATACGCGCTCGCGCGACCCGAACTGGAAGCTCGTCGCCACCGAAGAAGAAGACTGAGCCCGGACCACGGCGAGGCTCCGGTGTCGCTATCTCAGGCGTTCCGCGAAAAATCCTTTGACGATCTGCCCGGTTGGGACGAGGACGACCATCTGGCCGCGTTCGCGGCTTTCCGGCGCTCGGCTTTTCATGTCCTGACAAAACCCTATCGCTCCGGCGGGCTCGGCGTCGATTTCAATGCCTTCACCGAGGCCTACGCTGCAGCCCGCACCGTTTCGCCAACCGACCGGGCGCAAGCCCGCGCCTTCTTCGAGCATCATTTCATCCCGGCGCACATAGGGGGCGAAAGCGGCGGCACCGGCCTCGTCACCGGCTTCTATGAACCGGTGGTCGACGCTTCATCGGTGCGAACCGAACGATTTGCGGTGCCGCTGCTGTCGCGCCCGGCCGATCTCGTCGACATCGACGACGTCAACCGGCCGCCCGGCATGGATCCCTATCTCGCCTTCGGCCGCGCCACGCCGAACGGGCCGGTCGAGTATTTCGACCGCGGCGAGATCGAGCGCGGCGCGCTCGTCGGCAAGGGTTTGGCTGGCAAGGGTCTGGAAATCGCCTGGCTAGCCGACAAGATCGACGCCTTCTTCATTCACGTGCAAGGTGCAGCCAGGCTCACCATGACCGACGGCCGGTTTTGCCGCGTCACCTATGCCGCCAAATCCGGCCAGCGCTTTACCGGACCCGGCAAGATCCTGAGTGAATTAGGCGAAATCCCGCTCGAAGCGGTGACCATGCAGTCGGTCCGCGCCTGGTTCAAGGCGCATCCGGATCGCATCGACGAGATCCTGTGGCGCAACCGCTCCTACATTTTCTTCCGCGAGGCGGCTGTCGACGACCCGGAACTCGGGCCGATCGCTGGCGCAAAAGTGCCGCTGACGCCGGGCCGCTCCGTCGCTGTCGACCGTCTGCTGCATACATTCGGCACGCCGTTCTACATCGATGGGCCGTCGCTGACCGCTTTCGACGACAAGCCGTTCCGGCGACTGATGATCGCGCAGGATACCGGCTCGGCCATTACCGGGCCGGCCCGCGGCGACCTGTTCGCCGGAACGGGACATGCGGCCGGCGAGATCGCCGGCGTTGTCCGCAACCCTGCCGATTTCTACGCGCTGATACCGCGCCCGCTTGTACCGGGAGCGGGGCGATGACCCGGCGCATCGACAGGCTGAGCGAGGACGATCGGGTCCTTTGGAACCTGGTGGCGCGCACGGCCAAGCCGCTGAAGGGCAAGTCCGCCAGCGACATCCCGGCTATCGGCCCGGACGTCGGTGATGACACGAAGCCACCGCCGCGTGTCCAGGCGATGGCTCCTGCCGCGGCCACGAAAGCAAAGGCGCAGCATGTCTCGCATGTGATCGACGAACCGACGCTGGAAAAACTGTCGAAGGGCCGATTGCCGATCGAAGGCCGCGTCGACCTGCATGGCCTGAGCCAGGACGAAGCCTATTCGCTGCTGTTTTCCTTCCTGCACCGGGCGCATGCCGGGGGCATCCGTTATGTGCTGGTCATCACCGGCAAGGGTTCGTCGTCGGGCGGCGACGGCATCTTGCGGCGCGCCGTGCCCGCCTGGCTGTCGACACCCGCTTTCAGGCCGCTTGTCTCCAGTCACGACCATGCTGCCCGCAACCATGGCGGCTCGGGCGCGCTCTATGTCCGCCTGCGGCGTGGGCGCTAATGAGGATGCACCCCATGAGGATGCACTTGTGACCCCGTTCGGCGAAAAGCTTCGCGCCCTGCGAAGCCAACGCGGTGTCAGTCAGAAGGCCATGGCCGAGGCGATCGGCGTCAGCGCCGCCTATCTGTCGGCGCTGGAGCATGGCCGCCGTGGCGCGCCGACCTGGACGCTGGTCCAGAAGATCATCGGCTATTTCAATGTCATATGGGACGATGCCGAAGAACTCGAGCGGCTGGCGGACACCTCGCACCCACGGGTGAAGCTCGACACGTCGGGCCTCAGCCCCGCTGCCACCGAGCTTGCCAATGTTCTGGCCGAAAACATCGAAAAACTCGACGAAGCGGAGCTTCGCCGCATCACCGCATCGATCCGCGCCGCGCTGAGGCAGCCAAAGTGACGGCCTGCTACTGAACCGCGCCAACCAGAACCGGCTGGCCATCGCGGATCGAGACCCAGCGGCCGGTATTGTCGATCGCCTGCCGCTTGAGGAAGCGATAGCCGGTCCGGTCCCACGAGCGGACCTTTCCGTCCAGATTGTCGAGGACGTAGTCGCCCTTGCTTGTGCGCACGGTCAGCACGGCGTGGCCCTCACCGTCCGGCTTGCGCACGACGGTCATCAGAAGATTGGCGTAGGAAACGCCCAAGCGGTTCAATTCGCGGCGCTTTTCCAGGACATAGTCCTCACAGTCGCCAACGCCCTTGACGGGATAGGCCCAGACCTCGTCCTTGCCATAAATGTCGATGTCGCTTATCGGCTTGACGGCGGCGTTGACCCTGGCGTTGACGCTGAGCATCTTGCGCCAGAGCGCACCGCTCATGGTGGCCGGGGCGAGATTGCCCGGATGGATCGAGCATTCGGCCGGACTGGTCTTGCAGAAATCGTAATGGCCGATCGGCTGCGATGTCGGCCCGCCGGTTGCCATTGGTCCCGCCGAAGCCGCCGTAGACCAGCCTGCCGCAAGTGCCAGCCCTAACAGGGCGCACGCGCGCAGCCTTCTCGCCATTGGTGAGGAAATCATTGTCCCCCTCGTCCCTTGTTGTTAATGAAAGGTTAAGGGCGATCTACAGTCCCTGTCAATTATACCAACGGCCAGATTTGCGACATGGTTACCCGCGCGGCCGAAACAGCGGCTATTGTGCAACAGGTCGACTTGAACTGGGCTGCCATCCGGGACTCACAAGGCTACATCTTTACTTTTTGGCGGTGCGAACCAGCTTCGGCCTCACCGCAACGCGGGTCTGGCGGCCATAGCTGGTGATGAAGTCGACGATGCGCGGCACGATTTCGGAGCGGAAGCGCGAGCCGTTGAAGACGCCGTAATGGCCGACCGCCGGCTGCATGTAGTGAGCGTGCCTGTCCGCGGGGATGTTGATGCAGAGGTCGTGCGCGGCCTGGGTCTGGCCGAGACCGGAAATGTCGTCGTTCTCGCCCTCGACCGTGAACAGGGCGACATTGCGGATATCGGAGGGGTCGATGGCGACGCCGCGATGCATCATTTCGCCCTTGGGCAGAGCATGGCGGACAAACACCGTGTCGACCGTCTGCAGGTAGAACTCCGCCGTCAGATCCATCACCGCCATATATTCGTCATAGAAGTCGCGGTGCTTTTCAGCATTGTCGCCATCATGCTTGACCAGATGCATGAAGAAGTCCTTGTGGGCGATGATGTGGCGGTCGAGATTCATGCTCATGAATCCCGAAAGCTGCAGGAAGCCGGGATAGACCTCACGGCCGAAGCCGGGCACCGGCCACGGCGCCTGCATGATGACGTTGTCGCGGAACCAGTCGATGCCCTTTTCCTCGGCCAGAAGGTTGACCGCTGTCGGATTGCGGCGGGTATCGATCGGCCCGCCCATCAGCGTCATCGTCGAGGGGACGAACGGGTCGCCGCGCGTTTCCATCAGCGCCACCGCCGCCAGCACCGGCACCGAAGGCTGGCATACCGCCATGACATGGGTATCGGGTCCCAGCGCATGCAGCATGTCGATGATGTAGTCGATGTAGTCGTCGAGGTCGAAGCTGCCATCCGCCAGCGGCACCATGCGGGCATCGACCCAGTCGGTGATGTGCACATCGGCATGGGGCAGCATCGCCTCGACCGTGCCGCGCAGCAGCGTCGCATAGTGGCCGGACATCGGCGCCACGATCAGCAGCTTCGGATCAGGGCGGCGGCCGGCGGGGGTCGCCCGCTCGAAACGGAGGAGATTGCAAAACGGCCGCGACCACACCGTCTTTTCGGTGACATCGACGCTTTTCCAGTCGACCACCGTCTTGGTCAGGCCGAATTGCGGCTTGCTGTAGCGGCGCGTCGTGCGCTCGAACAATTCGGCCGTTGCCGCGATCGAGCGGCCCCAGGACGTATGCGTGAATGGATTGAGCGGATTGGTGTAGAACATACGCATCGCATCGGCATAGAGGCGGGCCGGTTGCACGGCGGCGTGGTTCAATTCGTAGAACTGGTAGAACATCGAGAACCCCGCTGCTGCGACCGAAGGGACGACAGCAGTGCCGAGCCTTGAATCTCGCGGGGAGGTTAACAACAAACTGCTGCGATGCAATACGTCAAGTGCCGTGATTTATGCTGATACTTTCGTCTAAGGTGTTGAAAACCGGCTTGAACGGCGGCAGCCGGCTTATTGTGCGGTTGCGAAGGCGTAACGAGGCAAGGCGTGTCCGGCTCAGGCCGGACACTACAAGCATCACACGCGGTCGGTGCACACGGAAGTATGGCCCGAACTGATGAAGCCGAGCCGCCTGGCGGCGCCTTTCGACAGATCGATCACGCGCCCCTTGATGAACGGGCCGCGGTCGTTGATGCGCACGACGACGCTGCGGCCGTTCTTGCGGTTGGTCACCTTCAGCTTTGTGCCAAAAGGCAAGGTACGGTGCGCGGCGGTCAACGCCGACGGGTTCATCCGCTCGCCGGAAGCGGTCTTCGAGTATAGCGCGTACCAGGAGGCGCGGCCGCATTGCGCGGCGGCAGGGGAGGTAGATGCGCCGACCATCAGGCCAGCTGCGATCGTCGCCGCGACAAGCGCGGTCTGGTTTGGTTTCGTCATCTGTGGCAAGTGGCTCCGTTTGACAGACCCGGCCGTTAAGGATCGAATGTGGTACGAAATGCGGCAGTCATCTGGCGGTTCCATGACTACAGTACACGTTTGGAGACGGTGGGAAACACTTTGTCAGAGGTTATTCGGCGTCGCCGCGTATCCCCGATGGTCTTTGTCCCGATATCCGATGTCGATATACAAGCAGAAGCGAATACGATCGGGTCGCCCTCCTTTCGCTTTGCCATCGCGGTCATGGCTGAATTGAGGATCGACTTGGAAAGGAAGTTCCGGCGATGAGATTGATCAAGAATCTGCTGGGGTTGGTCGTGCTCGCCCTCGGCGCGCTGTGGTCGCTGCAGGGCAGCGGCCTCGTCGGCGGCAGCTTCATGACCGGCCAATCGCAATGGCTCTATATCGGTATCATCACTGCGCTGGTCGGCCTGGGCGGCTTGGTGTGGGCGAACCGTTCGCGCCCCTGACACTCGAACCACCTCAGTGGTTGGCGGCGTTTCGGTTGACCGGCGAATGTGCGCCCGCCACAAACAAGCATTCCTGTTTTGCGCCCACCTAGGCAAATCAATCTGCGAATAGCCGAGGATTTGAAAACCGGTCCCTGTATTCGGGGTTAGTATAGTAGTCTTATCAACATTGCAGGAATTGAGAGAACGATTAGCGATGTCCATATCGCGGCGATCGCCTGCAGCATGAGTGTCGGCGCTGGCTGTCCAATTGGCGTGTCTCGCAGGAGGAAGAACGTCCGGCAAATAGTCTCAACGGCTGAAAACGAAGCAAAATCAACGGTGCCCGGCTTGTATATCATGTTGCTAGAATTTATGTGTCATACAGGCTTGGACGCGGGGGGCGCACTAGGCGCTTCGCAACCGGTGCCTCTGCGCCATCGCACGACAGGAAAACGTTCGGTCCATGCTCACGAAAAAGGGCAAGTACGGCCTCAAGGCGCTCGTCCATCTTGCGCGGCTGCCGGTTGGACAGCTCGCCTTTGTTGGCGATATCGCCACCGGAAACAACATCCCGAAAAAATTTCTCGATGCCATTCTGGTCGAGCTGCGCAACGCCGGTTTCGTCCAGAGCCGCAAGGGCAAGGAGGGCGGCTATCGCCTGGCGCGGCCGGCGGATGAAATCAAGATCGGCCACGTCGTGCGCGTGCTCGACGGGCCGCTTGCCCCCATTCCCTGCGCCAGCCGCACCCGGTATCAGCACTGTGAAGACTGCAACGAGGCGACATGCCAAGTCCGACATCTGATGCTCGAGGTCCGGCAAGCGATCGCCGAGGTGCTGGATCAGCGCAGCCTCTCCGAGATGCGCGATATCGCCGGCGACGACGACCTTTCGGCCGCATTGAAAATCCAGGCCTGAGCCGGAACCGACGGCTCCCGAGACAATTGGTGCGCGCATGACCGGCCGCGCGAATTCGACCGTCCCGAATTCTATCGTTATCGTTGGCGGCGGCGCCAGCGGCGTCGTCCTTGCCGCGCATCTGTTGAAATCGCCCAATCCGGATCTTCGTGTCACCCTGATCGAAAAGCGCCCGCATTTCGGCCAGGGCATCGCCTATTCCACGCTGCTGTCGGCGCATGTGCTGAATGTCAGCGCGGCCGGCATGAGCGCCTATGCCGACGATCCCGGCAATTTCTGGCGCTGGCTGCTTGAATGCGGCCTGGCAACCCCAGAGCAGGCGCCGGTCTACGCGCCGCGCAGCGTCTATGCCCGCTACCTGAAGGAGCTGCTGGACGAGCTCGAGGCTCGCGAGACGGGGCGTCTTCGACTGATCCGCGAAGAAAGCCTGACGATCTCGCCGACCGGGTCCGGGGCCGAGGTGACCCTGGCCAACGGCACCAGCGTCGTCGCCCACCTTGCCGTGCTGGCGACCGGGCACGACGAGGAGCCGGGCGCCGGCCAGGGCCATGCGATCAGGATGGGATCGGAAGCCGACACCGCGCTCGACCCGGAAGCCCGAGTCCTGGTGCTGGGCACCGGCTTGAGCATGGTCGATGCGTTCCTGTCGCTCGAACAGCGCGGCCATCGCGGTGAGATTATAGCGGTGTCACGGCGCGGCCTGCTGCCTTCGCCGCACCGCAAGGGCAATCCGATCAAGCTCGACGTCGCCGACATTCCGCTCGGCACCCAGCTTTCTTATTTTGTCGGCTGGTTTCGCGACCTGATCCGGGAAAACCAGAAGGCCGGCATCGACTGGCGCGACGTCGTCGATGGGCTCAGGCCATTCAACCAGAAGATCTGGCAGAACTGGCCGTCCTCGGCCAAGCGCCGCTTTGTCGAGCACACCAAGGCATGGTGGGACATCCACCGCCATCGCATGGCGCCACAGGTCTACGCCCGCGTCACCGAGGCGGTTCAATCGGGCCGCATCCGACTTGTCGCCGGGCGTGTCGTCGGCATCACGGCGGGTGACGAATTCACCGTGCAAATCCACTCACGCCACACGCAGCGTCGAGAAACGTTCGAAATCGCCCGCATCTACGACTGCACCGGCATCGCCAGGGACATCTCGACCACCTCGAACAGCGTGGTGCGGTCGCTGGTCGACCGCGGGCTGGCCCGGCCGGATCCGCTGCGCCTTGGCCTCGACGTATCAGACAATTGCGAGGTCATCGCCAGCGACGGCACCGTATCGGCCAAGATCCTGGCGGTCGGACCGCTGACGCGCGGCACCTTCTTCGAGATCGACGCCATTCCGGATATCCGCGTCCAGTGCGCGCGTCTGAGCAAGCGGTTGCTGGGGTGAGGCAGAATCTGTTGATGGCAGAGGGGGTGGGAAGGATTGCTGCAGAAGGTGTTTGGGTTGAGACCACCAGTAGCTGAAGACCGGATCCCATTCCCCGTCTGGCCAACGGATTGGCACGATCTATCTTCTTTCAGACTGCAAACGGCTGGAAAAAGAAGGCTGACAGCCTGCCCAAGGCGGTCGCTTGACCATGGAGCATCTGATATGAGCAAGCATAAGATCGCCGCACCCGACAGTTCCCCCTCGGGCAGTGCCCATTCGGACATGGCCCCATCCTCAGACAGGGCAATGTCCCGCCTGCGTCCGCCCTATGCATCGGTTCTCGACCTGATCGGGCAGACGCCGGTCGTCGAGCTGACCAAATTCGCCATCGGCAAGTGCCGGCTGTTCATCAAGCTCGAAAGCCAGAATCCCGGTGGCTCGATCAAGGACCGCATCGCGCTGTCGATGATTGCCGCCGCCGAAAAACAGGGCAAGCTGAAGCGCGGCGGCACCATCGTCGAGGCGACCGCCGGCAACACCGGTCTCGGCCTCGCCCAGGTCGGCATCCCCAAGGGCTACCGCATCATCCTGGTCGTGCCCGACAAGATGTCGCGCGAAAAAATCCAGCATTTGCGGGCGCTCGGCGCGGAAGTGCGTATGACCCGTTCCGATGTCGGCAAGGGTCACGCCGAATACTATCAGGACATGGCCGAAAAGATCGCCGCCGAGCTGCCCGGCGCCTTCTATGCCAACCAGTTCGCCAATCCGGCCAATCCGGACGCCCATGAAACCACGACCGGTCCCGAGATTTATTCGCAGCTCGACGGCGACGTCGACGCGGTGGTCGTCGGCGTCGGTTCGGGCGGCACGCTGACCGGGCTTGGCCGCTACTTCGCAAAGGTCTCGCCGAAGACCGAGATGATCCTCGCCGATCCGGTCGGCTCGGTGCTGGCGCCATTGATCAAGACCGGCAAGATGCAAGAGGCCGGAAGCTGGACCGTGGAAGGCATCGGCGAGGATTTTGTGCCGCCCAATGCCGATCTGTCGCTGGTCAAAAAGGCCTACTCGATCACCGACAAGCAGAGCATGCTGGCGGTGCGCGACCTGCTGTCCAAGGAGGGCATCCTCGCCGGCTCGTCGTCCGGCACCCTGCTTTCGACGGCGCTTCGCTATTGCCGCGAGCAAACCGTGCCGAAGCGGGTCGTCACCTTCGTCTGCGACAGCGGCAACAAATATCTGTCGAAAGTGTTCGACGACTTCTGGCTGATCGAGCAGGGCCTCGCCGAGCACGAGCAGCATGGCGACCTGCGCGATCTGGTGATGCGCACACACCGCACCGGCGACATCGTGTCTGTCGGCCCGGACGAAAGCCTGCTCAACGCCTATGGCCGCATGCGCCGCTCGGATGTCTCGCAATTGCCGGTGCTGGACGACGGCAGACTGGTCGGCATCGTCGACGAAAGCGATATCCTCGCCCACGTCGAAGGCCCCTATGACAGCCGCTGGGACCGCTTCAAGGCCCCGGTGCGCACGGCCATGACCGCCAATTTGCACACGCTGCAGGCCAGCCAGACGCTGGACGCGCTGCTGCCGGTGTTCGACCGCAACGAGGTCGCGATCGTCTTCGACGGCGACGAATTCATCGGCCTGATAACCCGCATCGACCTGATCAACCATCTGAGGCGCCGCGCAAGATGACCATCAAAGCCACCGTATCGGGCAGGAACCGTCTGGCCTTCTCGACGCGCACGATCCATGGCGGCCAGAGCCACGACCCGACGACGGGCGCGGTGATGGTGCCGATCTATGCGACCTCGACCTATGGCCAGCAGAGCCCGGGCGTGCACAAGGGTTTTGAATATGCCCGCAGCCAGAACCCGACCCGCTTCGCCTTCGAGCGCGCGGTGGCCGATCTCGAAAGCGGCGCAGCCGCCTTCGCTTTCGCCTCGGGTCTGGCGGCGATCGCCACCATTTTCGAACTGCTCGATTCCGGCGCCCATGTCGTCGCCACCGACGACATCTATGGCGGCACCTTCCGGCTGCTGGAGCGGGTGCGCAAACGCTCAGCCAACCTCCAGGTCGACTTCGTCGACTTCACCGATCTTGACGCGGTCGAAGCGGCGATCCGCCCGGAAACCAAACTGCTGTGGGTCGAGACGCCGACCAATCCACTGCTGCGCGTCGTCGATCTCGAAGCTGTCGCGGCACTGGCCAGGCGCAAAGGTGTGCTCTCGGTCGCCGACAACACCTTCTGCAGCCCCTATCTGCAGCGGCCGCTGGAGCTCGGCATCGACATATCAGTTCACTCGACGACGAAATACCTCAATGGCCATTCCGACATGGTCGGCGGCGTCGCCGTGGTCGGCGACAACAAGGATCTCGCCGACCGGCTGAAATTCCTGCAGAACGCCATCGGCGCCATTTCCGGGCCGTTCGACAGTTTTCTGGCGCTGCGCGGCCTCAAGACGCTGGCGCTGAGGATGGAGCGCCATTCGTCAAACGGCCAGAAGATCGCGCACTGGCTGGAAAGCCGCCCCGACATCCGCCGGGTCATCTATCCCGGCCTTCCCAGCCACCCGCAGCACGCAATTGCCAGGCGGCAGATGCATGCCTTCGGAGGTATGATCACAGTCGAGCTCGACCGCGACCTCGCCGGCACAAAACGCTTCCTCGAACACACGCAGCTGTTCACGCTCGCCGAAAGCCTCGGCGGCGTCGAAAGCCTGATCGAGCACCCGGCGCTGATGACGCACGGCTCGATCCCGGCGCAAAAACGCGCCGAGATTGGGATTTCTGATTCGCTGGTGCGGTTGTCGGCGGGGATCGAGGATGGCGATGATCTGATTGCGGATCTTGATCAGGCGTTGGCGAGTTGAGCGGAAGCAGTCGTGTCGGAGGACTTGTGCTGAGACGGGCAATTGTCGATGCGGCGCTGCCCCTCACCTGCCTCCCGGCATCCTCTCCCCGTATAGTGACGGGGAGAGGGACGACTTCGTTTATGATTTCGCTAATCTTCTACGCCACAGAACAAGCGCCGAGGCCGCAGCTGCCCCTATCTCCCCGTCACTATACGGGGAGAAATGCCCGGCAGGGCAATGAGGGGCGGCGCCAACGCTCCGGAATAGGTAATTGACCTGAGCCGCATCTGGGCGGAATTGTAGCGCCACGATGCCTCAGTTCGCCTGACTCCGAAGCAATGAACAACCGACAGCACCACCAACCGACGGCTGCCGACCCCCTGACCTTCGCCGTGCTGGTCTTCCCCGGCTTTCCGATGATGGCGTTCAGTTCGGTCATCGAGCCGCTGCGCGCGGCGAATGTGCTGGCGAAGCGGGAATGCTACCGCTGGATCATCGTCGGCGCCGCCGAGGGGCCGGTCGAGGCCTCGAACGGCGTCGTCATCCAGCCCGGCTTCTTCGCCGAAAATGCGCCGAAGGTCGACCGCGTCGTCGTCTGCTCGGGCGGCAATGCCGATCATCTCGTCGCCGACAATGCCGTGAGCTGGATCCGCAGGAGCCTGCGCGGCGGCGCCCATATCGGCGCGGTGGCGGATGCCGCGTTCTTCCTTGCCCGCGCGGGCCTGCTCGACGGCCATGCCTGCACCCTGCACTGGACCAGCCAGGCCGCCTTCACCGAGGCCTTTCCGGACATCGAGCTCAGGCGCGATCTCTACGTCATCGACCGCAAGCGCTTCACCTCGGCCGGCGGCGTCGGCAGCCTCGACATGATGCTGGAGATCATCACATCAGACTATGGCGCCGAACTTGCCGCCGGCGTCGCCGAATGGTTCGTGCACAGCCCGCTGCGCTCCAGCGTCGACCGCAAGCTGATGCCGCTGCGCTTACGCACCGGCGTCCAGAACGAACTGGTGCTGTCGGCCATCGCCATCATGGAGAATGCCGTGGAGGAGCGGCTCGGGATGGCGGAGCTGGCTGTGAAGCTGGGCGTCTCCTCCGACAAGCTCGAACGAAACTTCCGCTCAGAGCTCAGCATCTCGCCCAACGGCTATTACCGCCGCCTGCGGCTGAAGCGCGCCGCCGATCTCCTGGCGCATTCGACGCTGATGGTGCGTGACGTGGCGCTGGCCTGCGGCTTCGCCTCGATGTCGAGTTTTGCGCGGGCATTTCGGGAGGAGCATGGGCACGCGCCGAAGGTGGCGCGGAGGCATTAGGTCTTGCGAGACGTTGGCGCGACAGGGGCCTTCGTAGAGCGCTACGGAACGACTTCAAGCGGCATCCGGCACAACATCTGCGGCATCCCGCACAGCCTCTGCGCGGCGCATGGCTCATCTTCTCCACCTCCAGGAGGCACCCGATGAGCATCGTCGTTTTCGACCCCGACAGCACCGAGGACGTCGACTTTAGGGATCGCATGCGCCACCCGCCGGCGGCCGACCCGGCCGGCGGCATGTGGCTGTCCGACACCGAGCCGTCCTTCATCGATGCGGACGCGCTGCGCAAGGGGCGGCTGGCCAGGCTGCGCGCCTGGATGCGCGAGGCCGGCTATGGCGCCGTCGTGCTGTTCGATCCCTACAACCAGCGCTACGCCACCGGCTCGCGCAACATGTTCGGCTATTTCCTGCGTAACTCGACACGCTACTTCTTCATCCCTGCATCGGGGCCGATTGTGCTGTTCGAGTACCCGCAGAGCTACCATGTCTCGATGGTGCTCGACACGATCGACGAGGCGCGGCCGTCCAAGCTGGTGTGGTCTTCGGTGTCGGGCCGCGACGACGAAACCGCAGGTCCATTCGCCGACGAGATCGCCGAACTGCTCAAGGCGCATGGCGGCGGCTCGATGAAGCTCGGCCTCGACCGCTGCGGCCATCTGCAGGCGCTGGCACTGGAAAAGCGCGGCTGCGAGGTCAGGGATTGCCAAGGTGAAATTCTCGCCGTGCGGGCAGTGAAGACGCCGGAGGAAGTAAAATGCCTGCAGGTGTCGATGGCCGGCGCCGAGGCCGCCGTCTATGCAGTGCGTGAGGCGATCAAACCCGGCGTTTCCGAAAACGATCTGTTCGCCATCATGTATCACGAAGTGATCCGGCAAGGCGGCGAGTTCATCGAAACCCGCCTCTTGACCTCCGGCCAGCGCACCAACCCGTGGTTCAACGAAGCCAGCGGCCGCAAGATCAGGCCGGGCGAACTTTTGGCGCTGGATACCGATACGATCGGCTGTTACGGCTACTATTCGGACTTCTCGCGCACCTTCCGCTGCGGGCCGGGCAAGCCGACGGATTATCAGAAATCGCTCTATCGCATGGCCCACGACCAGGTTCAGCACAACATCTCGATCGTCAAGCCGGGCATGGCGTTTCGCGAGATTGCCGAAAAGGCCTGGAAGATACCGGACCGCTTCGTCGACCAGCGCTATACGTCGGTGATGCACGGCGTCGGCATGCATGGCGAGACGCCGTTCATCGCGCATGCCATGGACTACGAGACCTATGGCCGCGACGGCTTTGTCGTGCCTGGCATGGTGGTGAGCGTCGAAAGCTATATCGGCGAGAAAGGCGGCCGCGAGGGCGTCAAGCTCGAGGACGAGATCCTGGTCACCGAAACCGGCACCGAGCTACTGTCGCGCTTTCCCTATGAAGACGATTTCCTGGAGAAACAGGTTTGACGCTCATTCCCTCGCGCAGAAGTTTTGATAGCCGGACGCGTTTAACCGGTCGCAGACCTTGGCGACTGTCGGAAACACCCTTCGCTTCGTCGTCCTGGGGCGGAGCAAGGAGCGCAGCGGCGCGGCGCAGACCCCAGGATCCATGTCGTGACTTCAGAGCGCTGCTGCGGTGCGGAATTCTGTTCCGCCGCACTCCTCGACAGCCGTCACGGCATGGATCCCAGGGTCTCCGCGACGGAGCTTCGCTCCTGCTTCGCCCTGGGATGACGAAGCTGGCTAGGCGTCAGCCAATCTCCACGGCTTGCGGTAGCCCACCGAAAGGAACAGCGTTGGCCGGGAAGCCAGGCGCGGTCGCATGAAAACGCCCATTTCCATCGAACGCGGCACGGCGGCCGCGGTTTTCGTCGATCTCCAGGAGGAGCATCGGCAGGACAAGCGCTATCTGGTCGAGGGTTTTGGCGACATTCTCGCTAACGTCCAGCGCCTGCAGGCGACGGCGCGGGCCAATGATGTGCTGCTTTATCATTCGGCCTATATCGTCGATCTCACCAGGGAGGCGCGGCGGTTCCATCCAGTCGATGCGAATGGCAGGTCGGCTTTCTCCGACAAGGACGATCCGCTGACGGCGATCTGTCCGGAAGTGGCGCCGGTCGCCGGCGAGATGATGCTGGTCAAGACTGAGGCCAGCGCCTTCGGTGCGGGCCCTGCCGGCGGCCGGCTCAAGGCTAAAGGGATCGAGTGGCTGGTCGTTGCCGGCGTGTGGACCGAGGCCTGCATCGACGCCACCGTCAGGGATGCGGTATCGTCAGGCTTTCGCGTGCTTTTGGTCAAGGATGCCTGCGGCAGCGGCAGCACGGCGATGCACCAGACCGCGATCCTCAACCTTGCCAACCGGCTCTATGGCGGCGCCGTGACCACGACCGAAGGCGCTTGCCGATTGATGGCAGGCGAGACGGTCGATGCTTGGCAGGTCGTGGGCTCGGTGCCTTTGCGCTTTACCTATGAGAACGCGGCCCAGCTCTACGAAGAGCTCTGACGCTTCCAGCGGATTTGGTGGGACCGGATGGCGATCGTCAGCGATGCCGCAAAGCCCGAGACAGCAAAGCGCGGAAAATACGCGACGCTGCTCGACCCGGCGCTGTGGACCTATATCGACCGGGTTAATGCATGGTATCCGCCCGGCGTGGACCTGCCGGTCGACAAGCAGCGGTCGGTCTATGACGCGATGTGCCGGGCGTTCCACGCAGGCATTCCCGCAGGTGTCGAAGCCAGCGACGGCACGGTTGCCGCCGGCAGCCATGCGATCCCGATCCGGCGCTACCAGCTCGCGGGGAAGGCGCCGCAAGCGATGGTCGTCTATTATCACGGCGGCGGCTTCGTGCTTGGCGGGCTCGACAGCCATGACGACATCTGCGCCGAGATCTGCGCCGACACCGGCTTTGCCGTGCTGTCCGCCGACTACCGGCTGGCACCCGAACATCTGCATCCGGCCGCCTTCGACGATGCGATGGCGGTGTTCGAATGGGCGGCGGCGACAGCCGGCCTGCCGATCGTGCTGTGCGGCGAGAGCGCCGGCGGCAATCTTGCCGCTGGGGTGGCGCATGCGACGCGCCATGATCCTCGCCCCGCAATCAGCCAGGTGCTGATCTATCCCGATCTGGGCGGTCCGGAGCCAGGCGGCAAAGAGAGCGCCGGCTCCTATGTCGAGCACGCCGAGGCGCCGCTGCTGACGCTTAGCGACATCGAATTTTACAGACAGGTCCGCTCCGGCAAGACACAGTCACCAGCTGACCCGACCTTCCTGCCGCTGCGCGACAGCGATTTCTCCGGCCTGCCGCCGACGGTCGTCGTCACCGCGCAATGCGACCCGCTGTCGTCGGACGGCGAAGCCTATCGCGACCGCATCCTTGCCGCCGGCGGTCGCGCCTGGTGGTACGAAGAGCCGCGCCTCGTGCACAGCTTCCTGCGGGCCCGCAAAACCGTGCCGCGGGCCAGCGAGGCGTTCACCCGCATCGTCGCCGCCATCGCCACGCTTGGCAAGGGCGAGTGGTTGTAGTGACAAGACTGGTGTGACTTGCCCCTTCGCCCTTACCAGAGCGTTGGCGCTGCCCCTCACCCTCTCCCCGTGAACAACGGGGAGAGGGATCGCTAGCGTTGCGGCCAAGCCCCTTCTCCCCGCCCTTCACGGGGAGAAGGTCCCGGCAGGGGTTGAGGGGCAGCGCCGAGATCGACAGTTGATCATTTCCAATATGAGTCGGATGCCCACTTTTGTGTGACTCAGCTGCCTCATATTGACTCTCTCTGTTTCATTGCCCCTGCGGAACAGCGCACAACAACTGCGGAAACCCGAACACTTCCCCACTCAAGCCCACACTATCATTGCCCATGGCCAAAGGCGCGCCGGCAGGGAGGATCGACGATGAAATTCATGTTGACCGACAGAGCGTTGCATCCGCAGGCTGAGCCCGTCGCCGACGGCTTCAGGAAAGGCAGCATGAACCGGCGCGAGTATCTCGCCACCATGGCCGCACTTGGCGTCAGCGCCGCCGGTGCGCTGGCGCTCGGCGGGCTTGCACCCTCGCCGGCCAGGGCGGCCGAAGAGCCGAGGCGCGGCGGCGTCCTGCGCGTCGCCATGAACGTCAAGGGCTGGAAGGACCCGCGCACCTTCGACGGCGTCGAGATGTCCAACGTCGCCCGCCAGTGCAACGAATATCTGGTGCGCTGGAATCGCGATTTCACCTTCGAGCCGTGGCTGCTCGAGAGCTGGGAGACCAGCGACGACGCGCGTGTGCTCACGCTGCACATCCGCAAGGGCATCTCCTGGTCGAACGGCGACACCTTCAACGCCGACGATGTCGTCCACAACCTGACGCGCTGGTGCGATGCCGGCGTTGCCGGCAATTCGGTCGCCGAGCGCATGGGGGCGCTGATCGACGCCGCCACCAAGAAGCCGGTCGACGGCGGCATCGAACGTGTCGACGACTTTACCGTCCGGCTCAATCTGCCGAAGCCCGACATATCGCTGATTGCCGGCATGACCGACTATCCGGCGCTGATCATGCATCGCAGCTACGATGGCGAAGGCGATCCGCTGAAGGCGCTGGCGATCACCACTGGACCTTGCGAACTGGTGCAATGGGACGCCGAGGTCGGCGCCGAGGTTCGCCGCAAGGACAAGTCATGGTGGAAAGGCGACTTCTATCTCGACGGCATCCAATGGATCGACTACGGCTCCGATCCCAATGCCATGTTCTCGGCCTTTGAATCGGGCGAGATCGACACCAACCACGAAACCGCCGCCGACACTGTGTCGCAAACGGACGCCATGGATCTGAGCAATTCGGAACTTGCCACCGGCTCGACCATCGTCGCGCGTTTCAACGTCGGCAATCCGCCCTATGACGACATCAGGGTGCGGCGCGCCGCCCAGCTCGCGGTCGACAATAGCGCAATCCTGAAGATCGGCATGGACGACCGCGGCAAGCCGGCCGAGAACCACCATGTCGGGCCGATGCATGCCGAATACGCCGATATCGGCCCGGCCGTCCGCAATGTCGATCAAGCCAAGGAGTTGCTTGCCGAGGCCGGCAAGTCAGACCACGAATTCGAGCTCATCTCCGTCGATGTCGACTGGCAGAAGAACACCGGCGACGCCATCGCCGCGCAGATGCGCGACGCTGGGCTGAAGGTCAAACGCACCGTGCTGCCGGCGGCGACGTTCTGGAACGACTGGAGCAAATATCCCTTCTCCTGCACCGAGTGGCTCGGCCGGCCGCTGGGCGTCCAGGTGCTGGCGCTGGCCTACAGATCCGGCGCCGCGTGGAACGAGACCGCCTACGCCAATCCGGAGTTCGACATGCTGCTCGACAAGGCGCTGGCCACACCCGACGCCGGCGCCCGCAAGGAGATCATGGCCAAGCTTGAACAGAATTTGCGCGACTCCGGCGTCATCATCCAGCCCTACTGGCGCTCGGTCTACCGGACCTATCGCAAGGGTGTGCATGGCTGCGAGCAGCACCAGTCGCTCGAGCAGCATTTCGAGGAGGTCTGGCTCGAAGCGTGAGCCTCGTTGCGGGGCACAGAGTAGTCGTTTCAGGTTGCGCTGCCCTCATCCGCCTGCCGGCACCTTCTCCCCGTAAACGGGGAGAAGCCCGTTGGCCGCTACCTCGGCGCTCTTTCTGCAACGTTCGTGATGGGCGAGCGATCAATGACAGCGCTCCTCTCCCCGTTCTACGGGGAGAGGATGCCGGCAGGCAGGTGAGGGGCAGCGCCGACATCAACAGTCGATCATTCACACGAATTGGGCGCTGTGATTTGTCTGAAGCGATTCCCTTTGTTTGACGATCCTTAGCCGGCGACCCCAAGCCTCAGGATCTCGTTCCCAAGCCGCACTGTTTCCCGCACCAGCAGGTCCAAATCGTCGCGCCGGGTGCGGTGGTTGTTGATCGCCACCCGCAGGCAATGCTGGCCGTGCACCGTCGTATCCGAAAGGGCTGCGATGCCTTCTTCCTGCAGCCTCAGCATGATTTCGGTGTTGATCGCCTTTTGCCGCTCTCCCGTAATCCCGTCGCCACGATAGCGAAAACAGACGATGTTGATGTTCGGTGGCGCGACCAGTTCCAGCAGTGGCTCGGCCTCGATTAGCGTTCCGAGCGTGTGGCCCTGTGCGATGTTCTGGTCGATCAGGCGGCCGAACTTCTCGATGCCGTGCTCCTTCAGCCCCATCCACACTTTCAGCGCGCGAAAGCCACGTGACGTCTGCAGGCCGTAATCATGCAGCCAGTGTCCGGAGGCGAGGCCGCGCGGCGTCGATTCCAGATATTCCGGCGTGACCGCGAAGGTTTTGCGATGCGCTGAAGCATCCCTCACCAGCGCGCAGCCCACCTCGAACGGCGCATGCAGCCATTTGTGCGGATCGAGCGCGACCGAATCGGCCCATTCGATACCGGCGACGCGATGAGCATTCTCTGGCGCGATGGCGATCAACGCGCCGATGCAGCCGTCGACATGGAACCAGACGTCTTCCTCATGCGCCAGCTTGGCAAGCGCCTGCAGATTGTCGATCGCTCCGGTGTTCACCGTGCCGGCATTGCCGATGATGCACGCCGGCTTGAACCCGGCCGCACGATCTTCGGTGATCGCCGCCCGCAGGGCCTCGATGTCGATCCGCAATCCGGCGTCGGTCGGGATACGGCGCAGCGCATTGTTGCCAAGGCCGAGTGCTTCCACCGCCTTGCGGTGGCAGGAGTGAAGCTGATCCGAGCCATAGAAACGCAGCGGGTTCTCGATGGCGGCAACGCCATGCTCGCGCACGTCGATGCCCGCCTTGGTGTTGCGTGCCACCGTCAGGCCGATGATGTTGGCCATCGAGCCGCCGCTGACCAGCGTGCCGCTGGCCGATTGGGGAAAGCCCATCATCTGCTTGCACCAGTCGACGACCTGGCTGTCCATCAGGGCGGCGGCATGGTTGCCGCCGCCAAGATTGGAGCCCTGGATCGCCGCCAGGAAATCACCGAGCGCCCCGGTGAAATTGCTCGATCCCATATACCAGGACCAGAAGCGCGGATGGATGTTGCCCATCGGGTAAGGCATCACGCTCCTGGACACATCGCCATAGACTTCGGCCAGCGGGGTTGGTGATTGCGGCAACGGCGCCGTGAAGAAGTCCCTCACATCTCCAGGCATCTCCCGCCACACCGGCCGCTCTCTGACATCGCGCAGGTAAGCGATGGCATCGTCGACGATCCGATACGACAGGACCTGCACATCGGCCCAGTCCGAGGGGTCAAGCGTTTCCTCAATGGCCGTGGCGGCGAATCCAGGCGGCGTGTCCATGCAGGTCGCTCCCGATATGCCGCCGTCACGCCGGAAACTGGCAGCCGGGCGTCGACTGCGACAGCGCGATCTCCTCCGCGTCCATCTCGGCTTCGATGCCGTCGAACAATGGCGTCGTCATGTAGCGTTCGCCGGTGTCGGGAAGCATGCACAGGATCACCGAGCCGGGTGCAGCTTTTTCCGCGATCTGGCGTGCCACCGCAAAAGTCGCCCCGCCGGAGATGCCGGTGAAAATCCCTTCCTTTTGCGCCAGCGCCTTGGCCCATTTGATGCCCTCGGGCCCGGGAACAGGCATCACCTCGTCATAGAGGCTGGCATTGACCGCCTCCTGCAACACGTTGGGAATGAAATCCGGCGTCCAGCCCTGGATCGGGTGCGGCTCGAACGCCGGATGGCTGGCGGCCGGCGCGCCGTCGGCGCCGCGCTCCTGCGCCTTGCCGCTGCCGATGAGCTGGGCGTTGGCGGGTTCGGCCAGCACGATCCGGGTTTCGGGACGCTCACGGCGCAGCACGCGCCCGACACCGACGACGGTGCCGCCGGTTCCGTAGCCGGTGACGAAGCAGTCGAGCCGCGATCCGGCGAAGTCGTTGATGATCTCTCGCGCCGTCGTCGCCTCGTGAATGGCGGCATTGGCCTTGGTCTCGAACTGGCGGGCCAGGAACCAGCCATTGGCCTCGGCGAGTTCCACCGCCTTGTTGTACATTCCAAAACCCTTCTGGGCGCGCGGCGTCAGCACCACCTTGGCTCCCAGCATGCGCATCAGCTTGCGGCGCTCGATGGAGAAACTGTCGGCCATCGTCACCACCAGCGGATAGCCTTTTTGCGCACAGACCATCGCCAGCCCGATGCCGGTGTTGCCACTGGTCGCCTCGACGACCGTCTGGCCCGGCTTCAGGGCGCCGCTGCGCTCGCCCTCCTCGATGATGTTGAGCGCCAGCCGGTCCTTCACCGACGCCGCCGGATTGAAGAACTCGGCCTTCACATAGATCGTCACATGATCGGGGCCGAGATTGTTGACCCTGATCACCGGCGTATCGCCGACCGTGTCGATAACGCTGTCGAACAGGCGGCCGCGCCCCGCCGTGGTTCTGATTTTCCGTTGCTGCAACATGTCTGCTCTCCTCTTTTTTTTGTCGTCACGAGCCGGTTACAAACCGGCGGCTTGGGTGGCGAGGTTTCGAGACCTTGCCGCGGTAAGGTGCCTGTGTCGGCAATGCGGCCCGGAAAATGGCAATGCCGACGTCCGGCGCGGAAATTCGTTGCCGGATGCACTCTATCGCTTTCGATGGTAGAACAGAGGACAACTGGCCAGCGTGGGAGCAAGCGTGGAAACGCACGTGGAATCCGCTCGATCGAGCCTTGACGGCGCAACGGCCGGGCTGTCCGTGCGGCTGCTCGGACCGCTGACGGTCATCCGCGACGGCGCCACCGTGCAACTGCCGGCGTCGCGCAAGTTGCGCGCGCTCTTCGCCTATCTGGCGCTTGCGCCGCATGCCGTCGGCCGCAGCCGTCTGTGCGAGCTGCTGTGGGATGTGCCGAACGATCCGAGGGGAGAGCTTCGCTGGTGCCTCAGCAAGCTCAGGGGCATTCTCGACGAACCGGATCGCCGCAGGATCGAAACGCCTGGCGACACGATCGAGCTTGATCTGAAAGGGGTTTCCGTCGATGCCGTCGACATCGCTTCGGCCGCCGCTGGAGGAATCGAGACGCTCGATCTGCAGCGGCTGCAGGCCCTGTCCGGACTATTCGTCGGCGATTTCCTCGACGGGCTGGAGATCGACCGCAACCCGCATTTCAACGGCTGGCTAATCGCGCAACGCCGCCGCTTCCGCTCGTGGCATGCCGCCATTCTGGAACATCTCGTCAACAAGCTTCCGGCGGATGCCGACGAAATGTCAGCGCATCTGGAAAAGTGGGTGGAACTCGCTCCGTTCGACGGGCGTCCGCATGTGGCTCTTCTGGCAAGGTTGGCGCAGCGCGGCCAGATCGCCGCATGCGAGGAACATCTCGATTCCGCGGCGAAGCTGTTTGCTTCGGAGGATCTGGATTTTGGACCCGTTCGTGAGGCATGGCGGACGATCCGCAGCGAGCGACCTGCCGCGACGCTCCGGGCGCGACCGGCACTTGTGCCCGCGGCCCCGCAAGCGTCAATTGTGCTGCCCGATCCCGATGTTGCCGCATCGTGCAAGGCCTCACTCGCGATAATGCCGTTTGTCGAGGAGGCGGCTGTCGGCGACCCTCGCGGCGGCCTCTCTCGCGGCGGCCCCTCTCGCGGCGGGTTGGCCGACGGCCTGACCCACGACATCATCACCCGTTTGGCCAAGCTCAGGGATTTCTTCGTCATCGCCCGCGGCTCGGTCTTTGCGCTGTCGGAAAAAAACATCGCGCCAGAAGATGCCGGCCGGCGGCTCAACGTCGATTATGTGACCACCGGTACGGTGCGCAGCCAGGCAGGCCGCGTCGTGGTCAGCGTCGAACTTGTCGAGGTGCGCACGGCCAGGATCGTTTGGGCCGAGACGTTCGAACGCAGGCCCGACGACATCTTTGCCATCCTCGACGATATCGGCAACAGCATCGTCTCGTCGATCTCGGCCGAGATCGAGATGGTCGAGCGCAACCGCGCCATGCTGAAAGCCCCCAACTCGCTGAACGCCTGGGAGGCCTACCATCGCGGCCTCTGGCATATGTATCGCTTCACCCGCACGGAAAACGAACAGGCCCGGCATTTCTTCGACATGGCCCTGAGGCTGGATCCGACCTTCGCCCGTGCCTATGCCGGCCTGTCGTTCACCCATTGGCAGAACGCCTTTCAGCGCTGGGGAGACCGCGACAGGGAAAGCGCGCTCGCGTTCGAGGCGGCCGGCCAAAGTCTTCTGGTCGACGATCACAATCCGGCCGCCCACTGGGCCATGGGCCGGGCGCTGTGGCTGCGCGGCGAGCAGGATGGATCCCTGGTCGAGCTGGAACGGGCCGTCGACCTCAGCCCGAATTTTGCGCTCGGCCACTACGCGCTTTCGTTTGTACACTCGCAGTCGGGCGATCCGAACGCCGCGATCGGTTCATCCGATCACTCGCGCCATCTGAGCCCGTTCGATCCGCTGCTGTTCGGCATGCTTGGCGCCAGGGCGATGGCGCATGTCCGCCTCGGCCAGTTCGACGAGGCTGCCGAATGGGCGCTGAAGGCAGCCGCCCGACCCAACGCCCATGCCATCATCCTGGCGATCGCCGCCCACTGCCTTGCGCTGGCGGGGCGGATCGACGAGGCGCGAAACTTTTCCGCCGCGCTGCGCAAGACGCTGCCGAACTACTGCGCCGACGATTTCATCGGCACCTTCCGCTTCGAGCCGGACGCCGAGGCCATGTTCCGTCAAGGCGCCAAGCGCATCGGGCTGGGCTGATCCAACCGGTCAAGGCCGCGATCCTCAGCGGCCGACAACCGAACAAAAGCCCGGCAATCGGCCAAGAAAATCGGCCAGGAAAGCCGCGTTGATCGCAGCTATATGCCGAGCATCGTCTTGGCTTGGTTGAGGGCAGCCTCTGATCCTGCGTGATCGCCGGCGGCGTGCAATTTCTCGCCCTGGGCGCGCAGTTCCTTGACTTTGGTCTTATCGGCCTCGGCTAGCGTCGCGGTCGGCAACGCCGCGTCGATCGCGGCCATAGTGGTCGGGCATGAATTTGCAAAGGCTGTCGCAGGAACGACCGCCAGGAAAACTGCAAGCGAAATTGATTGCAACATGGACGTTTCTCCCTCGCCGGAACACGCCACGTCGACGACCGGCGTAGGAATGGTACAGCTAACACCCGAATGTGCCAATCACGATGATGGCGTTGGTTGAGGCAAGCTGCGGTCGGCCGGACTTTCCTCGGAGCTTCTGAATCAGGCTGATCACCATGTCGTCCCTTCCGACACCAGTCTCGCGGCAATTCGACCAGAGCGGATCAGATAGGCTGAACGGATCTGACGTTGCCTTCCGTATCGACAAGGCCGCTTGTCTTCTTGCCGCTGGCATCGAGTCCGACCTGATAGGTGTTGGAATCGAGCTTGCTCGATGAAACCGGAAGTATCTTCGTGCTGTCGACGCCGCTAGCCTTGGCGGCTGCGTCGGCGCAAAGAAGCTGAAGGTCCGCCGGGGCCGTTTCGACTTTGGTCCTGGACATCCGGTCCTGAGGCGGTGGTGGCGGCGCGCTGACGCAAGCGCTAAGGGCCCCCGCCAAGTATCCAATTGCCGTTGCCCGGATCGAAGTTCTCACCGCACGTTTTGCCGACATTGCTTGGTCCCTCTCCGAATGCCGCTTCACACCCCCGGGCTTCACACACCCCTGTAAAGTGCCGCCCCTGCATGAGAATGATGACCTCGGCCCCAAGCTTGACGCGCGATGCCAAATCGGTGATGTCGTCGTTCCGCATCCGGATGCACACCTGATGACACGTCGAGCCCGATCGTCCAGGGCTCCGGCGTGCCGTGTATCCGGTAGATCGTGTCCTGGTCGCGCTCATACAGATAGAGCGCCCTGGCGCCGAGCGGATTGTCAGGCTCTCCCGGCATGCCTCCCGCATGTTTGACCGCATTCGGATCACGAACGATCATTTCGGCCGGAGGCGTCCAGGTCGGCCATTCTGCCATGCGGCCGACGCGCACGATTCCGGCCCAAACCCCTCCCGGCCAACGCCGATACCGTAACGCATGGCCCGCTGACCCGGCTGTACAAGGTAGAGAAAATGCTGGTTGCCATCGATGATAATCGTACCGGGCACTTCCGCGGTGCGGAACCTGACGCTTCAGGCTGACCTTGAGAATGTTGCCGTCGCCTAGCCCGACGGCCAGTTCGGCATTGCAATGACGAGATCAGCCGCGTGCACCGGGACTGCCAGCATCGTCAATGCCGCCAGCGACATTTTCCGCAGGCACTGCCGAAATCGGTTGTGCATTTTCTTCCCCCGCGATTGGGTGCCGAAATGAACCGGGACGGGAACAATCTGTCACGGCAAGCACCGGGTTGAGACAATGCATTCGCCAAAGAGAGCGCCGTCACATGCCGCCCCCGCACGCTACTCGATGACATTCCGTATGGGAGATGCTCATAACGCGGGCCGCCGCGCCCAACTTTGAGGATGTTCGCAGGCACACGCCTTACGAACTGTAGGGCGTATTAGGACGTCTTGTTGGGTGAGGTTATTCGCAAGGCAATGTACAACCGACATCCCGGAAACCGTAGTTTCCGGGAAATCAAGAACTTACAAAGGGATTTGGTGCCCAGAAGAGGACTCGCGCCTCACACACTGGTTCCACCGTAACTTACTGAGTTCGCTAACCAACTCAGCCACAGTCAAAGACTCGACTAGCACATTACCTCGTACAGTTCAACGCAGAGCATGCGAGTCCGCAGGATGCGGCGCAGCTACCGCACCTGTAGGGCATATGTGCTTTTGGAGGTGATGGTGTGGTGAGGCTGGTCAGTATCACCGTCAGTCAGCCACCAGGGGAGAAGAAGGGCGCAGAGCCTGCAATAATCCCGATCAACAAGCTCCGGTCGAGATACACATTGCGTTGCTCGCAACTTGTTTCAGCGATTAGTAAGCAGCCGTGACAGGCCGCACCATGGAGCGCGCGGTCTTCGGATGCCCTGGTTGGGTCGTGGTCAGCACAGATTGGGTCACCAGAACATAGTCCGAGACGGCCCAAAGCGGACGCCATGACGTTCGGAAAGCGGCGCGTGACCTCAACGAGACCGCCGAGCGTTCCCTGATTGCCAGCACTGGCGGTATAGATCAGGATACCGCATTCCTTGGGCTGGCCCGGAGGACTTGGAAGAAGATACAGACGCTCTTTCAGCGAGCTCGCCGGATAGCCGCAGTCGATCGCGACCTCGTTGATCAGCGCGTGGGAGAGGCTGTGCGCCATCGTGTATTCGATGTGCTCGCCTTCCCAAGCCATCTTGTCCGAAGCAGCTCGGTCACGGCGTGATTTCTTCCAAGCTCGCAGGCCGCCGTCCAACACGGACCTTCGCTCATCCTCTCCGGCAGGCGCCGCCTTCGCCCCGTGTCTCGCCGAAGCGCCCTGCATGCACGCCGCCACTCGATGTCCTGCAGGTGCCCCTTCTCGCAGCCGCAGACGAAGCGGAGCGGCGAAGCATGACGCTTCTTGCCGTCGTCACCTTGCCAGTCGAGCCGCTTGGGCGCCTCGAGTTCGCTGAAGCGCACGATCCGGCGTCGGTTCGGTGGATCGCCGGCGATGGAATCGCAAGCGAACCACTCCGGAGACACCTTCGCTTTGATGGCCGGCGACGGCAGGCGTGGATTGCCAGGATCGATCGGCGGCGTGCGGAAGCTAAGCGGCTTGTCGGAGGAAATGCGCTTGTCGTCGCCACCCGCAAGCCTCCGCTCCAGCAATTGCGCGAGCCGAGGTTCCTCGATCGGCTCGAATGCCTGAGGGCCGAAGGATTGCTGCGAAGAGTGTCGGGTCTCCTTGCCACGTCAGGTAGCCACAGTAGAAGCATCGCCAATTTTGCTGGTTGGCGTGTAGGGTTTTGAGTTTTGCCAGGTTGTTCGATTTGCTCATATTGCACATCCTTTGCTTCATCAGGATGAAGCGGATGTGCAGCAACCCGTAAGAGATTGCCCCTCATTCGGAAGGGATAAGCCCTCGCACGAGACAGCACCCTCAAGAGCGCCACTCCGCAGTACTTCAGCGGCAGACGCTGACCAGCGTCAGCATCCATACAGTCGCCGATAAACGGCTCCCAGACGACTTAAGGTCGTCTCCACCATTCTTCGATTACTTCAAAATTTGGCGGCGCTCAAGCCGTTGCTCGCCGCCTGGCAGGTGACGGAGAAGCAGCAGCGTCAATCACTGGCAGGAGCGGCGGGAACAAGGGCGACTGGTTGCGAATGGCGCGCATGAGGTTGTGGATCTCTTTAAGGAAGTCGTTGCGCCTCTGAGAACCGTCGAAAGAAATCTACTGGGGCGGTGAGCCCGCACATCGCCGCAGAGCTGCAACAAAGAAGCCGCTAGCCCGCACGCGGACGCCACTCGGCTCGCGCTGGTAGCAAGGCGGCTGGACGACCCCCCGGCCCTCCGGGGTTCATCGACAGGCGGTGGGGGCCCCTATCAGGCAACGGCCGCTAACTTCGCGTAATCCTGCTCCTCCCCCTACCTCCCGAAGCTGCGCCTTTACCTTCCGATTTGTGACGCTGCCGACATCAGCTCCTGAGTGTTCGGGGCGCCGAATAGGCCGCCATCGAGTACCTCGTTGGAAGTCCAGCGAACGACGCCATCGCGGTCCAGCAAGAACTGACCGACGAGCTGCCCAACGCCGGTGGCCATCATCTGTTGATCCGCTTCCGTAATATCGTAGCTGTCCTTCTTGTTCAGATATTCGAGCGCGGCAAACGGGTCCATCGGTTCCGGCATCTCGCCCGGCAAGTCGACCCGCATCGACTTCACATCGCTCATCGAAACCTTTTGCGGCCATACGCTCTCGTCTTCGGTGATCTGCATATTCGGCAATCCAAAGGCGCGGTGTGAAGTCCGCTCCGGATCGGATGCCGCGAGCAGGCCGAGCATCGGATGGTACCGCAGATAGAGGCGCGCCCGCTCGATGGGGGTGTTGACCACTGTAAGGCTTTCGATGCCCTTCTCGTTGAGGGCTGGGGTGAGTTGCGAAAGCATGGCGATATGGCGCCTGCAAAAAGGACAATGGAGACCTCGATACAGCCCAACCAGCACTGGTTTCTCGCCTCGGAAATCGTCGATCGCGATCTTGCCCTCGCGGGTAATCGCGTCGAGCACGACATTGGGCGCCGTTTCGCCAAGTTGCAGCGGGCCTATGTTGAGACGTTCTGACATGCTGATCCCTCCTCGCGGGTCAATCCACAACGGATGTGCGGGCGGGTGGCTTGGGCCCATGTGCGGCACATACGTCCTTGGGCATGCTGAAATGGTCCATTTATACCACGGAGAGGGCGGACGCTAGTTTCTTATATAGGGCAACGCTTTTACTAGATGGCGCCCCACGGGCCGAGCAGGCTCTTGATACCCAGGTGCGCCAAGGTCTGGAAGTGCCCGACTTCGCAGAGGCTGTCCTCAAGTCTGACAGGTCGGGCTTCGTTGACCGAAATTGGGTCGCCGAATTGCAAAAGAGATTTGTGGGCCGACATGATAGACGGCGGAGCGACGCCCGCCGCCAGGGCGCGGACGGCTCATCCCACCAAAACGTAACCTAAGCGGCGCGTCGTTGAGGGAAATAGAGACCCGAACGGGCTCGACGAGGGTCCACGGCGGTCACAATGTTGTGGTGGTGATCGCAGTAGACGCGATCCGGCGAAGTTGGCCCAGCACAAAAGCGGTAACCGCCGGGTACTGACGGGTCTTCGCTCACCGGGAAGCGGCACTGATAGACCCCTAGCTGAATGAGGGGGAGGTCTCTCGAAGTTGTATTTTCAGGCATGATGAGTTTTCAGGTCCTAGTTCATAGCCTTTGGCGGCCGCAGTGCGGCCCCCCGGGCAAGCTTCTCTCGTTTTGGAGGGCTATAGACCAGCATATGGTGTTGGTCGCAGCGTCAATGAAGCCCGAGGCCTGCTTCTGAAGCCAATAGTTTGCGACTTAAGGCCACACCTAGGCGCGTAGGAACTCACAAGCAATGCGCCATCGTAGGTTGCCTCGGGCCCCGGCCCCGCCGGGGTTTGTCGGTGACGGGGGCGGGGGGTGACTTGTGGGGCCCTGTGAGGTGTGCACCCGGCCAACGCCCATACTCACAGTTCAGCATAGGGCCCGCCGCTCTCGCCCAAAACAAAAATTGCGCCGAAGACGGAGTGCGACCCCAACGGTGACCGCATTGTCCGCATTGCGAATGGCAGCAATGCGCCGCATTTCGCGCCATTCAGAGCACGAATCACTGATCCCGAAACCGGTCATCCGTTGATCTTCGCTCGAAACAGAGGCTTGGCGCCCACCAGCTTGATCTCCTCCTCTGCGAGCAACAGCACCATCAATGAAATCAGTTGTCCAACCGGTCGCCTGATTTTGGCAGAGCTCACCAGCTTCCCGGATTTAGATCCCCCCGGCACCTGCCTGCGGTGACGCAAGACAAGCCTCGAGCAGCACACGGAGATCACCGGCGACTTCATGGGAATTCGAGATGCGGTAGGTGTTCAGCAGCTTGTCGTCATGTCCGTCGGACTTGACGACCCCTGAGCGCCGCAAGCAACCGCTTTCCCTTCACAGTGTCCGCGCCTGCTCCGCCAGCAGCAGTCCAGAGGGTTTCCGAGTTTGGCGATCGGCCGTCCGGATACAATTCGCGGTTCACCAGTTTGCGCTTTGAGAAGAAGGTGTCCTTCGCCTGTCCGACCTTAGCCGCTGCGGCGGTCCTCCAGCGTTCTGCGACATCCATCGTCACGCCGTATAGGGCTGCAAGATGCGACGCGGTGCAGGAAATACGCCTCCACGTCGCATCCCGATGTCACCCATGGGAACGTGCCATCGGTGTTAAAGCGATCACACCACTTCTGCGCTTCATCGGCACTCATAAAGTCGCCGTCGCGGTGGATGATGGCCTTTATCTTGAGCTACCCATCGACGAGCAATCCGCTCAGGAGTTTGTCCTTTGGAAGATTATCAATCCCGAAGCAGCGACAAACGGCGAGCTGCCTTGACAGCTCCGGCCACTGACGGAGGATCGCGCGAAGCGCCGTATCGTCCTCGTCTCGACAAAGAACAACGCGGACTTGTCGAGACCGCGCCCCAGCCTAACAGACGGCGGATTGCCTCCCCGTCGTCGGTTTCGACCTTCCCTTCGTTCATCCACACCAACTTCGCGGATGGACTATTGCCCCACGGGTAATGTGGGGGCTGTGGGTCGTCAGGATGATCTGAGTCTCGGACTCCGCCGCCGCCAGTTCCAAGGTCTCGATCAACCGCTCCTGCTTGTCGGGATGCAGATGAGCATCAGGCTCATCGATCAGCATGATCTTCGGCTCGAAGAGGATTAGGTACGCGAAAATCTGGATTACCTGCAGCAACCCAGTGGCCGCGGTTTCCAGCGGCCGATCCTGGTTGCCAAGGCCGGGCGAGGAGTAAGTAGCGGAGATGTGATAGTCCTCGCGTTCATCGAACGACACGTTCACACTGATCCCAGGATGAACCGTGCCAACATACTCGTTGAGCCGCTTAAGGCGCGCGATGCCCCCGGATTCGTCGGTCTCGTTCACACGACGGCTGCGAAGGTTCAGAAGGATGTTCCGCATAACGCCGCCAGCGTCTCCGCTCGCTGCCTGCCTGCGAAGAGACGGTTGGGCGAGGATGCTTTTCCGTTCGGAGAGACCCGCAAGCCCCGGAATGTAAGCGGTGATGAACTGGAAGCGCTGCTTGTAAGGCGTGACTGTGCTCCCCCTCCATGTACGCCGTGATACCCCCGCGATTTCGGGCCGCGCGAATCTTGACCGTGGCATGGGCCCGTTCCTCCCCGACCGGAACATGCGCGAACGCGACCTCAACTGGCGTAGATGTCGAATCTGTCTTTAGTTCGCTCTTGAGCGCCGTGCGCAACTGTTCACTTGAGGGAGCGTAGTCGGGGCGCTCGAAGGAGGTCATTTCCTTTGTGTTCTTTGGCGCGACGTAGCTCGCTGCCGCGCGGCCCAATGCACAGCCTGAAGAACTGAGGATTTACCCGAGCCATTGGGACCGACCAGGATCGTCACCTGGGCCAAGCGGGATTACGGCCTCCTGCGTAGCCTTAAAGTTACGGACCGTAATCGAGTCGAGCCGGGTCCAACGGCGCGCACGGTTGGAGCGGTGTCGGTGACGCCTAGCGCAGGCTGTCCATCACGGATCGCCGTCTCATCGTCCACCTCAGGAATGTCACTGACAAACGCAACAGCGCTTGAGGATTTGAACGTCGCTCGGTGACGCCTGTGGCGCGCCGGCCTCAACGCCATCAATCGCTACAACTTTCGTCACAGAAAAAGTTTTCGCGTCATGTCCGGATTCTGTGTCGCTCAAGCAGCCTTCCCCCAATGACAAAAGGCATAAACTAGACGCGACATCTCGCCAATGGGGGCCGACGACTTAGTCTCGCTCAATTGCAGCTTTCACCCATGTGTTCCGAAACGCTGCCAGTCTGCAACCGGCCAAAGGCTGCGGGGAGGAAATGCGCCTCCATGTCGACCAAGAGCCAAACTTTGTCTCCGCCCGGAAGCAGACATCCCGGGCGACGTGCTGCAAGTCGTAGTCGCGCTATTTCGAGGCGTTCGGATTGGCGATTGGCATGGACGCGTTTCGACCCGTTGACGACCTTGGTCGTTGCAGATTTGAACGTCCAAACCAGGTTGGGAACCTGACCTTTCAGCGCAAGAGCATTCGGGAGTGCTCTAGTGTGGGTCATTCACGACATTTGGCGTCCGATCACATCGAGGCCCGCCCAAGTTTCAAGACGTTGAACACCGCAAGGACGCGTGCATCTGAAGATCCAATCGGTCTCGCCGCTGTATCATGCCATGGCACGGATGAGACGACCCATTGTTTACTGCGGCGCTTGAGACGGCTCGCGAAAAGGGGCGACCCGCAGATGCTTTTTCGTGTTATGATGGGTTTGCAACACGCGTAATCTCGACCTCGGCAATATGGCAGAGGCCGAAAGCTAATTTGCCCTGGCGCAGGAAGTTTTTGCGCCCCCCAGCACGGGCTCAACTCCGAAGAGTGGGTGTGCTGCCTTTTCTTGACTGATCCGGGGCGAGGAGGTTGTCCATGTCCACGAGTAATGTCGACTGCCCGCTGCAGCCGGGCAACCGGGCACCGAATGTTGTACTCGATGCGATCTCGCGCGAAGGCAAGATCGCGCTCGATGATTTTCGAGGCCGCAGTCCGTTACTGATCGGTTTGTTTCGAGGCCTGCACTGTCCGTTCTGCCGGCGCCATGTCGCGACGATGGCGCAACTCAAGCCGGCCCTGCGTGAGAAAGGCGTCGAATGCCTGGCGGTGGTCAACACGCCGGTCGAGCGGGCGCGGCTCTATTTCCGTTACCACCCGGCACCTGATCTTCTCGCCGCATCCGACCCGGAGCGGGCCTCGCACCGTGCTTTCGGCCTGCGCGAGGTCGGGATGGACACTGTCATGGCGATACGGATCCATCTCCCGGGCGAGTTGCCCGAGCCTATGGGCCTCATGGCAATGAACGAGTTTCTCAACAAGAAGGAAGGATATGAGATTACGGAAGCCGATCAGCAGGCGATGGTGGCTTCCGGCCAGGGGCAGCTTGTCGGTCAGTTCCTAATCGACCGGGGGGGCATCGTACGCTGGAGCTTCACTGAAGTTCTGGAGGATGGCCTCAATACGTTCAGGGCGCCGAATCCCGAGGAATTGATGTCGGCAGCTTCCCAAGTTGCACATTCATAGGCTGCGGAACTAGGCTGCTGAAAACTCGCTCGACGATCACCGTCCTGTGGTGATTCTGTGGATTTAACCATGATCGACGGAGGGCTAAGGTCGGCCCGTAGGTTTCTTCGATTTCCATTCAACGGCCCTCGGAGCGACCCAACGCTAGAGTGAGCAAGCCTCAGCGCATGGGCTGGGCGACGTCCGCTCCTTGCCGCAATCACGTCATTCCGACAGGCGCGCCATACGGCAAGTTTCCACCCTTTCACGACCTTCTTCTCAGGAAACGGGAAAGTCATGTTTGGGCCAGGTCACGACGAGCCCACGCCGATAAGTGAAACACACAGGGCCTACCTCGCATATCATCGGGAACGCGTTCTTCGCCCGGCTTGAATTGTATTGGCGCCCAGTCTAGCCGCGCGGCTCAGATGCAGAAAGTTGGTGCGCGTCCCTTTTTTGGCGGGTTCGCTCATACGGCAGCGTCTTGTACGGGATGACTCGTCGCAATGACGGGCTCATGGGGCCGAACGCCATAAATATGCAGTCTGGAACTGGCCTCTCGCGAGGGCCATCGACCGATCGCATCAGGTCGTATCTAAAGGCCATAAGAAAAACCGGCAGTTTGCCCAATCCTTGCTGCGACTGCGCTGCGTCAAGCTCTGATCGGGCGCGTTGCCCGACCGTTGTGCGGGAGGGGCTCTATGGCCCAGCAGGAGCAGGTGCAGCTGGAGGGCAGCGCCGCGGACTCAACGAGCGCTACTGTTATGACAGCAGGAACGAAGAAGCAGTCCTCATGGGATGCTATGCACGCCCAGCATGGTGCGGACATAGGCGAACTCCGGCGTGACAGCGGAGATCAGCGCAAGATGTCCGACAGGCTCTCGGGCTTCTTCTCGCCAAGCGACAGATCAAGGCCCGACAGAAGGTCGATGAGATGACTTCGCATCAGGTCGGACGCGTTTTTTGCGTCGTGCTTTTCGATGGCATAGACGAGGGCGTGATGGGCGTGGCTTTCGCAGGTGGTGTCGCGGCGGCGCCAGTAGAGCGCGATGATCAGCGACGACCGCGACAACAGGTCTTTGACGAAGCCGGTCAGGATCGAATGGCCGGCGATTTCGGCGATGCCGACATGGAATTTCGCCGACAGCATTATGGCGTCGCTGTCGCGGCCGGCACGCAGGGCCTCGTGCTCTTTTTCGAGATGAAGCCGCAGTTGCGCGATCTCGGCCGGCTTTGCCACTTCGGCGGCAAGCGCCGCGACCTTGGGCTCGATCAGCGCCCGCGCTTCGAACACCTCGCGCGCTTCCTGCTTGGTCGGCTGGGCGACGAACGCGCCGCGGTTCGGCTCGAGCCGAGCCAAGCGGTCATGCGACAGCGCCTGCAGCGCCGCGCGTATCACCGCGCGGCTCACCGAATAGATCGAGGCGAGTTCGTCCTCGGGCAGCTTTGTGCCCGGTGCGAGGCGGTGGCTGACGATGGCGTCGCGCAGGCCGGCATAGACCGGAAACCAGCGCATCGTCGGCTTGTCGCCATCCCGTGTCTTTGGTCCAAGCAGGTCCATCGTCTCATTGTCCCGGCGGCCGGATCGCATAGCGGCGCGAACATCGCGTTTCCGGCCGGACATCGAACATCCTGTGTGGGAATGTCAACAATTTTGCACGCATCAGGATACACGGCCGGAGGGCGAAAAGGGCGCAAAGATTCCGGCGAAGGATTTTTCGAGTGGAACCTGGTAGCCGCCGCGCTTCGAGGTCGACAGGCCAAGGCTGACGAGGCTCTCGCAGAGTTTTACCGCGCAGGCGACGCCGTCGAGCACAGGAAGGCCATGTTCGCGGCTAAGCGCGGCGGCGAGGTCGGCCATGCCGGCGCATCCCAGTACAATCGCTTCGGCCCGGTCGTCGCGGATGGCGCGCTCGATCTCCTCCGAAATTCGATGGCGGGCGTTGGAGCCGGGCACTTCGAGCTCCAGAACGGGAACGTCGCTTGCCCGCACCCTGGCGCAGCGGCTGGCGAGGCCGTAGCGCACCAGATTGTGCTCGATCGCCGGCACCGAACGCGACAGCGTCGTCACCACGCTGAACTTGCCGGCAATCAGGCTCGCCATGTGAAACGCCGCTTCGCCGATGCCGACCACCGGCATCTCGCCGACGCAGCGTACTGCGTCGAGGCCGGTGTCGTCGAAGCAGGCGATGACGCAGGCGCTCGCCGCCGGATGTCTCTGGATCTCGCCGATCATTCCCGGGATGGCGAAGACCTCGTCGAAATAGCCTTCGACGCTCGGCGGCCCGTCCTTCGGATTGACGGCGATGATCCTGGTGCCGGCCGAAGCCGCGCCGCGCGCCGCCTCGCCGATCTTTTCGGTCATGGACGCGGTGGTGTTGGGATTGACGACGAGTATGTCCATTTGCGCTTTCATATTTCGCCGCCGAGATAGAGTTTCTTGACCCGGTCGTCGCCAAGCAGCTCAGCCGAATGTCCGGCCAGCGCGATCTTTCCGGTCGTCAGTGCGTAGGCGCGCTGCGAGATGCGCAGCGCCATGCGCGAATTCTGCTCGACCAAGAGAACGCTGACCTTTTCGTCGCGATTGATCGCCACGATGGAGCGGGCGATGTCCTGGACGAGCTTCGGCGCGACGCCGAGCGAGGGTTCATCGAGCAGCAGAAGCTTCGGTTTGGCCATCAGCGCCCGCCCGATCACCAGCATCTGCTGTTCGCCGCCGCTCATCGTGCCCGCCGTCTGGGAATAGCGTTCCTTCAGCCGCGGAAAGCGCCCGAGCACCATGTCCAGCGTCCTGGCGATTTCGGCCTTGTCGGTGCGGGTGAAGGCGCCCATCATCAGATTGTCGCGCACCGTCATGTAGGAAAAGACGCGCCGACCCTCCGGCACCATGGCGATGCCCATCCTGACCAGGTCGTCCGGGCGCGTCCCGTCGATGCGGTGGCCCCGGAAATGAATCTCGCCGCTGCGGACTTTCTTCAGGCCGGTGATGGCGCGCAGGATCGAGGATTTGCCCGCGCCGTTCGCGCCGATCAGCGCGACGGTCTCGCCCTCGTTGACGTTGAGCGACACGCCCTTCAGTGCATAGACATGGTCGTAGTAGAGTTCGACGTCGGAGACTTTCAGCAGCTCGCTCATGGCTAAAATCCGATCGTCTCGTCTTCGGCGCCGAGATAAGCCTCGATGACCTTTTCGTTCTCCTGGATTTCCTTCGGCGTTCCCTCGGCGATTTTCACACCGAAGTTCAGGACGACGATGCGATCGGAAATGTTCATGACGGCGGGCATATCGTGCTCGACCAGCAGGACAGTCACGCCGCGCGTCCGCACGCCGCGCACCATCTCCACCGCGCGCACGGTTTCGTCATGATTCATGCCGGCGAAGGGCTCGTCGAGCAGAAGCACGGTCGGGTTGGTGGCGAGCCCGATGGCAATCCCAAGCGCGCGCAGATGGCCGTGCGGCAGCGTGCTGGCGATCTCATGCCGTTGCGCGCCGAGATCGAGGAAGTCGATGATCTCGTCGGCCGAGCGGCCGAATTCATCCTCGTCGCGCCGTGCGGTATTCGTGCCGAGATAGAAGCCGGCAAGGCTGGCATTGGAACGCAGGTGATGCGCGATGATGACATTGTCGCGCACCGTCATGCCCTTGAAGATCGTCGTCTCCTGGAACGTGCGCACCACGCCCTTCCGGGCGACCATATGCGGCGCCAGGCCTGAAATCCGCTCTCCCCGGAACAGCACTTCGCCCGAGGTCGGATTGAGGAAAGAGGAAATCAGCTTGAACAGCGTCGACTTGCCGGCGCCGTTGGGGCCGATGACGGAGAGGATTTCGCGTTCGCGGACCGCGAAGGAAACATTGTTGACCGCGACCAGCCCGCCGAAGCGTTTGGTCACTGCCTTGATCTGGAGAAGCTCACTCATGGTCCTAGCCCTGCTTCTTGCCGAACAGCCTGAGGCTGAGCAGGCCGTTGGGAAGGAACAGCATCAGCGCGATCAGCACCGAAGAGAAGATCAGCAACTGGAACTCGCCGGTCTCGAACAGGAAATCCCAGCCGAAATAGAGCACGAAGGTGCCGATCATCGGCCCGAAGACGTGGCCGAGCCCGCCGAGGAAGCAGTTCAGCATGAAGTTCACCGAGTCAGTGACGGTGAAGCTCGACGGATAGATCGACTGCGAGATGGCGACGAACATCGCACCGCCGAGACCGCCGAGGAATGAGGAGATGGCGTAGGCGATAACGCGCAGATAGGCGATGTTGACGCCGATCGAGGAGGCCAGTTCCTCGTTCTGCTGCAACGACTGGCAGAGTTTGCCGATGCGCGAATGGACTAGGCGGTAGAGCGCCGCAAAGCACAGCACCATCAGCACAACCGACACCAGATAGAACGCCGGGCGCGGATTGGCGAGCGTCGCGAAATCTGGAAGGATGGTCAGCCCGAAGATCGAGATGCCGCCGGGGAGCGGAATGCTGACCATGCCCTTGGCTCCGTTGGTGATCGGCAGCGCCAGCGCGAGCAGCCGCGCCACTTCGGTCAAAACCAGCGTGACCATGGCGAAATAGACGCCGCGAAGCCTGAGGATGGGTAGTCCGATCAGCACGCTTGCAGCGGCGCAGAATAGCCCAGCCAGCGGCAGTGTCAGCCAGAACGACACACCGTACTGGACGACAAGAATGGCCGAAACATAGCCGCCCATAAGCGCGAAGGCGCCCTGGCCGATATTGATGCGGCCGATGTAGAAAGTCACCCACACCCCGGCGCTGGCGATGCTGAGCAGCGCGACCGAGGTCAGCGTGTAGTAGAGGTCGAGCCGACCGGTCGCCTCGATCAGCCAGGGCACGCCGATGAGTACGACCAGCAGGAAGACACCGACGGCGAGAATGTTGCGTGTACGCTTCATGTCCATCACCCCCACGGCTTGCCCATGAGCCCGTTCGGGCGGATGCTCAGGAACACCATCAGCGCGGCGAAGATGACGAGATAAGTGACGTCGCCATATTGGCGTAGCACCGTCAGGCCGACCGATTCCATCATGCCGAGGATGAAGCCGCCGGCGATCGCTCCGCTGACCACGCCGGCCCCGCCGATCATCACCATCAAGAACGCCTTGATCGAGATCGGCCCGCCGATGCCCGAATTGACGCCGGTGATGGCGACCAGCAGCCCGCCGACTATGCCGGCAAGCATGGCGCCAAGCGCAAAGCCGATCATGGAATAGCGGTCGACCTCGACGCCCATAAGCTGCGCCGCGACCCGGTCCTGCGCCAGCGCCCGCATGGCGCGTCCCGGCTTGCTGTACTGCATGAAAAGCACGAAGGATGCGATGAACAGTATGGCGAGAGCGCCGACCAGCAGCCGGTCGTAAGGCATTATGAGGCTGTCGGAGACGAAGACGCCGTTGACGATCTTCGGCACGCCGCGCTGCTTCTCACCGAACAGGAGGAGGATCACAGCGTCGAGGAAGAATGCGACCGCCGCCGCGAGAAGCATCGTACTTTCCTCCCGCACGCTTCGCTTAATCACCGTTCTGAAAAGGAATTTCTCGACCAGCGCTCCAATGACCAGCAGCGTGATCCCGGACGCGACGAGCGCGACGACGAAAGGCATGCCGAGCTGGCCATAGACGGTGTAGGTGACGAAGCCGCCGAGAACGTACATCTGCCCATGGGCAAAGTTAAGCACGTTCATCAGCGCGAAGATCAGGGTCAGACCGAGCGCGATCAAGGCGTATTGCGCGCCAAGATAGAGCCCGTTGGCGATGACTTGTTCCATCAGGATGGTTCCGGCCGTTCAGAGGCTGAAGACGAATGCTCGAGCCTCCGCGGCAATCCGCTTCGGTGCAGTTGCGTCAATCGACTTCAGCGACGAAGAGCGTCTCGAACTTGCCGTCGCGGTATTCCGTGACCACCATCGGGACCGAAAGCTGGCGCTTCTGGCCGAACGACGTCATTCCGACATAGGACAGCTTGGCATCGTCCTTCAGGTAGGGATTGGGCGCCGAGAAAGTGTCGATTGTCTTCTTGAACTCCTCGACATTGTCGATCGCGGCCGGGTTCGCCTTCAGCGTCTCGATGATGTATTCGAGCGCGTAGACCTTGGTGTTGGACTCGTCATTGTATTCGCCGAACATTTTCGTATAGCGGTCGACAAATTCCTTCATCGTGTCGGACGCGATGTCGGGCGTCGATGCACCGCCGACCGAGATGAAGCCGTTGGCCAACTCGCCCGCGCCCTCTTCCAGCACCTTGGCATCCTGCGCCGTTTCGGTGGAAATCAGGCCTTCGTAGCCGAGCTCGCGCGCGGCGCGGATCAGCAGCGGCGCATTGCCGGGCGCGACACCCGAAAGCACCAATAGGTCCGGTTTTTGCAAAACGATCGGCGTCAGTACCGGCGTGAAATCGCGGGTATCGTTTTGGTAGACATCCGTGGCAGCCACAACCTCGAGCCCGAGCGCCTTTGCCGCGGCAACACCGCCATCCCGCTGGCTCAGCGGATCGGATTCGTTGGCGGCGACAAAGGCAACTTTCTTCACGCCCCTGTTTTCCATGAGATATTTGTAGATCGCCGGAGCGGACTGGTAGTTGGCGATCATGCCGAGCACGGCGTTGGACGCCGGCGGGGTGTAGAGTTCCTTCGGGAATGCGTAGGGAAAATAGATGATGCCCTTGGATTCTGCCACGGGACGCACCGCCGCCGCGCCGTCGTCGACATTCGGACCGACGACATAGTGGATGCCCTCCTGGGCCATCTTCTCCATGCCGGCGATCGCCCGCTTCGGGTCCTTCTGGTCGTCGAAGGTGACGATTTTGATGTCATAGGTCTCGTCGCCAATCTTCACACCGCCGGTTTCGTTGATCCAGGTGGCGCGTGTCTGCATCGAGCGGACGTTGGATGTGCCCCACGCAGCGGCCGCGCCACTCGTCACGCCGACAAAGCCGATCTTGAGTTCCTTGTTGGCGGCGTGCACCGTGATTATGCCGCCGGCCATGATTGCCAGCGCGGAGACGGCGCCGAGCGCGGCGAATGTGATTATTGAACGTCTGTTGATCATTGTTCTTCCCCTTGGAGGCCGCGCATTGTTGCGACAGAACTCGACCGATACGCGGACTTTTGTGAGTGAAGTCTCAAATCAATCACCTGTCAACAAAACTTTTAAAGATTGTTGACAATCTTGTGAGCGTCCGTAGATGAAGGACGTAGGACCGATCGCGGTTCGGTGCTTTGCTCGAGAGCTTCGTGGTGTCGGGATCCCTGAAGCTCGCATCGTGGTCAGAGCGACGGGTGTCTTTCTCACACTACCGGACTAAGGATCAGGACGAGGTCGACGTCGTGATCGCGGATCGACGCGGTCGGGTCGTCGGTATCGAGGTGAAGGCCTCCGCAACGGTGCGTCCGCAGGATTTTCGGGGATTGCGTCAGTTGCAGGAAGGAGTCCGCGATCGTTTTGGGCGCGGGCTGGTGCTGCACGACCATCACCGTGTGACGCCATTCGGCGAAAAATTGCAAGCAGCACCGCTGTCGGTTCTGTGGTCAATGTAAAGTTGCATAAAATGCGGTGTGGAACTTGGGTCGCGAGGTGGTCTAAATGTTCCCGAATCGAAACGAGCCGAGCCTTCATTGGTCGCGGTGATTTCTGGCAACCTCGCCACCTCCCGCAAGCCATCTTGCATCGAACCAGCGGGCGTAGGCGTCCCACACCGGCGGACCGCCGCCGATGAAAACGACACTGCCGGCAAAGCGTTGGAGCGTGTCCTCGGGATCCATGCTGGAGCGAACAACGACAAGTTGGAGCGAACAACGACAAGTTCCCGATCCACGCGAGCAAAATCCGGAACGCTCGCGATCGACGCGGTCCTTTTCAGCATTACGGAAACAGACGGCGATAATGGCGGCTAAGCCGCCCAGGCGTTCCTGCTTCGGCACCATCGCCCGCATGTGACCGGGTAACGGCGCGCCAGTATGGTTCGGTACTTTATAGCCCCTTTAGGACGGCTAGCCACGCCTTCAGGCGATTTGGTGTTTCTCGCCGTGATTCGGTGCAGGAGACCAGGAGTTGGCGAGGTCGCGCCGGTCTGAGACCTCGGTCCTCCCGATCTGAACGTCCACTATTGTCATTTCGGACACCGGAAAGCTGCCAGTCCGCTATCGTGAAGAGTTTCGGGCGCCGGCAGGCGTACGAAAGTCCCCGAGGAAGGCCGGGCCACAGGCGGTGGGCTCGCGACCGCGAGCAGTTCGCGGGCGAGCGCGAGCCCTAACCGCGCGCCCATCCCGCGCAGCGGGTTCGTTTGTAGACCCCCAAATGCGACGTCTGAATAGTGGTTCGGCGATAACCGCTCTTGGCGCAACCAGGAGTTACGAGCTTGCTCCAGCAGCTCTACGCGTCTAAGGACACGCCGCGGCGCGGCGGCAGTTCGATCTTCTCGAGCGATGATGCCACCAGGGCCAAGCCGATATGCCTGTAGACACCCGAGGAACTGCTGTCTGTGTGGCCCTGAATGGCGTCGGCCACGCTGTCAGATATGCCAACCCTTGACGCTTCGGTCTTGAACCAGTGCCTCAGCGCATGATTCGGCGCCTTGCGTCGATCGGAAAACCCGTTCGCTCGAACCATACGGCCAGCCGGTTAGCAACGCCTTTCGAGGCATGCTTTCGCTTCGGATCGCCTGACGAGCGGCAATAGAAGAGTGGCCCTTGGCCTTTTGCGCTTACGAACTCCAGGAATCCTGCAGCCAGCAGAGCGGGATGGATCGGCACAGTCCTTTCGCTTTCGGCATTCTTGAGGCTGCCGGCATCGCTTGCGGGCATGATCTTGACAACCTGGTATCCGTCTTCCTCAAATACGTGACTGCCGTGGAGCTGTGCCATCTCCCCGATCCGCGAGCCTGTCGCGGCTGCCAGCCAGGGGAGCCACTTCTTCCCGGGGTCAGAAGCATCGCTGGCCAGTTCCAGCAGACGAGCCACCTCCTCGCCGCTATAGCCGAGCATCTTCTTGCCCGCCTTCGTCTTGCGCGCGACCTTGATGCCCTGGGAGGGATCGGAGGCCGCGAGCCTGTTCGCTACGGCAAACCTGAACAGCGCACGGGCCCAGCCGAGATAGCCTCGCGAGATGGTTGCCGCCGCCTTATTGGCTTTGACGAGCTTGTCTTTCCAGCCGATGATATCCTCGGCGGCGATGCGAGTAATGTCGTCCGCCTTGTCCTCGACGAACGATTTGAGGTCGCGCATGATGCCGCGCCAGCTGGACAGCGTGCTGGCACTCGGATCGGTTTCCGCCTCCCAGCGCTCGAACAGTTCGTCGAGCGAAATCGGCTTGGCTGCCGGTGCCATCGGCAGAGAGCTGTGCAAGGCAGGCGCTTCAGGCTTTTTCGCCTGCCGAAGATTGCCTGCATGAAGATCGCCCAGCGATGGATCAGGCTGGCCCTCGGCGATTGCCCGAAGGGCGTCGAGTTCATGTTCGATCAGTAACCGGGCAAGAGCGATGGAATCAGGACCGCTCATTCCAGGGATCCGGCCCTTCGCAATGGTTATGAACTCGGCAAAGTTCCCAGTTGCGCGCATGCTCTGAAGGCTTTTGATGCGCTTGCCGAGACGAAAGCGGTTGACGAAGGCGATGACTTTTTCGAGATCACCTTCGGCAACGAGGTGGTCGAAACAGGTATAGGCATCCTGTTCGCCGTGCCCAAAGTCCGTCGGCACCGGCAGGGGTCCGAACTCGCCGCGCCAGAACCGAGCGGGAGCCGCGGTCGCCTGGCTGAAGAGCTCCGCACGGCGGGAGAACTCCTGTTCGCTCGCCGCGATGGCGTGTTCACGGGCGATCTCGCGGAAGCCGGCACGGATAGTTCGGGAGTCCGGCGACGCAGCAGCGCCGTGATTGTCGCCGGCGATCTTATCGGCACGAATTTCGTCGAACCGGTTTTCCAGTTCGACGCTTTTGCGAGCGAGACGCGACTTGGCTGTTTTCAGATCTTTTGTGCGCAAGGACCGGACCACGATTTGACGCCCGTATATAGGGGCAATGTCCCCAGGAACCCAAATTCGGCAGTAAAAAATGCCGCTGCGCGTCATCATCCGTTCGGGCAGTGTCGCCATCGATTCGAGCCCGACTATAACAGTCACTGTTACAACTGGGCCGAACTGGAAAAGCGAATCAGAACCTGAATGAAATCAGGTGCTTACAAGATGATGGTGCCCAGAAGAGGACTCGAACCTCCACTCCTTGCGGAACACGGACCTGAACCGTGCGCGTCTACCAATTCCGCCATCTGGGCTGGTGCGGGCTCTTTAGGCGGGCAAGGGGTGAGAGTCAACGCGCTTTTTTGAAACCCGCTCGCCGACTCAGTCCTCCAGCACTTCCTTCGAAGCCACCGTGGAATCGGCGTTGAGCTTATAGATGACCGGGACGCCGGTGCCGAGCTCCAGTCTGACGATCTCCTCGCCCGACTTGCCGTCCAGCGCCATGATCAGCGCGCGCAGCGAATTGCCGTGCGCCGCCACCAGCACGGTGCCGCCGCGCAGCACATGCGGCTGCAGGTCGTGCAGATAATAGGGCCAGACGCGCGCGCCGGTGTCCTTCAGGCTTTCGCCGCCGGGCGGCGGCACGTCGTAGGAGCGGCGCCAGACATGCACCTGCTCCTCGCCCCATTTCTTGCGCGCGTCGTCCTTGTTGAGGCCGGAGAGGTCGCCATAGTCGCGCTCGTTCAGCGCCTGGTCGCGGATGGTCTCGAGATCGCTCTGGCCGACCGCGTCGAGAATATGCTGGCAGGTCTTCTGCGCCCGGATCAGCGACGACGTGAAGGCGATGTCGAATTCCATGCCGCGCGCCTTCAGCTTGGCGCCCGCCGCCTTAGCCTCGGCGTGGCCCAGTTCGGTCAGGTCGACGTCGCGCCAGCCGGTGAAAAGGTTCTTCAGGTTCCATTCGCTCTGGCCATGGCGCACGAGCACGAGAGTTCCCGACATTTTTGCTCCTTCAATTTGTGGATCAGATCGTCTCAGGCGAGTCCGAGCACGTCGCGCATCGAATACAGTCCCGGCTTCCTGCTGCGCGCCCAAAGTGCGGCCTTGATCGCACCGCGGGCGAAGATCGCCCGGTCCTCGGCGTGGTGGGCGAGCGTGATGCGCTCGCCGGTGCCGGCCAGCACCACGGAGTGGTCGCCGACCACCGAGCCGCCGCGCAGCGTGGCGAAGCCGATCGAGCCTGTCTTTCGCACGCCGGTGTGGCCATCGCGCGACCGCACGCTGTTCCCGTCAAGGTCGATGCCGCGCCCGGTGGCGGCGGCTTCGCCGAGCAGCAGCGCCGTGCCCGAGGGTGCGTCGACCTTGTGCCGATGATGCATTTCCAGGATCTCGACATCGAAATCGTCGGCATCAAGCGCGCGCGCCGCCTGCTCGACCAGTACCGCCAGCAGATTCACGCCGAGGCTCATATTACCTGACTTGACCACCGTCGCGTGGCGCGCCGCCGCCGCGATCTTGGCATTGTCGTCCGCCGAGCAGCCGGTGGTGCCAATGACATGGGTGATGCGCGCCTGCGCCGCATAGCCGGCGAATTCGACCGTCGCTGCCGGGCTCGTGAAATCGAGCACGCCGTCGGCCTTGGCGAAGGCCGGCAGCGGATCGTCGCCGATCGTCACGCCGATATTGCCGATGCCGGCAAGCTCGCCGGCATCCTTGCCGAGATGCGGCGAGCCGGCCCGCTCGATCGCGCCGGCGACGCGGGCGCCCGGGATGGTGTGGATGGCGCGGATCAGCGCCTGGCCCATCCGGCCGGCCGCGCCGACCACCACCAGGCCCATTTCATTGACGTGGGGGTCGTTTGTGGCCGTACCGCTCATAAATTTCTCCCAACCGCTTTCTTCGCGCGCCGCAGCGGAGTTTGGATTGGCTTGCCGTCGTCGACAAGCCCCAGCCCATTGTTGCCCTGCACCCGGTGGAACCGGGCATATACGCTGTGCGGGTCGGCCATCAGCGAGGCATGCGTGCCTTGTTCGACCAGCCGGCCCTGTTCCAGTACGATGATGTGGTCGGCATTGACCACGGTCGACAGCCGGTGCGCGATGACGATGGTCGTGCGCCCTTGCATCACCTGGGTCAGCGCCTGCTGGACGCGCGCTTCCGCCTCGTTGTCGAGCGCCGAGGTCGCCTCGTCTAGCAGAAGGATCGGCGCCTGCCGCACGATGGCTCGGGCGATCGACAGGCGCTGGCGCTGGCCGCCCGACAGCGTCAGGCCGCCTTCACCGACAGGGGTGTCATAGGCTAGCGGCTGCTGGCGGATGAAGCCGTCGGCCTCGGCCTGTTGTGCGGCCAGCTCGATCTCGGCGTCGCTGGCGCTCAGCCGCCCGTAGCGGATATTGTCACGAATGCTGCCTTCGAACAGATAGGGCTGCTGCGAGACATAGGCGATAGAGCGGCGCAGCGACTGCTTGGTCACCTCTAAAATGTCCTGGCCGTCGACCTCGATGCTGCCCGCCTCGACATCGTGGAAACGCTGCAGAAGCGCCACCAGCGTCGACTTGCCGGCCCCCGAGGCGCCGACGATGGCGGTCATCTTGCCGGCGGCGGCGACGAAGCTGAGATCCTGCAGCACCCGAGCGCCGGCGACATAGCCGAACGACACATTGTTGAAGCGCACCTCGCCCCTGCTGATCTTCGCTTCCGCCGCTCCTGGAGCGTCGCCCTGCTGCGGCTCGAGGTCGAGCAGTTCGTAGATCATGCGGGCATTGACTAGCGCCCGTTCCATGCCGACCTGCATGCGTGCCAGCCGCCGGGCCGGATCGTAGGCGAACATCAGTGCGGTGATGAAGGAAAAGACCGCGCCAGGCGGCTGGCCGCCGACGGCTGCCCGGTAGCCGGAATAGGCGATGACGCCGGCGACGGCGAAGCCGGCCAGCATTTCGGAGATCGGCGTCAATCGTTCCGAGACGCGGGCGATGCGGTTTGCCCGCTGCTCGGCACCGTCGACAAGGCCGCTGATGCGGCGCGACAGCTCGTCCTCCAGCGTAAAGGCCTTGACGATGGCGATGCCTTGCGTCGCTTCCTGCATGGCGCCGATAAGCCGCGAGTTGATCTGCACCGCTTCGCGCGTGGCGCGCCTTATTCTGCGGGTCAGATAGACAACCGTGTAGATCAGCGGCGGCCCGATCAGCAGCGACATCAGGGACAGCATCGGATCCTGCCAGATCATGACGCCGATCAGCGCGATCAGCGATACGGCGTCGCGTGCCACGGATGTCAGCGTCATCGACAGCAGGTCGCGGATGCCGTTGACGTTCTCGTTGATTTGGGCGGCCAGCCGTCCCGAGCGCGTGTCGTTGAAGAAACCGATGCCGAGCTTCATCAGATGAGCGAAGATGCGGCGCTGGTAGCGCGCCACCAGATTGTTGCCGATTCTGGCCAGTGTCACGGCCTGTCCGTAGGTGGCCAGCCCGCGCAGCATGAAGGCGCCCAGGATCGACACGCAGATCAGCGCGATGAGATCGCCGCGCTGCTTGTAGAAGATCTGGTCGACGACATCCTTCATGATCCAGGCGGTGAAGGCGGTCGTGGCGGCAACCGTCACCAGGCACAGAACGGCCAGAACATAGTACCAGCGATAGTCGCGGCTGTTCTCGGCGATGATGCGGCGGATCACCGCCACGATCTCGCCGGGCCGGGCTTTGGCTTGGTGGTTTGGCGACTGGTTCAAGTCGGGATCGTTCCGTGATGTCGGTTCGGCTCCGCGGCCGGGCTAATTCGGCAATCCTCTTAGCGCCCTAGTGGCGGCTTGCCTATGGCAGAGGCCGGCAAAACTTCGCCGCGGCTTCGGTCGTCATCTAAGCCCGCCAGCGCCGCCCTGCCGTCTGGACGCCGAACAGGGACGGGTTCCTGGCATAGGCGGCAAGGCCGGAAAGCGCTGCCAGCGGATGGGTGATCACATAGACGGGCATGGTGCGCATCAGCTCGCTGTGCGGCGCCTTGTCCTCGAAGGCGGCGCGGAAATTGCCGGTTTTCAGCGCCGGCAGGATTTTCTGCGCAATACCGCCGGTCAGGAAGACGCCGCCGCGGCTCATGAACACCAGCGCAAGGTCGCCGGCGGTGCGTCCGAGGCAGGTGACGAACATCGACAGCGCTTCCTCGGCCACTGGATCTGACTTCGCCAATGCCGCGGCGGTGACCTCGGCCGGCGTGGTGAAGGGGGCCGGCTTGCCGTCCGCCTTGGCGACCGCCCGATAGGCATTGACCAGGCCACGGCCGGACAGGATCTGTTCCCCGGAGATGCGGCCGTCGAGTTTCTCGATATGCACAAAGACCTCGAAATCGCGCGGCGAGCGCGGCCCGATATCCATGTGTCCCCCCTCCCCGGGCACCGGTATCCAGTGGTTCAGCGCGTGGACCAAGCCGGCGACGCCAAGCCCGGTTCCGGGACCGAGCACAACCCGTCCGGCATTGGGCTCCGGCGCATCGCCGCCGATCTTTTCCATATGCTCTTCGCCGAGCGCCACCACGGCCAGCGCCTGCGCCTCGAAATCATTGAGCACCACGACGTCGCTGAGGCCGAGGTTGGCAAACATCTTTCTCGGCTTGACGATCCACGGGCAGTTGGTGAGCGGGATCTCGTCGCTGTCGACCGGGCCGGCCACCGCCAGTACAGCGGAGTTGGGCCGGACCGACGAGCGGTCGAGAACCGCCGCCTGGATCGCCTCGTCGATCGTGTTGAAATTGGCGGTCTGGACGATCTGTGGTTCGGTTGGTTCCGAGTTCGCGTCGAGCACGATTGAAAAGCGCGCGTTGGTGCCGCCAATGTCGCCGATCAGGACCGGAAACTGCGCTGTGTCGTCGTCGCCTGGCATGCTCTCGTCCGTCCCGGTTCCCAGTGGCGTTCCGCCGTTCTTTCGTTGACTAGCGCATGACCCGGGAAAGGGAAATCGGTTTTCGAAATAAGGCGGCCAGGATTCGGAGCAGGATGGGGTCGGATGTGGCCTCAGGTCAGGCCGAACCGGGGACGAAGGCATGCCTGCGGGCAACCCGGATCGCTGCACTCCTCGACCACTGTATCGGCATGGATCCTAGGGCGGAGCAGGAGCGAAGCGACGTCGCGGAGGCCCTAGTATCCATGCCGCGATCTTCGAGCGCTGCTGCGTTGAACGCCTTCGCAGAGCAGGATTCCAGACGATCGATCAAGCGCCTTTCCCTAATATCGGTCAGTTCCCCGGTCGCGGCCGCGGCAGCGGAATGCCGATCTCGGGCGTTGCCGCGAAGGCGCTGACCGAGGCCGGGAGCGCTGCCGCGCCGCTTGCGGATGCCCGCGCCGGCGACGGAGCCTTTGTGAGAACTGGTGCAGCCGCGACCGGCACGCCGTCGCCATAATAGGTAACCGCCTCCGCCGAAGCCGGATCTGGCCCATCGAGCACCGCCTGACATGCTGCGGGCAGGCTCGCCATGGTCATCACGTCGCGCGCTTTCGGTCTATCCGGGTTCTTGTTGGGACGCCACGGTTCCTCGGTGAACCACCATGCCAGCGACTGGTCGCAGCCGTCGCCGGGCGCCGTGTTTTCCTGCGCTTTGCAATTGGGCGAGCCGGGCTGGCAGCCGATGCGGATGTGGAAGTGATAGTCGTGGCCCCAGAACGGCCTGACCTTGCGCAGCCATGCGCGGTCGCCTTTCACCGTGTCGCAGAGCTTCTTCTTGATGCCCGGATTGACCAGGATGCGCTCGACTTCCGCATAGCTTGCCGCGCGCTTCAGGAGCCGCATATGCGCCGGAACCCAGAGCGCATCTTTCACCAGATGGGTCTTTTCGTCGACAAGCAAGGTGGCGCTCATGTTCTCGCGCTGCTCGATCGAAAGCTTGCGGTCGGGCATTGGCGTCAGCCAGATGTCGGCGTCGAGGCCGATCTGGTGCGAGGCGTGGCCGGTCAGCATCGGGCCGCCGCGCGGCTGTGAAATGTCGCCGACCAGCAGGCCGGGCCAGCCATCGGCCGCGGCGTCGCGCGACAGTTTCTTGATCAGCGCGATCATTGTCGGATGGCCCCAGCGGCGGTTGCGCGAAGGCCGCATAACCTCCCATTTCGGGCCGTCCAGGGGAATGGCGACGCCGCCGGCAAAGCAGCCCTTGGAATAGAAGCCGATCGACTGCGGCGCAGCCACGGCCGGCAGTTTTTTGGCGCCGAACAGGTTCTTTGCCAGTTCCTCGGCCGCTGCAGGTCGCACTGCAAGCCCCGCTATGGCGAGAACGGCGAGTGCTGCGGTCAGCAGCAGCGTTCTACCGGGCAATGGTCGCTTCAACGTTTTCATGAGGCAGAACCCCTCTGCGAATTAAGTCGAATCATATCACGCCCGGCGCGACGTTTCGATCACGACCGCTTCATCGGACTGCGCGCCTCGCCGTCGCGCCAGCTACCCTCAGCCCACATATGGTCGAACGCCGTCCAGTAGTCGGGAAAGCGGAAGCGATAGCCGGCCGCCTTGATCGCTGTGTTGGCGACACGTTTGTTCTCGCCATAGAAGGACCGCGCCATGGGCGAAAGTTGGGCGCTCTCGAACGGAATCTCGGGCGGCGGTGTGACGCCCATCAGCCCGGCGGCATAGGCGACGACGTCCTGCGGCGGCGCCGGCAGATCGTCGGTGACGTTGAAGATGCCGCCGCGATTGCCTTCGGCGAGATGCCAGAGCGCGCCGGCAATATCATCGCAATGGATGCGGTTGAACACCTGCCCCGGCTTGACCAGCCGCCGCGCGGTGCCGTTTTCCAGATTGACCAGGGCATTGCGGCCCGGCCCGTAAATGCCGGAAAGCCGCAGGATCGCCACCGGCCGGCCGATGTCCTGACCCAGTTTCAGCCAGTCCCGCTCGGCGGCGACACGCAGCATCGAGCGCTTCGACAGCGGCCGGCACTCGGCGGTCTCGTCCACCCAGCCGCCGCCATGGTCGCCGTAGACGCCGACGGTGGAGAGATAGGCGATCCATTCGAGCGCCGGCATCTCTGCCGCGATTGTCCCGCGCGCCGCATTCAGCACCGGGTCGCCGGCCTCTTCCGGCGCCACCGAGACGACGAGATGGGTTGTTTTCTTCAGCGCGTCGCCGATTTCGGGTGTCAGCGCGCCATCGAAAAGCAGCGGCTGGATTCCGGCTTGCCGCAGCGCTTCGAATTTCTCCGCTGCGCGTGTCGTCCCAAGGATTGTGCCGGCATCCTTGTTGGCTCGGGCTAATGCCTTGCCTGAATAGCCGGCGCCGAAAATAAAGATCTGCTTCTCGCTCATGCATGCGCCTCGATTTGATTTGCCAGCGCCAGGCGCCATTCGCGTTGCACGGCCTCGTCGCTTTCTGCTTTCATTGCAGCGGTGGCACGTTTGGCAAATTCGGTCTCGGGCACAAGCCGTGACAGCGCCCATACCGCCGCCCCGCGCACCAGGGGCGAGGCATCGCCGAGCAGTGCACGCACCGCGTTGCGGAGCGAGGAATCGCCTGAATTGCCGGCAGCGATCAGCACATTGCGGACAAAGCGGTCGCGACCGATGCGCTTGATTGGCGAACCGACAAAGAGTGCACGGAAGGCAGCGTCGTCGAGCGTCAAGAGATCGGCGAGCGGCGGCTCGCGCAAATCCGCGCGGGCGACGAGCTTCGCCTCCGAGGCAACCTGGGCAAACTTGTTCCATGGGCAGGCGGCCAGGCAGTCGTCGCAGCCATAGATGCGGTTGCCGATTTTTTCCCGGAACTCATGCGGGATCGGTCCCTTGTTCTCGATGGTGAGGTAGGAGATGCAGCGTCGCGCATCGAGCCGGTAGGGCGCCGGAAAGGCGTCGGTCGGGCAAACGTCGAGACAGGCGCGGCACGAGCCGCAATGATCGTCCTCGGGCGTATCGGGCGCAAGCTCGGCCGTCGTGAAGATGGTGCCGAGGAACAGCCAGGAGCCATGCGCGCGGCTGACCAGGTTGGTGTGCTTGCCTTGCCAGCCAAGGCCGGCGGCTTCAGCCAGCGGCTTTTCCATCACCGGGGCGGTATCGACGAACACCTTTACGTCGCTCCCCGAGCGCGCCACGATCTTGCCGGCGATCTCTTTCAGCCGGCCTTTCATCACGTCGTGATAATCGCGGTTCTGCGCATAGACGGAGATCGCACCACAACCGGGCTTCGCCAGCACCGCGCGCGGATCATGGTCCGGGCCGTAGTTCATGGCCAGCACGATGATCGAGCGAACCTCAGGCCAAAGTGCTGTCGGCTCGCCGCGGCGCTCGAGCGTCTCGGCGATCCAGCCCATTGAGCCTTGAAAGCCGTCGGCGACGAACTCGGCCAGCCGGGCCGGCGCCAGCGGGATGGCATTTGGCGTGGTGACGGCAACAGCATCGAAACCGGCGCGCCGTGCCTCGCGGTCGATCAGCGCGCGCAGGTTTTGCGCTCTAGAAATCGAGGTCCGCATAATGTGACACCGGCGACAGGCCGCGCACCCGGTCGGACAAAAGCGGCCGGAACGACGGCCGTGATTTCACCCGTGCGTACCATTCGCGCGCGGCAGCGTGTTCGCGCCAGTCGATCTCGCCGAGATAGTCGAGCACGGACAGCGCAGCCGCAGCCGCGAGGTCGGCATAGGTGACCTTGTTGCCGGCCAGCCAATGGCGGGTGCCGGCCAGCCAGTTGGTGTATTTCATGTGCTGGCGGATATTGGCGCGCGCGGCGCGGATCGCCGCCGAATCGGGCGAACCGCCGCCCGCCGTTTCCGGCATAACCGGCTTCAGCACGCGCTCGCGCACCAGATGCCGGGTAACCTCGCCCTCGGCCTTATTGAGATACCAGTCGGTCAGCCGGCGGATTTCGGCGCGCTCCATCGGGTCTTCGGCGAACAGCCGCTTGTCACGCTTCAAGACGCCGCGCGTCTCGTCGAGATATTCCGCGATGACGACCGCGCCGACAATCGGCACGTCGCCCTCCGCAAGCAGGATCGGCAGCGTGCCGGCGGGGTTCAGCGCCAGGAATTCCTTGCGCCGCATCCACGGCTTTTCCTCGATCAGCGCCAGCTCCTCGCCATACTCGCCGAAAGCGAGGCGAACGAAGCGGCAGGTGGCGAACATCGGGTGGTGGAAAAGCGTCAGCATGGTCCCGCGATAATAGAGCGCACTGGCAAATCGCCGGCTGCGCCGGTAAGTCTTGGCCGCCCCGATTCAGGTGGGCGTCAGGGTGCTGCGAGCTATAGGAGGAGTTCCGCGCCATGACAAGCAAGCCGTTCTTCAAAGCCCTCACTCGAACGCCGAGGTTTCCATGGAAAGCCAGACCATCGTCGAAGCGTTGCTGCTCGGCATGATCGAGGGCATGACCGAGTTCATTCCGGTCTCGTCGACTGGCCATATCCTGCTTGCCGGCCATTTTCTCGGCTTCCATTCGACCGGCAAGGCCTTCGAGATCCTGATCCAGCTCGGCGCCATACTGGCTATCCTCAGCGTCTATTTCCATCGTCTATGGCAGATGCTGGTCGATCTGCCGCGTGATCGGCTGACGCGGCATTTCGTCCTCGGCATCCTCGTCGCCTTCCTGCCGGCGGCCGTCATCGGCGCCCTGGGGCATGGCTTCATCAAGACGGTGCTGTTTGAATCGCCGAGGCTGATCTGCGTCATGCTGATCATCGGCGGCGTGGTCCTGCTGTGGGTGGATCGCTTCAAGCCGAAGCCGCTCTACCATGACGTCGAGCGGTTTCCGCTCAGGCTCTATCTGCAGATCGGACTGTTCCAGTGCCTTTCGCTGATCCCCGGCACGTCGCGCTCCGGCTCGACGATCGTCGGCGCGCTGCTTCTGGGCGTCGACAAACGCGCGGCTGCAGAATTCTCCTTCTTCCTCGCCATGCCGACGATGGTCGGCGCCTTCGCCTTCGACCTCTTCAAGAACCGCAACGTGCTGACCAGCGCAGATCTGCCGGTCATCGCCGCCGGTTTCATCGCCGCCTTCGTCGCGGCGCTTATCGTCGTGCGCTTCCTGCTCAACTACGTCTCGCGCCACGGCTATTCGCTGTTCGGCTGGTGGCGGCTGGTCATCGGCACCGTCGGGCTGGCGGCGCTGTTCGTCTGGGGGTAAGGCGGCACAGTTAATTTGGAACGGTCGCCCTAGGGTCGGACCAATCACTCTGAACGACCGAGCTCAACCCTTCCTGGACGTTCACCCCACCACAATTCCGGAGGGAACGTCGCATCTGAGCAGACACCGGTGGTGTGGCATGGTACCGTTGCTAACAGGCGATATCTTGCAGGTGCGCAATGTCAGGGCACGAGCATTGGCAACTCGATGGCAGCGCGCCCGAGCTTTACCAGCGCTACCTGGTACCGGCGATCACTTCGATATGGGCAGCCGATCTTATCGATCGCGTGCAGCCAAAGCGCGGAGAAGCGGTACTCGATGTTGCTTGCGGAACTGGCGTGGTGACGCGCCTGGCTGCCGAACGGGTCACGACGGGACGTGTCATCGGGCTTGATTTGAATGAGGGTATGCTCACCGTCGCGCGGTCCGTGTCGCACACAGGTATGCCAATTGAATGGCTGCAAGGCAGTGCGCTCGCACTCCCGGTTAATGACGGCGCGATCGACCTCGTTCTTTGCCAACTCGGTCTCCAGTTCTTCCCGGATCGAGCCTGCGCTGTCCGCGAGATGAAGCGGGTGCTGGTACCTTCGGGCAGGGTTGCGCTCAGCGTCTATAGCGCCATCGAACGCACACCCGGCGCAGAGGCGTTTGCAAGTGCTCTCGATGAGCGGCTAGGACCGGACGCGTCGAAGATCAAACGTGCCGAGCATATTTTTGCTGACGCGAATGAGGTCGGCGATCTGTTGAGGAAAGAGGGGCTGGGTGACGTCGAACTCTACACCGTCACGAAAACGATTAGCTTTCCATCTGTTCTCGACTATGTACGTTTTCAGCTGATCGCTACACCCATGGCTGGCCTCTTGGCCGGTTACCAGGCGTCCGAGCGCGACAGCGTGATAGAGGCGGTCGCCTCCGCCACTCGGTTGCGCCTTGATCCGAGCATGATGGTCGATGGGCGCTTCTCGTTCCCACAGGAGGCGCATATCGCGATCGCAAGCAAACTCTGACGTAGATTTAGCTGCAGTTTCGGCTATTGGCACTGCTTGCCCGTTCCCGATGGACGAGACGATGATAACATCCACCTATCTCGGCCATTTGCGGCAGGGCATGGTCTAGTTTCGCCCGTAGAAAACATTCTCGACATGCACCGGCCAGCGCCACGGCAGCACCGCGACCATGTCGAAACGCACCGACAATCGTCCATAGTCGGACTGTCGCGACAGCCAGAGATCGGCGGCGCTTTCGATGCGACGCTCCGATTCGTAGCGAACAGCCTCCATGGCTTCCATCAGAGTGCGGCGCGCCTTCACCTCGACGATCAGCACTAGGTCGCCGCGGCGCGCGATCAGGTCGATCTCGCCGAACCGCGTGCGGTGGCGGCACGCCAGGATCCGGTAGCCCTTCACCATCAATGCCGCAGCCGCCAGCCACTCGCTGCGGTGGCCGCGCCGATAGGCCCGTTGGCGGCTGGCGACCGGGCGTTCAGCCAACGTCGTCTTTCCCTGTGTCGCCCTCTTTGCCAGTATCGCCCTTCTTCCCAGTATCCTTGAGTTCAAGCAATCGCCGGTAAAGCGCCTGCTTCTGGCCGCCGGTCATCTTGGCGGCTTCCGCCGCCGCCTTGGAGGCCGGCATCTCGGCGGCAAGCGAAAGCAGCAGCCGGTCGATGTCTTCAGGTTCGTCGGCCGTTGCTTCCGACGGGCCGACGCAGATGACGATCTCACCCTTCGGCGTGTCGGCCGCCTCATAGTGATCGGCGAGCGACTCTAAGGTGCCGGTCCGCATCTCCTCGAAGGTCTTGGTCAGCTCGCGGCCGATCGCGGCCTTGCGGGCGCCGCCCAGCGCCTCGACCATGGCACTGAGCGTCTCGGCCAGCCGACGCGGCGATTCGAAGAAGATCAGCGTCGCCGGCACGGCTTTCAGCGCTTCCAGCCGCGCCAGCCGCTGCCCAGCCTTCACCGGCAGGAAACCGGCGAACAGGAAGGCGTCGGAAGGCAGGCCTGACGCCGTCAGTGCCGCAAGCGGCGCCGACGGGCCGGGGATCGGCACCACGCGAATGCCTTGGTCGAGAGCCTCGCCGACCAGCCGGTAGCCGGGATCGGAGATCAGCGGCGTGCCGGCGTCCGAGATCAGCGCCACGCTCTGCCCGGCCAGCAAGGCCGCGATCAGCTTCGGCCCGGCCTCGCCGGCATTGTGCTCGTGATAGGCTGACGTGCGGCGGCGGATGCCGTAGCGGTCGAGCAGCACGCGGCTGACCCGCGTGTCCTCGCAGGCGACGATGTCGGCGGCGGCGAGCGTTTCAAGCGCGCGTAATGTGATGTCGGCGAGATTGCCGATCGGCGTCGCAACGAGGTAGAGCGCCGGCTCGAGCGGCCGGGCCGGTATCTCGGTCTGGCCGATCACATAGCTGCGTCTTGCCAACTCGCCGGTCACCGGTGTCCCCCGTCAGGCTCTGACCATGAATGCATTCTACCCTGTTTGGCACGGCTCACGCCCGGTGGCAAAACCCATGCCGAAGTGAGGCGGCGGCCATGCCTTTGCCACAGTACGGAACGAAACCGTGCCCGGCGGATTTATGCCTGATCTCGGGAGGAGCAGGATGGACAGCCTCAAGATACAGGACGTTTTCGAACCCTACTATGCAGGCCGCAAGCGCTTTGCTGCGCGAACGGACAAGAGCCTGCCTGCCAAAGCCGGCGCCGGCTTGGCTAAAAAGCCGCGAAAGCGTCGTCCGTCAAAGGCAACCAAGCTGAAAATCGAGCCCTCGACCGGCACCGGCAGCACGATGGAGCACTGACCAGACGATGCCCAATCGCTTCGACATTTTCATCACCCGCCTTGAAACGAAAAGCTCCCGCAACGGAGCGCCCCCACATCCGACAAGCGATCGATACCGCGCCCGCCCCGACAAGGGCGACGCCAAGCCGGCTCGCGACGGTGAGGCGGACGCCGAGAAAGGCCACGCCAAGCGCCGCCCCAAGCACGACGCCTGACTACCGCAACCTTCGCGATTGGCCGAGACACTTCTCTCTAAAGCGCAGGGGAACGCTCGGCCAGATCATTCAACCCAGATACTTCGAGACGCGCGCTTCCAGCAGACGCACCAGACCTGGGTCCATGGACTCATTAGTCGTCCGGAATGTCGAGGCAGATCACGCGGGCCTTCTTCAGGCTGGCCTTGAATTTCTTCTGCAGTTTGGCGCGGTGCGCCTTTCCATCACGAAGATGATGTCGGCCTAGGAGACGAGGTCGTGCGTCAACGGGGTGTCGGCATCGTAGTTGGTGCCGGCCGATGCGACTTCGATATCCCTAACGCTCCGTGTTAAGATTGTACCTGCGTGGGCGCTTGAGCGTACGGGAGAGGATTATGTCGGCAACCTTAACCGCACTGAGCAACAGAGAGGCCTATAGGCTGGGAGATTTCAACCTGATTGGTCGTGGCGAACATGCCACCATAAGCTTGGCAGACGGGGAAGTTTCGCGCCAGCATGCAACGATCCGGCGCGACGGCGCGAACTACTGGGTTGTTGATGTCGGCAGTGCCAATGGCAGTTACGTGAATGACGTGGCGCTCACAACCGCGCGTATGCTGCACACCGGCGATCGCGTCCAGTTCGGCAGATCGATTTTTCTTTTCGACCAGGGCACGACTGCCCCCGATCTAGATTCGCAAGTGGCGAACACAAAAACTCAATGGGGCAAGCCGGCAACCCCTACGAGCCGGGCTGCCACCCTGTTCGTTGCTGATTTGAAGGAGTTTACCGGAATTAGCGCAAGGCTATCCCCGGAACAGGTGGCGGCCCTCTTGGCCGAGTGGTATATGGACTGCAATGTGATTTTGAAGCACTACGGTGCCTCGATCGACAAATTCATCGGTGATTGTGTATTTGCTTATTGGCACGGGACCGCAGCGGATGTCTGTGTCTCTGCGGTTCAGGCTGCCCAGGCGCTCCGCGCTGCGGAAGACGCGGCTACGTCGCCAACCCGAGTATTGGTCAGGGAACAACAAGACATCGTGCTCGACTGCCGCATTGGCCTTCATGTGGGTGAAGTTGCTATCGGCGCTATGGGCAAAGGCATCAACACCGCGCTGGGCGATGCCGTGAATTTGGCCTTTCGTATTGAGGGATTGACGCGAAAACTGGACAAGCCGCTGTTGGTCAGCGCCCAATTCGTCGAGCACTGGCCTGAAGGTAGACAATATTTCAAGTCCTGCGGCTATCACGAGGTCAAAGGGCGCGCCGAGATGATAGAGGTATTCAGCCTAAAATAGGCGCGCCCGCAGTAGGATTTTCGAACGCAGCTCATACGCCCAAAACTATGCCTTACCGCGCCAGATCCGCCACCACCGCGTCGAGCACGATCATGCCGGCCGGCGTGGCGCGCAGGCGGGCATTGCCGATCGGCGCCACCAGCCCCTCGCCCTGCAGCATCGACAGCCGCGCCGTCGACAGGCCGCGCCCGGAAAACGCTTCGTAGCGCGAGAGATCGATGCCCTCGGCCAGCCTCAGCCCCATCAAGAGGAACTCGTCGGCCTCTTCCGAGCGCGTCAGGGTCTCGCCGCCGGTGACGCCATGGCCCTTGGCCTCGACCAGATTGGCCCAGGTTTCCGGCATTCTTTCGGCGATCGTCACCACGCGGCGGCCATTCTCGACGAAGCGGCCATGCGCACCGGGACCGACGCCGACATATTCGCCATAGCGCCAATAGGTGAGATTGTGCCGGCTTTCGGCACCTGATCTGGCGTGGTTGGAAATCTCGTAGGCCGGCAGCCCATGTGCGGCGGTGATCTCCTGCGTCAGCGCATAGAGATCGGCGGCATGGTCATTGTCGGGAATAGCGAATTTCTTGGCCGCATGCAGCGCATGGAACGGCGTGCCTTCCTCGATGGTCAGCTGGTAGAGCGACAGATGGTCGGCGGCGTGGCCGATAGCCTGTTCGAGCTCCGCCTGCCACGCCTCAGGTGTCTGGCCGGGCCGTGCGTAGATCATGTCGAAGGACAGCCGCGGAAAGATCTCACGCGCCAGGCCGATCGCATGCAGCGCTTCATGGACATTGTGCAAGCGGCCGAGGAAGCGCAGATCCTTGTCGTTCAGCGCCTGCACGCCGAGCGACACGCGGTTGACGCCTGCCGCCCGGTAGCCGCGAAAGCGCTCGGACTCGACCGAGGAGGGGTTGGCTTCCAGCGTCACCTCGATACCGGCGGGCACCGTCCAGTTCTTCGCCACCGCGTCCAGCACCGTCGCCACAGTTTCCGGCTTCATCAGCGATGGCGTGCCGCCGCCGAGGAAAATGCTGGTCACCTCGCGCGGTCCGGTGCGGTGGCGCATCGTCGCAAGCTCGGTCTCGAAGGCGCGCGCAAAACGCTCCTGGTCGACCGGCTGGTGGCGGACATGGCTGTTGAAGTCGCAATAGGGGCATTTGGCCGCGCAGAACGGCCAGTGGATGTAGACGCCGAAGCCGGGGCTGCGGTCGAGCAGCATGGTCATTTCACGCCCGATCGTGCCAAATCCAGTCTGGCGTGCGCGAATTTCTGAAAGGCGCGGGCGCGGTGCGACAATGCCGTCGGCTGGCCGGGCTTCCAGCCATGTTTTTCCTCTGCGGTCATCTCGCCGAAGGTCTTTTCGAAACCGTCCGGCACGAACACCGGGTCGTAGCCGAAGCCGAGTTCGCCGCGCGGCGGCCATACCAGCGTGCCCTCGACCTCGCCTCGGAAATATTCGGCCGCGCCGTCGGGAAAGGCCAGGCAGATGACGGCGACGAAGCGACCCTTGCGCTGCGCAGGCGCGGCCGCGCCGACTTCCTGCAACGCCACTTCCGCCCGCTGCATCGCCATGCCGAAATCGCGGGACCCGTCCGGCGCCTCGGCCCAATTGGCGGTATAGACGCCGGGCGCTCCGCCTAGCGCATCGACACACAGGCCAGAATCGTCCGACAATGCCGGCAGGCCTGTCGCCTTGGCGGCGGCAAAAGCCTTGAGATAGGCGTTCTCCTCGAAGGTGGTGCCGGTCTCGTCCGGCTCCGGCAGGCCGTATTCCTTGGCCGACTTCGCTTCTATGCCGAATGGCGCCATCAGATCGGCGAACTCGCGCAGTTTGCCGGCATTGTGGCTGGCTACGACAATTCTGTGCCCATAAAGCGAATGCATCAGAGGCCCCAGATTCTTGGCTCGGCGAATTCGATCGAATTGCCGGAAGGGTCGCGAATATAAATCGAGCGGCCGCCTTGCGGCCATTCGAACTCGCTTTCGATGGCAATCTTCTTCGCTTCCAGATGCGCTCTCCAGCTCACGATCTCGTCCGCGTTTGCTGCAAAGCAGAGATGGCCGTCGCCGACAGCGCCGTGCGGCGGCACTTTCAGCCTGGCATCGGGCGCCGGCGGCACCTTGGTCGCCTCGGCGTTGAAGACGAGCAGCACGCCGTCGCCGCAACGGAAGAAAAGATGCCTGCCGTCGACCTTGCCCAGCAGATCGAGCCCAAGCACGCCGGAATAGAACTCTTCCGCGGCATTGAGGTCGGTCACGTAGAGGGCTGATTCGAGGATGGCGGAAGGAGTCATGACAGGGTTAAGCTACAGCCATCTGTTGCAGGCTGACCAGTCGCTGGATGCCTTTCTTGGCCAATTCCATTAGCGCAGTGAACTGCTCTTCTGAGAAAGGCTCGCCCTCGGCCGTGCCCTGGATCTCGACGATGCCGCCCTTGCCGGTCATGACGAAGTTGGCGTCGGTGCCGGCCGAGGAATCCTCGAGATAGTCGAGATCGATGACCGGCTGGCCGTCATGGATGCCGCAGGAGATAGCCGCGACATGATCCTTCAGCACCTTGGCGACGCTGGCCATCTGCCGGGCTTCCATCCAGCGCAGGCAATCGTAAAGCGCCACCCAACCGCCGGTGATCGAGGCTGTGCGCGTGCCGCCATCGGCCTGAATCACGTCGCAGTCGACGGTGATCTGCTGCTCGCCGAGCGCCTGCAGATCGACCACGGCGCGCAGCGAACGGCCGATCAGCCGCTGGATTTCCAGCGTTCGGCCGCCTTGCTTGCCGGCCGAAGCTTCGCGGCGCATGCGCTCGCCGGTCGATCGCGGCAGCATGCCGTACTCCGCCGTCACCCAGCCCTTGCCGGAATTGCGCATCCAGCCCGGTACCTTTTCCTCGAGGCTGGCCGTGCACAGCACATGCGTGTCGCCGAACTTCACCAGGCACGAACCTTCCGCGTGCTTGGAGACGCCGCGTTCGAAGGAGATGGCGCGCATTTCGTCGAATTGGCGTTTGGAAGGGCGCATTCAGGCTTTTATCCTAATTTTCGGCATCGTGGCCGGCTTGTAGCCGCACGCGACGAGAGGCGCAAAGGAAAATGGACCAGTTGCGCCGGCGTGGCCGAAGTCTATATCTTTGGGCCGGAGGTGTTTGGCTCGAAATGACCAAGGCAGTCGATCCCAATTCCCAGTCGGCGGCAGTGCTCCAGTCCCCTGCGCTTCAATCGCCCGCACTCCAGTCGCCCGCACTCCAGTCGCTCGACATGCGCTCGCGCGACATCTTTCGGCGCATTGTCGATTCCTATCTGAAGGACGGCGAGCCGGTCGGCTCACGCAGCCTGTCGCGTATCCTGCCGTCTTCGCTGTCGCCCGCCACCATCCGCAACGTAATGAGTGATCTCGAGCATCTCGGCCTGATCTATGCGCCGCATATCTCGGCCGGCCGGCTGCCGACCCAGGTCGGCCTGCGCTTCTTCGTCGATGCTTTCATGGAGCTTGGCGATCTCTCCGACGAGGAGCGCCGCACCATCGAGGCGCAGGTGCGCGCCTCCGGCTCTGGCGCGACGCTGGAGCACATGCTCACCGAGGCCAGCCAGATGCTGTCCGGCATGTCGCGCGGCGCCGGCCTCGTGCTTGCCGCCAAGAACGAGGTGGCGCTCAAGCACATCGAATTCATCCAACTCGAGCCGACCAAGGCGCTGGCCGTGCTGGTGTCGCAGAACGGCGACGTCGAAAATCGCGTCGTCGACCTGCCGGCCGGCATCACCGTCTCGCAATTGCATGAAGCCTCGAACTTCCTCAATGCCCACATCCGTGGCCGCACGCTGGCCGAGGCACGGATCGAGATCGCCCGCATCAAGGAAGAGACCAAAGCCGCCCTCGACACGCTGTCGCAGGATCTGGTGGAGAAGGGCCTTGCGGTCTGGGCGGGCGCCGAGAGCGGCCTGCCGGCGCGTCTCATCGTGCGCGGCCGCGCCAACCTGCTGGAAAATGTCACCGCGCAGGCCGACATCGAGCTGCTGCGGCATTTGTTCGAGGATCTGGAGACGCAGAACGGGCTGATCCAGCTTCTCGACCTCGCCGAGGAAGGCTCCGGCGTGCGCATCTTCATCGGCTCGGAAAACAAGCTGTTTTCGCTGTCGGGCTCGTCGCTGGTCGTGGCGCCCTATCGCGACAAGGACGCCCGCGTCATCGGCGCGCTCGGCGTCATCGGCCCGACCCGGCTGAACTACGCACGCATCGTGCCGATGGTCGACTATACCGCGCAGCTTATTTCGCGCATGCTGCGGTAATACATGTCGCCCAAAACCAAAGCGCGTCGCACGAATCCCTTCAAACGCGACACGCTTTCGGGGACCTCAAGGAGAAAAAAATGGCGCTGGAATCATTCAAAGCCCAGATCAGCCTATTGCTCGAGCAGATGATCAACCAGCCCGAGGATCAGCATGAAGTGCAGGAACAACTGCGCGAAAAGCTGAGGGAGATGCGCGCCATGGGCCTGCCGCTGCCGGCCGATCTCGTCGCGCTGGAAAAGCGCCTCGACGACGATTTCTACGCAGCCGGAAACTGAGCCCGAAAAACCATACGGTCGATTTGCCGGCGCGTCACTTACGGCAAAGCCCGTCTTGATCGGCGCGTTCGCCTGGCCGGCGGCGCTGGTGCAATCGAAACCGTCCCTGAGGGAGTACACGCCTGCCCACCTTTGTGCGACAAGGCCCAGTCTTAAAAGGCTCAGTCTAAAAGGTCGATCCCGTTTTTTGGGGTCATGCGCTAAGGCCGAAACCATGACCCTCACCGGATTCCTCGCTTATAGCGCGGCCCTCGGCATCGCCGCTGCCATCCCCGGCCCGGGGCTCACCGCGCTTATTGCGCGTGCGCTTGGGTCCGGGTTTCGCTCGGCGCTCGCCATGTCCTTCGGGCTGATGCTCGGCGATCTCACCTACCTCACCGCCGTGGTGCTCGGCCTCGCGCTCGTCGCGCAGACCTTCGGCATGGCCTTCCTGGCGATCAAATGGCTGGGCGTCGCCTATCTCGCTTTCCTGGGCTGGCGCTTTTGGACGAGCGGCATCGCGCCCGAAACGGTGGCGGCGAAGAAAGGCAGGGGCGGGCTGGTGTCGAGCTTTATTGCCGGCCTCGCCGTCACGCTCGGCAATCCGAAGACGATGATCTTCTATCTCGCCATCACGCCGACCATCGTCGATCTGAAGACCATTACGCTCGCCGACTACGGCATCCTCGTCGCGCTGACGCTCGTCGTGTTGCTGGTGGTGCTGGTGCCCTATCTGGCGCTGGCGGCCAAGGCGCGCGGGCTTCTGAAGTCCCCGCGCGCGCTGAGGGCGCTGAACCGCACCGCCGCCGCCTTCATGGTCGGGGCGGCGGCTGCGATCGCCGCCCGGCAATAGGCCAGTTTTGCCCACGCCTGAATGCTTTTCCCGGGCGAGGGTGTTTTCAGAATGCGTTCCAGTCGGATATTTTCAAACGGCAGACTATCTTGCGCGGCCGAAGGCTTTATCCTGCCTTGTCGAGACTTATGCCTATCTGACTCTTGCCCGCCTAACTCTTGGGAGCGAAACCAATGAACAAGCCCGCCACCACCCAGCACGCGCCGGGCCGCGGCCGCATCTACAATTCGATCACCGAGACGATCGGCGACACGCCGCTGGTACGGCTCGACAAATTCGCCAACGAAAAGGGCGTCGTTGCCAATCTGCTGGCCAAGCTCGAATTCTTCAACCCGATCGCCTCAGTCAAGGACCGCATCGGCGTCTCGATGATCGAGGCGCTGGAGGCATCGGGCAGGATTGCACCCGGCAGGACGACGCTGATCGAGCCGACCTCGGGCAACACCGGCATCGCGCTCGCCTTTGCCGCTGCCGCCAAGGGCTACAAACTGATCCTGACGATGCCGGAAACCATGTCGGTCGAGCGCCGCAAGATGCTGGCGCTGCTCGGCGCCGAACTGGTGCTGACCGAAGGACCGAAAGGCATGAAGGGCGCCATCGCCAAGGCCGACGAGCTGGCCGCGACGCTGCCCGACGCCATTATTCCGCAGCAGTTCGAAAATCCGGCCAACCCGGAGATCCACCGCCGCACCACGGCCGAGGAAATCTGGAACGACACCCATGGCGAGGTCGACATCTTCGTGGCCGGCATCGGCACCGGTGGCACCATCACCGGCGTCGGCCAGGTGCTGAAGCAGCGCAAGCCCTCCGTGCATGTCGTCGCCGTCGAGCCGGAAGCCTCGCCGGTGCTGTCGGGCGGCCAGCCCGGTCCGCACAAGATCCAGGGCATCGGCGCCGGCTTCGCGCCGAAGATACTCGACACGACGATCTATGACGAGATCGTCAAGGTCTCCAACGAGGATTCGGTCGCCAATGCGCGGCTCGTCGCGCGCCTCGAAGGCGTGCCGGTCGGCATCTCGTCGGGCGCTGCCCTGCAGGCGGCGATCGTCGTCGGCTCGCGGCCGGAGAACAATGGCAAGAACCTCGTGGTGGTCATCCCGTCCTTCGCCGAGCGCTATCTGTCGACGATCCTGTTCGAAGGGCTGGGGGCTTAGGTCCCTCGACGAAGGTAGGTGGGCTTCAGCTAATCTCGAAAATTGCGCTAGTCCACCTAAGGAGCGACAGGCTCCAGCCGTGCGCCGAGGACCCAGATGGCAGCGCTGGACCGCTGAAAAAACACCTGTGGCGGCCGTTGCTCGCTTGAGTGGAGCGGCGCTTCCGGTTCAGATCGTCGCCGGCCTTGCAACGGCTGGCGGAGGATTTCATGTACAAGCTCTACACCCGTGCCAATACCGGCGGCGTTGTCGTCGAGGCGGCGCTGATACTGGCGGGTGCGCCTTTCGACCAGATCGATGTTCCGAAGTCGAACCCGCCCGACCAGGCCTTCCTCGATATCAGCCCCTTGAACCAGGTGCCAGTCCTGATCTTGCCGGACGGAAGTTCGATGACCGAATCGGCGGCGATCTGCATCCTGCTTGCCGAGCGCCACCCGGAAGCGAACTTGGCGCCGGCAGCGAACTCGCCTGACCGCGCCGACTTCCTGCGCTGGATGACGTTCATGTCGTCGGTCATCTATCCGGCTGACCTGCGGTTCTTCTACGCTCATCGCTACACAGCCGATCCCGGCGGCGTGAACGCGGTCAAGCAGGCGGCGATCTCGGAATTGGATCGCGGCTTGGCCATTCTCGATGCTGCCCTCGAAGGCCGCGACTGGCTGGTCGGCGACCAGCTCTCGCTGGCCGACATCTATCTCGTCATGCTGGTGGCCTGGCATCCCGAGGTCGGAAAAGTCCGCACCGCCTGGCCGAACATCGAACGCCTGTGGGCCAAATTGCGGGAGCATCAGGTGATGAGGAAGCTGAACGCCTCCCACGCCATGTGGCCGGCCTGAACCGATCGCCTTGTCTCAGTCTGCTTCCGCGCGGCCGAGCCCCGCCCGTCGTTCCTGCAGGAACCGGCGCACAGCCGGGTCGCGTTCGAGGCCGATCGCCCGGTCATAGGCTGCGGCCGCTTCCCGGGTTTTGTCGAGCCTGGCCAGAAGGCCCGCGCGGGCGGCCCAATAAGGCTGATAATCATGCAGCCGTTTGTCGTCGCCAAGCTCATCAAGTGCACTCAATCCCGCCGCGGCGCCGTCGGCCTCGGCAATGGCCACCGCGCGGTTGATCGAAATCACCGGCGAGCCGGCAACCATCGACAGCGCGTCGTAGAGATGTTTGATCGCAATCCAGTCGGTCCGGCCGGTCAGCCGCCGCGTCGTATGGGCGGATTGCACGGCCGCCTCGAGCTGGTAGCGACCGACAACGCCCTTGGCCGCGGCGCGCCTGAGCAGTGTCTCCGCTTCGTCGATCAAGGCGCCGTCCCACAGCGCAAGCTCCTGCTCGGCCAATGGCACATAGTCTCCGGCGGCGTTGCGCCGCGCCGCACGCCGCGCCTCGGCAAACAGCATCAGCGCCAGCAGGCCGAGCGCTTCCGGCTCATCCGGCATCAACGACGCCACCAGCCGGCCGAGCCAGATGCCTTCGGTCGCGAGATTGCGGCGCCGGGTTTCGGTGCCGGCCGGGTCGGACCAGCCTTCGGCGAACGCGGCGTAGATCGCTTCCAGCACCGCATCCAGCCGCTCGCCGAGCTCGGCCCGCTCCGGCACACGGAACGGAATGCCGGTCTCGCGGATGCGGTTTTTGGCGCGCACCAGGCGCTGGCCCATCGTTGCCGGCGACACCAGGAAGGCAGAGGCGATGGTCGCGGCGTCGAAGCCCAGAATGGCTTGCAGAATCAGCGGCGCACGCACGCCGGCCTCGATCGCCGGATGGGCGCAGGCAAACATCAGCCGCAGCCGTTCGTCGGGCAGGTCTTCATCGGCCATGCGGGCCTCGATCTCCTCGGCGATCAACCTGAGATGGTCGCGGCCCGCCTCGCTGGTCAGCCGCCGCCGGATCGCGTCGACGCTACGTTTTTGTGCCACCGCCAGCAGCCAGGCTTCCGGCTTCTCAGGCACGCCGGTTTGCGGCCAGCGTTCGAGCGCCGCCGCAAAGGCGTCGGCCAGCGCGTCCTCGGCGCCGGCCACGTCGCGGATGCGCGCGGCCAGATAGGCGACCAGCTTGCCGTAGCTTTGGCGGGCGGCTGCATCCGCCGCCGCCCGTGCGATCTCCGGACGACTGTCCATCACATGGTCATTTCTCAGATAAGTACTCCGTCATTTCCCAGATCGGTCGCACCTCGACCGTGCCAGTGCTGGCTGCTGGACAGCGCGCAGCCCATTCGATGGCCGTGTCGATGTCCGCCGCCTCGATCATGTAGAAGCCGGCAAGTTGCTCCTTGGTATCGGCATACGGGCCGTCGAGCACGTTGGTCTTGCCGTTAGCCATCCGTACAGAGGTGGCCGCCTGGGTCGGTCTCAGCCGGTCGCCGGCCAGCCATACGCCTGATTTCTTCAACGCTTCGGTATAAGCGCCATAGGCCGCGAGGGTCTGCTCGGTGCTCTCGCGTGGCGCATTCGCCATTGCGGCTTCGTTTCCGTAGATCAAAAGCATGTATCGCATGGTCTTCTCCCGTGGTTTCGAAGGCCGCGTCGTTGCCGGCCGAACCAATGTCGCGCGTCCTCGCCCGAATTCGACAGGCGCTGCAAAAATCTTTCGGCCCGGATGGCATCTCGCGCAAGCCTGCATGTCCAGCGGCATCGACCGTTGGTCTAATCGGCGCAATTGCGGGTTGGCATTTCCCGCCCGCTGTCTAAACTCGCGTCGGGTCGTGCGGTGGCAAATATTTCAGGGAGGAAATCACATGCTCAATTTCAGGACGAAGTTTGTTGCCGCCGGCGCGCTGGCGCTGTCGCTGGGCATTGGCGCGGTTTCGGCCAAGGCGCAGGAATTCATCAACGTGCTGACCGGCGGCACCTCGGGCGTCTATTATCCGCTCGGTGTCGCGCTGTCGGAAATCTACGGGAAGGGCATCGAAGGCGCCCGCACCCAGGTGCAGGCGACGAAAGCTTCGGTCGAGAATCTCAACCTGCTGCAGCAGGGCAAAGGCGAGCTCGCCTTCGCGCTCGGCGATGCCGTCAAACTGGCCGCCGAGGGCAATACCGAAGCCGGCTATCCGGGCAAGCTCGACAAGCTGCGCGGCATCGCCGCCATCTATCCCAACTACATCCAGATCGTTGCCAGCAAGGAGTCCGGCATCAAGACGCTTGCCGACCTCAAAGGCAAGAGCCTGTCTGTCGGCGCGCCGGCCTCCGGCACCGAGCTCAACGCCCGCGCCATCTTCGCGGCCGCCGGGCTGAAATACGAAGACCTTGGACGGGTCGAGTATCTGCCCTTCGCCGAATCGGTCGAGCTCATCAAGAACCGCCAGCTCGACGCCACGCTGCAATCGGCCGGCCTCGGCGTCGCATCGATCCGCGACCTCGCCACCTCGGTGCCGATCAACGTCGTTGCAGTACCGGCGGAGGACGTCGCAAAGATCGGCTCGCCCTATCTTGCGGTAGCCATTCCCAAGGGCACCTATGAAGGCCAGACCGAGGATGTCGCGACCGCCGCCGTCGGTAATTTCCTCATCAGCCATGCCGACGTCTCCGATGAGACCGCCTATCAGATGACCAAGCTGCTGTTCGAAAATCTCGACCAGCTCGCCGCCGCCCACGCCGCCGCCAAGGCGATCGACATGGCCAAGGCGCTCGACGGCATGCCGGTGCCGCTGCATCCCGGCGCCGAGCGGTACTACAAGGAAAAGGGGCTGGTGAAGTAGGGCACTCCCTCCCCCTCGAGGGGCCCTTGAGGGGGAGGGTGGCCCGCAGGGCCGGGAGGGGTCCTCGGCGACGCACTCCGTCTTTCAGTCAAAGGTCGAGGCAGTTGAGGTTACCCCACCCGTCCATCCGCCTTCGGCGGCTGTCCAACCCTCCCCTCAAGGGGGAGGGGAACGCCTCGCCAGGAACCCCGCCAATGACCGACGCCCCGACCGTTCTTTCCCCCACCGCCGAAGCCCCGGTCGAAGGCCTGCCGTCGGGTTTCGGCGAAGGCATCGCCGGCAAGGCCGCCTTTCTCATCGCCATCGCCTTTTCTATCTTCCAGATCTACATCGCCGCCTATGGCAGCCTTCCGAGCCAGGTGGTGCGCGCCATGCATGTCGGCTTCTTGCTGTTGCTCGGCTTTGCCCTGATCGCCAATCTGCGCGCCACAAGCACACCGGCGAAAGCAGCGTTCTGGACGCTCGGCGTGCTCGGCTTTGCCACCGGCCTCTATAATTGGGTGTTCTATACCGACCTCATCCGCCGCTCCGGCTTCCTCACCACGCCGGACCTGATCATCGGCACGGTGCTGGTCGTGCTGGTCTTCGAGGCGGCGCGGCGGCTGATGGGGCTGCCGCTTGCCCTGATCGCTCTGATCTTTCTCGCCTACGCTTTCTTCGGCAATCACCTGCCGCCGCCCTTCATCCATCGCGGCTATGATTTCGCCCAGCTCATCGACACCTTCGCCTTTGGCACCGAAGGCATATACGGCACGCCGGTCTACGTCTCGGCCGCCTATATCTTCATCTTCGTCGTCTTCGCTGCCTTTCTCGAACGCGCCGGCATGATCGCACTGTTCAACGATTTCGCCCTTGGCCTGGTCGGCTCGTGGCGCGGCGGCCCGGCCCAGGTCTGCGTTCTGTCCTCGGCGTTGATGGGCACCATTTCCGGCTCTGGCGTCGCCAATGTGGTGGCCTCCGGCCAGTTCACCATCCCGCTGATGAAGCGCTTCGGCTTCCGTTCGGCTTTCGCCGGCGCCGTCGAGGCAACCTCGTCAATGGGCGGCCAGATCATGCCGCCGGTGATGGGCGCGGTCGCCTTCATCATGGCCGAGACGCTGAACATTCCCTATGCCGAGGTGGTCAAGGCGGCGATCATCCCGGCGCTGCTCTATTTCGGCGCCTGCTTCTGGCAGGTGTACCTGGAAGCCGGCAAGGCCGGCCTACAGGGCATGGCCAAGGCGGACCTGCCCAATCCGTGGGACGCGGTGAGAAGACATTGGCCGCTGGTGCTGCCGCTGGCCGCGCTTATCTATCTGCTGTTTGCCGGCTATACGCCGATCTTCGCCGGCACCATGGGTCTGGCGCTGACCATCGTGCTCATCCTCGGCACGCCGCTGGCGGCGTTGATCGGGCCGCTTGCCTTCCGCATCGTCTTCTGGCTGGCGTTGGGACTTGCCGCCGCCTCTTTCATGAAATTCGGCGTCAATATCCTCAGTCTTGTGATCGCCGGGCTAATTGTCGCCTGCGTCACCTTCAAGGGCGGTCGCGAGACGCTGCAGATATGCGTAGATTCGCTTGCCGAGGGAGCAAAGAACGCGCTGCCGGTCGGCATCGCCTGCGCCATAGTCGGCGTCGTCATCGGCACTTTGACGCTCACCGGCATCGCCTCGACTTTCATCGGCTGGATCATCTCCATCGGCGAGAACAATCTGTTCCTGTCACTGGTGCTGACCATGCTGACCTGCCTGGTGCTCGGCATGGGCATACCGACGATCCCCAACTACATCATCACCTCGTCGCTGGCCGGACCGGCATTGCTGTCGCTCGGCGTGCCGCTGGTGGTCAGCCATATGTTCGTCTTCTATTTCGGCATCATGGCCGATCTCACACCGCCGGTGGCGCTGGCCGCCTTCGCCGCCGCGCCCATGGCCAAGGAGAGCGGCCTCAAGATCGGCATCCAGGCCACCAAGCTTGCCGTCGCCGGCTTCGTCGTGCCGTTCATGGCGGTCTACACCCCGGCGCTGATGTTGCAGGACCCCGGCCCGATCGCCGCCCAGTTCGGCTATCCCGTCGAGGTCGCCTATGTCGTCGCCAAGGCTTGCGTGGGCATTGCCCTGTGGGGGGCAGCCGCCGTCGGGTTCCTCGCCCGGCGCATGGCCTGGTGGGAACGTCTCGTCGCCTTCGCCGCCGGCGTGCTGCTGGTTGCGGCGCTGCCAGTCACCGACGAAGCCGGCTGGGCGCTCTCTGTCGCCTGGATCGGCTGGCATTGCTGGCGTGCGCGGCAGGCCACCGGCACCGCATGAGCCTCTGTATCCTCGCCGCCGGCAAGACGGTGACGCTCACTGTGGCTGCGTTCACGCTCGCCTGGACGCATTCGGTGGAAAAGACGCGTTGGCAGGAAGACTGGAAAGTGATGCCTTCCGGCTTGCAGATCGCCGAGGCGCGGATCAAGGGCTCGGGCGCCGGCATGGAGCCGCCGGAAGGCTCGGTGCTGCGGGACGGTTGGTGGGTCTATAAACCCAAGATGGCGCCGCAGGGGCGCCTTGTGCTCGCGGCCTCTGGCGCGACGGGTGAAGGCTGGACGCTGTGCACGATTCAGGGCTGCCGCGAACTCGCCAGGGCGGCAGGCGACGCGATCTTGCTGGGGCCTTGCGAAGGTTCGAGCCAGCCGCGATAACGGATGATTCCGGCAAAGGGGGGTGCCGATCCGCCCGCGGTATCGTGCAGGATAGAACCCTTGCAGTGGCCGGCCTAGCCAATCAGCCGCCCTTTCAACTCGGCGGACGGGATCTCGCAGCTCTCTTTCCTGCCGAACAGCGCGTAACGATTCTTCGCAACGCGATCGTAGAGCCAGTCGCGAAGCGGGCGCGGCAGCAGGAGTAAAGATCTCGCCGCCCGCCACGGCCAGCCCAGTTCCGCCATCACGGCAATGAAACTGTCCAGCCGCGTGAAGGCGGCACCGTCGATGAGGGCCAGATTGGTCTCGTAGCTGTCCGTCCGCAGCCCGTATTTTCGGAACAGCGCTTCGCCGAGCGGCGACTGCGCCGTGGCGAAACGGAAGCGGCTTTTGCGGTCGAGCCTGACCACCATGCGCACAAAGCCAGAGCACAGCACGCAGACGCCGTCGAACACGATCAGCGGCTGGCTTGCATCGAAGGCTGGCTTTTCGGGAGGATGGTCTGGCTGGGCGGTCACGCGAGTCCCGGCTGCTTGGTGTCAAACGACACTAAGCTTGCCGGCGGCGAGATCAAAGCCCCTGAATCTCAAAGCCCTAGAATCTCAGAACCTTGGCGTTGTCGCACGCCGCCTGTCGGCGAGCCCAGGACGTTCCGCGCGATAGGTCGTCGCACGGTGATCGGCGGCCGGCCTGCAGATCCGGCTGTCGTGACGGCCTTCCATGGTCGTCATCAGTGCGCGCTGATGCCGAGCGTGTGGCCGCGGCGTGCGCAAGCGGGGCCGGGGCCGCGCATGTAATAGCGCTCCGGCCGGTAGGTCGGCGCGACGAATTCGCGGATGGCGGCAGCGTAGCCGATGAGGTGCGTCAAGAAGTTCATTGTCCCTGTCCCTGTCCCGATTTCGGATGTCCCTTCCGAATTGCGGGGATCATAGCGTCAAGGCGTGAATAGTCGGTGAACACGATGTTAATCTTTGGTCAAAAAGGCCTTGGTTCGTGGCTGGAATGCGGCTGATTCGCGGTCTTTCCATGCAGTTCGTCGGCATTCCAGCTAATGTGACTTTTGCATCACATATGTTTCGTTTGGATGTCGCTGCGGCGCGCTTGTGTTTCAACTTTGGCCGGCGCCGCGAAATTTCCGTGCGTGCTCGGGGAAAGCCAGGAACCCGTCCGATAGCCGCACGTTGACGCTAAAAGCCGGGACCAACCCGGCCCAGCAGGCAGCGGCTTCCGTGCGGAACCGCCGCCAGGACCCCGCACAGCAAGAACAATGGAAAGGCAAAGCCATGGGTTTCTTTTCGAAAGACATCAAGACGCTGGACGACCTCTTCGTCCACACGCTTCGCGACATCTATTACGCCGAAAAACAGATCGAGAAGTCGCTGCCGAAGATGATCGACAAGGCGACCGATCCGCAGCTGAAAGCCGGCCTGGAGAAGCACCTCGGCCAGACCAAAGGCCATATCGAGCGGGTCGAGAAGGTGTTCGAACTGCATAGCGTGAAGGCCAAGACGGTCAACTGTCCGGCTATCGACGGCATTCTCGAGGAAGCCGATGAAGTCAGCGGCGACATCGACGACAAGGACGTTCTCGACGCCGCCCTGATCGCATCCGCGCAAGCGGTCGAGCACTACGAGATAACCCGTTACGGCACCCTGATCGCCTGGGCCAAGCAGCTTGGCCGCACCGACTGTGCCAATGTCCTGGCCAACAACATCAAGGAAGAGCAGGCGACCGACCGCAAGCTTACCGAGATTGCGGAAGCCAAGGTCAACCTTCACGCCGCGGAATAGCACTCGCGATCGAGGCAAGGCCGGACAACCCGGCTTTGCCTCACTTTCCGTACCTGGACGTCGACCGTATAATGCGCCACGCCTCGTTCCAGATTGCGCGAGGACAAACCGGCGGAGGAAGTCGTGCAGGAAAAGCCGAAGGCACCCGCAGGCAAGGCCGACACCAAGGCAAAGCCTGCCGGGGGCAAGGGCGAGACCCCTGTCAAATCCGCCGGGAGGGCAAAAACCGTCGTAAAACTTTCTCATCCCGACAAGCTTCTGTGGCCGCAGGAGAAGGTCTCTAAGCAGGGTCTGCTCGATCATTACGCTTTGGTCTGGCCGCGCATGCAACAATACGTCGTCAATCGGCCGCTCAGCCTTGTACGGGCGCCGGACGGCGTCGGCGGCCAACGCTTCTTCCAAAAGCATGCGTCCGCAGGCATGCACGAAAAAATCGCCAGGATGAAGGATCCGGTGGACGGCGAGGAGATATTGTTCATTCGCGATTTCCATGGTGTCGCTGCCTTAGTCCAGTTCGGCGTGGTCGAGATCCATATCTGGGGCTGCACTATCGACGAACTCGACAAGCCGGACCAGATCATCTTCGATCTCGATCCCGACGAAGGCGTCGACGTGAAATTGGTGCGCGCGGCGGTGCTCCAAATCCGAGGCCAGCTCGATGAGCTGTCATTGCCGCATTTCGTCAAGACCTCGGGCGGCAAGGGCTATCATGTCGTCGTGCCGCTGAAACCGTCGGCGGATTGGGATGAGGTGAAGGACTTCGCTCACGATTTCGCCCGCGCCCTCGAGCAGGCCGCCCCTGATCGGTATACAGCAACGCTGTCGAAGAAGGCGCGCACTGGCAAGATCTTCGTGGACTATCTGCGCAATGGCCGCGGCTCGACCACGGTGGCACCCTATTCGTCGCGGGCCAAGAAAGGCGCTACGGTCTCGATGCCGGCGACCTGGGCGGAGATCGAGGCCGGGTTGGCGCCGAACGCCTTTCCGGTCGGCGACAAGACGACGCTGAAGCAGTTGGCGAAAGCCGATCCCTGGGCGGATTTTTTCAAGCAGGGCAAGCCGCTCAAGCGCGGCTGATCATCTTTCAGCCGAGAAAAACCGTCTCGAAGGCCTGCTTGCCCATCGGCGAAAAGATCACCGCGCGGCTGTCCTTTTCGCGCCGCGCCCATTTTTCCAAAAGGATTTTGTCGAGAATGGCCGCGCCCAGCGTGCCGGCCAGATGCGAGCGCCGCACGCTCCAGTCGAGGCAGGCCCGGCACACGGGTCGCCGCGCCTTGCTCTCGACATCGATGCCGATCTCGGCGAAATGCGCGGCGGCTGACGGCCCAAGCCTGATCTCCTTATCGTCGCGGATGAGGACTTTTTTGCCGACAAGACGATCCAGCATCGCCACTGCCTGTTCTCCGGCGAGGTGGTCGTAGCAAACCCGCGCCGCGCGCATGGCCGTATCACGCGGACCCGGCCGCACCCGTTGCGGCCCGACCGCAGCGGCGACACCGGTGATCGCCTCGATCATGCCCGCCACCTGCGGCCCGGCGAGGCCGTAGTAGCGATGCCGCCCCTGGCTTGCCAGCGTCAGCAGCCCGCCCTCCATCAGTTTCGACAGATGCGAGCTGGCAGTCGGCAGCGAAACGCCCGCCTCGAGCGCCAGTTCGCTCGCCGTCAGTGCCGTGCCGCCCATCAGCGCGGTCAGCATGTTTGCTCGCGCCGGATCGCCGACCAGGCTGGCGATGCGGGCTATATCTGGTCCTTCACGCATTGTTCGTTCCTTATCGAAGCATTGTCGTCAGATAACCACTATCCTCTGCTGAGATCAAGGAGACAACGATGACCGCAAGAACCGTTCCCCACACCGTGCTTGTCAGGCGCTTCGGCCGTCGGCCGTTTCCGTTCATTATCCTGCGCAGGTTGCATCTGCGGCTCCTGGCGCGGTGGTACGACCGCCATCTGCAGCGCCTCGACCTCGCCGAGATTGACGAGCACCTTTTGCGCGATGTTGGCCTGACGCCAGAAGACGTTCGCCGCGAATGCGCGAAGTGCTTCTGGCAAGCGTGACCACCAGAGAAATTGCCTAGCACATCGGTCCGCCGAACGTTTCGACCCCACTCGAACTGTCGCTGCAACAAACAAATCCAGCAAGGAGACAAAAGATGACCATCACCTGCTTCATCCGTTACGAGATCGACCCGTTCGGCAAGGCGGCATTCGAGGAATATGCCCGCAACTGGGGCGAGGCCATCCCGCGCTGCGGCGCCGATCTGATCGGCTATTTTGCGCCGCATGAGGGCTCGGCCACCACCGCCTACGCCGCTTACAATATCGACAGCCTGGCGGCTTACGAAGCCTACCGCATCAGGCTCGCCGCCGATCCGGTCGGCCGGGCGAATTACGAATTCGCCCGGCGTGAAAGATTCATCCTGAAGGAGGATCGGACGTTTCTGAAACTCGCGTCCGGGCCGCACGCACCGAAGCATGATCCCCAGAAGTTGCAGACTTTTCAGACCGAGATGATGCCTGAAGGAAAGGTGAAACTATGATCGCCGTCATCTTCGAAGTCGAGCCGGCAGCGGGCAAGCGCGACGCCTATCTCGGACTCGCAGCCGACCTGCGTCCGCTGCTCGACGGCATAGACGGGTTTCTCACCATCGAGCGCTTTCAGAGCCTCACCGACCCGAACCGCATCCTGTCGCTGTCGTTCTGGCGCGACGAGGAGGCGGTCAAGGCCTGGCGCAACACGGAGGAACATAGGGAGGCGCAGAAGGCCGGCCGTGGCGGCATCTTTGCCGGCTATCGTCTGCGCATCGCCCATGTCGTGCGCGACTACGGCCTGACCGAACGCGCCGAGGCGCCTGAGGACAGCCGGGCGGTGAATGGGTAGCGCTCTCTAGGCATTCCCGATCAGCACTCCAGCCGCAAACACCAGCGCGCCGCCCAGCACCACCTGGAAGGCGGCGCGCCAGAATGGCGTCTGCATGTAACGGTTCTGCACAAAGGCGATCGCCCACAGCTCGAAGAACACCACCACGACCGCGAGAATTGTCGCGGTCCAGAAATACGGAATGAGGTAGGGCAAGGCGTGACCGAGACCGCCCAGCGCCGTCATGAGGCCTGTGGTGATGCCGCGTTTAACCGGCGAGCCGCGCCCCGACAGCCGTCCGTCGTCGGAGGCGACCTCGGTGAAGCCCATCGAGATGCCGGCGCCGATCGAGGCGGCAAGCCCGACCAGGAAGGTCTGGAACGTGTCGTGCGTGGCGAAGGCGGCGGCGAAGATCGGCGCCAGCGTCGACACCGATCCGTCCATCAGCCCGGCCAGTCCCGGCTGCACATAGGTCAGGATGAACTGGCGCTGCTCGGCCGCAGCTTCCTCATCCTTCACCGCACCCGGCACATGCTTTTTCTCCAGCCGCTGCGCCAACGTCTCGTGGCCCTGTTCGGCGACCGCCAGATCGTCGAGCAGCTTTCGCGTCGAGGCATCGCTGGTGCGTTTCGCCGCCTCGACATAAAACAGATAGGCTTGCCGCTCCATCGTTTCAGCCTGTTGGCGCACATGCTCGATGCCCAGCGGCCTGACCAGCCAGTCGGGCCTGCGCTCGTAATAGCCCTTCACATGCTCGCGCCGGATCAGCGGAATGCGTTCGCCGAAACGTTCGCGGTGAAGCTCGATTAGCGAGTCGCGATGGCCGTCCTCTTCCTCGGCCATCTCCTCGAACACTTTGGCCGAATGCGGAAAGCTACCCGCCAGCCCGTCGGCATAGGCGCGGTAGATGCGCCCGTCATCCTCCTCGGAAGAGATGGCGAGCGCCAGGATCTCTTGCTCCGAGAGCGACTCGAAAGGACGGCGGCCAAAACCGAAAACACGAGAAAGCATGAGAAATTCACCCCAGTTTAGAATAATTCTAAACTAGGGTTTTTGCGCTCTTGGTCAATCGCGCCCGTCGGCCGGACGTTCAAAATTAGCGACTCCGGGATTCTTCCACCACCTCTTCTTCATTGGCGAATGTTCACCTATATAGCCGAACTTAAGCCAAGAGAAAGGAAACCGTAAATGCCGGCAAAATTGCCCACCCATGCATTTGACCCGAAACCCGTTCTCGACCTCATCGCCAGCATCGAGGGGGACCTGCAGCGCCTTAAAGGCTTGGTCGAGCAGCAGGTCGAAAAATTCGATCCGGCCAATCCGCACAACAAAGCGCCCGACGGCAAGCTGACAGAGGAGGGCGTCGAGTGCTGCTACCGCATGTTCGACGAGGGCAAATCGCGCTATTCGGTTGCCCAGCAGATGAAGATCTCCTTCGCCGCCGCCACCCATCGCTTCAACACTTGGCGCAAGATGGGCGGCGCCAAACGGAAAAGGACGCTTTTGGGGTGAGAACCCGGTTCGTCGCAGGCGAATTGAAAAGGTCCAGGGGACCTTTCAAAGGATTCGAACCCAGGGAGCTGCCGCCGGCAGCGGCCTCCGGCTGAGGCAATCAGCTATCAGACCGGGGCAATTGACAGCCATTCGTCAATTGAAGAACGCCCGAAGCCATAGCGGAGGGCCGGAGCGGCCAGTTCGCCGCAGGCCGCAGGCCCCATGGCGGTCGCCATATTTTGGAGCGTCCCAAGCAGTCCATGCAGGCGCGACGGCGTGGTGGCGCTGATGATGCGCGGACTGACTTCGACGCGTTATCGGTTCAGACCTCGAGTTCGAGCGGCGAGGCTTTGAGGGATTTGAGCTTCAGCCTGCCAGGGTTGTGCTGTTTGGCCTCGGCGAGGAGAGCCTCGACCGCCTTCATATGAGCGATGTTCTTGTCGAGCTCGGTGGAGCGCGTGCCCTTCTTCGCAATGTAGGCGGCCTGCTGCTTGTCGAGATAGTGGGTGCTGCAGTTGAGCCATATGGTGAAGGGCTGGCCGGCTTCCGCGTTCGGCGAGAGCTTGTCGGCAACGCCCAGCCGGGAATCGAGCAGCACCTCGAGGACACGCAGGTCGGGGTTTTTGTCCTTGCCGTTGGCGCAGATCAGGTAGTGATCGGCGGTGATGCGCCTGGCGAAGGCGCGGTGCAGATTGTGCTCGGAACCGTGGTGCTGGAGCTTCAGCACGTCGACATGCAGCCCGGCGCCATCGGCGAGGCGGCCGTGATGGGTGAGGCCGGCGAGGATATCGTCGGCATGGCCATCGCCGGTCATGATGACGCGGGTGACACCGCCGCTAGCCTTCGGCTCCTCGAGCAGCAGCATGAGCGAGGCGAGGTTGGGCTCGGTGACGTCCTTGCGGTGGCCCAGTTCGTCGTCGATGGACACGCCGAAGCCGGGCGGGATCGGACCGTCGTTTTCTTCCAGCCACTCCTCGAGGTCCTGCAGCGAGCCCGCCTTCTTAGGGCTGTTGAGCCAGTTCTTCCAGTATTTGCGGAGGACTTCGAGATCCTTCTCGAACGGGCCGATGACGCGGATGGCGAGGGAGCTGTTGGCCGCGAGGCTGATCACCTCGTGGCCGCGGACCATGGCGAGGAGCTTGCCGAACTCGCCATTGAGAGGGATGTTCAACTGGTCGGCGGCGATGCGGCGGGACACCTTGATCGCCTCGGGGATCGAGTTGGCGATGCTGCGGAAGGCGTCGGCGAGCCGAAGCAGTGACGGGTTGGCCGAACTGGACAGCGTGTTAGCGCGGGCGGCGAGGACAGTGCCGATCGCCTCGGACTCATCCACCATGAGCTTGAAGGCGTTGTGCCAGATACGCTTGACCTTGGGCGGTCTCCTGAACGGTGGCTTGCCGGAGGACTGGCCGTTGGCGTGCTTGTGGTCGAAAACGCGCCATTGCACTGTGTCCTCGAGCAGCTGCAGCACGCCGGCGATGTGATCCTGATCGACGTGCGAGACATAGACGAGGTCTAGTTGCTTGCCGGTGTCCTCGGCCCATTTGCCGAGATAGCCGCGCACCTCGGAGGCATAGGAGCCGGGCATACCGCCATCGGCGAGGATGGTGACGGAACCGGCCTCGATCAGCAGGCAATCGCCCTTGTCGGAGGGCAGCAGGGTGATTTTCATGATGCGGCCTCGGGCGGCGGGCGTCGGGTTGCAGGCTTGGCGGCACGGCGACTGGCGGGACGGCCCGGCGGGGCCGCGGCGGTGACGGTGGGAGCGGTGGCGGGCGGCGTGGTTTTCTTCAGCTCGGTACGGGTCAGCGCGTGGGAGGCTTCGGCGACGCAGGAGGCAGGAGAGATGACACCGAAGCCGAGGTCGTTCGTCCACTGATAGGTGGCGCCGGGGAGGGGCCGGGCGGTGGCCTTAATGATGCCGAGGATCTGGGCAGCGGTGAGCGTCGGCTCGGCCGCCAGCATCAGGCCGATGACGCCGGCCACATAGGGGCTCGCCATGCTGGTGCCGGTCATTTCGATCCACGGGTCATCCGGACCGCCGAAGCCGTTGGCCGCGACGATGCCGGTGCCGGGCGCAGTAATGTCGGGCTTCAGCCGGCCGTCACGGGTCGGACCCTGGCTCGAGGTGATGTGAGCGCGGCGCTTCAGTTCATCGAGATTGGCGACGGAGACGATGCGTTGGCCGCAGGCGAGGGCGCTGACCGAGGAGGTGTCGACATGCGAGGCCTCGGTGAAGAACGACGGCCAGAAGTAGCTGCCGTCGCCCAAGTCGGCCGGGTCGTCCCGCTCGATCCAAGCGTGGAAGGCGCCGTCGCGGATGACGAGGCCGTGCAGCCGGACCTGCCAGACGCCGGCGGGGATGCCGATGATCAGGTTGCTGCCGAAGAACGGCGTCAGGTAAGTGGCGATGTAGTTGGCGCCGTTGGTCGGGTGGTGCAACTCGTTGTAGACGCTGATCAGTGTGCGGTCGGGCAACTGGTGGTTCTCGAGAAACTCACCGGGCTGGATCGGGCCGATCCAGTCGCCATCTGGCGGGCGGATGCTGATGGCGAGGCGATCCTGCGGCTCGTACCAGATCTCGAGCTCGTTCTCCGATGCATCCTTGATCTTGTCGCCGACGACCTGCCACTCGAGGATGTGGTCGAGGCCCTGGGCATCGATTTTGCCGCTCGCATGAATGCGGCCCATCATGTAGCCGAGATCGTCCGGAGCCTCGGGTCGTTCCTGGCCGGCGTTGCCGGCAGCAATGCAGATCGAACGGCCGGGCTCCGATAGCAACGCGTCGATCCAGCGGTCGAGGATGCTTGAGCCGTCATGGGCGTGGCCGTTGGTCCCGAGGCTGATGTTGATCGAGATGGGGCGCTCACCGGCGAGATCGAGCAGGTAGTAGACGGCGTCGAGCAGGCAGGTGGAATCGTAGAACGAGGTGCGCCGGTCGATTTCGTCTTCGGGCAGCGCGATCAGCACCGCGGCGATTTCGGCTGCGCTGCAGAGACCGCTATTGCCGGCGGCGATGGAGGCGACATGGGTGCCGTGCGAGCCCACCACCATCTGCGATTGCGGCTCGAGATCGTGCGGCGAGACGTGAATCTTGGCGGCATCCGTCAGTGCGGTTTGCATGTCGGCGGCGGAGATCACCCGACCGCGCTTGAGGCCCTTGCGATTGCGGCCGACCTTGGCACCCTGATCCCAGATGCTGACAAACCGCGATTTGCCGCCGACGAGGAAATCGGTATGGGCCCAGTCGAAGCCTTCGACATCGATGATGCCGATCAGCATGCCCTTGCCGTCGCCGAGTTGGGCCGGAGCGACGCCCGGGACCCGGCGGGCTGGAGCGGTGCCGCCGGCGCTGCCCTTGATCGGACGCGGCAGCTTCAGGGCATCGGCCGGTTCGATAAAGATGGTGCCGGCGTCGCGCGCGAGATCGTACACTTCATCGAGGGTCATCCGGCGGGTCGCCATACCGCGCAAGGTCTGCTGGCCAGCCACCGGTGGCAGTGAATCGGTGGAGCGGACGAAAACGCTGACCTCGACGGCCGCCCGCTGCGCCTGCACGTCGACCCCGTGCTTCTTGGCGGTGCCGCTGACCGGGGCGTCCTCGGGTGCGATAGCGGTAGCGAGCGGTGGAGTGGAGGCCGCAAGCTCCTCGGTGGTCACACGCAGCGCCGGCTGCACTTCAGATTTCGCGGAACTGACGTCTGCGTCACAATTTGCGAACATCCGCAATTTCGGATGCTGGTTCCGCAGCACAACGTTCTGCCAACTGTCACTCATCGCATCCGCCCTGTCGAATATTTTGAGGACGACAGACTCTTCTGAGGCGGAGGATGTCAGTTAATATTGTCACAAGCAACAGAGTGGCGTGTATTTATCGTTGTAGTTGCAAATCGCGCACAGAACAGCGGGTTACTGGTAGGCGCCGATCTATAACATCGATCATGAACGACAAGTGAGGTTCATGATGGCGCCGCTGACTGCGCGTGCGCGATTGGAGGTGGCGAAGGCGGCGGCCTTGGCGCGTTCGGCGTACGGCCGGGTAGGCACTGGACCCGGGCGTCTTGACGCGCTTCAACCACATTGCGCGCCAAGCACTTCTTGCCCCGCCACAAAACCATGTGCGCCGCCACGATGTTGTCAAAGTGGCCGGCTGCTGATGGGCCCGCCCCCCTTTCCTGCCCAAAGGCGAATTGTAACGGTCACATTTTTACAGTGGTGCGCGGCCTGGTTTTCCGTGCACCATGGGCGATCTCATTCTGCAGGACCTCCCCATGACCACCCCTCCCGGCATCGCCGATATCCGCGCCGCAGCATTGCGATTGTCCGGCTTGATAGTCGAAACGCCGCTGATCGAATCGCCGGAGCTGAACAAGCGCTTCGGTGCCAGGATCCTGTTCAAGCCGGAGACGCTGCAGCGCACCGGCTCTTTCAAGTTCCGCGGCGCCTATAACAAACTGTCGTCGCTGAGCGACGAGGAGCGCAGCCGTGGCGTCGTCGCCTTTTCGTCGGGCAATCACGCGCAAGGCGTCGCCGCGTCGGCGGCGATGTTCGGCGTCAAGGCGGTCATCGCCATGCCCACCGATGCGCCGGCGATGAAGGTCGGCAATGTCAGGAAAATGGGTGCGGTAGTGGTGCCGTTCGATCGTTTCCGCGATGACCGCATGACGGTGGTTCGCCCGTACGTGCAGAGGGGCATGGTCCTGGTCCCGCCATTCGACGATCCCGCCATCATCGCCGGCCAGGGCACGATCGGCCTCGAACTGATGGCGCAGGCGAAAGCGCTCGGCGTGAGCCTCGACGCCATTGTCATTCCCTGCGGCGGCGGCGGCCTGAGCAGCGGCATCTCGATTGCGGTCAAGGAGGCATCGCCGGCCACCGCCATCTGGGCGGCGGAGCCCGAGCATTTCGACGACACCTGTCGCTCACTGGCCAAAGGTGCCCGGGTTTCGATCGAACCCGGCCACACTTCGATCTGCGACGCGCTCCTCACCACCGAGCCGGGCGCGATCACCTTCGAGATCAACCGCAGGAATCTCGCCGGCGGCATTGCCGTTTCCGACAGTGCCGCGGCACAGGCCATGCGCGACGCCATGGCCCATCTCAAGCTGGTGGTCGAGCCCGGCGGCAGCGTCGGGCTGGCCGCGCTGTCATCGGGCGAGATCGAGCTATCAGGCAAATGCGTCGCCGTGGTGCTGTCCGGCGGCAATGTCGATTTCAGCACCTATGCTGAGATCATGGCGGCGGCATAGGGTGGCAAGCGGTTCCGGCTTCGCTCCGATGCCAAGCGTCATAGCGCTCCTGCGCGTCCAGTCGAACCATTCAAGGACTGACATGCAATGAAGCTGTACTTCAGCCGCAATCCCAATCCCCGCCTCGCGGTCGCGGTAGCGCGCTATCTCAATGCGAAGGTCGAGTTTGAATTCGCCTCCCCCTTCGCTCCCGGGCAGGCTGAGCGGTATCGCCCGCTAAATCCAAATCTTTCACTGCCCATACTCGTAGGCTCGGGAAAAAGCCTCTGGGAGGCCGATGCCATAGCCTGCCGGCTTTCACGCGACGCGCATTCGGATCTCTGGCGCACCGGCGACGATGAACCCGAGATGATCCGATGGCTCAGTTGGGGTAAGGAGAACTTCGCGAGAGCTTGCGACGTCGTGCATTTCGAACGCGGGACCAAACAGCGGTTTGGGCTCGGCCGGATTGATCAGCACCGGGTTGAAGAGGGGCTGAGAGACTTCCGCACGGCCGCTGCAACACTTGAGGCCGAGCTTTCCGAGCGAGAATGGCTGGTCGAAAATTCGGTTTCCTATGCCGACTTTCGAATGGCGACGTTTCTGCCCTTTAACGATGTCGCCAGATTGCCGCTCGGCGATTATCCTTCTGTCAGCCGCTGGTATCGTCAGTTTGAAGGAATCGACGCCTGGCGCAACCCTTTCCAAGGACTGGACGCGCCTGAATTGCCGCCGGTCCCGGGTTAGGCCAGACCCGCATAAATCTCGACCCGAATGATCATGCATCCAAGTGAGCTGAGCTGCTGTTCGCGTTGGAACTCCGCACTCCACCCATCTCGGCCATTTGCGTAGGCTGCTTGAGCTGGACTAGTCCAGCGTGCGGCGGAACCGCACCAGCGCCACGCCGGCAAACAGCGCCACGAACACGACGAGCCAGCCGATTTCGGTTGCGACCGCCGGCAGGTCGGCGCCTTTCAGCATCACCGCGCGGATAATGCGAAGGAAATGCGTCAGCGGCAGAATCTCGCCGAAGATCTGCGCCCAGCCAGGCATGCCGCGATAGGGGAACATGAAGCCCGACAACAGGATCGACGGCAGGAAGAAGAAGAAGGTGAGCTGGAGTGCCTGCATCTGTGTGCGCGCCATCGTCGAGATGGTGTAGCCGAGCAGCACCAGCGCCAGCACGAAGACCAGAACCGCCGATAGCAGCAGTGACAACGACCCGGTGAAGGGAACGCCAAACAGCAGCTTGGCCGCCGCCAGCACCACCACCACTTGAACGGCGCCGACCACCAGATAGGGCAGCACCTTGCCCAGCATGATCTCGAGCGGGCTGGAGGGCATCGCCAGAAGATTCTCCATCGTGCCGCGCTCGGTCTCGCGTGTCAGCGCGATCGAGGTCATCATCACCATCGTCATCTGCAGGATGACGCCGAGCAGGCCGGGCACGATGTTGTATTGCGAAATGCCTTCCGGATTGTAGCGTCGGTGGACAACGACCTCGAGCTGGCCTCGGGCGGTCTCGGCGGCCGTTTCCTGCATGCCGCGTGCCCGGAGCAACGCCTGGTTGGCCACGGTGCCGAGCGTCGAGATGGCGCCGCTGGCGACCGCCGGGTCGGTCGCATCAGCCTCGATCAGGATTTGCGGCTGGTCGCCGCGCTCGACTCGCCGGGCAAAATCGGCGGGAATGGTGACGACGAAGGCGACGTCGCCACGCGCCATCAGGAATTCGGCCTCGGCGGCACTTTGCACGACATGGTCGAACCTGTAATAGCCGGTGGTCTGCAGCGCCGAGACCATGGCCCGCGTGTAGGGATCGCTGCTCATCGCCACCAAGGCTGCCGGCAGGCTCTTCGGATCGTTGTTTATGGCGTAGCCGAACAGCACGAGCTGCATCAGCGGCACCCCCAGCATCATGGCGAAGGTGATGCGGTCGCGCCGCATCTGGATGAACTCCTTGATCAGCAGCGCGCCGAGCCTGGCGAAGGAAAAGACGCTGTTTATCCCGTTTCTCATCCCATGTTGTCCTTCGAGTCGGACATGAACTGGATGAACACATCCTCAAGGCTGGTTTCGCCCGGCGAAACCGTGACGCCTTTGTGATGTTTCTCGACATCGGCAAGTGCTGCCTTAAGCGCCTTCCTGTCGGAGCCGACGACATGCAGCGTCGCGCCGAACGGCGCCACCTGGTCGACGCCGGGGCGGCCGCTGAGTGCGGCAGCAACCCGATCGAGCTGCGGGCCCTGCACGACGAAGGTCGTCAGGCCGGCATTCCTGACCACCTCGTCGACCGTGCCGGTGGCCAGCATCTTGCCGTAGGAGATATAGCTGATGCGGTGGCAGCGCTCGGCCTCGTCCATGTAATGCGTGGAGACCAGAACGGTCAGTCCGCCGCTGGCCAGCCCATGGATCTCGTCCCAGAATTCGCGCCGCGCCTTCGGGTCGACGCCCGCCGTCGGCTCATCGAGCAACAGCAATCTGGGCTTGTGCATGATGCATGCGGCCAGTGCCAGCCGCTGCTTCCAGCCACCGGACAGCGTACCGGCCAACTGGTCCTTGCGCGAGGTGAGGCCAAGATCTTCCAGCGTCCTGCCGACATGCTCGTTAAGCGGCTTCAACCCATAGAGCCTCGCCACGAATTCAAGGTTCTCGGCGATGGTCAGATCCTCGTAGAACGAGAATTTCTGCGTCATATAGCCGACTTCACGCTTGATCCTCAGACTGTCGCTGCGGATGTCGAAGCCGAGCACCGTGCCTTCGCCCTCGTCCGGCGTCAGCAGGCCGCACATGATGCGGATGGTCGTCGTCTTGCCCGAGCCGTTCGGGCCGAGGAAGCCGACGATCTCGCCTTCGGCCACCGTCATCGTCACATGGTCTACGACGGTCTTGTCACCAAAACGCTTGACCAGGCCATGGACATCGATGGCGTTCATTTGCCGATATCCGCCAGATCGACATCGACGATCTGCCCCGGTTGCAGCGCGCTGGAGTCGCCCTCCGGCCGCGCCTCGACCAGATAGACCAGCTTCTGCCGGGTCTCGAGCGAGTAGATCACCGGCGGCGTGAATTCCGGGTCCGGCGACACATAGCTGATGCGCGCCTTCACGTCCGGCCCGCAGCCGTCGCAATGAACATTTAGCAGCGTGCCGACTTTCACCGACGAGAACGCACTTTCCGGCACATAGACGCTGAGCTTCACAGCGCCGTCCGGCAGCATCGAAATGACCGGCGCGGTCGGGCCGGCCGTGTCGCCCGGATTGCGGATCACATCGTTGACGCGGCCGGGCGACGGCGCCGCCAGTACGCGCTTCGACAGCCGCCAGCGCGCTTGCTCCAGCGTCGATTGCGCTTGGCTGACCTGATTCTCGGCCGCCTTGATCGTTTCGGGCCGTGCCGGCAGGCCGCCGACGGCGAGATTGGCTTCCGCCTGGCCGACCTGCGCATTGGCTGTCTCCAGCGTGGCCGAGGCGGTGTCAAAATCGGCCTGCGTGCCGGTGCCGCGTTTGAACAGGTCGCTGGCGCGGGTGTATTTGCGTTTGGCGTCGGCGGCCTGCGCCTTGGCCATGTCGACCTGCGCCTTGAGCACTTCAATCTCTTCCGGCCGCTTGCCGACCTGCAGGTCGGCGAGTTGCGCCTGCGCCTGGGCAAGGGCCGCCTCGGCTTGCGCGACGTCTATTCTTGCATCGGCGCTTTCCAGCGTCACCACCGGCGTGCCCGGCACGACGCGGTCGCCGCGCTTGATCGAAATCGTCTCGACCTGCGCCACCTCGATCGGCGCGAGCAGCACATAGTCGCCCTCGACATAGCCGACGGCGAGTGGTGCCGCTGGTGCGCAGGCACTGAAAAGCAGAGCGGCGAGCGGTAAAGAGCAGAGGAAACTCATGACCTTCGATCCTTCCGGGCGGCCAATATGGCCCCAAGGTTGTCCGTCACCGTCGCCGCAATCTTGACAGCCTCGGCGTCGCCGATCGCGCGCCAGCCCATGCGGCGCATCACCGCCTCGCGACCGATGCGGAAATAGACGACCTGGCCGATCAGCGTGAACACGGTGAGTCGGGTAGCCTCGCTTTCGGCCGGCTCGCCCGTCGCCTGCTCCCAGACCAGGCAGAGCCGGCGATGCGTCGGCTCAAACACCCCGTCATAGATGCGGTCGAGTGCCGCCGTCGGATGCGAAAGTTCACGCAGGACGAACTGCACGACCTCACCGGCCTCCGGCCTAGCCACGACGAAGGCCACCATCCGCTCCAATGCGGTGAACAGTTGTGCCCGCGCCGCTTCGGGGTCGCCCGCTTCTGAATCGCTCGGCGCCCGCAGATTGCCGATCGCCTGGCCAGCAATGGTCTGGATGGTGTCGACGATATAATCGGCCGCTGCCGCGCGAAGCCCTTCCTTGCCGCCGAAATGATAGGCGATCGAGCCGATATTGGCCTTGGCTTCAGCCGCGATCTCTCGCGTCGAGGTCCCGTCGAAACCTTGTCGTCCGAACAGCTTCAGCGCCGCGCGGACAAGTGCCGCGCGCGTCATGTCGGCGGGAGACGTCTCGCGACGTGGAATTTTGGCGTTCGTTAGCTTGGCCATGATCAGCAATTTAATCAATCGAATGATTAAAGTCAACCCTACGCCGTCTCCACCTTGCCATCTCCAGCCGCAGGCGCTTTAGTGCGAAGCCATGGTCAAGGAAATCGAGCGCAAGTTCCTGGTCTCCGGCAATGGGTGGCGGGATTTGGTCGAAGCGGACATCCGCATTCGCCAGTTCTATCTCGCCGCCACACCGGACCGCTCGGTGCGCGTGCGCGTCAGCAACGGCGCCTCGGCAAAGCTGACGCTCAAATTCGGCAGCAAGGTCCGCGAACGCGACGAATTCGAATATCCGATCCCTCTGGCGGAGGCGGAAGAGATGCAGGCCTTCGCGATCGGACATGTCATCGAGAAGACACGCCACCATGTTAGGCATCGCGGCCATCTCTATGAAGTCGATGTCTTCGGTGGGATGCTTGCGGGGCTGGTGGTTGCCGAGATCGAGACGCCCGAGGACGTGCCGGACGAAATGCTGCCAGACTGGCTCGGCCGCGAAGTTACCGGCGAGCAGAGGTTCTACAACGCGTCGCTCGCCCTCGGGGGGATTCCGGAGATCGCCGCATGAGTTATCGCATCGATCCGCGCCTGCCGTTGACCGGCGAGGTCAGGCGCATCCTCGCCGAGGAGATCGGCAAGGCGCTGGTCCACCTAGACGCGGCGCATGACAGGCCGGAGCAGGCGCTGCACAAATGCCGCAAGCGGCTGAAGAACGTGCGTGCCTTGCTGCGCTTGGTCCGTTCCGGCGCCGAAACGTTCTGCCTGACCGAGAACCAGTGCTACCGACAGGTGGCAGCCCTGCTTGCCGGTCCGCGCGAGGCGACCGCGCTGGTTGAAACCATCGACCGGCTGGCAGCAAGCTTTCCCGAACAGAGCGCTGGCGGCGGTCTCGATGCGGTGCGCGAGACGCTCGTCGCGCGTCAGCACGAATTGCATGGCGGTGTCGGCCTCGACGCTGCAATAACTGCCGCGATTGCCGCTTGCGAGGAGGGCATCAGCCGGATCGATATGCTGGCCTTGCCCGACCAGCCCGAACAGGCCGCCGATGTGCTTGCCGAAGGCGCCCGCATCACTCTGCGTCGCGCCAGAAAGGCGCTGGACAAGGCAAGCTCCCGCGGCGGGGCCGACGATTTCCACGATCTGCGCAAGGCGGCAAAGACCCACGGCATGCATCTGTCGTTGCTCGGAAGGCTGTGGCCGATGCCGATCAAGGCCCGGCGCAAGGCGGTTGACGAACTCGGCGAAAAGCTGGGCGAACTGCATGATGTGTTCGTCCTGCGTACGCTTCTCGATGCCGACGACCGGCCGCTCGGCTCTCCGCAGGAAACGCGACTCCTTGGCAAGCTGTTGAAGCGCTGGGAGAAAAGCCTGAAGAAGACCTGTCTCGCCGCCGCCGCCGATCTGTTCGGCGACAGCCCCAGGCGCTCGACAAGGAAACTCGCGCGCAAGGCGCGCGACGATCTGGCCGCTGCGTCGCAGGAGGACGCTGCCGCGCCCGGCGGCTGATTGGCCCTATTGCATTTAGCGAATAGCCTCTCACCCGGATTGCCAACCGAATTGCGAAGGGCAATTCGGGACAGTCAGACCGACCTGCCGCCCTTTTTCCGCATCGTCAAGCCAACGCTGGAATACGGGTTCGACCACTGGGCCGTGACGTGGGGCGGCAAGGCCGCCGAAAGCGGGGTTTTGCCTGGCCGCAGACCGGGTGGATTTCAGTTTTGGGATGGCGCCGCCTTACTCCAGCTCATGTGGCTTTTCGATCGGAGCGCCGGTGCCCCACAAGGCGCGCGCGAGCAAGTTCCGTCTGCCCTTGCGCGAAACAAGGTCGATGTCGCTGACAAGAATCGCGCCGCCGTCGCGCCGCTCCAGGGTGATCTTGCGGCTGTGGTAGGCTTCCAGCTCGGCGCGGTGCGCCACGCTGATGATGGTGACATCAGGCAATTCGTGGATCACCGTCTCCATCATCTTGTCCTGGCTCTTCTCGTCGAGCGCCGACGTCGCTTCGTCCAGCACGATGATATCGGGACTGTGCAAAAGCAGACGTGCGAAGGCGAGCCGCTGTTTTTCGCCGCCCGACAAGATCTGGTCCCAGGGCGCGTCTTCCTCGATCTTGCCCTTCAGATAATCGAGGCCCACCTTGTCGAGGGCGACGTTGATCTCGGCAATCGTCCAGTTGTCGGCGGGGGCGGGATAGGCGACCGCGCGGCGAAGCGTCCCTATCGGGACATAGGGGCCTTGTGGCAACATGAACAGCCGGCTGTCGGCATGGAAATCGACGCTGCCGCCGCCCCAAGGCCACAGACCCGCGACGGCCCGCACCAGCGTGCTCTTGCCTGTCCCGGATTCGCCTGAAACCAGCACCCGCTCGCCCGGTTCGATCTCGACCTCGGTCTCCTTGACCACGCCGGTGCCGTCGTCGAGCGACACGGAGAGATTGTTCAGGCTGAGCATCGCACCGTCTTCGGTTTCGCCGTGCTGGATGCGGCCCAGGGTGTCGCTCTGTTCCGCGCGCTCGAGCCCGTCGAGCGACATCATCAGCGAGGCTATGCGCCGCGCGGAGGCGTTCCAACCGGCGAGACGGGGGTAGTTGTCGACCAGCCATCCGAACGCGCCCTGCACGATGGCGAAGGCGGAGGCAGCCTGCATGACCTGCCCAAGGGTCATGCTGCCTTCGAGAAATTTTGGCGCGCAAAGCAAGATCGGCACGACCGGCGCAAACAGGCTCGACCCCTGCGACACCAGCGCCGTGCGCATGTGCTGGCCAGTAAGCAGCGCCCATTGCCCGAGCACATAGGCGAACGTTTTGTCGATGCCGCTGCGCTCCTCCTCCTCGCCGCCGAGCAATGCGATGCTCTCGCCGTTTTCCCGCACGCGCGTTAGCGTGTAGCGGAACTCGGCTTCCGCCTGATTTTTCTCCTCGGAGAGATGGACGAAATGGCGGCCAATGACCACCATCGAGGTGGAGGTGATGGCGGCATAGATCACCGCGGTGATGACGAGAAAGCCGGGAATGGTGACGCTCGAACCTCCGATCGGCAGGGTCAGCGCGCCGCCGATCGTCCACAGCACCACGATGAAGGTCGAGGCCGACAGAAACGCGTTGAGGACACCGGCGATGAAATCGACGGGCGATTCGGTAGCAATCCGCAGATCCTCGGAGATGCGGGCTTCGGGGTTCGTGTGGTCGCCGGCGACGAGGTTCAGCTGATAATACCGGCCGTTGGCGAGCCAGCGCGCGATGACTGATGTGGTGAGCCACGAACGCCAGCGGCGCTGGATCGTCATGCGAAGATAGACCTGTGCTACGACAAGGCTTCCGCTTCCGAGTACGAGCGGCACGAACACGGCGCTCAGGAAATAAATGGTGCGGGCGTTGCGTTGCTCGATGGCGTCGAAAATCGCGCGGTTCCAGACATTGATCCCATACTGGAAACCGACATTGACGCATATCAGGATCAACAGCCCGATCGTGAGCGGCCAGGCGAAACTGTCGCCGCGCCGGCTCCAGTAACCGCGCGCGCTGATCCAGAAACGCCTTAGCAGATATTTCTTGCGCGCCCGCTCGGCCTCTTCGGGGGTCAGCTGTGGATCGGGTTCGACGACTTCCGGCGGGGGCGCGGCTTCGCCGACGACCTCGGACGCGGCTTCGGCAGTCGATGCCTTCTCTTCGCTCGATTTCTCCTGACGCGGTGTCTGGGCATCGCGCGATCTGGCGCCGTCGACCGATCTCGGTTTGGATTTCGCCTCGGACATACGGCCGACAACGGCCCAAAAATCAAAAGGTTTCATGATGCCCGCTCGATCCAGCAGCCAGCAGCGCCAAGGCTCCCGGTGTTCCAATACTCGCAACAGTCGCGCCTATGGTCGTTCTCGAATGACAGCCTTTGACCTGTCGAGTGTCGGCCATGGATCAAAGTGACATTCAGCAATGGGATAGCTTGTGCCAACAGGTGGCCACCGGCCGGCAAATCCTGGTTGCTAATCCGTCTCTGGTTTGCCCTTCAGTTGCGCCCGCGCATCCCTGATCGAGGCGGCGTATGTCACCAGCGGCCGCTTGACGCCGTGGTTGATCAGCATGCGACGTGTCTGCGGCGAAGCGCCTGATATAATGAAGCGCACGCCGGCGCGCCTGGCCTTGTGCGCGGCGCCCTCGATGACATTGGCCGCCGTCGAATCAAAGAACGGCACCGCCGAGCAGTCGAGGATGAAGTTCCGGCGCTGGTCGGCGATGCGGTCGAGTACCGCACCGACAGTCGAGGCGGCGCCGAAGAAGAAGGCGCCCGAAATCCTGTAAACGACGGTGTCGGCATCGCTAGCCTCGCTGGCATCGTAGGCGCTGGCCTGGTCGGCGACATCCTCCTGCACAAGTGACGACGGCCTCGACGGCGATGCTCTTGGCCATGCGGTCGATGAACAGGATCGAGCCCGGGGCGAAACCGACGACGATGCCTTCGGGGTGAGGTCACGGAAGATGACGATCAGGAAGGTCGCCAGCAGCACCAGCGCGTCGCCACGCGAAGCCCGCAGCATGTGAGGAAGGCCTGCTTTTCGAACATTTTGCAGCACACCACTGCCAGCACGCCGGCCAGTGCCGCCAGCGGGATGTAGCTGGCCAGCAGTGCCGCCACCAGTATCAGAGAAAGCAGGATGGCCGAGTGGATCATGCCCGAAACCGGTCCATGCGCGCCGGCCCGCACATTGATCGCCGTGCGTGCGATGGTGCCAGTGGTGCAGATGCCGCCGAACAGGGCGGACGCGATGTTGGCAAAGCCCTGCGCCACGAGTTCGCAATTGGAGCGGTGCCGCCTTCCTGTCATGCCGTCGGCGACAACGCATGTCGCCCAAAAGTGCACAGCGGTTTTGGGACAATGACATGCATAAAAACCAAGGAGGCGGCGGGATCGTCGGCAGGACTGTCGGCGGTCGCCGTCGCGACTTTGCGGCTCAGCCTGGCGGCTTCTTCGGCACGATCGGCTTGAGGCGCACTCCCCTGCCGCCGCGCTCGCTGGCCTGGTTCTCGCCGATCAGTTCCACGCCGGCCTCATCGAGAGCCTGGATGACCTTCATCAGCGTGTCGACCACGCCCCTGACGACGCCGTCGCTCGCTTCCATATGCTGAATGGTGGGAAGCGAAACCCCGGCGCGCTGGGCGAGCGTCTTCTGATCGATGCCGGCCAGCGCCCTCGCGGCGCGCATCTGCGCGGCAGTGATCATCGGCTAACCCCCGTCTGAGTCTACAGGTCCATGTATAAAACCAAGCATCATGATGCACATGTCACACATGCACACCGGACCATTTGCGTCCTGCAGAGCCTGCGCGCCAGCTGGGACAGCAGGCCCCAGCGCCGCAACTTCGAGGAGAATTAGCGCAGCGTCGTTCTGAACGGCCGGTTCAGCCGCCGTCGCTCTGCCCGCGCCATCGCTGTAGCGCCCATGCGGCCAGCCAGCACAGCATCGCCCAGGCGAAGCCGGCGCACCAGCCGGCCAGCACGTCGGATGGCCAATGAACGCCGAGATAGACGCGGCTGATGCCGACCAGCAGGGTCGTCAGCACCGCCAGCGACAGCACGTAAATCTTCGTCGTTCGCCCAGGCAGGAAGCGCGACGCCATGCTGCCCAGCGTCAAATATGTCACCGCCGACAGCATCGCATGGCCGCTCGGAAACGAAAGCGATGCCACGTCGGCGAGATGCGAGACCAGATCGGGGCGCGGCCGGTCGATTCCGAGCTTCAGCGTGCTCGACAGGGCCTGCCCGCCCGCCACCGCGACGAGGACAAGAAACGCTGGTCCCGGCTTGTGGATCAGCAGCAGATAGACGATCACGGCGGCCGTGATCAGCACGAGCACGCTGGCGCTGCCGAGGCTGGTGATGTCGCGCATCGCCCCTTCCAGCCATAGCGGTCCGATCGGATTGTCGGGCTGGCCCGCTTCACGGAAGGCGAGCAGGATTTCCGTATCGAAGGCGTGCGGCGTGGTGTCTCGCGCCACCTCCATCAGTTCCTCGAACCCCCACAGTCCGCCGGCGATGATCAGTCCGGCCAGCAGCACCGGGAATTCGATCCAGTTGAGCAGCTTGCTTGCGGTATTCTTCATCGGCCCTCGCAGTTACGGCCTTTGCAGATAGGGACCGAGCGTGATCAGCGCCACCGCTGCGACGGCGAGCACGATGCCAGTGGCCTGCAACGTATTGACGCGCTCGCCGAAGAACACCAGTGCCACCACGTTCACCGACACCAGCTGGATCACCGCCGACAGGCTGAACGACACCGACATGCCGAATTCACGGATCAGCCTCAGCATGATCAAATTGCCCGCCGAATACAGCGCCAAAGTCAAAACTATCTTGCCGAAGCTCGGCGCCAGTCCCCATTGCTTGGCCGCCGTCGCTGCCAGCAGGAAGATCACCGTCGAAATGCCGAGCTGCCCCAGTCCCCAGAAACTCACTTTTGTCCCTCTCGACGCGGTCCTTCTGCGCCTGCCGCTGATCTTGTTTCCGAAGCGCCGGTCGCGGTCAAGCGAGGCTGATCATGGACACGAAATCGGGGCTGGAAATTGGCCGGCAGCGTCATCAAACTGTGACCTGCCGGCGATACGCGGTCAGTCAAGCAGCACGCTCAAGCCATCCAAAAGAAAGCCAGAGGCAAGCCCATGACAGGACATCGCTCCCCCGACACCCATTTCCGCACCAGCCTGCTCGAGGAAAACGATGGGCCAGGAACCAATCCCACCGACAACCAGACAATGGGCGAGATCATCGCCGCACGTTTCTCGCGCCGTGGTTTCCTGCAGGGATCGCTCGCGGCAACCGCCATCGCCGCCACCGTCAGCCCGCTGGCGCTGATCCTCGCCGACGATGCCCGCGCAGCCGGCGGCTCGGCCTTCAGCTTCGACGAGGTCGAGGCGGGCGTCGATGACAAGCATCATGTCGCCGCCGGCTACGACGCCGACGTGCTGCTGCGCTGGGGCGATCCGCTGTTCCCCGATTCGCCGGACTTCGATCCGGCAAAACAGTCGGCCCAGGCCCAGGAAAGACAGTTCGGCTACAATAATGACTATGTCGGCTATATCCCGATCGACGGCTCGGCCGAGCATGGCCTGCTGGTGGTCAACCACGAATACACCAATCCGCATCTGATGTTCCCGGGCCTCGTCACCATCGTCGAGGGCGAGGCCAAGCAGGCGCCGCTGAGCAAGGAACAGGTCGATATCGAGATGGCCGCGCATGGCGGCACCATCGTCGAGATCCGCAAGATATCAGGCAAATGGCAGGTGGTGCGCGACGGCAAGCTCAACCGCCGCATCACCTCCAACACCGAGATGGCACTGTCCGGCCCCGCCGCCGGCCACGACCGCGTCAAGACCAGTGCCGATCCGACCGGCGCGAAGGTCTTCGGCACCGTCAACAACTGTGCCGGCGGCGTCACTCCCTGGGGCACCTACGTCATGGCCGAGGAAAACATACACGGCTATTTCTCGGGCGAGCTGCAGGAAGGCCACAAGGAAGCCGCCAACTACAAGCGCCTGGGGATTCCCGAAGGCGCCTATGAATGGGCTACGCATTACGACCGCTTCGACATCGGCAAGGAGCCGAACGAGCCGAATCGCTTCGGCTGGATCGTTGAGGTCGACGTCAACGATCCGACCTCGGTGCCGCGGAAGCGCACTGCCATGGGCCGCTTCAAGCATGAGGGCGCTGAATCGATCGTCGCCAAGGATGGCCGTGTCGTCTTCTATCTCGGCGACGACGAACGCTTCGACTATGTCTACAAATTCGTCACGGCCGGCAAATTCAACGCCGAGGACCGCGCCGCCAACATGGATCTCCTCGACGCCGGCACGCTCTATGTCGCCAAATTCGCCGAGGACGGGTCGATCGAATGGCTGCCCATCGTCTTCGGCCAGGGCCCGCTGACGGCGGAGAACGGCTTTGCCAGCCAGGCCGACGTGCTCATCGAGACGCGCCGTGCCGCCGATCTGCTCGGGGCCACCAAGATGGACCGCCCCGAGGATATCCAGCCGAATCCGACGACTGGCAAAGTCTACGTCATGTTGACCAACAATTCTAAACGCAAGACGGACCAGGTCGATGCCGCCAATCCACGCGCCGAAAACGCTTTCGGCCACATTATCGAGATCGTCGAGGACGGTGGCGATTTCACTGCCACCAAGGGCAAATGGGAAGTGCTGTTGAAATGCGGCGATCCCTCGGTAGCCGAAGTCGGCGCCACCTTCTCGACCGCAACCACCGCCAATGGCTGGTTCGGCATGCCGGATAATTGCGCCTTCGATTCAGCCGGCCGGCTTTGGGTCGCCACCGATGGCCAGGGCCCGAAGGCGACCGGCCGCACCGATGGCCTGTGGGCGGTCGACACCGAAGGCGAGGCGCGGGCGACATCAAAGCTGTTCTTCCGCGTGCCGATCGGCGCCGAACTGTGCGGCCCGCTATTCACGCCCGACGACCAGACCGCCTTCGTCGCGGTTCAGCATCCGGCCGATGGCGGCGAAGACTGGGCGGCTTTTGGCCGTCCCTCTTACTACGAGGACCCGTCGACCCGCTGGCCTGACTTCAAGCCCGATATGCCGGTGCGGCCGTCGGTCGTCGCCATCACCAAACAGGGCGGTGGCAAGATCGCGGTCTAGAGATCATCGCGCTCCCAGGTCCATGCTGGTAATCGTTGGGGAGGGGTTTTGGCTCGACCGAAGCCCCTCCTTTTTTATGCCCGCTTGCCAATTTATTCCCAATTGCCAACGGCTTCCGTTCAATTCTCGCTGCCACCAATGATTCGAAGCCCGCGGGCTTGCGGGTATCCCAATTCCGAAGCGCGGCACGCGGAATCTCGACCATGCCCTCCTTGCGCAATCATTTCGACCGCCTGCTCGAGGGCGCCGCGCCCAAGGTCACCCGGCAGGAGCTGACCCATGCCGAGCGCCTGGCGCTGGTCCGCCGGCATGGCGATTTCTCGCTCGCCTATTCGACCGCCGTCCAGGGCAATCTTTCAGGGGATGCCGGCCTAGCCCACGGCTCAGCCTGCTGTAAGCCGGTCAGTTCCGCAGCCGGTAGCCGGTCCTGAAGATCCACGCGACGATCGCTATGCAGATAAGCAGGAAAACGACGGTCATGCCGAGGCTGATGCCGATCGAGACGTCGGATTTGCCGTAGAAACTCCAGCGAAAACCGCTGACCAGATAGAGGACGGGGTTGAACAGCGTCACCGTGCGCCAGATGCCGGGCAGCATGTCGATCGAATAGAAGCTGCCGCCAAGGAAGGTAAGCGGCGTGATGATCAGCAACGGCACCAGCTGCAGCTGCTCGAAGCTTCTCGCCCAGATGCCGATGATGAAACCGAACAGGCTGAAGGTCACCGACGTCAGCACCAGGAAGGAGAGCATCCAGAACGGATGCTCGATAGTCAGCGGCACGAACAGCGACGCCGTCGCCAGGATGATCAGGCCGAGTATGATCGACTTGGTCGCCGCACCGCCGACATAGGCAATGATGATCTCCAGATAGGACACGGGCGCCGACAGCAATTCGTAGATCGAGCCGACGAATTTCGGGAAATAGATGGCGAAGGAGGCGTTGGAGATCGACTGCGTCAGCAGCGACAGCATGATCAGCCCCGGCACGATGAAGGCGCCGTAGCTGATGCCGTCGATCTCGGTGATGCGCGAGCCGATGGCCGAGCCGAAGACGACGAAATAGAGCGATGTCGAGATGACCGGCGAGACGATGCTCTGCAGGACGGTCCGAAAGGCGCGCGCCATCTCCATCTTGTAGATCGCCCAGACTGCTCGCAGGTTCATGCGTCCTTCCTCACCAGGTTGACGAAGATCTCCTCGAGCGAGCTGTTTTGCGTGTCGATATCGCGGAACTGGATGCCGGCCGTCTCAAGGTCGCGGAGCAGCGAGGCGACGCCCGGCCGTTCGCTCTGGTTGTCATAGGTGTACGTCAATCGATCACCGTCCGGCGAAAGCTCCAGCGCGTAGCGCGAAAACGTCTCGGGTATGGTGGCGAGCGGACTGCGCAATTCCAGCAACAGCCTTTTGCGGCCGAGCGTGCGCATCAGTTCGGCCTTGTCCTCGACCAGCACGATTTCGCCGCGATTGATGACGCCGACGCGGTCGGCCATCGCTTCGGCCTCCTCGATATAGTGTGTGGTCAGGATGATGGTGACGCCATCCTCGCGCAGCCGGCGCACCATCGCCCACATGTCCTGGCGCAGCTCGACGTCGACCCCGGCTGTCGGCTCGTCGAGGAACAGCACTCTCGGTTCGTGCGACAACGCCTTGGCGATCATCAGCCGCCGCTTCATGCCGCCGGACAGGGTGATCGCCTTGGCGTCCTTCTTGTCCCACAACGACAGGTCGCGCAGCACTTTCTCGACGAAGGCGGGGTTGGCTGGCTTGCCGAATAGGCCGCGGCTGTAACTGACAGTCGCCCATACGGTCTCGAACGCGTCGATGGTCAGTTCCTGCGGCACCAGCCCGATGAGGCTGCGCGCGGCGCGATAATCCCGGCCGATATCGTAGCCGTCCACGGTGACCGTGCCCGACGAGCGGTTGACGATACCGCAGACGATCGAGATCAGCGTCGTCTTGCCGGCGCCGTTCGGCCCGAGCAGCGCAAAGATCTCGCCACGCTCGATGTCGAGGTTGATCTCCTTCAGCGCCTTGAAACCGGTGGCGTACGTCTTGGTGACCCCGGAAATGGAAATGATCGATGGCATGGCTGAAAAAAACGGCTGCTTGAAAGGAGAACTGTTGATTTTAGTCCGCTGAATGTCGGTGCGCGCAGCCGGAAGTCAATGGCACTCCTGACAGTTCTGGACATCGGCATGCGAAGACGCATCCAGCGCTGCCGCAGTCCTGCGGCGTTCCGCCTCGCGTGACGCCACGCCGCTTTGACCGTTTAGCGCATCCGGCCTATCTTCTGCGACATAAGCAGCAGCCGGAGCCCACTATGGACCCGCTCATCCTTTCGCGCATTCAATTCGGCGCGAACATCTCGTTCCATATACTGTTTCCGGCTATCACCATCGCGCTTGGCTGGATGCTGCTGTTCTTCAAGCTTCGCTACAACGCCACAGGCGATACCGCCTGGATGCGCGCCTATTTCACCTGGGTGAAAGTGTTCGCGCTGTCCTTTGCCATGGGCGTGGTTTCGGGCGTCACCATGAGCTTCCAGTTCGGCACCAACTGGCCGGGTTACATGGAGACCGTCGGCAACATAGCCGGCCCGCTGCTCGCCTATGAGATACTCACCGCCTTCTTCCTCGAGGCGGCGTTCCTCGGCATCATGCTGTTCGGCTTCCGCCGCGTCTCCAACCGCACCCACACGCTGGCAACCGTGCTGGTGGCCGGCGGCACCACCCTGTCGGCCTTCTGGATCATCGCGCTCAATTCCTGGATGCAGACGCCGGTCGGCTTTGAGATGCGCAACGGCGTAGCGCACGCAACCGACTGGTGGGCGATCGTCTTCAACCCGTCGATGCCCTACCGGCTCGTCCACATGCTGCTTGCCTCCGGCCTGACGGTTTCGTTCCTGATCGCTGGCCTGTCGGCGCTGCGCTATCTCTATGGCGACCGCTCGGAATCGATGTGGAAGGCCTTGCGCACCGGTGTCTTCACCGCGGCGATCCTGATCCCCATCCAGATCTTCGCCGGCGACCAGCATGGCCTCAACACGCTCGAGCATCAGCCGCAGAAGATCGCCGCCATGGAGGCCAACTGGAACACCGGCCCCAATGTGCCGCTGGTCCTTTTCGCGCTTCCCGACGAGGCGGTAAGGGAGAACAAATTCGAAGTCGCCATCCCCGACGGCGCCAGCCTCATCCTCAGGCACAGCGCCAGTGGCGTCGTGCCGGGGCTGAACGACTATGCCGGCAACCATCCGCCGGTCTTCCCGGTGTTCTGGGCTTTTCGCATCATGGTCGGCACCGGCGTCCTGATGCTCGTCGTCTCCTGGTCGGCCGCCTTTTTCCTTAAGCGCCGCCACACCCTGCCGAAACCGCTGGCGCTGGTTATGGTGCCGATGGCGCTGTCCGGCTGGCTGGCGACGCTGGCCGGCTGGTACACCACCGAGATCGGTCGCCAGCCCTGGCTGGTCACCGGTGTGCTCAAGACCGTCGATGCGGTCGGCCCGGTCGCCGGCAGCCAGGTCGCGCTCTCGCTTGCGGTCTATCTCATCCTCTACGCGCTGCTTCTGATCGCCTATCTCGGCGTGCTGGTCTATCTGGCGCTGAAGGCGGCGAAGGACGGCGATACCTCGCCGCTGCCGGGCGTTCTCGATGCGGCGCTGTCGCAACCGGCGGCAAAATAGGGAGAACGGTGATGACCCTCGACTGGCCGACATTGCTCCCCCTCATCTTCGCCGGCCTGATGGGCCTTGCCATCCTGATCTACGTTATCCTCGACGGCTTCGATCTCGGCATCGGCATCCTGTTCGCGACGGCCGAGGACGCCGAGCAGGACACGATGATTGCGGCAATAGGCCCGTTCTGGGACGCCAACGAGACCTGGCTGGTGCTGGCGGTCGGCCTGCTGCTGGTTGCCTTCCCGCTGGCGCACGGCACCATTCTCACCGCGCTCTACATTCCGGTCTTCCTGCTCCTTGTCGGCCTGATCCTGCGCGGCGTTGCCTTCGATTTCCGTGCCAAGGTACCGGCCGGCCGGAAGCATCGCTGGAACCGCATCTTCTTCCTGGGCTCGGTCATCGCCTCGCTGGCGCAGGGCTACATGCTGGGGATTTATGTGCTGGGCCTGGATGTCGGCCTCAGCGGCATGGCCTTCGGCGCTCTGGTGGCGCTCTGCCTTGCCGCCGCCTATGCGGCGATGGGCGCGGCCTGGGTCATCTACAAGACGGAAGGCGAATTGCAGAAGAAGGCGGTGCTATGGCTGCGCCGGGCGCTGGTGCTGACCGCGCTCGGTATGGTCGCCGTCTCGCTGGCCACGCCGCTCGCCAGTCCGCGCATCTTCGACAAATGGTTCGTCTGGCCCGCCATGCTCTATTTGTCGCCGCTGCCGATCCTGTCGGCGGTGCTGTTCGCCTGGCTGTGGCGGCAGACCTTCCACCTGCCTAAAGCAGACGACCGCCACGCGCTGACGCCGTTCTTGACACTGGCCGCCATCTTCACGCTGGGCTTTGCCGGGCTCGCCTGGTCGTTCTATCCCTTCGTCGTGCCCGACAGGCTGACCATCTGGCAGGCGGCGTCCGCGCCTGAAAGCCTCGCCATCATCCTGGCCGGCACGGTGGTCGTGCTGCCGGTCATCATTTTCTATTCGTTTTATGCTTACCGCGTCTTCGGCGGCAAGGCGACGGATCTGACCTACGACTGACAGGCAACCGCCGCACTGCACAATATTTAGGCGGCCTGCCAGTCGAGCGGCATTGGGTCGTGAAGAAAGCCTTCCCCGATCCTATTGAGAAAGCCCGATTCGAGCCGATTTCGATGGTTTGGCATGCCTGTTGCTTTGCCCTGACGACCAATTGGTTTTGCTCAAAAGATCAGCTCTTGTTGGCGGCCAGTACCAGCACCGGTTTTTCGCTGTAAAGGTCTGGGAATAGCGTCTTCAAATTCTCGATTTTGGGCAGGTCGTTGTAGACGATATAGGGGTAGGTCGGGTTCAGCGTCAAAAAATCCTGGTGATAGTCCTCGGCCGGATAGAAGGTTTTCCCGGTCTCCAGCGTGGTCACGATCGGCGCCGGAAACACCTTGGCCTTGTCGAGCTGCGCGATGTAGCTCTCGGCGATTTTCTTCTGGGCATCGTTTTCGGCAAAGATCGTCGAACGGTATTGGGGGCCGCGGTCCGGACCCTGGTAATTCAGCTGCGTCGGGTTGTGCGCGACCGAGAAATACACTTGCAGCAACTGGCCGTAGGTTACTTCTGACGGCTCGTAGGTGATCTCGACGGCTTCGGCGTGCCCGGTGCGGCCGGTGCCGACCGCCTCGTAGGCGGCGGTGTCCTTGTCGCCGCCGGCATAGCCGGAGACGGCGCTGGTCACGCCCTTGACGTGCTGGAACACGCCTTGCACGCCCCAGAAGCAGCCGCCGGCGAAGATCGCCTTGGCGGTGCCCGCGGCGGGTTTTTCGTCCATCGCCGGCGGTGGGATCACCACCGCCTCCTCGGCCGAGATCGCCGGCGTCTGCCACAAGGCGGCGCCGGCCGCCGCAAGCATCAGCGCCGCAAGCGCGCCCCAGGCGACGTTGGTCAATCGTTTCGCGGCGGTTCTTTCAATGCCGGTCATCTCTGATCTCCCATGCATGAGTTTACGATTATACGACAGAAAGGTCCGTCGCGGTCTCACATTGCCGTGCGGCGCGTGCATCGGCCGCCCGCTCCGGACGCGGCCTATTTGGCCGTCCCCATTTCGTTGCAGGTCTTGGTCGCCTCGTCCTTCTTTATCACGTCGGTTTCCATGGCAGCCTTGTCCATGCAGTCCTTCATCTTTTCGGCCGCCATCGGATCCGCGGGCTTCATCGCTTCGGTCGCCGGTTTCATGGCCTCAGTCGCCATCGCATCGGCCGGCTTCATCGCATCTTCGGCGCGCGCAACGCCACCGGCAAAAAGCGCCGTCGAGCAAAGCGCGAAGGCAAGTGCCGGCAAGGTCAGGCGGTTGGTCATGGTGGTCTCCCAGGGTTGGTGGCGCGCCGGAATGGCGATCACATCAGCTCTTCGCCGCCGCCTGGGCCTTCGTTACAGCCATCACCGCTTCGTGATCACTCCTTCCCCTCCCACAACGGGGAAGCCAAACGGCGTCACCCTGCTCCTTCGAACTTCGCAGCGTTTGCCTGCAACAAAAACGCCGCCCGGGGCGGCCGGACGGCGTTGAGATCTGATGCAGTGCGGACCCTCTCCGTTCGGGCGCGCCGCAGCTGTCGGCCTATTGCGTAAGCACTGTTTGCGAAGGCCGCTGATTGAAATCGCATTTGCCTGTCACGGTGTAGAAGAAGTCGGCGTTGGACACCGGAGCCGGTACGGGATTGCCGCCATCTTCCCAGGCCTGCTGGCTGGGTTGGCCGCACGGCACGGCGGTGAAAATGTCCACCAGTTTGCCGTTCGCGACTTCAACGCCGTCGATGTACAACCGGTTCGATGTGTTCGCATCATTTGACTTGAGCTTGTTTGGCCGAGCCGATGGCACGTCCATCTGCAGATACAGCACATCCATCAGGCTGACGTCGATCACCGCGCCGGCGCCATTGGCGGGGTACATGGTGTTGGTGCAGGTGGTCAGGTATCTCTTGTTGCCGCTAACTTGTGTGATCGCCCCGGTAGGCAGGTTGCTGAAACTCAACACCGCCCTGGTTGTGCATTTTTGTTCCTGGACCTTCGTGCTCGTCGATCCATTGACAGTATACACTGTCGACGTGCCGTAGCCTTTCGGATCACCAAAGTTGTTGTAGACATAGGTGATCTTCATCAACGGGTTGATCGCCGTCTCGCCGAATTTCGTGCCATAGAGCGTCATCGTCTTGCCCCAATGGCCCGAGACCAGGTCGACCTTGAACGTGGTCTGCACCAGCGCCGGCCGCTTGCGCACCGCCGACGCGACGCCGATCGGCACCGTGTCGACGTGGGCCATCTGCATGAAGTTCGTCGGCATGGCAAAGCGGGCCGAAGCATTGATGCTGGCGGTGCCGTCGGCAGCGACGACGAAGCTGTCGAGCTTGGCGGTGCCTTGCCCGCTATTGGCCGTAAACGACTCCTGCAGTTTCACCTGACGGTCCGCCAGTGACGTGCTGGTTGGCAGCGTCGTGATCGACAGGGTCGCGGCATCGAGCGCATTCTGCATCGATCCCTTGGTCGCAACGGCTGAGTTGTAGTCGATTGAAAAGCCCAGCGCGGCCATCATCGGGATCAGCATGATGGCGAGTATCGGCGCTAAGGAGCCGCTCTCGCAACGGAGAAAATGGCTTCCAGACTGTGGCATTGCTTGGCCCCCAAACAGTGACAGGTCCTGCCTGTCACGCAGGGCGCGAGCTATGCTCTAATCTGATGGATCAAAGCTTAACGACGCCGGGTCCCCCGGCAGCGCAAACCTGACGCGATTGCATCGGGGCGCGGCGTCCCGCCGCTTGCCCGGGCAAGCTGCCCCTGCTAAAGCGCGCCGCATGACCACGCCGATCAAGAACATCCGCAATTTCTCCATCGTCGCCCATATCGACCATGGCAAATCCACGCTCGCCGACCGGCTGATCCAGCTGACCGGCGGGCTGGAGCTGCGCGACATGAAGGAGCAGGTGCTGGACTCGATGGATATCGAGCGCGAGCGCGGCATCACCATCAAGGCGCAGACGGTGCGGCTGAAATACCGCGCCAACAATGGCGAGGACTATATCCTCAACCTGATCGACACGCCCGGCCATGTCGACTTCGCCTACGAAGTGTCGCGATCGCTGGCCGCCTGCGAGGGCTCGCTGCTGGTCGTCGATGCCAGCCAGGGCGTCGAGGCGCAGACGCTGGCCAATGTCTACCAGGCCATCGACAACAACCACGAGATCGTCGTGGTGCTGAACAAGGTCGACCTGCCGGCGGCCGAGCCCGAGCGTATCCGCGAGCAGGTCGAGGAGGTGATCGGCATCGACGCCTCGAACGCCGTGCTGATCTCGGCCAAGACCGGGCTGGGCATTCCCGACGTGCTGGAGGCGATCGTCAACGATTTGCCGCCGCCGCGCGAAGGCGACATCGCAGCCCCGCTGAAGGCGATGCTGGTCGACAGCTGGTACGACGCCTATCTCGGCGTCATCGTGCTGGTGCGCGTCATCGACGGCGTGCTGAAAAAGGGCCAGACCATCCGCATGATGGGCACTGGCGCGAAGTACCTGGTCGAGCGCACCGGCGTCTTCACGCCCGCCCGCATCAATGTCGACGAGCTCGGCCCAGGCGAGTTCGGCTTCTTCACCGGCTCTATCAAGGAAGTGGCCGACACCCGCGTCGGCGACACCATCACCGAGGACAAGCGTCAGACGGCGCAAGCCCTGCCCGGCTTCAAGCCGGCGCAGCCGGTGGTGTTCTGCGGCCTGTTCCCGGTCGACGCCGCCGATTTCGAGGATCTGCGGGCCGCGGTCGGCAAGCTCCGCCTCAACGATGCCAGCTTCTCCTTCGAAATGGAAACCAGCGCCGCCCTCGGCTTCGGCTACCGCTGCGGCTTCCTTGGCCTGCTGCATCTCGAAATCATCCAGGAGCGGCTGGAGCGCGAGTTCAACCTCGACCTCATCGCCACCGCGCCCTCGGTCGTCTACCGGCTGCTGTTGAACGACGGCACGACGAAGGAACTGCACAACCCGGCCGACATGCCCGACGTGGTCAAAATCCAGGCCATCGAGGAGCCGTGGATTCGCGCCACCATCCTGACGCCGGACGAGTATCTCGGCGGCATCCTGAAGCTCTGCCAGGACCGGCGCGGCATCCAGGCCGATTTGTCCTATGTCGGCAAGCGCGCCATGCTGACCTACGACCTGCCGCTCAACGAGGTCGTCTTCGACTTCTACGACCGGCTGAAGTCGATCTCCAAGGGCTACGCCTCCTTCGACTATCATTTGACCGACTACCGCGAGGGCGACCTGGTGAAAATGTCGATCCTGGTCAATGAGGAGCCGGTCGACGCGCTGTCGATGCTGGTCCACCGCACGGCGGCGGAAAAGCGCGGCCGCCAGATGTGCGAAAAGCTGAAGGAGCTGATCCCGCACCATCTGTTCAAGATCCCGATCCAGGCTGCGATCGGCGGCAAGGTCATCGCCCGGGAAACGATCTCGGCGCTGCGCAAGGACGTCACCGCCAAATGCTACGGCGGCGACGTCTCGCGCAAGCGCAAGCTGCTCGACAAGCAGAAAGAGGGCAAGAAGCGGATGAGGCAGTTCGGTAAGGTGGATATCCCGCAGGAGGCGTTTATCCAGGCCTTGAAGATGGGGGATTGAGAAGCCGGTCGGGCGACCGCGCGCAGCGCGGCGCCGAGACATCGATCCAGTGGATCGATGTCAGGCTTCGAAAGCGGGGGAGCTGCCGGAGGCAGCGGGCCCCCGCCAGCGCGGCGCTGAAGCTGCGCGGGGCATAAAATAGCAATGTCTTCAGGCGCGCTGCCCCCTGTTTGATAAGCGGGCCGGAATGAGGACAAGACGGCTCGGACTAACCTTGGCTCCAGTCGCGGCGCCGCAGTATTCCAAACATGTATTGCGACAGACTGGTCCCCCAATTCGAAGACCGAAATTCGGTGTAAAGATAACCGAAAAGGCTCCCCCGAACTTCGCACGATATTCGGTGGTAATTCCAAATGGGCCTGGATTGTGAGCTCTCAAGCGCAGCCGTTGTAGGCCAAGTTGGGCAGACCGCCTCTCTGGTTCCTGTGAGATCGTTGAAGTAGCCGCTAGCAAAACTTCTACTGGCTCTCCAGCCATCGAGTGCGTGGCTGCCGGGTCTAACTCTCAGAGAAATATTCGTTAGTTGGTATATTCGCAATCGGTAGACAAAAATTCTTGTTAGTCATTTCGTATGTAGCGCAGACGCCGTACGGATTTTGTGTCTTTAAAACCGGGAGTCGATACTCCGCATAGCGCGCCACGTCGGCGAATAGTCGAAGAGCGTCGAGGACCGAGGATTTACCAGCGTTATTTGGGCCGACAAAGATATTCCTTTCTTTGCAGGTAACACGAAATTTCGTGTGTTTTCTGAAGTTTTCAAACTCGATTCGTCTTAGAATTTACGCCTCCCTTCCCCAAAATGAGCTGAACTGTTACACGATTTTTTGTGAGTCGTAACGGCCTCGCATCGTCCGCTCGTTACCTGCCAGGCTTTCAGCGTCACTCGGCCCTCGCCTCCGACCGTTGAAATCCGCAACAAACCCAACCGGCAAGATCCTTTCAGCCATCAGGCCATTCCTGATCGGAGCGATCTTCGCCTTCGGCGCCCCTGTCCCACCCTTTTAGAACGCCCCATCTTGGCGTATCCTTGGGCCGGCTTGGGCAGACATCAAAATGCGCTCCAACCCTCTGGACCTCACCGCCGCGATTGGCCTCGCCATTGGCGGCGCTTTCGGCCTTGCCGGCACCTTCGTGGCGAGCTATGCGCTGCGCGAAACACTATGGACGATCGACGGCGCAGCGCTCGTGGTGGCGACCGCCCTGTTGACGATGAAATATCAGCGGCTGGGCAATGACTGCATCGCGGCCGGGTTCCTGACCTTCCTCGCCGGCGAGAGCCTGCTGCTGGCAGGCAATGCGGCGGGCCTTGAGGCCAGCGTTCCTTCCTATGTCGGCGGCATTTCGCTCTGGGCGGCAGCGCTCGTCATGATCAGCGCGCCGAGCACTTTTGCTCTTTGGATGCGGCTCACCGCTGTCGTGGCCGCTGTGCTGTTCACCGTGTCGGCTTGCATGATCCTCTGGGGCGCGCCTCTGCTGCCGACCTCGTCGCCTTTGCCCGCCGCCGGCTATCCCTTCCTGGTCCTCACCTTCATCGGCTGGATCTGGACCTTGCTGAAGCCCGAACGGTGAGCGGGGAAAAATGTCTACGCCGCTCGAAATCCGCAACAGCGCGACGGGCAAGATCTTCCCGGCCATCGGGCCGTTCCTGATCGGCGCGATCTTCGCTTTCGGCGCGCTGCAGGGGTTGGCGGCGGGCGCGGCTGGCGGGTGGGTGCTGGTGATCGTGCTTCTGGCGCTCGGTTGCCTGGCGCTCGGCTTCTTCATCGCGCGCGGCGCCTTCGACAAATCGGTCAAGGTCGTGCTCGACGACAAGGGCTTTCGCGACCGCCGCGCCGGCGACGTGCTGGTGCCCTGGCAGAATGTGCGCAGCGTGCGGCTCGCCTCCGGCGGCAAGGGCGCGGCGATGCTCAATTTCGAGCTGACCGGCGAGCCGCCCGACGAGATCAAATACTCAGCCGTCAATGCGCTCACCCGGATGCTGCCCTTCGGCAAAAACATCGTGCACATGGAAATCTCCTCGCTCGACGTCCAGGGGCAGGACATGATCGCGGCGATCCGGCGGCTGGCGCCGCATGTGGCGGTGGAGGGGTAGAGCGGCTTTTCCCTTCTCCCCTTGTTGTGGGAGAAGGTGTCGCCGAAGGCGACGGATGAGGGGTGTTCCAGAAAACACCAACGCCTCATTCCGTCCAGCACCCCTCAACCGCTCGGCGCTGCGCGCCGATCCACCTTCTCCCACAACAAGGGAGAAGGGAAAACCCAGCGTCCCCCTTCCACCGCTCCGCGCATCATGCCATGTTCGCCCTCGCGGCCAGGCAGGCCTTTTCGTTCCGGGGGGAATCATCCATGTGTCTTAACACTTCCGCGCGGCGCATTGCCGTCGCGTTTTTTCTTGCCGCCTTGTTTGCGCCCGTCGCTCATGCCGGCGACGTCACTTTCGAGATCAGGAACAGCCATCCCAACGCCATGCGCGTCGAGCTCTACAGCCAGGATCGCGACCATATCTGGCCGGGCAACGATCAGGATTATTATCTCAACGACGGCGAGACCAAGTCGATCCCGCTGTCCTGCAACGATGGCGAATCGATCTGCTACGGCGCCTGGGTCGATGGCGACGAGGGCACCTATTGGGGTGTCGGCCCCGGCAACACCGAAAAATGCGACGATTGCTGCTACACCTGCGACGGCGGCGAGACCGAGGAGATCGATCTGGTGCCGTAGGGCGGTCTCGCCCTATCGCTGAGGGGTGCGCGAAGGATCGCGGCATCAATTCGGCTTGGGTTCCTCGCCCCCACGAATGGGGGGGAGAGGTGGCTCGGCGAAGCCGAGACGGAGAGGGGGAACGGCGCCTTACGAAGCCCCCTCTCCGGCCGCTTCGCGGCCACCTCTCCCCCGCTCCGCAGGGGCGAGGAACCCAAGTATTGCGACGCTGGCGGGGACAGCGCCCCCCTCTGGCCTGCCGGCCATCTCCCCCACGAGGGGGGAGATTGGAACTCCATCGTGGCCCAGCGCTTGCAGCTTTATCCGCCGTTCCGTATCGGCTAAGGGGCGGGGAGACAAAATTTCCGGACCGCTGCCAGAATATGACCGCCAAGACCAAATCCTCACCGTTGTTCCTCGGCATCGACACCGGCGGCACCTATACCGACGCCGTGCTGTGGTCGGAATCCGGCGGCCCTAACGGCAAAGTGCTGGCCAAGGCCAAGGCGCTGACCACCCGCCACGATCTGGCGGTCGGCATTTCAGGCGCGGTCGACGCGGTGTTGCAAAAAGCCGGCACGGATCCTGCAGCCATAAAATTGGTGTCGATGTCGACGACGCTTGCCACCAACGCGCTGGTCGAGGGCCAGGGCGGCCGCGTGGCGTTGGTGATGATCGGCTTTTCGGAGGGCGATCTTGCTCGCGACGGGCTGAAGGCAGCGCTCGGCGCCGATCCTGTCGTGTTCTGCCCCGGCGGCCACGATGTCCACGGCAATGCGGCAAAACTCGACCTGTCCGGACTGGAGGCGGCGCTGCCGGAACTCGGCGCCTCGGTGTCCGGCTTTGCCGTCTGCGCCTATTTCGCCACCCGCAACCCGGCGCATGAGCTCGCCGCCCGCGACCTCATCCGCGAGATAACAGGCCTGCCGGTCACCGCCAGCCACGAGCTTTCGGCCAAGCTCGGCGGCCCGCGCCGGGCGCTGACGACGCTGCTCAACGCCAGGCTGATCTCGATGATCGACCGGCTGGTGGCGGCGACCGAAGGTTTTCTTGGCCACCGCGGCATCGCCGCCCCCTTGATGGTGGTGCGCGGCGACGGCGCCCTGGTTTCGGCCGCCTTTGCCCGCCAGCGGCCGATCGAGACGATCCTTTCAGGCCCGGCCGCCAGCCTGGTCGGCGCACGCCACATGACCGGCCTCGACAATGCTGTCGTCTCCGACATCGGCGGCACCACCACCGACGTCGCCGTGCTCGACAAGGGCCGTCCCAGGCTCGATCCGGAAGGGGCCACCGTCGGCGGCTTCCGCACCATGGTCGAGGCGGTGGCCATGCGCACTTTTGGGCTTGGCGGCGATTCCGAAGTGGCGCTGGAGGACGGCGTGCTCAGCCCGAAAATCCTGCTCGGGCCGCGCCGCCTGGTGCCGCTGGCGCTGGCCGGCATGGTGCATGGCGAAGCCGTCACCTCAGAATTGGAGCGCCAACTGCGGGCGCCAAACCCCGGCCGCATGGATGGCCGCTTCGCCGTGCGCACCGGCGTGCCGGAGCGGCTCGCCGCCGGCCTCACCGCTCCGGAAGCGAGGCTGTACGAGGCGATCGGCAGCGTGCCGCTCGCCCTCGACAGGCTGCTCACCTCGAACGCCCAGAACGCCACCTTGAACCGGCTGGTGTCGCGCGGCCTGGTGCATATTTCGGGTTTCACGCCGTCGGATGCCGCCCATGTGCTGGGCAAGCAGGCCAACTGGGATGCCGCCACCGCGAAGCTCGGCGCCGAACTGTTCACCCGCAAGCGCGACGGCCGCGGCCAGTACATCGCCGCGACGCCAGAGGCGATCTCCGAGCGGGTGCTGCTGACGCTGACGCGCTGGTCGGCGGAATACATCCTCGAAACCGCCTTTGCCGAGGACGGGTTGGATGGCGCGGCAACCGTGGCGCACGCGCTGGTGCAGCGCGCCGTCGACGCGCATCCCGGCATCGCACGGCTCAGCGTCGCGCTCGACCGCCCGGTGATCGGCCTCGGCGCCTCGGCGCCGCTGCACTATGCCGGCCTGGCCGAGCTGGTCGGCAATGGCTGCGTAGTGCCTGAGGATACCGACGTCGCCAATGCGCTCGGCGCCGTCGTCGGCCAGGTCAGGGTTTCGGCGGAGGCGCGGGTCAGCCAGCCCAAGGAGGGGCTGTTTCGCGTCGCGTCAGGCGAAACCGTGCGCGATTTTGTCGACGAGGCGGCGGCGATCGCCGCGGCGGAGACCGATGTGCGGGCGATAGCCGCCGGGCGGGCCAGGGATGCCGGCACCGACAGCGCCGAGATCGAAATCGCCAGCGAATTCCGCGTCTCCACCGTCGAGGGTCAGCGCATGTTCATCGAGGCGCATGTGGTGGCGGTGGCGTCCGGCAGGCCAAGGATTGCGGTCTAGGTAATCTCCCCCTTGAGGGGAAGATGGCCGGCAGGCCAGAGGGGGTCGTCTTACGTCGGGCGCCAACCTCCGACCGTCGCAAGAGGTCGCATCCGGTCGAACCGACCCCCTCTGTCGCCTTCGGCGACATCTCCCCCTCGAGGGGGGAGATCGGCAGCTTCGCCGGCAGCGAAAATGCGCCCCTTCACCCTAAGCTGAATTGACCCTGCCACCCTGACATGCCAAAGCGCGCAAAGCCTTTCGTCTGGAGAACCTCCGATGACCGATCGCGTCGAAATCGCCGGATTGAGGATTGCCCGCGAGTTCTATGATTTCGTCGTGAACGAGGCGCTGCGGGGCACCGGCATTGCAGCCAACGCGTTCTGGACCGGCTTTGCGGCCATCGTGCACGATCTTTCGCCGAAGAACCGGGCGCTGCTCGAAAAGCGCGACGCCCTGCAGGACCAGATCGACCGCTGGTATCGCGACAATGGCGCGCCCAGCGACATGGAAGCCTATAAGGGGTTCCTGAGGGAGATCGGCTATCTCATGCCGGAAGGGCCGGCCTTCTCCGTCGCGACCGAAAATGTCGACCCGGAGATTTCGGTGGTCGCCGGGCCGCAATTAGTGGTCCCGGTGATGAATGCGCGCTACGCGCTGAATGCCGCCAATGCGCGCTGGGGCTCGCTCTACGACGCGCTCTACGGCACCGACGCCATTCCCGAGACCGGCGGCGCCGAGAAGGGCGGGCGGTTTAATCCCGCACGCGGCGCAAAAGTCATCGCCTGGGCGAAAAGTTTCCTCGACGAGTCGGTGCCGCTGACGACAGGCAAATGGGCTGGGGTGAACGGGCTTTCGGTTGCCAACGGCATGTTGCGGCTGGGCGAGGGCGCCGGCGCCACCACGCTCGCCGATCCCAGGCAGTTCGTCGGCTATCGCGGCGACGCCGCCGATCCCGAAGCTGTCCTGCTCACCAGGAATGGCCTGCATATTGAAATCGTCATCGATCGCGCCAATCAGATCGGCCGGACCGATGCAGCCGGCATTGCCGATGTCATCCTGGAATCGGCGCTGACCACCATTCAGGACTGCGAGGATTCGGTCGCCGCGGTCGATGCGCAGGACAAGGTCGTGGTCTACCGCAACTGGCTCGGCCTGATGAAGGGCGACCTTGCCGAGGAGATCACCAAGGGCGGCAAGACCTTTACGCGAAAACTCAATCCCGACCGGTCGTATACCGCGCCTGATGGCGACACGCTGACCCTGCCCGGCCGCTCGCTGATGCTAGTCAGGAATGTCGGCCACCTCATGACCAATCCGGCGATAACGGACCGCGACGGCAACGAGGTGCCGGAAGGCATCATGGATGCGGCGATGACGGCGCTGATCGCGCTGCACGATGTCGGGCCGAACGGCCGCCGGCAAAACTCGCGCGCGGGCTCGATGTACGTCGTAAAGCCCAAGATGCACGGGCCGGAGGAAGTCGCCTTCGCCGTCGAGATTTTTGGCCGCGTCGAGGCGCTGCTCGGCATGGCCGAAAATACCATCAAGATGGGCATCATGGACGAGGAGCGGCGCACCACCGTCAACCTCAAAGAGGCGATCCGCGCCGCCAAAGACCGCGTCGTCTTCATCAACACCGGTTTTCTTGACCGCACCGGCGACGAGATCCACACCTCGATGGAAGCCGGCCCGATGATCCGCAAGGGCGACATGAAGCAGGCCGCCTGGATTGCCGCCTACGAAGCCTGGAACGTCGACACCGGGCTGGAATGCGGGCTGGCCGGCCACGCCCAGATCGGCAAGGGCATGTGGGCGATGCCCGATCTTATGGCGGCGATGCTGGCGGAAAAGATCGCTCATCCCAAGGCCGGCGCCAACACCGCCTGGGTGCCGTCGCCGACGGCGGCGACGCTGCACGCCACCCATTATCACAAGGTCGATGTCCCTGCCGTCCAAGTGGCGCTGAAAAGTCGGCCCAAGGCAAAGCTCGACGACATCCTGTCCGTGCCGGTCGCGGCGCGGCCGAACTGGTCTCAAGAAGAAATCCAGAAGGAGCTCGACAACAACGCGCAAGGCATTCTGGGCTATGTCGTTCGTTGGATCGACCAAGGCGTCGGCTGCTCGAAAGTGCCTGACATCAATGACGTTGGCCTGATGGAGGACCGCGCCACGCTGCGTATCTCCTCACAGCACATCGCCAACTGGCTGCACCATGGCGTCTGCACCTCAGACCAGGTGATGGAGACGATGAAGCGCATGGCAGCGATCGTCGACCGCCAGAACGCAGGCGATCCGCTCTACCGGCCGATGGCGCCCGACTTCGACAGGTCCATCGCCTTCCTCGCCGCCTGCGACCTCGTTTTCAAGGGCCGGGTCCAGCCGAACGGCTACACCGAGCCGGTGCTGCACGCGCGGCGGCTGGAGCTGAAGGCGAAGGAAAGAGCTGGATAGCAGGCCGCCGTTGCAAACGTGCTGGCCTCACTCCGGACGTTTCCAGGTGGTAGAAATTTTTGCGCCTACCCCTGCTCAGGCCGAAGACATGTCGCAGCCCGCTCCAGCACCTCGGGAAAAAACATGCCGGATGTTCAACACAGAGAAATGCACGGATTAATGCAGCAGAACTTCAGCATGACTCACCCGACAGATATTAGACATTCCTAAAACGTCGTTGTCCCGGTGCATGCGATCTGCTAGGATTTTAATCACCGACAAACGGCTCTGGGAGGCCGTGCGTCTGACATCATGCACAAGATCAACTCAAAACCGGAGAACGGCCATGAAACGGCTTCTGACGGTCGCTGCCCTTTTGGCTGCGGGCAGTTTGTTTGCGATTCAAGGCGCAGCCGCCGATGACGCTGCGATGATCAAGAGCGCTGAATCCGCCGCACCCCCCGCTGTAGGAAGCGGCGCTACGATCCACGCCATGGATGAGAAGGGTGCAATGCGCACACTGCGCGAGGGCGCAAACGGCTTCTGGTGCATCCCGGACAACCCGGCCACGCCTGGCCCGGATCCAATGTGTGGCGATGCCAACGCGATGGAATGGGCAGTGGCGTGGATGGGAAAAAAGGAACCGCCCAAGGGCAAGGTCGGCTTCATGTATATGCTGTCCGGCGGCACCGATGGCAGCAACACCGATCCTTATGCGACGAAGCCCGAGGCAGGCAACAATTGGGTGGAGACTGGACCGCACGTGATGATCGTCAACGCAACGGATATGATGCACGGCTATCCGACTGACCCCAAACCTGACACGTCCAGGCCATATGTGATGTGGGCGGGCACTCCCTACGCACATCTCATGATCCCGGTTAAGTAGCCGCCGCGGAAATGACTGGCGATTGCGGTCAGGCTGCATAGCGCCGGAATGTCGAATACCTTGCCGGCGCGGGCCGCTTCCGGCCCGCAGGCTGACCGACGCCGATCCGCGCGTATTGTGGGTCAGCTCGTTCCAGGCCCGCTTCGAGCGGCGGCACCTCGCAACCGATGGCGACATGCGCCACGCAAATCGTCAGGCTGGCGGCCGACGGCGTCTGGTTGGCCGACCTAGCGACGATGGCTCTTCCCGACAGGTAGCAACTGCGCGTCGAGCTCCTTGAGATGATCCGGCAGCCCAGCAGAACCGGTGCATAGCCTTGCTGACTGCTCGGCGGTCAAGCTTTCCGACGCCCGAACGTTGCACTCTACGCCGCCTGCGCCATTCGCTCCGAGCTCATGCGGTAGGAAATCGCCTCGGCCAGATGGATGCGGCCGACCGTCTCGCTGGCCTCGAGATCGGCCAGCGTTCGCGCCACTTTCAGCACCCGGTGGTAGGCGCGCGCGGAAAAGCCGAGTTTTTCGCTGGCGTCCCTGAGCAGCGACAGGCCTGACGCATCCGGCATGGCGATCTCCTCGATGACGGCGGGCGGGCAATGCGCGTTGGTGGTGGCGGAGGTCGCGCCCAGCCGCTCGAAACGCTCGCGTTGGATCGTCCGGGCGCGGGCCACGCGCAGCGCCACCGCGGCACTCTTCTCTGCCCGGTCCGGCCGGATCAGATCGCTGGCCGAGACCGCCGGCACTTCGATCCGGAGATCGATGCGGTCGAGCAGCGGACCGGAAATGCGTGCCTGGTAGTCGGTGCGGCAACGGTCGCCGCGCAGGCAGCGATAGCCCGGCTCGCCGGCCATGCCGCAGCGGCACGGGTTCATCGCCGCGACCAGCTGGATGCGCGCCGGATAGGTGACGCGATGGTTGGCGCGGGCGATCATGCAGTCGCCGGTCTCCAGCGGCTGGCGCAGCGCGTCGAGCGCCTGCGGCGAGAATTCGGGAAACTCGTCGAGGAACAGCACGCCGTGATGGGCAAGCGACGCCTCGCCCGGCCGCACCCGCAGGCCGCCGCCGACCATCGCCGCCATCGAGGCCGAATGGTGCGGGGCGCGGAACGGCCGCCGGTCGGTCAGCTTGCCTTCGCCGAGTTCGCCGGCCACCGACGCGATCATCGAGACTTCGAGCAATTCCCTCGGCGCCAGCGGCGGCAGGATCGACGGCAGCCGCTGCGCCAGCATCGACTTTCCCGATCCCGGCGGTCCGACCATCAGCAAATTGTGGCCGCCGGCCGCCGCCACTTCGAGTGCCCGCTTGGCGGTCTCCTGGCCCTTGATGTCGGCGAGATCCGGCAGGTCACGCGCCGCGGCATGGATGCCGGCTTCCGGCCGCGACAGAACCTGCGTGCCGCGAAAATGATTGGCGATGGCGATCAGGCTGCGCGGCGCCAGAATGTCGAAATCCTTGCCGGCCCACGCCGCTTCCGGGCCGCAGGCGAAAGGACAGATCAAGCCCTTGCCTTCGGCATTGGCGCCGATCGCCGCCGGCAGCGCGCCGGCCACCGCGGCGATGGTGCCGTCGAGCGACAGCTCGCCAAGCACGACATAGCCGGCCAGCATGTCACCCGGAATGGCGCCCAATGCCGCCATCAGGCCGAGCGCGATCGGCAAATCGTAATGGCTGCCTTCCTTGGGCAGGTCGGCCGGCGCCAGATTGACCGTGACCTTCTTCGACGGCATCGACAGGCCCGACGCATGCAGCGCCGCCTGCACCCGCTCCCGGCTCTCGGCCACCGCCTTGTCGCCGAGACCGACGATGTGCATGTTGACCTTGCCCGGTGCGATCATCACCTGCACGTCGACCGGCACGGCCTCGATGCCTTGGAAAGCGACCGTACGGACCCGTGCAACCATTTTTCAGCCCCCGGACATGGGCTCGCCCGAAGCCCATGCGATCATGCCGCGAACGGCGTCACCGGAGACAACCACAGATTTTGGGCAAAGGCAAGAACATTACGGGAACAATTGAACGCTACAATCTGATGGCGTCGCGGCGCTCTGGGTCGGAAAAACGCTGTTCCGCCAAGCGTGCGCTACTTGCGTTTGTCCTCGACCGCATCCCAGAACAGGCTGGCAATGTCGGCGCCGCCGAAGCGTTTCACCTCGCGAATGCCGGTCGGCGACGTCACGTTGATCTCGGTCATGTAGTCGCCGATAACGTCGATGCCGACGAGGATAAAGCCGCGCTCTTTCAGCGATGGGCCGATGCGGGCGCAGATCTCGCGTTCGCGCGCCGTCAGTTCGGTTTTTTCGGCGCGGCCGCCGACATGCATGTTGGAGCGTGAATCATGCTCGGCCGGCACCCGGTTGATGGCGCCGACCGGCTCACCATCGATCAGGATGATGCGTTTGTCGCCGGCGCGCACCTCCTTCAGATAACGCTGCACGATGTAGGGCTCGCGGAACAACTGGCCGAACATTTCGAGCAGTGAGGCAAGGTTGCGGTCGGCCTCGTGCAGGTGGAATATGCCGGCGCCGCCATTGCCGTAGAGCGGCTTGACGATGATGTCGCCGAACTCCTTGCGGAAAGCGGCGACCTCCAGCGGGTCCTTGGTGATCAGCGTTTCCGGCATCAGGTCGGGAAATTCGGTGACGAAGATCTTTTCCGGGCTGTTGCGCACCCACGCCGGGTCGTTGACCACCAGTGTCTTGGGATGGATGCGCTCGAGCACGTGCGTCGTGGTGATGTAGTTCATGTCGAACGGCGGATCCTGCCTGAGCAGGACGACGTCCATCTCCGACAGGTCGGTGCGGACTTCTTCACCGAGCGAATAGTGATTGCCCTTCTCATCGCGGACTTGCATTTCCTCGATGCGGGCAAACACCTTGCCGCCGCGCAGCGACAGCCGGTCGGGCGTATAATGGAACAGCCGGTGGCCGCGCCGCTGCGCTTCCAGCGACAGCGCGAAAGACGTGTCGCCCGCAATCGAGACGGTGGAGATGTGGTCCATCTGGACGGCGATTTTCAGAGGCATGGCGGATCTCCGGCGGATCGGATGGGCAGCTGTGCTTGCCCTTACAACCTCGCCGGTGATCTGCCAATCGCGACATTTTGAGGATTGCCTGCTGCAAGCGGGGCGTCTGTCGGCCAGTTGCAGACAAAGCGAGGCTGTGCGTGCGCTCGATGCCTTCGTGGGGTTGGCCGCCGCTGCAAGGATGCGTAGTGGGGCGTGATCGTCTTTTTGTCTGACATAAGCCTCGGGAATCGGTTTTTCTCCCTTGCTCCCCCGACCGGGCTGGCTAGGATGCGCGCCGACTGAGCCTACAGCGCCGCGCGTCCTTTTGGACGCGCAAAGGACGCTATAGCACTTTGATTTTGCGCATGATCCTTTCCGAAATCGAAACCGATTTCCGGGGTCATGCGCAGGGAGAAAAAAATGATGCCATCGGCACGCTTTGCCGACCTTCAAGGTGCCTCGGTGCTGATCACCGGCGGCGGCTCCGGCATCGGCGCGGCGCTGACCGAGGGCTTTGCCCGCCAGGGAGCGAAGGTCGCCTTCATCGACATCGCCGACCGCCCGAGCCTTGCGCTGGCCGACCGCATCGAGAAGGATCTCGGCCGCCGGCCTCTCTATCTCACGACAGACATACGCGATGTCGAGGCGCTGCGGGCTTCAGCCGCCAAGGCGGCCGAAGCGCATGGCGACGTCACCGTGCTGGTCAACAATGCAGCACTTGATGATCGCCACGCAGTGGAAGATGTCACCGTGGAATTCTGGGACAACAACCAGGCGGTCAACCTGCGTCCGCATTTCTTCTCCGCACAGGCGGTAGCGCCGGGCATGAAGCGCGCCGGCGGCGGCTCGATCATCAACTTCACGTCGACGTCCTTTCTGATCAACCACCCCGACATGCCGGCCTATACCGCCGCCAAGGCCGGCATCGTCGGCCTGACCAAGGGGCTTGCCGGCAAGCTCGGCGCCGACGGCATTCGCGTCAATGCGATCGCACCCGGCTGGGTGATCACCGAGCGGCAGAAGGAGCTCTGGGTCACCGAACAGGCGCTCGCCGCCCACGTTGCCAAGCAATGCATCAAGCAGGTGATGCAGCCGGAAGACATTGTCGGCACGGTGCTGTTCCTGGCGTCGGACGCTTCGCGGATGCTGACCGCACAGATGTTGATCGTCGATGGGGGCTTCCTGTGAGCCCAGGATTTCCGAACAAGGCGCCGGCCGTTGCCGCCGTCGATTGGGGCACAACCCGTCTCAGGGTCTGGCTGATCGATGAGGCCGGAAACGTCCTTGCCGAGCGCCGCGGCGACGACGGGCTGATCACCGCGCAGGCCGCCGGGTTTTCGATCATCCTCGAAGGACATCTGGCGGCGATGGGCGCGCCGGAAGCGATGCCTGTCATCATCTGCGGCATGGCCGGCTCGCGCCAGGGCTGGCTGGAGGCGCCCTATGTCACCGTGCCGGCGCCGATCGGCGCCATCCTGGCCGGTGCGGCGCGCATATCCGGCCAGCGCCGCGACATCCGTATCGTGCCGGGCCTTGCCCAGCGCCAGGCCGATGCGCCCGACGTCATGCGCGGCGAGGAAACGCAGCTTGCCGGCGCTGGCATTCCGGCAAAAGGCCGTCATCTCGTCTGCATGCCCGGGACCCATTCGAAATGGGTTTTGGTCGAGGACGGCGCTGTTGCCGGTTTCGGCACGTGGCCGACCGGCGAGCTGTTTTCGGTGCTGGCGGCGCATTCGATCCTGCGCCATTCGCTGGGCGAGCAGCCCCAGCCGGTTGCACCAGGCAATCCGTTTTTCCGGCGCTGGTGCGAGCAAGCGCTTGCCGACGGCGGCGATGTCACGTCGAGACTGTTCTCGATCCGCGCCGCTGGCCTGCTTCAGGACCTGAAGCCCGACGATGCCGCTGCTTGCCTGTCCGGCCTGCTGATCGGCGGCGAGATCGCCTCGGCCAGCCGGCGCTATGGGAAAGGCGGGTCGGTCGTGCTGGTCGCTTCCGGCGCGCTCGGCGCGCTGTACACAGAGGCGCTCGGCCTTGCTGGACTCGCGGTTCGGACCGTCGATGCCGACGAGGCGGTGCGTGCGGGCCTGATCGAGGCGGCGCGCGAAAATGGCATGATTGCTGGAAGCGGAGTTGCCGCATGACCGAGACCGCACCATTTCCCAGGCTCGAGCGCGGGCTTGTCGCCATCTTGCGCGGCCTCAAGCCGGACGAGGCGGTGGCCATTGGCCGGGCGATCTTCGAGGCCGGCATCGAAGCGATCGAAGTGCCGCTCAATTCGCCGGACCCGTTTTCCTCCATCGCGAGGATTGTTGATGCGCTGCCGGCGACGGCACTGGTCGGCGCCGGGACTGTGCTGACCGCGGCCGATGTCGACGGATTGCAAAAGGCCGGCGGGCGGCTGCTGGTCAGCCCCAACATCGATGCCGAGGTCATGGGTCGCGCGATGAATTACGGCATGGTGACGATGCCCGGCGTTTTCACCCCGACCGAGGCCTTCCAGGCGGTCCGGCTCGGCGCCTCGGCGCTGAAATTTTTCCCGGCCAGCGTGCTCGGCGCGGCCGGCATCGCGGCGATGCGCGCGGTTTTGCCTTCCGATATGCTGGTCGGCGCGGTCGGTGGCGTGTCGGAAAAGGACTTTGCCGGCTACAAAGCTGCTGGCGTCGGCGTCTTCGGCCTCGGCTCCAGCTTGTTCAAGCCTGGTATGAACGTGGATGAGGTGGCAACGCGGGCACAGGCCGCAGTCGTCGCCTGGGATGCGGCGTTTGGAGCAGTGCGATGAACGAAGCCATCGTTTCTGTTCTTTCCGACCATGTCTGCCAGCTCGGCGAAGGCCCGAGCTATGACCCCGCCAATGATACGCTCTACTGGTTCGACATCGTCAACGGCCAGCTTCTGGAAAAGCACCTTTCCGGCGGTGCGGTCAAAATCCACGAGCTTGGCCAGATGGCCAGCGCCATCGCCGTCATCGATGACAACAGACAATTGATCGCTACCGAAACCGGCCTGCATGTCCGCGACGTCGCGACCGGCAAGATGACGCTGCACACGGCGATCGAGGCCGACAATCCGGTGACGCGCTCGAATGATTCGCGCGTCCATCCCTGCGGCGCCTTGTGGGTCGGCACGATGGGTAAGGGCGAGGAAAAGGCCGCCGGCTCGATCTACTGGTTCTTCAAGGGGGAGCTGCGTCGGCTCTATTCGGACATCACCGTCTCGAACTCGATCTGCTTTTCCGAGGACGGAACGGTCGCCTGTTACACCGATACCAGCACCGGCCTGTTGATGCGCGTCGCCTGCAATCCAGCGACCGGCCTGCCGGTCGGCGAACCGAAGATATTCGTCGATCATCGCAAGGCCAAGGGCTATATCGACGGTTCGGTGCTCGATCGCGACGGTGTTCTTTGGAACGCCTGCTGGGGCGGCAGCGTCATCGAAGCCTACGGGCCTGATGGCAAGCTCATCCGTTCGGTCGCGGTGCCGGTGACGCAACCGTCTTGCCCGGCCTTTGTCGGCAGGAATGCCGACCGGCTGGCGGTGACTTCAGCCTGGTCGGGCAAGGATGAGAAGCAGCGCCTGCTGGACCCGCAAGCCGGCATGACATTTCTGCTCGACATTCCAGTCAACGGCCGCATCGAGCCGCGCGTGCTGATCGCCTAGACCATGATCCCGAACCTTTGGTTCGGAAAAGATCATGGTCAAACAAGAAGATCGCACTAGCACTGTCGTGCAGGCGTCCGGCTGACGTCGGTTTTCCGCGAAGGCCTGATACATTCGCCGTGCGATGGTAGGCAATCGCGCTGCCAGGACCCGTTCATCCCCGGGAATCGTTCATCCCATGTCAAGCCGCAAGCCGAAGCTGATCCTTGTCTACGAGCCGGAAAAGGCTTGCTTCGACCGGCTGGTCGCCGATGGCCACGTGGCGGCGCGCGCCGCCGAAATCGCCTCCTATCTGGCGCAATCGACCGACATCGCCTCTGAGTTCGATGCGCTGGCCGCAGCCTGCCTGACACGCGGGCTGTCCTTTGTTGCAGTGGCGCTCGACGATGCCGCGAGCGCTCTCGCCGGCGAGGGCCCAAAGTCCACGCTTGTCTGGACGCTGACCGACGGCATCGCCTATTTCCGTGGCGGCGCCGCACCTGCTTTGGCACGGCTGAATGGCCTGAAGGTGATCGGTGCCGATGACGCGCTGTTTGCGCTGTGCCAGGACAAGTTCCGCTCCGGCGCCGTGCTCGGTGCACTCGGCCTGCCGGTGCCGCAATCCGGTTTGGCCCGCGACGGTCATTGGCTGGTCGAGCCACCGGCTTCGCCGGCAGGCTGGTTTGTCAAGCCGAACCGGCTCGGCGCCAAGATCGGCATCTGGCCGGACTCGCGCTGTGCCGATCTCGGCCATGCGCTGGAACTTAGCCGGCGTGTGTTCGCGGCCTATCGCGACGACGTCGTCGTGCAGCCCTATGTAGCCGGGCGCAATGTGCGCACGAGCTATCTCGGCCTGAAGCCGGACACCGGCGTCGAGGCGCTCGGCGTCGCCTTTGTCGATTCGGGCGGTGATTTCCAGACCATGGCAGACAGCCTGGCGCTCTATGGCGACACCGGCGAGGCTGCCAGGGAGGCGGGGACATACGCCGAGCCCGAGCTGCTGCCGGTCGCCGCCAGCCAGCCGCGAGCCGATGCAAAGATCCGACGGATCGCGCAAAGCCTGATGACCGGGCTCGGCCTGCGAGATGTATTTTCCATCGATTTCCGGGTCGAAGCCGACGACAGCGTCCATCTCATCGAATTCGAGGTCTGCCCCGGCCTGCCCTGCTTCGATTTCCGCGCCTATTGCCGCACGCAATGGGAGATGGGCCTCGCCGATGCGATGGCCGAGACCGCGGCGAGCCGTTTTAACCGAATGGCCGCGTCCTGAGCAGAAATTCTGCGTGAAGCTGCCCCCGGCGACCCAGGATCGTATCGTATCTCCACAAATCACTTGCCTTCCGGCACCTCACTTAATAGGGTGTTAAGTGAAGGAGGCACTCGGTGAAAGTCGACCTTGCGACATCCCCGGGCGTGGCCGCGCCGGCAGCGGCGGACGCGGACAAGGCGAAGCATGTCGGTGGGCGGATCAAGGCCATTCGCACGGCCCGACGCATTTCGCTTCGCCAGCTGGCCGACATGGTCGGCACGACGGCGAGCTTCATCAGCCAGCTCGAGCGCAATCTGAGCGGCGCCAGCGCCAGCACTCTGATGCGGATCGCGGCTGCGTTGGATCTCGGCATCAACGACCTGTTCGAGCAGACCGAAGGTGGGTTCCACAAGGTGCTCACCAGAGGCGACCGCCCCCTGCTGCCGATCAGCCACGGTTGTCGAAAGACCTTGCTGTCGCGGCGGCCGATCCATGAATTCGAGGTTTATTCGGGGGATTTCGACGTCGGCGGTTCGACCGGTAACGATGCTTACACGCATGGCGGCAAGCACGAGATGTTCGTCGTTCTGAAGGGAACAGTCGAGCTGACGCTGGCAGACGAGCGCTTCGTCATGAACGAGGGCGACAGCATCGAATACGCAACCTCGACGCCGCATCGCACGGCAAACATCGGCAAGACGCCGGCGCAGGTGCTCTGGATCATCGCGCCCCCAACCAGCGGCGCGGCGGAACTCAATCGATACACGCCCGGACAAGGCTCGCAGCCGGGCGAACCGAACTAATGCGGGTGCACATAAATGGGAGATAAAACTATGAAGATCAAGATCGGACAGGTGGCCGCACTCGGGCTGTTGATGATCACCACCGCAGCGCTTGCACAGAGCAAGCCCGTGGCGGGCGAGGTGGCCGAGGGCTCGCTGAAGGGCAAGACGCTTACCTTCGTCTCGTATGGAGGCATTTACCAGGATGGTCAGATCGCCGCGCTGAAGGAGTTCGTCGACAAGTCCGGAGTGACGCTGCTCAGCGACGGGCCAACCGAAATCTCGAAACTGCAGGCGCAGGTCGAGTCCGGCAATGGCACCTGGGACGTTGTCGATACCGGCGATTTCCCGCCCTACGTCTATTGCGGCAAGCTGTTCCAGAAGCTGGACTTCTCGAAGATCGATACGTCCAACATTCCGGAGGGCCAGATCAGCGAATGCAGTGTGCCGGCCATGAATTATGGCGTGGTGCTGATGTACAACACCGAAAAGTACAAGGATAACCCGCCCAAGAGCTGGAAGGATTTCTTCGACATCGAGAAATTCCCGGGCTCGCGCGCTCTGGAGGGCAGCGGCGATCTCTCCGGCGGCATGATCGAGCAGGCATTGCTCGCCGCCGGCGGATCGGTGGAAAACATGACGGTTGCCGATATCGACAAGGCGATCGAGAAGGTGAGGTCGCTCGGTCCGGACACCATCTTCTGGAAGACCGGAGCCGATTCCCAGCAGCTCGCCGAATCCGGCGAAGCCGACATGATCGCGATGTGGACCGGACGTGCCATGACTGCGGTGAAGAACGGCGCGAAGTACACGCCGGCGTGGCAGGACTGGCTGGTCGTGATGGACCAGATGACCATTCCGATGGGCGTCAAGGACCCCGACGCGGCGCATGCGCTGATCAACGCCTATGTCGGCAAGAGCGCGCAGGAGACGCTTGCAAAAACCACCTCGTATACCCCGATCCACAAGGACGCGAAGCCCGAAGTGGACGAGATCACAGCGGCGTTCATGACCAACACGCCGGACAAGCTGAAGCTCGGTTACCAGCAGAACATCAAGTTCTGGGTGGAGAACTTCGAGGTGGCGAACGAAAAGTGGAACGCGTTGATGGCGGGCAACTAGGTCCGCCACCGTGGCAACGAGAGCAATCGACAGCCGGAACACTGTTCCGGCTGTCGCCGCAGACGACCGGCGGCGCTGGTTTCGTGGACAGGCTTTCTGGCTCGTCGCGCCGGCGCTGCTGCTGCTCGTCATCTGCCTGGGTCTGCCGCTCGCCATCGTTACCTTGCGCAGCTTTTCCGAGCCGCAATGGGGATGGCAGAACTATGCCTGGTTCTTCGGCACACCGGTCAATCTGACCGTACTTCAGCGGACCTTCGCGATCTCCGCCTGGGTGACGCTGGTATGTCTCATTGCCGGCTATCCCTATGCTTATGTGATGACCGCAGTCGGGCCCAAGATGCGGCTCGTTCTCATCCTGTGCGTGCTGGTGCCGTTCTGGGTGAGCGGTGTGGTGCGCACCCTGGCATGGGTCATCCTTTTGCAGGATTCCGGCGTGATCAACTCCGTCATCCGGGCAGTCGGCCTTGGTCCGGTCAAGCTGATCCGCACGCAGACAGGCGTGGTGATCGGCATGGCGCAGGTGCTGCTGCCGTTCATGATCCTGCCGCTCTATTCGGTGATGAAAACGATCGACCTGCGGCTCATGCAGGCGGCACGGAGCCTCGGCGCGAGCCCGGCGCGCGCCTTTGCCCAGGTTTATCTGCCGCTCTCGCTTCCCGGCGTCTACGCAGGCGCCATCATCGTGTTCATTCTTGCGCTCGGGTTCTACATCACCCCCGCGCTGCTCGGCGGTCCGCGTTCGACCATGCTCTCGACCCTGATCCAGAACCAGGTGCTCAGCCTGCTCAACTGGGGCCGCGGCGGTGCGATGGGCGTGGTGCTGTTGATCGCGACCTTCGTCCTGCTCGCGCTCGCAGCACCGCTGTCGCGGCAACCGCACAAGACGGGCTCGAGACGCTGATGAAACAGCCCGGTCGAATCCTGCTCGGTCTGTACTGCCTGCTCGTCGCGGGATGGCTGGTCGCACCGACAATCGTCGTCGTGCCGATGTCGTTCAACGACAAGAAGTCGCTGGCCTTTCCGCCATCCGGCTTTACCTGGCAGTGGTACCAGAACTTTTTCACCAACCCCGAATGGTCGGCGAGCCTGGTCGGTTCGCTCAAGGTCGCCGTTGTCACGGCGGTGTTCGCCACCGTCATCGGCACGCTGGCGGCATTCGGCCTCGATCGCATGAAAAGCCGCGTCAGCGGCGTGCTGCGCGCGCTGCTGATCACGCCAATGGTCGTGCCGGGGGTGGTGCTCGCCGTTGGAATCTATGCGGTCTATCTCGATACGCGGTTGGTCGGCACCATGACCGGCTTCGTGCTTGCCCACACCATGCTCGCCGTTCCTTTCGTCATCATCGCCGTCTCCGCCAGCCTGGAAGTCTTCGACAAACGGCTGGAAACTGCTGCGGCCAGCCTCGGCGCAACCCGGCTGACGGCGTTCAGGACGGTGACGTTGCCGCTGATCGCGCCGGGCATCCTGTCGGGCCTGCTGTTTGCGTTCGTCACCTCATTCGACGAGATCATCGTCGCGCTGTTCATCACCAGCCCTTATCTGAAGACACTGCCGGTCCAGATATTCTCGAGCATTACCCGGGACGCCGATCCCACCGTTGCGGCGGTGGGCACGCTGCTCTTCATCACGACGTCGCTGGTGATCGGGGCGGGGCTGTTGATCGGTTCGAGACAGGGAAGACGTTGACATGGCCTCACCATCGACTCGCGGCGCAGCCATCGATCTCAAATCCGTCAGCAAACACTATGGCAGCTTCATCGCTCTCGATAAAGTCTCGCTAGGCATCAAGCCGGGGGAGTTCATGACGCTGCTTGGGCCCAGCGGTTCGGGCAAGACGACCACGCTCAACGTCATCGCCGGCTTCACCGAGGTCAGTTCGGGTTCGCTTGATGTCGGCGGCAAGAGCGTCATCGGCGTACCGGCGCATAAACGCAACATCGGCGTGGTCTTCCAGCACTACGCGCTGTTTCCTCACATGACGGTCAGCAGGAACGTCGCTTATCCCCTGACCTTGCGCGGCATCGCCAATCCCGATCGCGAGGCCCGGGTGCGCAAGGCGCTGGACATGGTGAAGATGGCGGATTTCGGCCACCGCTTCCCCAGCGAGCTCTCCGGCGGTCAGCAGCAGCGCGTCGCACTGGCGCGTGCCATCGTATTCGATCCACCGCTGCTTCTGATGGACGAGCCGCTCGGCGCGCTCGACAAGAAGCTGCGTGAATGGCTGCAGCTCGAAATCAAACGGATCCACCGCGAATTGGGCACCACCTTCGTTTATGTCACGCACGACCAGGAGGAGGCCCTGGTCCTCTCGGACCGCATCGCCGTGTTCAACCAGGGACGCATCGAGCAGATCGGCACCGGTCGCCAGCTCTACGACGAGCCCGAGACCTTGTTCGTAGGAAAATTCGTCGGCGACTCGACGATACTGCGCGGCGCAGCCTCCACCTCCGGGAACGAGACCGCCATTGACATAGAAGGGCGGAAAGTGGCTGCCGCCAAACGCCTTGCCGACGGCGCCAAACCCGTGATGCTGCTGCGGCCGGAGAAGCTGAGCCTCGCCAGACGGGGGAAGGGCGGACAGGGTCGAAACACCCTGCCCGGGCGCATCGGCGAGGCCATCTACCTCGGATCGGGCTCCAAATACGAGGTCGTGCTGGCCGACACCTCCAAGGCGATCGTGCGCTCTACGCTGGACGCCGAGACCTTCGCCATCGGCGACGAGGTTGATCTCGTATTCGCGGGCAGCGACGTGAAGCTGTTGGCGGACGACGAAAACGCCGATTTCACGCTGACCTGAATCCTACCTGGGAAAATCTCGACAATGGACGTGAAGAAGAACGGCGACGTTTCATTCTGGTATGCCGACATCGGCGGCGTGCCCGGCTATCGGCCGCCGCTGCAGGGCGATATCATGGCCGACGTCTGCATCGTCGGCGCCGGCTATACCGGCCTTTGGACCGCCTATTATCTGAAGCAGGCAGCGCCCCACCTCAACATTGTCATCGTCGAGAAGGAGTTCGCCGGATTCGGTGCTTCGGGACGCAATGGCGGCTGGCTGTCCGGCGGGTTCTCATGGTCGCGCGAAAAATATGAGAAGGCATCGTCGCGCGCTGGAGTCGTTGCCATGCAGGCGGCAATGATGGGCACGGTCGACGAGGTCATATCGGTCGCGCAAACCGAAGGCATCGACGCCGACATTCGCCGCACCGACGAACTGCTGGTCGCAACCAACGAGGCGCAGGAGCAGCGCGCCAAGGCAATGTATGCCCATGCCAGATCCTGGGAGCTGACTGACGAACGTGTGGGGTATATCGATGCAGCCGAGATGCGTCGGCGCATAGCGGTGCACAACGCGCGCGGCGCCTTCGTCATCAAGAAGGTTGCGCGGGTTCAGCCCGCAAAGCTAGTGCAGGGGCTCGCCAAGGCAGTGGAGCGCCTCGGTGTGCCGATCTATGAACAGACAACCGTGCTGTCGATCGAAAAAGGCAAGGTCACAACCAGCCGAGGCGTGGTGCGCGCGGAAAAGATCGTGCGGGCGACCGAGGGTTTCACTGCGGGAATTGCCGGCCACGAGAGACTTTGGTTGGCGCTCAACAGCGCCATCGTGGTCACCGAGCCGTTGTCCGACAAGCTGTGGAGCGAAATCGGCTGGGATGGCTACGAGGTGCTCGGCGACGCCGCACACACATACTGCTACGCGCAGCGCACCCGGGAAGGACGCATTGCCATGGGCGGGCGCGGGGTGCCTTATCGCTTCGGCTCGAAAACCGACCTTCGAGGCGTCACCCAGCAGGCGACGATCGACAAGCTGCACAAGATCCTGACGACGCTTCTGCCGCAGACCAAGGGGCTCAAGCTCGACCATGCGTGGTGTGGAACGCTCGGCGTGCCGCGGGACTGGTGCACGACAGTGGGCTTTGACAAGGAGACCGGAATAGGCTGGGCAGGTGGCTATGTCGGCCTCGGCGTTTCCACCTCGAACCTCTCGGGACGCACATTGAGGGATCTTCTGCTGGACAACGACACCGAGCTAACCCGGCTTCCCTGGGTCAATCGAACCGTGCGCAAGTGGGAGCCAGAGCCGCTGCGCTGGCTGGGCGTCCATTCGATGTATCAGCTCTATCGGATTGCCGACGAGCGGGAAGCAAAGGGGCTGCCGCGCACATCGCGGCTAGCGGCCCTGGCAGACCGCATCACCGGGCATTGAACCGCACCACCTCGAGGAGATACAGCATGATCGACTTCAAGACCTTCGCCCACCTTGCGCATATCGACCTCGGTGAGCCCCAGCCGAAACCCACCTCGGTGGAAGGCGTTCAGCTGGAAGCAGCCAACACCCTCTGGGCTTCGGATGATGGCAAGATCGAAGTCGGTGTCTGGGAATGTTCGCAGGGCCGGTTCACCGCGCGCCGCGACACGAATTCCGAGATCTGCCACATCGTCTCAGGCCGCGTGACGCTGCACGGTCCCGAGGGCGCGGCCAAAAACGTCGGACCCGGCGAATTGCTTGTTCTGCCGCTTGGCTGGCAGGGCGAATGGACCATCCACGAGAAAACGCGCAAGCTTTACATCCTGCATTCAGTTTGATCGCTGCAGGTGCATGCTCGCCTGCATTTCCCATGAGACCACGCGCGCACGACGGTCGAACTAAACCCCTTCGACCAGCACGATCTCGCCGTCGGCTACTTTCTGGCGGATCGTCACGGCGCGTTGATACTCCGGCGAGTGATAGCAATCGTGCGCCGCAGCCAATGACGGAAACTCGATGATTACGTTGCGGTCTCGGCCCGGCCCTTCCGCCTTTTCATGCGCACCGCCTCGTGCCAGGAAAACGGCGCCGAAGCGATCGAAAGCCGGTTTGGCGGCAGTGACATAGTCCTTGTAGCCTTCCGCATCGCGCACATCGACGCGGGCGATCCAGTATCCCTTGGGCATGCTTCTTCTCCGAATTGTTAGGCCGAGCGCATTTCGTCAAGGATCGCTTCCGCAACCGCTCGCCTGTCGGCGGCGCCGACGATCGGCCGGCCGACGACGAGATGGCTGGAACCGTTGCGGATCGCCTGCGCCGGCGTCACCACGCGTTTCTGGTCGCCATGGTCGCTGCCCTTGGGCCGTATTCCCGGCGTGACGACGGCCATGTTGGGCCCGACGATCCGGCGCACCGCTTCCGCTTCCTCGGCCGAGCAGACGATGCCGCCCATGCCGGCATGCAGCGCCTGTTCGGAGCGCCTCAGCACCAGCGTATGCGGGTCATGTTCATAGCCGGCGTCGATCACGTCCTGCTCGTCCATCGAGGTCAGCACGGTGACGCCAAGCAGGCAAAGATCGCTGCCCCTGGCGGCCTCGACCGCTGCCTTCATCGTCTTCGGATAGGCGTGCAGCGTCAGCATGGTCATGCCCATCCTGGCAATGGCCTCGACACCCTTGGCTACCGTGTTGTCGATGTCGAGCAGCTTCATGTCGAGGAAGATCCTGGTGCCGCCGCTGGCGAGCTCGCGGGCGAAATCGAGGCCACCGGCGAAGGCGAGCTGGTAGCCGATCTTGTAGAAGGAGACGATCCCGTCGAGCTCACGCACCGCCTTCTCGGCGCCCTTCAGCGTCGGCACGTCGAGGCCGACGATCAGCCTGTCTTGCATGGTGCTGGCGCGCTCCTGGATCACGCCTCGATCCGCGTCGACAGCATGCGCGAGGTTTCGATCAGCGTGCGGCATAGGTGCTCCATCGATCTGTGCAGTCTCTCGTCCCTGAAATTTCCGTCCTCGTCGAAGGCGTTGCCGCCCTCCGGCACCGAGCATTCCGGCGTCACCACCTCCATCTTGCAGCGCACCAGCACGGCGCGCAGATGGTTGATGCAGCGTACCCCGGCGAAATGTCCTTTGGAAGACGAACAAAGGCCGGCGGGCTTGCCGGTGAACGGCCTGAACGACCGCCCGCCATCCATTCGCACGCGGCTCACCCAATCGATGGCGTTCTTGAGCAGCGGCGGGATCGAGCCGTTATATTCGGGCGTCGCGATCAGCAGCCCGTCATGGGCGGCGATCTGCCGGGCAAGCTTGATGGCGTTTTCAGGAATGCCTTTCTCCTTTTCCAGATCCTCGTCGAGAATCGGCAGCGGATAGTCGGCAAGCGAGATGCGGGTTACCTCGGCACCCTGCAGAGCGAGTTCCTTCTGCGCCACATCGGCGGTCCTGCCGCTGTAGGCGCCAGCGCGAATCGAACCTGCGAAGACGAGAATTTTCGGGATCACTGCCATTGGCCGTCATTGTCAGCCGACAGGTATAGGCCAGGCACGTCTCAAATACCAAATGCTGATCAATGCGCCGCGCGTCGGTAGATCCACAGCTGCGTTGGCGGGATGTTGCGGATGACGAAATGAAAATGCTTGACCGTGTAGTCGCCGCGGCCGGGCGGGATCGGCGACAGCGGGCCGTAGGTCAGCTGCACGATCGGGCGGCCTGTCGGGATGCGGTCGAGAAGGCTTTCGACATAGGCGATGCGCTGGGCGACCGGGAAATTGAGCAATGGCACGCCGGAGACGACCGAATCGAAGGTCAGGCTGCTCTTGTCGCCGAGTGTCGCATCGAGATTGAAGGCGTCGCCCTCGATGACGTTGACGCCGGGATAGAGCTGGCGCAGATGGCGCACGAAATCGGGCGAGTATTCGACTGCGTAGAGATTTTCAGGCTTTACGCCCTGGGCGAGGATGGCTCGGGTGATGACGCCGGTGCCAGGCCCGACTTCGAGCACCGGCAGGCCCGAGTTCGGGTTGACGACGGAGGCCATCTTGCGAGCCGTGGTGGAACTGGTCGGCACGATCGAACCGACCGCCTTCGGCTTGTCGATCCAGCCCTTGAAGAACTTCAGTTCGTCGTCGAACTTTTCCGCCAGCGCCTTTCGCAGTCCGGGACCGTGTGCCATGCAAGTTCTCCTGAACGCTCCCCCGAGAGGCTACTTAGCAGCTACGGGGTTCAAGGCAAGGCGGACTCCGGTATAAGATGTTGATGACGCTAGGGAAGCCTCGCCTTGATTGCACTCTACACCGGATTGGCGAGAATAGGCATCAGCGCTCGCCGAAGGTTTCGAAAAAGTCCTTCATGCGGGCGAAAAAGCCGCTCGACTGCGGCGAATTCTCCTTCGAGGAAACCTGCTCGAACTCCTCCAGCAACTCGCGCTGGCGGCGGGAAAGGTTTTGCGGCGTCTCGACCGCGGTCTGGATATAGAGGTCGCCGACATTGTGCTGGCGCAGCACCGGCATGCCCTTGCCCTTGAGGCGGAACTGGCGGCCGTTCTGGGTGCCTTCCGGCACTTTCACTTTCGTCTGGGTGCCGTCCAGCGTCGCCACCTCGAAGGAGCCGCCAAGTGCTGCCGTTGTCATCGAGATCGGCACCTTGCAGTAGAGATCGGCGCCGTCGCGCTGGAAGAATTCGTGAGGCTTGACCGCCAGGAAAATATAGAGGTCGCCCGACGGGCCGCCGCGCAGGCCGGCCTCGCCCTCATTGGCAAGGCGGATGCGGGTGCCGTCCTCGATACCGGCCGGGATGTTAACCGACAGCGAGCGCTCCTCGGTGACGCGGCCCTGGCCCGCGCATTTCGGGCACGGCTCCTTGATGGTCTGGCCACGCCCCTGGCATTGCGGACAGGTGCGCTCTATCGAGAAGAATCCTTGCGTGGCGCGCACCTTGCCATGGCCATTGCACATCGAGCAGGTGACGGGCTGGGTGCCGGGCTTGGCGCCACTGCCGGAGCATTCCGTGCAGGAGATCGACGCCGGCACGTGGATCTGCGCGGTCTTGCCGGTAAACGCCTCCTCCAGCGTGATTTCCATATTGTAGCGCAGGTCGGCGCCGCGCTCGCGGCCACCTGAGGAGCGGCGTTGGCGCCCGCCCATCATGTCGCCGAAAATATCCTCGAAGATGTCGGCGAAGCCGCCGGCGCCGAAGCCGTGTGCGCCGCCATTCATGCCGCCCTGTTCAAAGGCGGCGTGGCCGAAACGGTCGTAGGCCGCGCGTTTCTGCGGGTCCTTCAGCGTCTCGTAGGCTTCGTTGATTTCCTTGAACTTGTGCTCGCAGGAATGGTCGCCGGGATTGCGATCGGGATGGAACTGCATGGCGAGCTTGCGGAAAGCGCTCTTGAGCTCCTTCTCGTCGGCCCCCTTTTGCACACCCAACGTTTCGTAGAAATCAGCTTTCATCTTTTCCTGCAGTCCGGATATTCAACGTCCTGAAGCCTTGTTGCGTCGTTGCCGGCACGCTGTTCCGATTTAGGTGCGATGGCGCCTGGATGCCAGTGTCGACGCGGGCTTGCTCGCATTTTTCCGATCAAGCCCGCACTTTTTCGGCCAGAGTTGCAAAAAAGCCCGGCTTTGCGCCGGGCCTTCTGCGATAATCTGCCGTCAGGCCGCTCAGGCCGACTTCTTCTTGTCGTCGTCCTCGTTGATTTCCTCGAAATCGGCATCCACCACGTCGCTGTCCTTGGTGGCATCCGCCTTGGCGTCAGCCTCCGCGGCTTCCTTCTGCGAAGCTTCATACATAGCCTGGCCGAGCTTCATCGAGGCTTCGGCGAGCGCCTGGGTCTTGGCTTCGATCTCGGCCGCGTCATCGCCTTCGGCAGCGGTCTTCAGCGCCGCGATCGCATCGGCGATCGCCGTGCGGTCGGCCTCGGAAACCTTCTCGCCATACTCCTTCAGCGACTTCTCCGAGGAATGCACCAGCGCCTCGGCCTGGTTGCGGGCCTCGACCAGCGCGCGCCGCTTCTTATCGACCTCGGCATTGGCTTCGGCGTCCTTCACCATCTTCTCGATGTCGGCGTCCGAAAGGCCGCCAGACGCCTGGATGCGGATCTGGTGCTCCTTGCCGGTGCCTTTGTCCTTGGCCGAGACGTTGACGATGCCGTTGGCGTCGATATCGAACGTGACCTCGATCTGCGGCACGCCACGCGGCGCCGGCGGAATGCCGACTAGGTCGAACTGGCCGAGCGCCTTGTTGTCGGCGGCCATTTCACGCTCGCCCTGGAAGACGCGGATGGTCACGGCCGACTGTGAATCCTCGGCCGTCGAGAACACCTGGCTCTTCTTCGTCGGGATCGTCGTGTTGCGTTCGATCAGCCGCGTGAACACGCCACCCAGCGTCTCGATGCCAAGCGACAGCGGCGTCACGTCGAGCAGCAGCACGTCCTTGACGTCGCCCTGCAGCACGCCGGCCTGGATGGCGGCGCCCAATGCGACGACCTCATCCGGATTGACGCCCTTGTGCGGCTCCTTGCCGAAGAACTGCTTTACGATCTCCTGGATCTTGGGCATGCGGGTCATGCCGCCGACCAGGACGACCTCGTCGATTTCGCCGGCCTTGAGGCCGGCATCCTTGAGCGCCGCCTTGCAGGGATCGATCGTGCGCTGGACGAGATCCTCCACCAGGCTCTCGAACTTCGCCCGCGTCAGCTTCAGCGTCAGGTGCTTGGGACCGGTGGCATCGGCAGTGATGAAGGGCAGGTTGATCTCGGTCTGCGTCGTGGACGACAGCTCGATCTTGGCCTTTTCGGCTGCTTCCTTAAGGCGCTGAAGAGCGAGCTTGTCGCTCCGCAGATCGATGCCCTGTTCCTTCTTGAATTCGGCCGCCAGATATTCGACCAGACGCATGTCGAAATCCTCGCCGCCGAGGAAGGTGTCGCCATTGGTCGACTTCACCTCGAAGACGCCGTCGCCGATTTCGAGCACCGAAATGTCGAACGTACCGCCGCCAAGGTCATAGACGGCAATAGTCTTGCCTTCCTTCTTGTCGAGGCCGTAGGCAAGTGCGGCCGCGGTTGGCTCGTTGATGATGCGCAGAACTTCCAGGCCGGCGATCTTGCCGGCATCCTTGGTGGCCTGGCGCTGGGCATCGTTGAAATAGGCCGGAACGGTGATGACCGCCTTCTCGACCTTCTCGCCGAGATAGGCTTCCGCCGTTTCCTTCATCTTCTGCAGGATCATTGCCGAGATCTGGCTGGGCGACTGCTTCTTGCCGCCGGCCTCGACCCAGGCGTCGCCATTGTCGCCCTTGACGATCTTGTAGGGGACAAGCTTCTTGTCCTTTTCCGTCACCGGATCGTCATAGCGACGGCCGATCAGGCGCTTGACCGCGAAGATGGTGTTTTCGGGATTGGTGACCGCCTGGCGCTTGGCCGGCTGGCCGACGAGGCGCTCGCCGTCGCTGTTGATGGCGACGATGGAAGGGGTCGTGCGCGCGCCTTCCGCATTCTCGATGACCTTCGATTCCTTGCCGTCCATGATGGCGACGCAGGAGTTGGTGGTCCCCAGATCGATACCGATTACTTTTGCCATTTTTCTAATCTCTCCGCTAAGCAGGCTCTCAGGACCCGTACAGGCGTTCCGACGAAAGCCCCTGTTCACAAGAAATTCCGCTTCGGCAACCGCATTCCGGCGCCGAACGGCTTGGCGCGTATATAAGAACAGGCTGCGCGGCGCGCAAGCATTCTGCGCAAGGCATCCAACATCCTTTTCTTGGGCCGGCCGGGGTTCTCCGGCCATAGCTCCCATGAACCTTTCCGCGTCGGTTCGCGACTGACACCCAGATGCGCCGCGCAGTGCGGCCCTGAAAAGGAAAGGCCCATGACTGGAAATCCAGAGGCTCCGCGGTTTCCGGGAACTCGGTGCGACCACCGCTTTCGGGATCGGCTCGACGCGCTGGGCTTCCGCTGATTCCGTTGACCCACCATAAGAGCCGACGTATCGTGATTATGAGGAAGCAGACAATTCCATCAGGGAAAAACGTGCCGGAACGTCGCGCCTTGCCCTGATTTGCGCGGAAACGCCCGGATGTTTCTCCCGTCGCCCCCCGACACTTGCCGAACAGCTTGCCGGCGGCGGGCCGCTCGCCATGCACGGCGTGCAGATCACGCCGACGGCGCTGGTCAGGCCGGCCAACGTCCCGCCCTTCGGCTCATGGTTCGTCGACTTCGACGGCTATTTCGAAGACCCCGAGGTTGAAGCTCATGTCGGCGACGTCGAGGTCTGGCAGCCCTGCGAGGGCCGTGCCGGCTATTACGAGCAGATACCGGGCGGCGGTTACCTGCCGCCTTTCTATCCGCCCGACTTTCCGCCCCGGTGGCGTGCCTGCCGAGCAAAAGCAACGAATTCCACGACAGCAGAATCCGGCGCGCAACAGCATATTTAACTAACCATTCGCACCCACAAGACCCCGCCGGAGCAATCCGGCGGGTCTTGGTGCCGACATCTGACGCCATCGCGCCAGGAACAACCGGCTTCCCCTTTTCGGGATGATGGTCTAGCAGTCGACCCAGACGATGCGCCCGCAACACGGGCCCCTGGAAAGGCCGGATCATGAGCAAAAAAACCCTGATCGCGCCATCGATGCTTGCGTCGGATTTTTCGAAGCTCGGCGACGAGGTCGAGGCGGTGGCGGCGGCCGGCGCCGACTGGATCCATCTCGACGTCATGGACGGGCATTTCGTGCCCAACATCACTTTCGGCCCACCGGTGATCAAGGCGATCCGCAACCGCACCAAGGCCTTCTTCGACTGCCATCTGATGATCGCGCCGGCCGACCGCTATCTGGGGGCTTTCGCCGAAGCCGGCTGCGACGGCATGACAGTGCATGCCGAGGCCGGGCCGCATCTCGACCGTTCGCTGCAGACGATCAGGAACCTCGGCAAGAAGGCCGGCGTGTCGCTCAATCCGGCGACGCCGGAATCGGCGGTCGAATATGTGCTCGACCGGCTCGATCTGATCCTGATCATGACTGTCAATCCGGGTTTTGGCGGCCAAGCCTTCATTCCGGGAGTCGTCGACAAGGTGAAGCGGGTGAAGGCGCTGATCGGCAATCGGCCGATCCGGATCGAGATCGACGGCGGCATCTCGCCGCAAACGGCACCTTTGGTCACCGCCGCCGGCGCCAGCGTGCTGGTCGCCGGTGCAGCCATCTTCAAGGGCGGCAGCGTTGAAGCCTATCGGGGGAACATCGAGGCGATCAGGACAGCGGCCGACCGGGCGGCCGGCTGACGCTGCCGGCGTCGTTACCAGAACGCGCCGTCTCGTCAGCCGGTCAGGAATTCGTTGGCCGACGCCGGTGCGCTTGTGCTCGTGACATACGGTCCCCCAGCCAAAAATGTCTTTTGTCCAGTTTTGGCAATTTTATTGGCATAACAGAAACTACAGCCATATTCTCTGTCTCACCCTCATGCCTCTTCGGACCTTCCCGCAGGGCTCCTCTTCGACGGTCGGATCGATGAACCGCAGCCCATTCTTCGCTGACCTGCTGAACTCCATCGCCGATCGCGGCCGGATGATGTTGAACCTCGTTCGCGGTGACGAGCCGGTCTCGGCTGACAGCCTGGGGCGTCTGTGCGCCCGTCTGCTTTCCAGCCAGGGCGAGGCATCGGGCGTCGCCTATGCCCGGGAAATCCTTGAGCGCTGGCGCACCCTCGGCGCCGACGGAAGGCTGGCGTTCCTGCATGTGCTGCGCGATCGTTTCGGCACCGATCATGCCAAGCTTGCCGCCGCGGTGGATGCCTATCGCGCCGCGCCCGACGATCGCTCGGCACTTGCCCTGCACGATGCCGCCGAACCGGCTAGACAGGAGCTTCTGCGCCGCCTGAACTTGGCGCCCGGCGGCATCGAGACGCTCGTGCGCATGCGCCAGGATCTGCTTGCCCGGCTGCCCAAATCACCCGATCTCGCCGTCGTCGATGCCGACTTCACGCACCTCCTGTCGTCATGGTTCAACCGCGGCTTCCTGGTGCTGCGGCGGATCGACTGGTCGACGCCAGCCAACATTCTGGAAAAAATCATCCGCTACGAGGCGGTGCACGCCATCCACACCTGGGACGATCTGCGCCGCCGGATCGAACCCGACGACCGGCTCTGCTATGCGTTCTTTCATCCGCAGCTCGGTGACGAGCCGCTGATCTTCGTCGAGGTCGCGCTCACCCGGGCGATGCCGACGACAATCGCCGAGCTGCTTGCCGACGAGCGGCCGCTGGTACAGCCACGGCTGGCCACGACGGCAGTGTTCTATTCCATCTCCAACTGCCAGGAGGGCTTGCGCGGCATCTCGTTCGGCAACTTCCTGATCAAGCAGGTGGTCGAGGACCTGCGCCGCGACCTTCCCGGCCTGACCGATTTCGTCACACTGTCCCCGGTGCCGGGCTTTGCCCGCTGGCTGGCCGAGCAGGCCGAAATCCCCTCCGCCGCCGAAGTGCTGGACCTCGTCGCCAACCAGGGTTGGCACGCGGATCCTGCCATGCGCGACCGCGTGGGCCAGGCCCTGCTTCCTCTTGCGGCACAGTATTTCCTCGAAGCCCGCACCGCCTCCGGCAAGGTGATCGATCCGGTCGCCCGGTTCCATCTCGGCAATGGCGCGCGGCTGGAGCGCATCGACCTTTTCGGCGACCTGTCGCCCCGCGCCTTACGTCAGGCGCATGGCCTGATGGTCAATTATCGCTACAAGCTCGACGATATCGAGAAGAACCACGAGCTGTTCGCCGCCAGGAATGATGTGGCGGCCGCGCCCGCTGTGCGCCGCCTGATGCCGAAACCGGCGAGACCGGCCGCACCGCCGCTTCCGGCGGCTGCCCAGACTCGGAGGGATGCATGAGCAACCATTTGTTCGACGCTTTCCGCGCCGGGACGCCGGCGCCCGAGCGTCTGTTGATGGAGACGGATGACGGGCGCTCGATCTCCTATGGCGATATGCTGGCGCAGTCCGCGCAACTGGCACATGCGCTTCTGCAATTGGGCGTCGAACCCGGCGACCGCGTCGCCGTCCAGGTCGAGAAGAGCGCCGAGGCCATTTTCCTCTATCTCGCTTGCCTGCGCGCCGGCGCGGTCTTCCTGCCGCTCAACACCGCCTACACGCTGACCGAGCTCGACTACTTCTTCGGCGATGCCGAGCCGCGGCTGGTCGTCTGCGATCCGGCACGGGCAGCCGATATCGGGGCCTTGGCGAAGAGATCGGGCGCTATCGCAGTCACGCTCGGCAGCAATGGCGAAGGCTCGTTGATGGATCAGGCTTCGCGGCGGTCTTCGGACTTCCGCGACGTGGTGCGCGGGCCGAACGATCTTGCGGCGATCCTGTACACGTCGGGGACCACCGGCCGCTCGAAAGGCGCCATGCTCAGCCATGAGAACCTCGCCTCGAATGCGCGGGTTCTGGTCGACCAGTGGCACTTCACTGCCGCAGACGTCTTGATCCACGCGCTGCCGATCTTCCACACGCATGGCCTCTTCGTGGCCACCAACGTCATCCTGATGGCCGGCGCCTCGATGCTGTTCGAAACCAGGTTCGACCCGGCCCGCATCGTCTCGCTGCTGTCGCGGGCCACGGCGCTGATGGGCGTGCCGACCTTTTATGTGCGCCTGTTGCAGCAGGACGGCTTGAACCGGCAAGCGGCGAAAAACATCCGCCTGTTCGTTTCCGGATCGGCGCCGCTGCTGGCCGAGACGCACAAGGCCTGGCGCGAGCGCACCGGCCATTCGATCATCGAGCGCTACGGCATGACCGAGACCAACATGAACACGTCGAACCCCTATGATGGCGAGCGGCGCGCCGGCACGGTCGGCTTCCCCTTACCCGGCGTCGCGCTGCGCATCGCCGACCCCGAGAGCGGCGAAACACTTGCGCAGGGCGAGGTCGGCATGATCGAGGTGAAGGGCCCCAATGTCTTCGGCGGCTATTGGCGCATGCCGGAAAAGACCAAGGCGGAATTCCGTGATGACGGCTTCTTCATCACCGGGGATCTCGGCCTGATCGACGCCGACGGCTATGTCCACATCGTCGGGCGCGGCAAGGATCTGATCATTTCCGGCGGCTACAACATCTATCCGAAGGAGGTCGAGAGCGAGATCGACGCGCTGGCCGGCGTCGCCGAAAGCGCTGTCATCGGCGTTGCCCATCCGGATTTCGGCGAAGGCGTCACCGCGGTCGTGGTGCGGACGCCAACCGCGACCATCACGGCTGCCGAGATCGTCGGCGCCATCGCCGGGCGGCTGGCGAAATTCAAGCACCCGAAGCAGGTGATCTTCGTCGACGAACTGCCGCGCAACACGATGGGCAAGGTGCAGAAGAACCTGCTGCGCGAAACCTACAAGGACCTCTACGCTCCGGCCAAAGCCGGCTGACGTTAAGGTTACACCCAGTTGGCGCCGACCCCGAAAATCCTGTCGCCTTCTATCCAGACACCCCTGACGTCCAATTCGTCCGACAGCGCGACAATATCGGCGGCGGTGCCGTTGGCGAACCGCCCGAGCCGGTGCGACTGGCCGATCGCCTGCGCCGGATAGAACGAAGCCATGCGCAGCGCTTCCGAAAGGTCCAGTCCGACAATGCGGTGGACGAAGCGCACGGCGGAGATCATGTCGAGATCGGCGCCGGCCAGCGTCCCGTCGCCAAGCCGCAGGCTGCCGTCCTTGCGGTAGACGGTGCGGCCGTTCAGCGTGAACGAGGTCATATCGGTGCCGATCGTCGCCATGGCGTCGGTGACCAGGAAAATCTTTGCCGGACCCTGCTTGGCGCGCAGCGCGATGGCCATGGTGGCGGGATCGACATGGATGCCGTCGGCGATGATGCCGGCAAACAACGTGTCCCTATCGATGGCGGCACCCGCCAACCCCGGCTCACGATTGCCGATCTGGCTCATGGCGTTGAACAGATGGGTGACCATTGTTGCGCCGGCATCGGCGAACGCGCGCGCCTTGGCATAGCCGGTGTCGGAATGGCCGAGGCTGACGACGATGCCGGCCTCGGCGAGCGCCGAAACGCGTACGGTGTCGACGGATTCCGGCGCGATCGTGATCAACAGCACCGGCAGAGTTTTCCGCGTCGCAATCAGCATCGCCTGGTCGGCATCCAGCATCGGCCGGATCAGCGCCGGGTCATGCGCGCCCTTGCGGGCGATCGACAGATGCGGGCCTTCGAGATGCAGGCCCAAAAAGCCAGGCACCTTTTGCTTTGCGGCCTCCGCTCCGGCGGCAACCGCCGCGGCGGTGATCTCAGGAGTGTCGGTGATCAGCGTCGGCAACAGCGCGGTCGTACCGAACGGCGCGTGCGCCCGGCAGATGGTTTCGATCGAGGCGACATCAGGATGGTCGTTGAGCATGACCCCGCCGCCGCCATTGACCTGCAGGTCGACGAAGCCCGGCGCAAGCATGCCGCCGCCGGTTTCGATACGCTCGACACCCGATGGAACGGCGCCGACGGCAACGATGGCTTCGACGAGGCCGTCACGCACGACAAGCGCGGCATCGTCGTGCCAGTCGTCGCCGTCGAATATCCGGGCCCCAGTCAGGGCAAAACGGTCGCTCATATGGTTTCCGTCACCTTGCGCAGATTGGGCGGCGTGTCCGGATCGAGGCCGCGATGGCGGGCAAAGGCCTCGACGAAGCCATAGAAGGACACGATCAGCGCCAGCGGGTCGGTCAGCGGATGGCCGGTGGCGACATGCGGCAGGTGCTGAGCGCTTTTCGCCTTGTCCGAGGTCACAAAGACGGCCGCGCCCTTGGCCGCCAGGCTGTCGGCGGCCTCGGCAACCGACGGCTCGGAAGCATCGCGGGCGGCGAGCGCCAGCACCGGGAAATCAGGCCCGACCAGTGCCAGCGGGCCATGCATCACTTCGGCAGCACTATAGGCCTCGGCGTGCATGGCACAGGTTTCCTTGAACTTAAGCGCTGCTTCATTGGCGATCGCAGCGGACGGACCGCGACCTAGGATGAACAGCGATTTCGGCGTCTCAAGGGCGCTGGCCAGCGCCATCCAGTCGCAGGCGATCGCCTTGCGGAAATGTTCCGGCAAATGGGCGAGCGCCGCCAGCAACTTGTCGTCGCCGGTGCTATGCGCCATCAAAGCGAGGCCGGCGACGGCCGAATTGACGAAGGTCTTCGTCGCGGCGACGCTGCGTTCCGGGCCGGCCAGAATGTCGATCGCATAATCGGAGGCCCGCGCCAGCGGCGAATCGGCGGTGTTGGTGATCGCGACGGTCAGCGAACCGCCGGCTCTCGCGGCTTGCGCCATGGCGACGATGTCCGGGCTCTTGCCCGACTGCGAGATCGCCAGGCAAGCCGAGCCGCCGAGCTTGAGCTTGGCGCCATAGATCGAGGCGATCGATGGGCCGACCGAAGCGACGGCGAGGCCGGCGGTCAGCTCCACCGCATACTTCATGAAGGTGGCGGCATGGTCGGAGGAGCCGCGCGCCACGGTGACGACGAACTGCGGATCGCGCTCGCGAATGCCGCGCCCGGCCTCCGTCAGCACCGCTGCCGAGCCGTCGAGCAGGCGCGCGGTGGCCTCCGGGATCTCCTCGATCTCGCGCCGCATATGGGTGTCACCTTTTTGGCTGCTCGTCGCGCTCATGGCCGGCCCTCTTCGCCCGGCCCGCTCAGCCGGAGTTCGGCGACGAAATCATAGGCGTCGCCTCTGTAGATGGAGCGGGTGAATTCGATAACCTTGCCGCTAGCCAGATAGGAAATACGCTCGATGTGCAGCCCCGCAATGCCTGGCGGCACTTCGAGCAGGCGCGCGTCGTCGTCGCCGAGATTGGCCGCGGAGATGCGCTGCACCGCCCGGACCGGTCGATTGCCGGTTGTTTCCAGCGCAGCGTAGAGCGACGACCCAATTCCTGCGGGGTCCGGCAGCACGCTGGCCGACAGTGCGGCGCGTTCGATCGCCAACGGCGTATCGTTGGCGATGCGCAGGCGCGCTACGCGTGCCACCAGCTCGTTCGACGACAGGCCAAGCACCATCATCTCGTCCGGCGAGGGCGCATAGAGGCCGCGATCGAGCCAGGCCGAACGGACAGCCATGCCGCGCCGCGCCATGTCCTCGGTGAAGGATGTCAGCCGCGACAGCGATTGCTCGACGCGTTCCATGCGCGGTGCGACAAACGTGCCGGAGCCGTGGCGCTGGACGAGGATGCCCCCCTTGACCAGGTCCTGCACCGCCTTGCGCACCGTGACGCGCGAAATGTCCGCCTTGCTGGCGATGTCGCGCTCGGAAGGCAGCGCATCGCCCGGCCCGATCAGGCCGCGATTGACCGCGTCCTCGATGCTCTTCCTGAGCTGCAGATAGAGCGGTGCGCCGCTTTGCGCCGAGTGTTTCAGGGTCGCGAAGATCTGGTCGGCGGCTTCGCTCATCGTGCCGCCTCCGCAGTCCTCGAGAAAACACGAACCGCCATCTGCACCGCACCGCCCAGCGCATCGTCGAGCGGCGGCTTCAGCAGCGCCCGGTAGCGCGCCGACAGGCGTGGTGCATAGAGCGTCGCCAGCCCGCCAAGCAGGCACAGCGGATCGTCGTCGCCGAGATCGAGCACGCCGAGTGCGGCCTCGACATCGGCGACCGCCTTGTCGAGGATCCAGTTGGCGACGATGTCGCCCTTGGCGGCATGGTCGAAGACCTTGGGCGCGAAGCCGCCGAAATCGCCCGGCTTGGCATTGGTGGTGAACTCGACCAAATCCTCGGGATTGTCGCGGAAGATGGCGAGCATGGCCTGCGTCAGCGGCGATCCCTGGCGGATGCCGTCATACGCGAGCAGCGTCTGTTCGAGCAGGTCGCGGCCGATGCGGGCGCCGCTGCCCTGGTCGCCGACCTGAAAACCCCAGCCGCCGATGGCGCGCGACTTGCCGTTTTTGCGCGCCATGTAGGCGGTGCCAGTGCCGAGGATGGCCATGGCGCCGTCACCGGAGCCGACCGCGCCTTCCAGGGCGATCTCGGCGTCGGTCTCGACACGGCTGATGCTGAACGGCAGGATTGCTTCGAGCTGCTGCCTATAGGTGCCGACATTGGCGCCGGCGAGGCCGAGGATGGCCGGGGTCTGCGGGATCATTTCGGGGTCTTGTCCGGCGGCGACAAAGGCCTGTTTTGCCGCCTCTACGATGTTGCCCCTGGCGCCGGTTAGATCGGTGCGGATGTTGGCCGCACCACTCTTGGCGCGGCCGACGACGGTGCCGTCCACTGTTGCCAGGGCCGCCCTGCAGCTGGTGCCGCCGCCATCGATGCCAAGCACGAAATTCACGCGATTTCTCCTCCTGGCGGATAATACCAATAAAATACCAATAGCCAAGGATTAATTTCCGTTTCAAAAAGATTAAGCCGCATCCGGTTGAAAAACCTGCGTATTTTGCCCGAAAGCCAATTCCGAGGCAGGGAAATCGCTAATGCGTGTGGACAAGTGGTATTTTTTTGGTATGGTTTTCTGGATTGGAGGAAAGCGGATGGCCGAAACGCGCACCGAAGCGCTTCACCAGAATGCCGAGGGGCTGGACATCCAGGCCCCGGACGCCATCCTTTCCTCTTTGGCCAATGCGCAGATCGAGGCCGCCAAGGCGGTGCACGGCGCCATTTCTGCCATCGCCAAAGCAGCCGAAATCATAGCCAGCCGGCTGAACAACGGCGGCAAGGTCGCTTACGCGGCAGCCGGCAGCTCGGGCCTGATGGCGCTGGCCGATGCGCTGGAGCTGCCGGGTACCTTCGGCATTCAGCGCGAACGTATCGCCATCCTGATTGCCGGTGGCGACGATGCCTTCAAGACACTGGCCGGCGGACCGGAGGACGACACCGACGACGCCTCGGCAGCGGTTGCCGCTGCCGGCATCGGCGAGGGCGACTGCCTGATCGCGGTCTCGGCCAGCGGCTCGACACCTTATGCGGTCAGAGCGATCGAGGACGCCAGGCGCCGCGGCTCGGCAACCATCGCCATCGCCAATAACAAGGATGCGCCCCTGCTTCGGCTGGCCGATATCGCCATATTGCTCGAGACACCGCCGGAGCTGATCGCCGGCTCGACGCGCATGGGCGCCGGCACCGCCCAGAAGATCGCGCTCAACATGCTGTCGACGCTGGCCGCCATCCATCTTGGCCATGTGCATGACGGCTACATGGTCAATCTCATGGCCGACAACATCAAGCTGCGCGACCGCGCCGCACGCATCGTCGCCGCCATCAGCGGGCGCGACAGGGACGATGCGGCGCGCCTGCTCGAGAAGAGCGGCGGCGGCGTCAAGACCGCCATTCTGCTCGCCGCCGGCGCTGCCAATGCCGATGCGGCCGAGAAGATACTGGAAGGGACCGGCCAGAAGCTGCGCCCGGCCCTTTCCGCGATCGAGGGGAGCATGAGGCAGAAAGCCTCTGTTCTCAAAACCGAACCTGAAAAAGGTCAACAGGGAGACTGAGCATGACAACGAAACTACTGACGGCACTTCTTCTCGGCACCAGCATTCTCGGCTCCGCCGGAATGGCCTATGCCCAGGACGTAACGCTCAACATCGAAAGCTGGCGCAACGATGATCTTGCCATCTGGCAGGACAAGCTGATCCCTGCCTTCGAGGCCAAGCATCCGGGGATCAAGGTGACTTTCTCGCCCATGGCACCAACCGAATACAACGCGGCGATCAACGCCAAACTTGAGGCAGGATCCGCCGGCGATTTGATCACCTGTCGTCCGTTCGACCTGCCTCTGGCGCAATACAAGCTGGGTCAACTCGACAAACTGAACGATCTGCCGGGAATGGAGAATTTCTCTGACGTCGCCAAGTCCGCCTGGACAACCGACGATGGCAAGGACACCTTCTGCGTGCCGATGGCCTCGGTCATCCACGGCTTCATCTACAACAAGGACGCCTTCGACAAGCTCGGCATCAAGGTGCCGACGACGAACGAGGAGTTCTACGCGGCGCTTGACAAGATCAAGGCCGACGGCACCTACATCCCGATGGCGATGGGCACCCACGACCAATGGGAAGCGGCGACCATGGGCTACTACAACATCGCGCCGAATTTCTATAAGGGCGAGGACGGCCGCAATGCGCTGATCAAGGGCGAACAGAAGCTGACCGACGCCAACTGGGTCGCGCCGTTTGCCGAACTCGCCAAGTGGAAGCCATATCTCGGCGACGGCTTCGAGTCACAGACCTATCCGGACAGCCAGAACCTGTTCACGCTCGGCCGCGCCGCAATCTATCCGGCCGGCTCGTGGGAAATATCCGGTTTCAATGCCCAGGCACAGTTCAAGATGGGCGCCTTCCCGCCGCCGGTGCAGAAAGCGGGCGACCCCTGCTACATCTCCGATCACACCGATATCGGCATCGGTCTGAACGCGAAATCGCCGAACAAGGAAGCCGCTCGCACGTTCCTGAGCTGGGTTGCCTCGACCGAATTCGCCGGAATCTACGCCAATGCCTTGCCCGGCTTCTTCAGCCTGAATTCGACACCGGTGGAACTCAAGGATCCCCTTGCGCAGGAATTCCAATCGTGGCGGCAGAAATGCAAGTCGACGATCCGGCATACGGCGGCGATCGTCGGCCGCGGCAATCCCAATCTCGACACTGAAACGTGGCGGGAATCAGCAAACGTCATCAACGGCACAGAGACGCCGGAAGCAGCGGCCAAGAAGCTGCAGGATGGTCTCGACAGCTGGTACAAGCCAGCGAAGTAAGAGCCTCAGGCAGAGCGCGGCGATCTCCCCCCTCGAGGGGGAGATGTCGCCGAAGGCGACAGGGGTGGAGGCAGGGCTGCGACCTGATCGTTGCTGGAAAGCACGGTCGACACCACGATGGCGCACTGCCTTGGCCGACCCCACCCGCCTCACTTCGCGAGGCACCTCCCCACGAGGGGGAGGGAGGCGCCGCGCCTTTGGCGGCAATTGCAAACCTGATCGGCGGGGACCGAACTCATGGCCGCAGCACCGAAAAGACCATTCCGCTGGCACATCGGCGTCTTCCTCGCGCCGGCGGTGCTGGTCTACACTGGTATCATGATCCTGCCGCTGTTCGGCACGCTTCAGCTTTCGCTCTTCCGCACCATCGACCAGTCGCAAGTATTTGTCGGCTTGGCCAACTTCCGCGCGTTGTTCGGTGATCCACGCCTATCGCAAAGCTTCTGGAACGCACTTGGGAACAATACTTGGTTCTTCATCATCCATATGCTGGTGCAGAACCCGATCGGCGTGCTGCTGGCAGCACTGCTTTCGAACCCCCGGCTCCGCTTTGCCACCTTCTATCGTACGGCAATATTCATTCCGACCATCCTCTCTTTTGTGATCGTCGGCTTTGTCTGGAAGTTGATCCTGTCACCGCTGTGGGGCGTGGCGCCGAATCTGCTTGATCTTGTCGGTCTGAAAATCCTGTTCGCGCCGTGGTTGGGCAAGGAAGAATATGCTCTGACAACGCTCAGCCTGATCTCGGTATGGCAGTTCGTCGGCATCCCGATGATGCTGATCTATGCGGCACTGCTGTCGATTCCAGAGGAGGTGATCGAAGCGGCCGAATGCGACGGAATCACCGGCATGGCGCAATTCTGGAAGATCAAGCTGCCGCTGATCCTGCCCTCGATCGGCATCATCTCGATCCTGACCTTCGTCGGGAATTTCAACGCCTTCGACCTGATCTACACTGCTCAAGGCGCGATTGCCGGACCCAACGGTTCCACCGATATCTTGGGCACGCTTCTCTATCGCACGTTCTTCGGCTTCCAGACGCAGTTGGGCGACAAATACCTTGGCGCGGCGATAGCCTCGATGATGTTCTTCATCATTCTGACCGGCGTCTGCATCTATCTCTTCACCATTCAGACGCGGCTGCGTCGATATCAGTTCTGAGGGATGGAGCAATGAGCAAGGCAACCTTCTCCCTCCCCCGCACCATCGGCGCCCACACGATCCTGTTGATCTATACGGTGATCGCGCTGTTTCCGGTCGCCATCGTCATCATCAATTCGTTCAAGTCGCGTGCCGCTATCTTCGGCGCGCCGCTGACGCCGCCGACCCCTAAGACATTCGACCTGATTGGCTATACCACTGTGCTCAACCAGGGCGATTTCTTCCACTATTTCCAGAACAGTCTTATCGTCACCGTAGCCTCGCTATTCTTCGTGCTTTTGTTCGGCGCCATGGCGGCTTTCGCGCTGTCGGAATACCGCTTCCGCGGCAATTCGCTGATGGGCCTCTACCTGGCGCTCGGCATCATGATTCCGATCCGCCTCGGCACCGTCGCTATCCTACAATTGATGGTGGCGAGCGGGCTGGTCAACACGCTGACGGCGCTGATCCTGGTCTATACGGCGCAGGGCCTGCCGCTCGCCGTCTTCATCCTGTCGGAATTCATGAAACAGGTGTCCGACGATCTGAAAAATGCCGGCCGCATCGATGGGCTGTCCGAATACACCATCTTCTTCCGGCTGGTGCTGCCGCTGGTGCGGCCGTCGATGGCAACGGTCGCCGTCTTCACCATGATCCCGATCTGGAACGATCTGTGGTTTCCGCTAATCCTAGCATCTTCCGAAAATACCAAGACGGTGACCCTCGGCTCGCAGATTTTTGTCGGCCAATACGTCACCAACTGGAACGCTGTGCTGGCCGCGCTTTCACTGGCGATCCTGCCGGTGCTGATCCTCTACCTCATCTTCTCGCGGCAGCTGATCCGCGGCATTACATCGGGAGCCGTCAAGTGAGCTCGGAAAAACCTCTTCGCGTCGTCGTTGCCGGGCTTGGCAATATGGGCCGCAGCCATGCGCTGGCCTATCACACCAATCCGGGATTCCAGATCGCGGCGCTGATCAACCGCTCGGACGTGCCGCTGCCGGCCGGGCTTTCCGGCTATGATATCAGGCGCTCCTTCGACGAGGCGCTGCGCGACGAAAGGCCTGACATCGCGTGCATCGCCACCTATTCCGACAGCCATGCCGACTATTCGGTCAAGGCGTTCGAGGCCGGCTGCCATGTCTTTGTCGAAAAGCCGCTGGCGACGACGGTGGCGGATGCGAAACGCGTGGTTGCGGCAGCCAAGGCCAACGGCAAGAAACTGGTGATCGGCTACATCCTGCGCCATCACCCGTCCTGGATCAGGCTGATCGCCGAAGCGCGAAAGCTCGGCGGCCCCTACGTGTTCCGCATGAACCTCAACCAGCAATCCTCCGGCCATAGCTGGGAGACGCACAAGCAGTTGATGCAGACGACATCGCCGATCGTCGATTGCGGCGTCCACTATCTCGACGTGATGCTGCAGATCACCGATGCCAGGCCGGTCGAGGTGCGCGGCATGGGGCTGAGGCTGACCGACGAGATTGCGCCCACGATGTACAATTACGGTCATCTGCAGGTGCTGTTCGACGACGGCTCGGTCGGCTGGTACGAGGCCGGTTGGGGGCCGATGATCTCGGAGACCGCCTTCTTCGTGAAGGATGTGATCTCGCCCAAGGGCTGCGTATCGATCGTCATGAAGGAGGGCGTCAGGTCCGACGACATCGACACCCACACCAAGACCTCGACCATCCGCCTGCACAGTGCGGCGACCGGCGCGGACGGCAAGTTCGCAAAAGCGGATGAGATGCTGTCGATGGAAGGCGAACCGGGCCATCAGGATCTCTGCGATCTCGAACAGGCTTTTCTGCTGAAGGCGATCCGCGAGGACCTAGACCTCTCCCGCCATATGGACGACGCGGTGAAGTCGCTCGCCGTCTGCCTTGCCGCCGACGAGAGCGTTCGCAGCGGCGCCCCAATCAGACTCTAGACCAGTCAAACTCTAGAACAGGAACGAAGCCGTGGGCTCGCTGAACATCGAGAATGTGAAGAAGGCTTTTGGGCCGGTCGAGGTGCTGAAGGGCATCAACCTCGAAGTGACCGATGGCGAATTCGTCGTCTTCGTCGGCCCCTCCGGCTGTGGCAAGTCGACGCTGCTCAGGGTCATCGCCGGGCTGGAGGATTCGACCTCGGGCCGCGTGGTCATCGACGGGGCGGATGTCTCCGCAACCCCGCCGGCCAAACGCGGCATCGCAATGGTGTTCCAGACCTACGCGCTCTACCCGCATCTGACGGTGAAGAACAATATGGGCCTTGGCCTCAAGCAGGCGGGCACGCCGGCGGCCGAGATCGACCGCCGCATTGGCATCGCCTCCTCGATGCTGTCGCTGGAACCCTATCTCTCGAGGCGGCCGGCCGAGCTGTCAGGCGGCCAGCGCCAGCGCGTCGCCATCGGCCGCGCCGTGGTGCGCGAGCCCAAGCTTTTCCTGTTCGACGAGCCTTTGTCGAACCTCGATGCAGCACTGCGCGTCAACACCAGGCTGGAGATCGCGCAACTGCACCGCCGGCTGAAGGCGACGATGATCTATGTCACCCACGACCAGGTCGAGGCGATGACGCTGGCCGACAAGATCGTCGTGCTCAACGCCGGAAAGATCGAGCAGATCGGCGGACCGATGGAGCTTTATAATTCGCCGGCGAATGAGTTTGTCGCCGGCTTCATCGGCTCACCGAAGATGAATTTCGTCGACGGCGCCAGGCTTGCCGAAACGGCCAAGACCATCGGCGTCCGTCCCGAGCATTTGACCGTCGATGCGAAATCCGGCGCCTGGAAAGGCACGGTCGTCCATGCCGAGCATCTTGGCGCCGACACCAACCTCTATCTCGACTGCGAGAAGGCCGGGCTGATCACCGTGCGCATCTTCGGCGTCTACAACGCCGAACCGGGAGCCACGCTTTATGCGACGCCGGATCCGGCAAAGACCTACCGGTTCGGGGCGGATGGGAAGGTGTTGAAGTAGCTGGTGCCCACTCCCCTTCTCCCTTGTGGGAGAAGGTGGCCGAGCGAAGCTCGGTCGGATGAGGGGTGTTGGAAGGATCGCTACGCTGAAGGCGTAAGCGACTAAAATCCTTCGATGTTTTCTCGCCGCGTTTCGTCCAGCCCCTCATCCGTGTCGGCGCTGCGCGCCGATCCACCTTCTCCCACAAGGGGAGAAGGAAGAGCCCCTATACGTCCGCCTTGAACGTCTGCCTCTGCATGCCAAGCCCTTCGATGCCGAGCTCCACAACGTCGCCGGCCTTCAGGAAGACCGGTGGCTTCATGCCCAGGCCGACGCCGGGCGGCGTGCCGGTCGAGATGATGTCGCCCGGATGCAGCGACATGAACTGGCTGAGATAGGAGACGAGATAGGCGACGCCATAGACCATGGTCTTGGTCGAGCCGTTCTGCATCGTCTTGCCGTTGACCTTCAGCCACATCGGGATGTTCTGCGGGTCCTTCACTTCGTCCTTGGTCACCAGCCACGGGCCGATCGGCCCGAAGGTGTCGCAGGACTTGCCCTTAGTCCATTGGCCCTGACGCTCGGCCTGGAAGGCGCGTTCGGAAACGTCGTGCGCGACGCAGTAGCCGGCGACATAGTCCAGCGCCTCGGCCTCGGTGACATATTTCGCGGTCTTGCCGATAACCACGCCAAGCTCGACCTCCCAATCGGTCTTCACAGAGCCGCGCGGGATCAGCACGTCGTCGTCCGGTCCAACGATGGCCGAGCTCGCCTTCATGAAGATGATCGGCTCCGGCGGCACCGTGGCGCCGGTCTCGGCGGCATGGTCGGAATAGTTCAGGCCGATGCAGATGAACTTGCCGGTCCCGGCGACGCAGGCGCCCATGCGCGGCTTGCCGGGAACCGCCGGCAGCGATTTCGGATCGAGCTTCGACAATGTCTCAAGCGATGCCGGGTCGAGCGCCTTGCCGGCAATGTCGGTGACATGGGCGGAGAGGTCACGGATCGTCCCATCCGCATCGAGCAGGCCGGGGCGTTCGCTCCCCGCCTCGCCATAGCGCAGCAGTTTCATAGAATTCTCTCCTTGATTGAGGTGAGCTTAAATCGACCAGCCACCGTCGATATTATAAGCCTGCCCCGACGTATAGGTGGCGCCGGCCAGATAGACGGCGAGATCGGCGATTTCCTCGGGCGTGCCGAGGCGGCCCATGGGCTGGCGGGCGATGAAGGCAGCGCGGGCCGCCTCGTAGTCGCCCTGCGCGTGCATGCGGTCCTGCAGCGACGGGCTTTCGACCGTGCCCGGGCAGATGGCGTTGCAGCGTATGCCCTTGCCGACATAATCGGCGGCAATCGATTTGGTCAGGCCGATGACGGCCGCCTTGGTCAGGCCGTAGACGAAGCGGTTGGGCACGCCCTTGGTCGAGCCCGCCAACGACGCCATGTTGATGATCGAGCCGTCGCCGCGCTCCAGCATGCCGGGCAGCACGGCGCGGATGGTGCGGATCATTGAGCGGACATTGAGATCCAAAGCAAAGTCGAGATCGGCGTCCTTCATCTCGAGGATCGAGCCCGAATGGACGAAGCCGGCGCAGTTGAACAGCACATCGACGGCCCCGATCTCGGCGAAGGCCGACGTCACGGCCTCGTCGTTCAGCACGTCGAGCTTGCGGGTCTTGATACCGGCCGTCTTGCCAAGTTCGGCGAGCATCACATCATTGATGTCGGTGGCATGGACGACAGCGCCCGCCCTGGCGAAAGCCAGCGCGCTCGCACGGCCGATGCCTTGTGCCGCCGCTGTGACGACAACGATCTTGCCTGCCAGATCCGCCATGCTTTTCTCCTCTGTGGCCGCCGGTTCTTACTGGCACGCGGCCAAGGCGCAATGTGCCAGATAGGCACTATCATGCCCGCCTGTATTGCTGTTCGCTTAGGGCAAATGTTTTTTCTCGGTAAAGAACATCTTTTCTGCCGTCAAGCCCGGACGCTTCTCGTCCGACGCCGCGCGAATGGCGACCGTTCAGTCGCCGTAGGGCACCCAGACGTTTTTAACCTCGACGGCACGGCGCAGGAAGGCATCGCCGGCGGCCTCGGTCGACGCCCAGTCGAGGCTGCGGCCGTTGCCGGTCCAGACGCGCTTGAGATTGCCGACAGAGTCGGCTTCGGCTTTGGCGCAGGTCTCGGCATCGGCGAACACCCAGAGCCCGTCGACATCGTCGTGCCTGGCCAGCACGCCGGTGAGCTCGGCGCTACGGCCGGTGACGATGTTGATGGCGCCGGCCGGAACGTCGGAATATTCGATGATCTGATAGAGATCGGTGGCAAGCAGCGGATATTTTTCGGATGGCACCGCGACGACGGTGTTGCCCATGGCGAGCGCCGGCGCCGCCAGCGAGATCAGGCCAAGCAGGGGCGCATTGTCGGGTGCCACGATGCCGACGACGCCGACCGGCTCGTGCAGTGCCAAAGTGACGGCGCGGGCCGGCGGCTGGTGGACGCGGCCCTCGAACTTGTCGGCCAAGCCGGCATAGAGGAACAGCCGCTCGATCGACTGGTCGACCTCTTCGCGCGCCGCCTTCGCGGTGGCGCCGGTGAGCTCTGTGAGACGCGCCGCAAACTCATCGGCACGGCCGGACAGGTTTTCGGCCAGATAGTAGAGCACCTGGCTACGGTTGTAGGCGGTCGCCTCCGGCCAGCCCTTGCAGGCACGTGCAGCCGCGACGGCGTCGCGGATATCCTTGCGGCTGCCGAGACCGACCTCGCCGGCAAGCTTGCCCTTGGCGGTGGCAACGGCAAGCGAATAATTGCCGTCCGGCCTGACCTGCTTGCCACCGATGAACAGCTTTGCCGTGCGATCGATAGTGTCGCCTTCCGCCTGCTCGACAGGCTGTGTCGTAGCCACTGCCGGCTTGACGGCCGGGCCGAGCGGCAGTTTTGCCGAGAGATATTCGAACATGCCCTCGCGCCCGCCTTCGCGGCCAAAACCGCTTTCGCGGTAGCCGCCGAAGCCGCAGGCGGCGTCGAACATATTGGTTCCGTTGACCCAGACGACGCCGGCCTTCAATTGCGGCGCGACGTGCAGCGCAAGGTTGACGTTCTCGCTCCACACCGAGGCGGCCAGGCCGTAGCGCGTGTTGTTGGCGAGCTCGATCGCTTCCTCGGTGTTGCGGAAGGTCATGGTCGCCAACACCGGCCCGAACACCTCCTCCTGCGCCAGGATGTTAGCTGGCGAAACGCCTGTCGCCAGCGTCGGCAGGTGATAATAGCCGGAAGCCGGCAGCGCCACGTCCGGCTGCCAGCAGACGGCGCCCTGTTTGGCGCCTTCGGCGACCAGTCCCTTGACGCGATCGAGCTGGGTCAGGTCGACCAGCGGGCCGATATCGGTGTTCTTGTCGAGCGGGCTGCCGACGCGCAGCCGGCTCATCCGGGTCTTGACCTTGGCGATGAAGGCTTCGGCGACCCCTTCCTGCACCAAAAGGCGCGAGCCGGCACAGCAGACCTGGCCCTGGTTGAACCAGATGCCGTCGACCAGTCCCTCGACGGCGCTGTCGAGATCGGCGTCCTCGAAGACGACGAAGGCCGACTTGCCGCCAAGTTCCAGCGACAATTTCTTGCCCGACCCGGCAGTGGCCTTGCGGATGATCTTGCCGACCTCGGACGAGCCGGTGAAGGCGATCTTCTGGATGCCGGGATGATTAACGATTGCCGCACCCGCCTCCGGCCCGCCGTGGACGATGTTGACGACGCCCTTCGGCACGCCTGATCGTTCGCAGATCTCGGCGAACAGGATGGCGGTGAGCGGGGTGAACTCGGCCGGCTTGAGCACCACGGTGCAGCCGGCGGCCAGCGCCGGCGCGATCTTCCAGGCCAGCATCAAGAGCGGGAAATTCCACGGGATGATCTGGCCGACGACGCCGACGCCCTTCTGATCCGGAAAATCCTTGTCCAGCGCCTGCGCCCAGCCGGCATGGTGGATGAAATGGCGGATGGCCAGCGGCACGTCGATGTCGCGGCTTTCGCGGATCGGTTTGCCGTTGTCGATCGATTCCAGCACCGCGAACAGCCGCTGGTGGCGCTGCATGGCGCGACCGATGGCGTAGAGCGCTTTGGCTCGGCTGTAGCCGGAGCTGGCGCTCCATCTAGGCAGCGCTTTTGTGGCGGCCGAAACCGCCGCATCGATATCGGCAGCACCGGCATCCGAGACCTTGGCCAGCAATTTGCCGGAGGCGGGATCGCTGGTGTCGAAAGTCTTGCCGCCGCTGGCCGCCTTCCAGTCGCCGCCTATGAACAGCGCTTTGGAAAAATCGCGCGCAGCAAGCCACGCGTCGGCCCCGTTGCGGGCCTCCGGCGCCGGGCCGTAGTCCATGGCGTGATAGCGTTCGAGAATGTTCATGGAGCGCCTCCTTTACCCTCCCCCTTGTGGGGAGGGTCGATCGGCAAAGCCGATCGGGGTGGGGGTAAATGGCTGATGGTTTGGTTCATTGCACGGGCTGACCTATTCCTTTGACCCCCACCCCGCCGCTTCGCCGCGACCCGCCCCACAAGGGGGAGAGTGGGGCGCTCACGCCATCGCGTGGCGATGATTGGCCGAATAGTGACCGGTCAGATGGTGTTCGAGTTGGCGCTCGATGTCGGTCAAAAGGCTCGACGCGCCGAAGCGGAACAGGTCCGGCTCCAGCCATCGCCGTCCCAGTTCTTCCTTCATCAGCACCAGCCAGTCGAGCGACGCCTTTGCCGTGGATATGCCGCCGGCCGGCTTGAAGCCGATGAGATAGCCGGTCTCCTCGAAATAGGCTCGGATGGCGCGCACCATGGCAAGGCCGACCGGCAGCGTCGCGTTGACGCTTTCCTTGCCGGTCGAGGTTTTGATGAAATCGGCGCCCGCCATCATCGCCACCATCGAGGCGAGCATGACGTTGCGCAGCGTGGCGAGGTCGCCGGTGCCGAGAATGACCTTGAGATGCGCCTCGCCGCAGGCGACGCGCATCGAGACGATCTCGTTATAGAGTTCCTGCCATTTCGCTCCGAAGACCAGGCCGCGCGGAATGACGACGTCGATCTCGTCGGCGCCATCGCTCACCGAAGCTTCGATCTCCTGCAGCCGCGTCGAAAGCGGGGTGAGGCCGTGCGGGAAAGCGGTAGATACGGCGGCGACATGGATACCGCTGCCGCGCAGCGCATCGACGGCGGCGGCGACGAAGGGATGATAGACGCAGACCGCCGCCGGGCGGATCTTTTCACCTGTAATGCCGAGGCCTTCGACGATGTCGCGGCGGAACGGATTGACCGCCTTGGCGCAGAGCCGGCGCACGCGCTCGTCGGTGTCGTTCGAGTTCAGCGTGGTCAGGTCCATGCAGGCGACGGCGCGCAGCAGCCAGGCGGCCTGGTTGTCGGCCTTGATCGAGCGTCGTTTGGTCAGACTGGCGACACGCCGTTCCAGCGCCGAGCGGTTGACGCTGCGCATCGATTCCATGAAGCCGAGATCGAGCTTCATGCCGGGGTTGCGGGCAATGCCGTGCGCTTGCGACACCGGCGCGTTGGCGGCAGTGCGCGCCGGCAGCGGCGTGACCTTGGGCGCGCCCAACCTGTCGGCACCGAGACCGGCCTCGCGGATTGTGCTGCTCATCTCCTGCCCCTTTGTTCAGCGACGTCCACCGAGAATAGCCCGCGAAGCAGCGCTTCACGAGTCCTTCAAGCGGTCATAGTTGAAAAAGGCCGCGAAAGCAGCAGATTTTTGACCGTATGGTCAAACCCGCTTGAAGCAGGCGCCGAAGCGCCCCGCCGTCTCAGCCGACGAAGGCGCGCTCGACGACGAAGCTCGCCGGATGATGCAGCGAGCCTTCCTGGAACCCGAGGCTTTCGGCCAGTTCCTTGACATCCCTAAGCATATGCATCGAGCCGCAGATCATGATGCGGTCGGTCTCGGGGTCGAGCTTGTCGATGCCGAGATCGATATAGAATTTTCCCGAACCGATCAGCGCGGTGATGCGGCCCATGCGCTTGGAGGTTTCGCGCGTCGTCGAATTGTAGAGCGTGACGCGGCCACCGGTCAGCTCGCCGATCAGCGGGTCGTTCTCCAGCTCTGCAACCAGCTCCTGGCCGTAGGTGAGTTCGGCATTGTCGCGGCAGGTGTGGGTCAGGATCACCTGCTCGAATTTTTCATAGGTATCTGGATCGCGCAGCAGGCTGGCGAAGGGCGCTATGCCGGTGCCTGTCGAGATCATGAACAGGCGCTTCGCCGGGGTCAGCGCGTCGACCACCAGCGTGCCGGTCGACTTCTGCCGCATGATGACGGTGTCGCCGATCTGGATCTTCTGCAGTTGCGAGGTCAGCGGGCCGTCCGGCACCTTGATCGAGAAGAATTCCAGTTCGTCGTCCCAGGCAGGGCTGGCGATCGAATAGGCGCGGAACACCGGTTTCTCGGCATTTGGCAGGCCGATCATGACGAATTCGCCGGAGCGGAAACGCAGCGACTGCGGCCGGGTGATGCGGAACGAAAACAGCCGGTCGGTATAGTGCTTCACCGAGACGACGGTTTCGGCATAGACATTGGCCGGAATTGGGAACTGCTGCGGCCGGGCGCCGGCGGTGCTGAGCGCGGATGTGGTGTTCATCAAATCTAACCTTCTGGCCAACCCGAGGGCGCTGACGCCAAACCTTCTCCTGCGCGCCCGAACCGATCAGGTCCCGGCGTGCCCGTTTGCACGGTAAGCTCTTGTGTCCCGAATTTATTAGTATACAAATGATATTTGCGTCAAGACGCCAGCGTGAAACACCTTTCCAAACTGACACATATCGGTAGTCCTGATATTTCGGGTTTCGACAATGAAAGAGAATTTTTCGGCGCAGACGCTGGATTCCCTCGGCAGCGTCGTCGCCGGCATCGATGTCGGCGGAACCTTTACCGACCTGCTTCTGATCGACGGCCGGGGCGGCGGCAAGGTGCATATCGCCAAGACCCCGACCACTACCGACAACCAGGCCTTCGGCGTCGTTTCGGCGCTCGGTGCCACCGGCTTCCCCATCCGCGGCATCGACCTCATCGTGCACGGCACGACCACCACCACCAACGCGGTGCTGGAACGCCGGTTGGCCAAAACCGGCATGATCACCTCGCGCGGCTTTCGCGATGTCATCGAGCTTGGCCGGCGAACGCGGCCGCAGCCCTATGGCATGACAGGCAGCTTCGTCCCGATCATTCCGCGCAATCTGCGGCTCGAAGTGTCGGAGCGCGTCGAAGCCTCGGGCGCGGTGCGCATTCCGCTCGACGAAGCCGAAATGCGCGCGGCGATTTCCCAGTTGATCGAGGCCGGCTGCGAATCCCTCGTCATCCATTTCCTGCATTCCTACGCCAATCCGGCGCATGAGCGGCGCGCCGCCGAGATCGCCGCCGAGCTTTGGCCGAATAGCTACATCACGACAGGCCATGCGCTGCTGTCGGAAGCGCGCGAATTCGAGCGCGGCGTCACCGCTTCGGTCAACGCCTCGGTGCAGCCGATCCTCGAACGCTATGTCGAACGGCTGCGCAAGGAGTTGGGATCAAAAGGCTACGCCCGCGACTTCCTGATCATGAACGGCAATGGCGGCATGATCTCGGCCCGCTTTGTCACACGCGAGTCAGCCAAGACCGTCATGTCCGGTCCGGCCTCCGGCGTCATCGCCGCCGCCTATACGGGAAAACGCGCCGGCTTCGAAAACCTGGTCACCTACGACATGGGCGGCACCTCGACCGACGTGGCGCTGATCCGCAATGCCGAACCGGCGGTGTCGAACGAGATCGAGATCGAATATGCGATGCCGATCCATGTGCCGATGGTGGCGGTGCATACGGTCGGCGCCGGCGGCGGCTCGATCGCTCGCGTCGATGCGGCCGGCCTGATCCAGATCGGCCCGGAAAGCGCCGGCGCCAATCCCGGCCCGATCTGCTACGGGCGCGGCGGCAGCGAGCCGACCATCACCGATGCCAATCTGGTGCTCGGCCGGCTGGCGCCGAAAAAGCTGCTCGCGGTCGAAAATCCGGTCACCGTCGAACGCGTCACCGGCATATTCGAGGACAGGATCGGCCGCCCCACCGGCCTGTCCGGTGTCGAGGCGGCGGGCGCCGTGCTGCGGCTCGGCAACATCAAGATGGCCGGCGCCATCCGCATGGTTTCGGTGTCGCGTGGCCACGATCCTCGCGATTTCGCGCTGTTCGCCTTCGGCGGCGCCGGACCGCTGCACGCGACCGCCCTGGCGCGCGAACTCGGTCTGCCCAAAGTGCTGGTGCCGGCGCGGCCGGGCATCACCAATGCGCTCGGTTGCGTCGTCGCCGATCTCAGGCACGATTTCGTCAACACGGTCAACCAGCCGGTGGCCGGCCTTGATGAAATCCACATTCACGGCACATTGGAACGGCACCGAAACGAAGGCGAAGAGCTGATCGGCAAGGAAGCGGTGAAGCCGGAGACGATCCGCGTCACGCATTCCGCCGACATGCAGTTCGTCGGCCAGACCCATATCATCAACGTGCCGCTGCCGTCGTCTTCGGTGACGCGCGAGGTACTGCAGCAACTCTTTGAGAAGGCCTATTTCGCCCGCTTCAAGGTCGAGCTGCCGGAAATCCGCGCCAATCTGGTCAACCTCAACACCTCGGTGACCGGCGTGCGGCCGGCGATCGACCTGTCACGGCTGATCGACCCGGCAGGGCGCGCCAGAACGCTCGACGAGGCGCGGCGCGAAATCCGGCCGGTCTGGTATGGCGGGCGCTGGCACGATACGCCGGTCTATAGCAGGGAAAAGCTGCCGCTCGACGCATTCATCGAAGGGCCGGCGATCCTCGAACAGATGGACGCGACCACCGTGCTCGAGCCCGGCGACCGGGCGCGCTCGGACGCCGACGGCAACATCATCATCGACATCGGTGAGGCCTGAGATGGCAAAACTCGACACCATTACGCTTTCGGTCATCCAGGCGGCGCTGCAGCAGGTCTGCGACGAGATGGACCTGACCTTTTCGCGCGCCGCTTTTTCGCCCGTCATCGCCGAGGCCAACGACCGCTCCGACGGCATCTATTCGGCCGTCGATGGGTCGCTGATCGCGCAGGGCAGCCAAGGTCTGCCGGTGTTCGTCGGCGTGATGCAGTATTCGACCAAAACGGTGATCGAAATGATCGCCGACGGCCGCTGCCTGCAGCCCGAGCCCGGCGACATCTACATCGTCAACGACCCCTATCTCGGTGGCACCCACCTGATGGACGTGCGCTTCGCCATGCCGGTCTACCGGGACGGAACGATTTTCTGCTGGCTGTCGAACACCGGCCACTGGCCCGATATCGGCGGCTCGGTGCCGGGCGGCTTTTCCGCCTCGGCGACGGCCGTGGAGCAGGAGGGCCTGCGGCTGCCGCCGGTCAAACTGTTCAAGAAGGGCGTGCTCGATCGCGAGATCTACGCCATCATCTGCTCTAACATCAGGGTTGCCGACCAGCGCATCGGCGACATCCGTGCGCAGGCGGCCGCCCTGCTGATCGGTCAGGACCGGCTCAACGGAATCCTGGATCGTTACGGCAGCGAAACAGTGGTCGAGGCGATCGCCGAACTGCGCCGCCGCGCGGCCGAACAGATGCGCGCCAACATATCAGCCATTCCCGACGGCGTTTACCATTCCAAGGCCTTCGTCGATTCCGACGGGGTGGTGAACGAGCCGCTGACCATCGCGCTTGCCGTCGAGAAACACGGCGACACGCTCAACTTCGATTTCTCAGGCTCGTCAAAACCTTGCGCCGGGCCGATGAACAGCGTCTTGGCGACCACCTTGTCCTCGGTCTATCTCGCGATGCGCCATATTTTCCCTGATGTGCCGATCAGCGCCGGCGCCTTCGAGCCGCTGATCGTCAGGCGGCCGGAAGGCACCTTCCTCGACGCCAGATATCCGCGCCCGGTGTCGGGCTGCGCGGCCGAGGTTTCGCAGCGCATCGCCGAGGCGGTGTTCGCGGCGATGGTGCAGGCACTGCCGGACAAGGTGACGGCGGCCCCGGCCGGCTCCAGCGGCAATTTCGCGCTCGGCGGCAACGATCCGGCCCGCGGTCGCGATTACGTCATGTACCAGATCTCCGGCGGCGGCTATGGCGGCAATGCCGGTCACGACGGCCTGACCAACGGCTGCTCGACCATCGGCATCTCCAAATCGCCGCCGGTCGAAATCATGGAGCAGGCTTTTCCGGTGCTCTACCGCCACTATGCCCTGCGCGAAGGCTCGGGCGGCGCCGGCAAGCATCGCGGCGGTTTTGGCCTCGCCTACGAGGTCGAGATCCTGCGCGGCGACGCCCGCGCCTCCTTCGTCATGGACCATGGCCGCTTCGGCCCGCAGGGCGCGCTCGGCGGCAAGGACGGCGCGGTCAATACGGTGACCGTTTTTCGCGACGGCAAGGAACATGTGCCGCCGCACCTCTCCAAGGAGCAGGACATCGCCCTCAAAGCCGGCGACCGCGTGCGCGTCGGCACGCCGGGCGGCGGTGGCTATGGCGATCCCCTGGCGCGCGACCCGGAACTGGTGCTGAGGGATGTCGCCTTGGGTTACTACACGCCCGAGGACGCTGGCGAAAAATTTGGTGTCTCCCTGTCGACGGATGGGCTGGCGATCGACCGGGCGGCGACGGACGAGAAACGCGCCCACCGCTGAGATAGGACGAATCCTCGGCGAGGCCCCTCGCGCAACCAGACGCAACCAGGTCACTTTCCCGGCCCTCACTTTCCCGCTTGACTGACCCGCCGTACCGAATACGCTATTGGGGAAAATACCGGCTCCGACCGCCGGGCGGCAAAAATGCCTCGTATGCCTCGCCTTCCGCGGCGGCGGCTGCGGGGCATTGTTATTTTGGGGATTTGCTTGGGACGGCGTATCGAAATCGGCATCCTTTACTCGCGGTCGGGCAACTACCGCCTGCTGTCCGAATCCTGCCGTTCCGGTGCGATGACGGCCATCGCCGACATCAACGCCGATCCCGCCATCCCGATCGAATTCGTTCCGGTGGAGCGCGACCCGCAAGGCAATATCGATGGCTACGCGACGGGCTGCGCCGACATTCTCGCCAACAGCGGCGCGCGCCACATCATTGGCTGCATCACGTCATGGAGCCGCAAGGAGGTCATCCCGATCCTCGAGCGCGCCGGCGGCACGCTCTGGTATGCCTGTCCCTATGAGGGCTTCGAAGCAAACGAGCATGTCGTCTACATGCACGCTTGCCCAAACCAGCATCTCGTCCCGCTGCTGGCCCATGTCGTGCCGCGCTTCGGCGCCAATGGCTTCCTGCTCGGCTCCAACTATATCTGGGGCTGGGAGACTAACCGTGTCGCCCGCGACCTGATCGCCGACGCCGGCGGCAAGGTTTTGGGCGAGCGCTATCTGCCGCTCGGCGAGGTCGATGTCTCCAGACTGATCGCCGAGATCCAGGCAACCCGGCCGGAGTTCATCCTGAATAACCTGATCGGCTCCTCGTCCTATGCCTTCATCGCGGCCTATGCCGAACTCGCCGAACGCGACCCGCATTTCAGGCCGGAGCGCTGCCCCATCCTGTCCTGCAATCTCACCGAATGCGAGTTGCCGGCGCTCAATGATGCAGGCAATGGCCATCTTTCCGTCGGGCCCTACTTTCACGATATCTCGGCAGCGGATCGCCAGGGCGATTGGGCGCCCTCTGTCATGCCTGCCTCATCCTTCGAGGCGGCCGCCTATGCCTCGGTGCGGACGCTTGCCGAAATCCTCGCCCGCAATCCCGGCGCACAATGGCCGGACCTTCCCAAGGCCTTTGCCGGAACCTCGTTTCGAACCCCGCTCGGCGACATCTCCATCGATCCGCAAACCCAACACGCCACCTTGCCGGTGCAGATCGGGCGCATCGAGGGCACCGCGTTCAAGACCGTCACGCTGACCAAGGGTGTCGCGCCCGATCCCTATCTGTCCCGCTATGACCGGACCGAGACATTCGGCCGCCCACGCCTGAGGGTGGTCTCGTGAGCAAGGTCCCGCGCATCCCGAATCTCGGCGGCGCCAGGGCCTTTGTCCTGCATCGTCCGCATCCGACGGTGCAGGCGATCACGCGGCAATTGTCGGCCATCGGCCTCGAGACGGTCGGCTGCTGGCCGGAACTGCCGGCCGAGGCGCTGGCGGCGGACTTCGTCTTCTTCGATGCCGATCTCGGCTTCGACGAACAATTCCCATGGGCGCCGGGTGAGGCGCCGATGCCGCTGGTGGCGCTGATCGGCTCCGAAGCGCCGGGCCGCATCGAGTGGGCGCTGTCGCACAAGGCCGACGCCCAGTTGCTGAAGCCGGTTGGCAATGCCGGCGTCTACAGCGCCCTGTTGATCGCACGGCAGAGTTTCGAGGCGCGCAAGCTTTTGGCAAGCGAGATATCGTCGCTTCGCCTGCGCGTCGCGGAGCGCCAGACCATCGTGCGCGCGGTGGAGGCCCTGTCGAAAGGCGCCGAGGACGGCCGCGCCTATGCGCAGCTCCGGTCGCTGGCGATGAGCTGGCAGATCAGCGTCGAGGAGGCCGCGCGCCGGATCGTGGCGATGACGGAAGAAGGCGGCGATGACCAGTCCCATCGCGCCTGATCTTCCGGCAACCGGGCGCATGCCGGTCAAGCCACGCGCCGGGGTCTGGCGGCGCCTGGTCAAGCGCCCTCTGGCGGTGCTCGGCCTGGTGATCGTTGCCGTCGTCGTGGCTGGCGCCGTCCTGGCGCCGTGGCTGACGGGCTACGATCCGAATGAGCAGATGTTTGACGGGCTGACGCTTGAAGGTGCGCCCTTGCCGCCGAATGCCAGCTTCTGGCTGGGCACGGATCTGCTCGGCCGCGATCTGCTGACCCGCATCCTTTTCGGCGCGCGTACTTCGCTGATCATCGGGATCGTCGCCAACGGCGTGGCGCTTTTGATCGGCACGCTGGTCGGCGTCACCGCGGGTTATTTCCGCGGCTGGATCGGCAGCGCGCTGATGCGCTTCACCGATCTGATGATGGCCTTTCCGGCGCTGCTGCTCGCCATCTGCCTGGCGGCGGTGCTCCAGCCGAGCCTGTGGATCGTTGCCATGGTGATCGCACTGGTGAACTGGGTGCAGACCGCGCGGGTCATCTACACCGAGACCAGCTCGCTCGCCGAGCGCGAGTTCATCGACGCCGAGCGTACGATCGGGGCCAGCGCATCACGCATCCTGTTTCGCCATATCCTGCCGCATCTGCTGCCGACGATCATCGTCTGGGGCACGCTCGGCATCTCGACCACGGTGCTGCTCGAAGCAACGCTCAGTTATCTCGGCATCGGCGTGCAGCCGCCGACCGCATCCTGGGGCAACATCATTTTCGAGAACCAGACCTATTTCCAGGCAGCGCCCTGGCTGGTCTTCTTTCCGGGTGCGGCGATCCTGGCGCTGGCGCTGGCCTTCAACCTCATTGGCGATGCGCTGCGCGACATCCTCGATCCGACGCAAAGGGGCCGAGCATGATCGCCTATCTCGGCCGCCGTATCATTCAATCGCTGCTCATCCTGCTCGGCGTGTCGCTGATCACCTTTGCGTTGCTCTACCTGCTGCCCGCCGATCCCGTCCGACAGATCGCCGGCCGTAGCGCCACGCCCGAGACGGTCGAGAACATCCGCCGGCAGCTCGGCCTCGATCAGCCCTTCTTCATCCAGTACTGGCACTATCTGACCAGCCTGCTCAGCGGCGATCTTGGTCGCTCCTACATCCAGCGTTCCGAGGTCACGGAGCTCATCATCTCGCGGCTGCCGGCAAGCCTGCTTTTGATGGTCGGCGCCATCCTTTGCGAGCTGGCGATCGGCCTGACGATGGGCCTTGTTGCCGCAGTCAGGCGTGGCACCGCCACCGACCAGACGCTGATGGTCGCGTCCTTTGTCGGCGTCTCGGCGCCGCAATTCGTCGTCGGCCTGCTGCTCCTCTATGTATTCGCCGTGCGGCTCGGCTGGTTTCCGATCGGCGGCTACGGCACCTGGCGCCATTTGGTGCTGCCCTCGCTGACCATGGGAATCCTCGGCGCCGGCTGGTACGCCCGCATGATGCGCTCGTCAATGATCGACGTGCTGCGCCAGGACTATATGCGAACCGCTCGCGCCAAGGGCCTTGCGCGCGGCGCCATCATCTTCCGCCATGCACTGCCCAACGCCATCCTGCCGGTCATCGCCATGATCGGCATCGACATCGGCATCTTCATGGGCGGCATCGTGGTGGTCGAAAGCGTGTTCGGCTGGCCCGGCATCGGCCAGCTTGCCTGGCAGGCCATCCAGCGCGTCGACATTCCGATCATCATGGGTGTCACCCTGGTTTCAGCCTTGGCCATCGTGCTCGGCAATCTCCTGGCCGACACGGTCGCACCGTTCATCGATCCGCGCATCAAGCTTAGATGAAAACCAAAAAAGACCGGTAACAACCAGAGAAAGGGAACATGAGATGAAGAAATTCTTGACATCCACCCTTGCGGTATCGGCGCTCGCGCTGATGCTCGGCATGACAAGCGTACGCGCCGAGGATGCCGTCGATCCGAACGCCAAGCAGGGCGGCGCGATCACCATCACCTACAAGGACGACGTTGCCACGCTCGATCCGGCCATCGGCTATGACTGGCAGAACTGGTCGATGATCAAGAGCCTGTTCGACGGGCTGATGGACTACGAGCCGGGCACCACCAACCTGCGGCCCGACCTCGCCGAGAGCTATGAGATAGCGCGCGACGGCAAGACCTTCACCTTCAAGCTGCGCCAAGGGGTGAAGTTCCACAATGGCCGCGAGATGACCGCCGACGACGTGAAATATTCGCTCGATCGCGTCGCCAATCCGAAGACGCAGAGCCCCGGCGCCGGCTTCTTCGGCTCGATCAAGGGCCATGACGATGTCGCTGCAGGCAAGGCGGAAAGCCTGGCGGGCGTCACCGTCGTCGATCCCTACACGGTCAAGTTCGAACTGACCCGGCCCGACGCCACCTTCCTGCATGTCATGGCCATCAACTTCTCGCATGTCGTGCCGAAGGAGGAGGTCGAGAAATACGGCGCGGACTTCGGCAAGCATCCGGTCGGCACCGGGGCTTTCAAGCTCGCCGAATGGACGCTCGGCCAGCGCGTCGTCTTCGAGCGCAACCCGGACTACTGGCACAAAGGCCTGCCGCATCTCGACAAGGTCACCTTCGAGATCGGACAGGAGCCGATCGTGGCGCTGCTGCGGCTGCAGCAGGGCGAGATCGACATTCCCGGCGACGGCATTCCGCCGGCCAAGTTCCAGGAGGTGATGGCCGATCCCGAGCAGAAGGCCCGCGTCGTCGAGGGCGGCCAGTTGCACACCGGTTACATCACAATGAACACCACCATGGCGCCCTTCGACAATGTGAAGGTGCGGCAAGCGGTCAACATGGCGATCAACAAGGACCGTATCGTCCAGCTGATCAACAACCGTGCGGTGCCGGCCAACCAGCCGCTGCCGCCGTCGATGCCCGGCTACGACAAGGAATTCAAGGGCTATCCCTATGACGTGGCCAAGGCCAAGGCATTGCTTGCCGAGGCCGGTCATCCCGATGGTTTCGACACGCAGCTGTTCGCCATGAACACCGATCCCAACCCGCGCATCGCCCAGGCGATCCAGCAGGATCTGGCGGCGATCGGCATCAAGGCCAGCATCCAGTCGCTCGCGCAGGCCAATGTCATCGCCGCCGGCGGCGACAAGGCCGGCGCGCCGATGATCTGGTCCGGCGGCATGGCCTGGATCGCCGATTTCCCCGATCCGTCGAACTTCTACGGGCCGATCCTCGGCTGCGCCGGCGCGGTTCCGGGCGGCTGGAACTGGTCGTGGTACTGCAACAAGGATCTCGACGCCAAGGCGGCGGAGGCCGACTCGATCGTCGATCCGGCCAAATCAGGCGAACGTGCCAAGATGTGGAGCGCGATCTACGGCAAGATCATGGAAGACGCGCCCTGGGCGCCGGTCTTCAACGAGCAGCGTTTCACCATGAAATCGGCCCGGATGGGTGGCGCCGACAATCTCTATGTCGATCCCGTCCATATCCCGATCAATTATGACAATGTGTATGTGACCGATGTGCAATAACTGTGACTACACCATCCACGGGCGCCATCACCATTTCGGCTGGGACAATTCCTTTGTCCCGACTGAGCGGGTGGCGCCCGGTTCGACGATCGAATTCCAGTGCCTCGATTCGTCAGGTGGCCAGCTTCAGGCCGACAGCACCGTTGCCGACGTCGCTTTGCTCGACTTCGCCAAGGTGAACCCCGTCACCGGGCCCATCTATGTCGAAGGTGCCGAGCCGGGCGATGCACTGAAGGTGACGATCGAGATGTTCAAGCCGTCCGGCTTCGGCTGGACGGCGAACATTCCGGGATTCGGGCTGCTCGCCGACAATTTTTCGGAGCCGGCGCTGAACATCTGGACATACGACGCCGCCTCGCTCGAGCCGGCGCTGTTCGGCAAGCATGCGCGGGTGCCGCTAAAACCCTTTGCCGGCACCATCGGCAACGCGCCGGCTGAAATGGGCCTCCACTCGGTGGTGCCGCCAAGGCGCGTCGGTGGCAATCTCGACATCCGCGATCTCGCGGCCGGCACCACGCTCTATCTGCCGGTGGAGGTGGCCGGTGCGCTGTTTTCGGTCGGCGACACGCATGCCGCGCAGGGCGACGGCGAAGTGTGCGGCACGGCGATCGAAAGCCCGATGGATGTCGTGTTCAAGCTCGACCTGATTAAGGATGCGCGGCTGAAGACGCCGCGCTTCACCACGCCTGGCCCGGTGACGCGCCATCTCGATGCCAAGGGGTATGAGGTGACGACCGGCATCGGACCGGACCTGATGACGGGCGCCAGGGAAGCGGTCTCCCAGATGGTCGACCTGCTTGCCGGCCGCTACGCAATGGACCCGGTCGAGGCCTACATGCTGGTTTCGGTCTGCGGCGATCTCCGGATCAGCGAGATTGTCGACATGCCGAACTGGGTGGTGTCGTTCTACTTCCCGCGCTGCGTCTTCGAATGAGCAAAGGCGCAACCAGCAAGCGGACCGGGGCTTTTGCCCCGGCCGTTTCGGTCACGGCCGGACCGGTGCTGGAAATCTCCGGGCTGACCGTCGGCGTGCGTGGCGAAGATGGCGAGCGGCCGGTGGTATCAGAGCTATCGTTCTCGCTTTCGCGCGGCGAGACGCTTTGCATTGCCGGTGAATCCGGTTCCGGCAAATCGATGACCGCGCTGGCGATCATGCAGTTGCTGCCGCAGCCGGCCGCCCGGATAGGGTCTGGCACGATCCGGCTTCGCGATGTGGATCGGAGTGACATCGACCTGGCGGGGCTCGATGAGCGCCGGATGCGCCGCATTCGCGGCGACCGCATCGCGATGATCTTCCAGGAGCCGATGACATCGCTCAATCCGGTGCTGTCGATCGGCCGGCAGCTGGTCGAGTCCATCGAGGCCCATACCGGCCTGTCGCGCGCCGAGGCGCGCCGGCGCGCCATCGAGGCGCTGAAGGCTGTCCGCATCCCGGAAGCCGAAAGCCGGCTAAAACAGTTTCCGCACGAACTGTCCGGCGGCATGCGCCAGCGCGTGATGATCGCCATGGCGCTGGCACTGAAACCGGATGTGCTGATCGCCGACGAGCCGACGACGGCGCTCGACGTCACCGTGCAAGGCGAGGTGCTGGAACTGCTGCGCGATCTGCAGCGCGAACACGGCACCAGCATCATCCTCATCACCCATGACATGGGCGTGGTGGCCGAAATGGCCGATCGCGTCGTCATCATGCGGCACGGCCGCATGGTCGAGCAGGGAACAGCCGCCGATATTTTCGCCAGGCCGCAAGCCGACTATACGCGCGAGCTGCTCGCTGCCGTGCCGCGCATCGGAACCGGCGTCGGCCGCCAAAAGTCCCCCGAACAAAAATCCGTCGAAGCGGAAATGCCCGGAAGCGTGGCGGTGGTCAACGATCTGCATGTCCATTTCGACCTGCGCGGTGGCTTCTTCGGCCAAGTGAACCGCCGTGTCCACGCCGTCGAAGGCGTCAGCTTTTCGATCGCGCCGCACGAGACGCTGGCGCTGGTCGGCGAATCCGGCTGCGGCAAGTCGACCACCGCCAAAGCGTTGGCCGGGCTTGTGCCCTACCACGGCGATATCGTGATCGGCGGGCGCAATCTGGCGGGCCTTGGCCGTGACCAGCGCAGGTCGGTTCGCCGCGACGTGCAGATGATTTTCCAGGATCCCTATGCCTCGCTTGACCCGCGCATGCGCGTCGGCGACCTCGTTGCCGAGCCGCTGTTGATCCATGGCATTGCCTCGAAGGAAGAGCGCGGCCAGCTTGTGGCGGCGCTTTTCGAGCGCGTCGGGCTGTCGGCCGACCAGATGGAGCTCTATCCGCACGAATTCTCGGGCGGCCAGCGCCAGCGCATCTGCATCGCGCGCGCTCTGGCACTCAGGCCCAAACTCATCATCGCCGACGAGAGCGTTTCGGCGCTCGACGTGTCGGTGCAGGCCCGCGTGCTCGACCTGCTGAAGGAACTGCAGCGCGAATTCGGCATCGCCTATCTGTTCATCTCGCACGACATGGCGGTGGTCGAGAACATTTCCGATCGTGTCGCCGTCATGTATCTCGGCCAGATCGTCGAAATGGGCACCCGCGACCAGGTCTTTTCGAACCCGCGCCATCCCTACACGAAGCGCTTGATCGAGGCCGTGCCGGTGCCCGATCCGGCAAAGCGCCGGCCGCGTTTCGCGCGTCTCGACCAGGAGATCCCGAGCCCGACTCGAAAAATCGGCGAAGACCCGCCGAAACTGGCCCTGAAGGATCTTGGCAACGGTCATCTCGTTGCTGTTTCCTAGAGCGGGATGAATTTAGGTTGGCGAGCCGCGCTCGCGCGAGTTTTTGAAGGTGCTGGTGCAGGACGCTGATCTGGATGGGCTGAAACGCTGGTCGTTCACCACAGCGCGCATCGGCGAGACGAAGCTGCTGATCTCGCGCATCGGCGTGACCGGCGAGCTCGGCTTCGAGCTTTTCGTGCCGGCCGACGAGGCCGCCACCGTCTGGGACGCGTTGATGCGGGCCGGCCAGGATTTCGGCCTGAAACCCTATGGCGTGCTGGCGATATTCACGCTTGGACTGGAGAAGGCCTATCCGGCCCACGGCATCGACATGGACGAGACCCGCACGCCGTTTCATGTCGGCCTCGATCGCTGGATCAGGTCCGACAAGGGCGATTTCGTCGGCCGCGAGGCGCTGCTCAAGATCCGCGACACAGGCGTCGACGAGCCGCTGGACCGGGCTGATCGTCGAAGGCGGCATGCCGGCCGCGGCGAATGCGCGGGTTCTGGCCGACGGCGAGGATGCCGGCGTCGTCACTATAGCGACCACGGCTATTCCTCGGGCAAGGTGCTGGCGACCGCGCATCTGCGGCTGCCGTTCACGCAGATCGGGACGGTGCTCAGCATCGACATCGATGGCGCCGACACGCGGGGTGGTGTCGGCGATGCCGTTCTTCGATCCTGACGGGGTGAGGCTGAGGGCATCCTCGACACAGTAGTTTTGGCAGGTCGAGCCGATCGGCAGCGAACGTCGATGATTCCTGTCAGTGGCAGGTCGCAAACATCTAGGATTAGCCGAAGCATCCCTCCACTTCGTCATCCCAGGGCGGAGCAAGGAGCGAAGCGACGCGGCGCAGACCCTGGGATGACGAAGATGTGGTGGGCCTAACGCTAATCGCGAGCGTTGGAGACTTGCGGCCGGAAGCCGGCCGACGACCGTCCACAGCCGCGTTCAGGCTCAGTCTAAGAACCAAGTCCTCTGTGCAGAGGAACTAGTTTCGAAGTCCTGTGATGGTAACGCAATAACGGAACGCGAACGGCCAGCGAGGGCCGTCACCTCAAACCTGATCCGCGATCAGCCGATATTGGTCGGGCCGGCGATATCTGGCGAAGTCGAAATTCACCTTGCGGCAGACGGCGATGAGGTCGAGATCGGCGCGATGGACGATCACCTCGTCGTCGAGCGACATCGCCTGCGCCGCGATTTCGCCGGTCGGGGCGATGATGCAGGAGCCGCCGATCAGGGCCTGGCCGTCCTCGACGCCGGCCTTGGCCGCTGCCGCGACCCAGACCGTGTTCTGATAGGCGCCGGCCTGCATCGGCAGATGATTGTGGAACATGCGCAGATGCGCCAGCGCCGGCGCCTCATCGAGCAGCAGCGGGGTGTTGTAGCCGATCAGGACAATTTCGGCGCCGTTGAGGCAGAGCATGCGGTAGGTCTCCGGCCAGCGCCGGTCGTTGCAGATGGCCATGCCGACGCGCACGCCGCGATAGGCGAAGACCGGAAAGCCGAGATTGCCGGGCTCGAAATAACGCCGCTCGAGATGCACGGTCGTGCCCGGTTCCGGCTCACTTGATCCCGGTACATGGATTTTGCGATAGCGCCCGACAAGCTTCCCGTCCTGCCCGACCAGATCCATCGTATTGAAGCGGCCCCCGTCCACGCGCGTCAGCTCGGCATAGCCGAGCGCGAAGCCTATCTTGAGCCGCGCCGCGGTGTCGTAAAGGCGCTGCGTCTGCGGGCCCGGCATGGCCGGCTCGAAGAACGCCTCGATCTCGGCCTGGTCGTCGATGCGCCAGCGCGGAAAGAAGGTTGTCAGCGCCAGTTCGGGAAACACCGCGATTTCAGCGCCGGCGGCCGCCGCTCTTTCCAGAAGCACGACCAGCCGGTCCACCGTTTCGGACCGTTGCGCGCTTTTCTGTATCGGGCCGGTCTGGCAGACCGCTATGGTCAGGTTTCGAGCCATGGCGTCGTCTCCCAATAGATCGCAGTTCAGGCGGCAGCGGTCACCATGATCTCGACGCGGTAGCCGTCGCCGGCGAGCCGGGCTTCGAGCGTTGCCCGCACCGGCATGGCGCTTTTGTCGATCCAGGCGTCCCAGGCGGCGTTCATATTGTCGAAGTCGGCAATGTCGCGCAGCCATACCGTGGCGCTCAGGATCCTGGTCTTGTCGCTGCCGGCCTTCGCCAGATAGGCGTCGATCTTGGCGAGCACGTCGCGCGTCTGCTGCGTGGTGTCGCCGGACAGATCGTCGGCCGTCATCCCGGCCAGATAGACAATGCCCCAGATAGACAATGCCATTATGGGCTGAGCACGCGGCAGAAGCGTGGTCCATTCTCGAAGCGTTCGATCGTCATGCGGTCATCCCTCACTCACGGTGCTTTTTCCTCCGGCGCGAATGTCGCCCCGATCCGGCCGGGCGCAAGATCGCCCGGCTCGATGCCTTGACGCAACAGATCATCCGGCAACAGCCCGGTGCGGATCAGATCGCGACATGCCCGGGCCAGCGCCGGCGATGTCTTGATGCCGTAGCCGCCCTGGCCCGCCAGCCAGAAGAAGCCTTCGGCCTCGGCGTCGAAGCCGACCACCGGCGAGGCGTCGCTGACAAAACTGCGCAGGCCCGCCCATTGATGTTCTATCCGGCGCACGTCGATCGTCGTCGCCCGCTGCAGCCGATCGACGCCGACGGCGACGTCGAAATCGTCGGGATAAGCGTCCATCGGCTCGCTTGGGGTCGCATCCGCCGGCGAGACGAAAATCCGGCCGGCGTCCGGCTTGAAGTAGAATTCCTCGCCGACATCGTTGACCAGCGGCCATCCGGCAATGGAGACGCCATCCGGTGCTGCGACATGGAACGCGGTGCGCCGCTTCGGCACCAGACCGATCGGCGCAACTCCAGCCAGACCGGCGATCCTGTCCGCCCAGGCGCCGGCCGCATTGACGAGGATCGGCGCGGCGAACAGTCCCTGGCTCGTCTGCAGGATCCAGCGATCCTTGTGCCGCTCGATCGCGTCGACGCCTGCATTGGTGACGATCCGGCCGCCACGTCTGCGCGCGTTGCGCAGGAAACCCTGATGAAGCTCGTTGACGTCGATCTCGCGACAGCCTGGTTCGACGATCGCACCGGCGACATAATCGGCTCGCAGCACCGGCACGCGCGCAAACGCCTCTTCGGGACTGACCCGATGGATCGACGGCACGAATTGCCTGGCCCTTTCGAGTTCCTCTTCAAGCCGGCCGAGCTGATCCTGACGCGCGATGGTCAGCATGCCACGCGGAAGTATCAAGGGATGATCGCAAAAGTCCTCGGGCGGCGCTTCGAGAAAAGACCTGCTCGCGATCGCCAGCCGTCGGATGACGGCGTTGCCGTAATTCTCCGTAAAGCTCGCGGCCGACCGGCCGGTGGAATGGTAGCCGCAATGGCTTTCCCGCTCGAGCAGGATGACCGACGAGACGGCCGCCAGTTCATAGGCCGCGCTCGCTCCGGCAATGCCGCCGCCGATGATCGCGATCTCGGCTTCTTGTATCGAGGCGCCGTCGGGAGACTTCATCGCTAGTTCCTCTGCACAGTGATTTTGACAGGTTGGGCCGATCGGCAGCGAACGTCGATAGTTTTTCGGCGGCCAATTTCAGTGGCAAATCGCAAACTTTCGAGATTAGCCGAAACACCCCTCCCTTCGTCATCCCAGGGCGGAGCAAGGAGCGAAGCGACGCGGCGCAGACCCTGGGATCCATGCCGTTACCTCGCGGCAGTGCTCCAGCGGACCAGAACCGAACGCTACCACCCCGTTCCGCGAAAAAGCTCGAACCACTCTGGATTAGTCTTCTCGATCAGTTCTATCTTCCATGGGCGCGGCCAGCGCTTCAGCGACTTCTCGCGCTGGATGGCATCGCGGATATCGAAATGTTCTTCATACCAGACCAGACGCTGCACACCGTAGCGGCTGGTGAAGCGCGAGCCCTGGCCGGATTTGTGCTCCGGCATGCGGCGGCCAAGATCGTTGGTGACACCGATGTAGATCGTGCCGCGCTTCTGGCTCGCGGTCATATAGGCATAGCCGGTCATGGTGGAAGGGTAGCTGGCACCGTTGCGGATGCAAGCACCGTTCTGAGCCGTTGCATTCCTCGGCTGAGGTAACGGAATGGATCCCAGGGTCTGCGCCGCGTCGCTGCGCTCCTTGCTCCGCCCTGGGATGACGAAGGTGTGGTGGCTTATGGCTAATCGCAAACCCTCGAGATTGGCAGGAGGAGATCGGTCGGCGGCAACCATCACAGCCTCCTTCAGGCTCAGTCAAAGAACCAAATCCTCTGTGCAGAGGAACTAGTAACCGCGCATTGGATCGACAACGCCGAGCAGCTTTTCGCCGCGCCGATAGCGGCTGAGATTGTCTGCGAACATTTCAACGGCTTTCTCCTCCCAGCCTTCATAGACCGACGAGCAATGCGGCGTGACGATCACGTTCTCATAGCCCCAAAGTGGGTGATCAGCCGGCAGTGGCTCGGTCGAAAAGACATCGAGCGCGGCGCCTTTGATGCTGCCGCCGTCGAGCGCCGACAGCAGCGCTGCCTCATCGACGACGCCGCCACGCGAAACGTCGATGAGCACCCCCGACGGCTTCATCGCGGCAAACGCCGCAGCGCCGATCAGCCCGCGCGTCGCCTCCAGCAGCGGCACGCAACAGGCGATGAAGTCGGCCCGGCCCCAAAGTCCCGGCAATGCCTCGATGCCGTGAACCTCGTCGACATCGGCGGTTGGCCTGGGATGCGCACGTACGCCGAACGTCGTCAGCCCCAGGGCCTTCGCACGCCGGGCCAATGCTTGCCCGGTCCTGCCGAGGCCGAGCAGCAGCAATGTCTTGCCCTGGATTGGCTCGACCGAGCCGGTGATCCACGTTCGCGCGCGCTGATGCCTGGCGAAATTTCGAAGACCGAGCGAGAAGGACAGCATCGCCCCCAGCGCGTATTCGGCCATCATATCGGCCGCGACACCGGCGGCGTTCGTCACCGTCACCTTTTCGGGGTTCCAGCGACCCAGATGATCCGTCCCCGATCCGCCGACCGACACCCATTTCACCGTCGGGCTCTCCAGGAGAGCGGAGCGCGGAAAGCGCGCTGTGCCGTCGAAGCGCACCGAGTAGACGATCTCGGCCTTTGTCTCTTCTATCAGGGCGGCCAGACCGGCGTAGCTGTCACAAGGATAGACCGAAAGCCCCGGATGCTTGTCCCGCAACAGCTTCATCGCCACGGCCGGCGCGTTGGTGTGAAGGATTACGCTAGGGTCGGCTGTCATCGTCACGATAGAGGACCAATGCGCGGCGCTGCTCCTGCCGAGATACGCCGATGCACGCCATCCAGGCTTTCTGCGAAGGCAACAAATACGTTCCGTGCCGTGAGCTCGCGCAATACCTGTTCGTTGAGCCCGCCGCGCGTTGCATAGTCTTGCGCCAGATCCATGAAGCCCGTATCCGGCGTTGTTTCCGGTGCGTTGGCCAGCGCTTTGAAAATGGTGACGATATAGTCGCGCGCCCGCGCCTCGGCGACGCCATGCTGTTTCAGCCAGCCATGGATTGTATCGAGATATTTGAAATAGCTGGCAAATGTCGCGGTAACGACGCTCAGCGCGTCGAACTCGCTCGAATCATCGACCTCGATCACCTTTCCCAGCCTGCCGAACAATGCCGCCATGCGCCGGTCGGGCGGACAGATGATTGTCGCTCCCTGCCTGTGAGCGATCATCGGCATGGGAAGTGCCTTCGTCACCTGCTCCACGGGAGCGATCAAGGCGGCTATTTCTTCGCGCGACAGGGTGGCGATCAAGCTGACGACGTGACGGTCACGACGAAACCGCAATCCTGTTAGCACGTCATGCGCAATCTGCGGCCGAACCGCCAGCATGATCGTATCGCAACTGTCGAGGACTGCCTGATTGTTCGGTGCAACCCGTACATCGCGGTAGCGAAGCGCCAGGCTGGCAGCAACTTCTTCATTACGGGGCGACAGGACAATCGATACGGAATTGTCCGCGGCGGATTTAAGCCCGGTGACAATCGCGGCTGTGAGCGCGCCTGTGCCGATGCCGATGAAGCCGAGTTTCATTTGAATCCCTAAGCGTTGGTTCTGGATCGTCGTCAGCCGCCAAAATAGTACCAGCTCGGCGAGACTTTGGGATCAGAGCCCGCGATCGGCATTCTTGCGACGCTCAGAGCCAGCGCCTCACGCTTTGCTTGTAGTCGCGATACGCTTCGCCGAAACGCCGCTCGAGATAGGCCTCCTCGCGGGCGACGACGCCGTAGCGGATCAGGATTGCCAGCGGCAGCGTGAGGACAAGGATCCAAATATTCTGCGCGGCGACGCCGATGCCGCCATAGATCAGGAACATGCCGAGGTAGATCGGATTGCGCGTCCATCCATGGATGCCGGTCGTCACCAGCACGCGCGTCGGCTCATTCGTCGGCACCGGCGTCGCCGCACGGTAGAAGTTGCGAATGCCCGCTGCGAAAAGCGCAAAACCGATCAGCACCAGCGAGCCGCCGATGATCCAGGCCCCGGGAATCGGGAACGGCAAGCGCAACAGGCGATCCAGCACGAAGCCAATCAGAAAAGCGGCGAGAAAGAGCAGGGGCGGTCTCGCGATGACGCCTGCGGTTCCGGTGTCGGTTTGCCCAGCCGGGTCCATGTCTGCTCCCGCAGATGCTGGAGAGCTATGAAGCCATAGCCCCTAGAGATGACAATCAAGGTGTCATTCTAGAAGTTGACAATATAGGTGTCAATCGCGGAAATTGGCGGAGACAAGGAGAACGGAAGCGATGGCGCCGGCACGACACGGGACTGAGTTGGGCCCAAGAACAGGGACGGACCCCATCGTTGACGGCAAGGCCGAGGCGATCACCGAGCTGATGCTCGAAGTGGCCCAGTGCTTCTTCAGAATACGGGCTCTCGGCCAGAAGGCAGGGCTCATCACCAGTTGGGGCGGCGGTGCGTTCGGCTTCATGCGAAGCCTGGCGCTGCTTGGCCCGCTCACCGTGCCGCAGATCGCCCAGATGCGGCCCACCAGCCGTCAGCGCATGCAGCGGCTGGCGGATGAGCTTGCGGCCGAGGGGCTCGTCGAATTCATCGACAATCCGAAGCACCGGCGCTCGAAGCTCGTGCGGCTGACGCGCAAAGGCGACGCGCGCCACAGTGAGCTGAACGCCCAGCTCTTGGCGATCGCCTCGACCATGGGCGTCGCTCTTGACGAAGCGGACATCCGCAAGACCGCCGGGATCGTGCGGCAGCTGAGCGATGATGTGAAAGTGCGGTCGGAGCGGCTGTCGTAGCGCTGACGCAAAGGCTGCGCGGCGCCGTTGAAGGGAATCCTGCTTGAGCGGCTCCCTGATCGCGTGCCGTTCAGCCTGGATGCGCTTGGCTGATTGCCACTTCCGTCCGGGCCCGCCGGCGAACGGTTGCCAACCGGAACCTCTGCGGAGCTCAGGCGTTCGAAACCGCAGGAACTGATAGCTGCGCCTGCAATCGGCAAAGAGTACTGCAATGGCTCGGAAAGCAAAGATAACGACAGGCACGAACGACCGGCCGCGCAACGAAACCATAGGCCAATCCGGCGAACCGGACGACAGCAGCACGTCGCTTGAAGTCGACGAGACCGCCGCCCGGTTGAGAGACAAGCTGCAGGGCAAACCTGCGCAAGCTGCGCAGGATCAGACCAATGTCGACGAAGTACCGCCAGGCACTCCTGGCGCCGGCGAGAATATGTGTCGCCGCTGCGCCGGGACAGGCATGATCGACGGCCGCACCTGCCCCGAATGCGGTGGAACCGGAAAGGTGACGACGCCGATCGGCGGCGGCTGAGGCGATCAGGGGGCCTGCCCGTTCCTATCCGGGCTGCCCTGTGCGGATCAGATCGCCGGCACCCATTTCCAGAACACCCCCTCCATCCGTTCGGGATAGTGCTTGAACTCGCATTCGAAGCGCCACCCGTAAGTCTTGGCGGCCGCCAGCGCTTCCTTGCTGACTGGGTTCATGCCCGTTCCCGGCGCGAACCAGTCTTCCAGCAAGTCGTCGGGTATGTAGGCGCCGATCCTCAAAGGTAGTTTTTCCAGGACGACATCCATTTCGTCAGGTGCGGACATGGCCTCTCCCTTCAAGATTTTGCCACAAACAAGTCATTTGAGGCGGATTGGGTTCCGGGCCAGTCGCTGAGGTGGAAGGTGACCGTGATAGGCGCGGGGCTCCAGCTGCAGTGGGTGCAGTTTTGTTGGGCTATAGCTGGTTGTATGACAGTGCCGCGGACGAAGAGCCCCTCGCGGCGGGACGGTGCAACATTCCGGAGGACAGTTTCCCGGGTATCGACTTGGGCGAGTGATGCCTACGGGTCGGGTTCTCGTTGCGCACTGGTCGCGGGTTGCCGCGAGGTGTATAGCTCTTTGTGCTGTGCACCCTGATCCTTTATCGGGTCGCTAGAGCTTGTAAGCTTGAAGTCCACTTGCCTGTGTCGCCCAAGCGATGCGCATTGATTCGAAAGCTGGAGGAGGGCTAAAATAACTTAGCGAGCCAGGCCCTCGGGACATTAATAAAGTTATGAGGAGGAACCCATGCCAGCCAAGCGGTTGTTAATCGTTTTCGCGACTTCGATGTTATCTTCGATCACATATGCGATCTTATGTGGCGTTGATTCAACATCCGCGTCAGAATTTGTTGTCTGCGAAGGAGAATTTTTTGCCGAACCTGGTCTTGATGGTTGCCCGCCGAATGAAGCAGCAACTCAATGCTACACTGTAGATGACTTCGCGACGGACGTTTGTATGCAGACTGACGGATCACAAAAATACACAAAGGTCGTGTTGTCTCAGCGAGGTGGAAACAAATGTGGTTATACGATTTGGCGAATAATCTGCCGATAAAATTCTTCTCTATCCGGTGTGCCTAGTTTGGGTTCGCGACCAAATATTCACGTCGTCAGCGTCGCTCATTAATAGTGGTACTGCAAAAAGGAGGATCGCAATGAGGCCCGAAAATCCTCAAAGTGTTGAATTAGTATCCCATCCCCATTCCCATCCCCGGCCTCGGCTGCATATCGTTATACAATATATCAATTAGCTCTCTATTCTTATAGTAATCATATCCGTTACGGATCTGCTCTTGATCGCGCGGGTCATCTCCGAACGACCCAGAGAGATCAAACCAATGTCCAGAAGAAGGGTCCCACTGCCCAAAGTATGTACCGTATGCGCCGGCGCCACGAAGCGCTATTTCCTCCGGCACGCCCACAGCCGCAAAAGCGTAACCAAAATTAAAGTTGCCTGCATTCTCCCACTGTGATCCGAAAGTACTCTTATAATTCCAGAAGCCGGAGTTCCTAACTAACTGTACAGCCGCGATTAACGCCTCAGTTCGCCCACTCAACGTCGCCTTGTCGATACCCTGGAATAGCTTGCGAACATTTTCATCGACTGATTGGCCCCGCGGAAGCGCGGTTGGTCTATTGAACAGGTGATACTTTCCCGCGCTTTCAATTATCTTTGACGCACGCTCAATGCAATCAGGGGCACCAGCCAAGAAGGATCGACTTTGGTTGTCCGAAAAGTATGAGCCGGAACTGCTTGATAGGTATCCCGGTGGCTCTGTCGGAGTATTGGTCGCAAGCGATTGATGAGTTGTAAGAGTGTAAAGGCCACACGTCGGTTCTCGGTAAGATATCCCGGTTTCGGTGCTAGTCGGCTCATCAACCCTCTCCGCCTGAGAAGGGGATAGTTCGGTAGTAATTTCCTCCTGTTCTTTTTGATCTTGGCTGCCGGTTTCGTCGGGCACCTCGATATAGTGCTCCGCATCTGCCAAGGTGGTGTGCAAGTCGAAGTGTAAGAAACAGATCAGACTGCTACCGAATAGCAGCGTCTGCCGGCGGGTCACAAAGATGCGTGGCCCTGACTGCACCACGCCGATTGGTGTATGGCCCTTGTACATTCATAGTCACCTACGATGCTGTCCAAATGTGCATACCAAGGTCCTCAATTGTATCCGTGGTATCGTCCATTCTGATCTCGATTGTCCACGTACCTGAAGCGTCGCCATTCCAAAATATGTCTGCGTGCTGCGGCTTTAGTTCTATGGAAGAGGAAACTTCGCACACGCGGCCGAATCGAACTGAACTCGTCCCCTCAAAGGCTCCCGCCGGTGGCATAACGTCTAACGTTATTGGCTTGCGTCGATTTCCTAGGTACTCGAATGATGCTCCCCGAAGGAGCCGTCTTCCAGGGGGAAGCACAGATGAGTCAACGACCACGGTTGCTGTTATCTTGCCACCTTTGTCGCCGACGTTACCGCTTGGTGCGATCCGCAGCGCCGGTTTTCCGCACCAAAAGGATGAGACAGTAACCCGTTGCTCACGCTTTGTCTTAAGGAGCTCGCTTTGCACCTCTACAAGCCAAAGCGCTGCGTAATCTAAAATGCTGCCAGGCTTTGGTACGACAAAGGGAGTTTTTACTCCATAGAAGTCGTTGAGGCCAGCCGCCAATGGCGTAATTCTCTGAGCTAAACAAATAAGGTTCGAGACAAAAAGCTCCTTTTGTCGCGTCAACCGTTCATCATAGTTGAGTACCGAACCTGCGCGACAGTGCTCGTTTAGTTGTGCCCACGCAATCTGCCGACTGACCGCCGCACGGTTTGAACGAAACCCTTCGTCTTTGCGCAGGTAGTCTTCCTTCCTCCGCGCGATCACCAACTTGCTCTGTAATTGAGCAGATGCAGCACTAATCGACGCCAAGGTGCTTTCCCATGTCGCCAGTTCAAAACTAGATCTGTAAGCACCAGTCTCAAGCGCAGCGTCGTACACATCGGCTTTGTTGGTATTCGCTGTGTCCCTCGTTATCTGAGAAGACTGTTTTACGAAACTGTCGATTGACGACGGCGTCAGCACGCCTGAATAGGGCTTCCCGCTTGCACCCTGTCGGAGCATTTCCTCAGGCAATGCACGCTGTTCATCGAGTTTTGCAATTGTAATTTCTAGTCCGGATTTATCATCGGCGGCGTCTTGCCAAGGCAGTTTGTAAAGTCCGGCGTCTACCTCCTCAAGGTGAATGAGATCGAGTCGAATGAACTCCTCGCCCTTAAGCCTTGTATCGTTGCGAAGCTTCGCTAGTTCACCATATTGGTTCCGAACCTGGAGCGCGCTCTGCACATAGCGCAAAGCTTCATCGAGGTTCTGCTCGACTTTTCGAGGGGATATGCGATCATCAGTCGGCAGGTCTTGAAATGCTGCCGTTTCAAGGTCAGGTACTTGCGCGTCGACGCTGCCTGCAGTGTAAGTCTCTCCATCGGCATAAATACTGACAGAGTTGATGAGGGAGTTCTGGGGACTACGTATCAGGCTCTGAAGCTTCGCCGTGTCCTCACGAAGTGCGCCCAGATCGATGGAGTACGTTTGCGCAAACTCTGACCGAATACGGTCTATTTCGAGTTTATCGGACATAGTCAAACCTTGTGTAGAGAACCTACTCAATTGACCGCCGACGCTTGCTCGAACTCAAGCTCACCATTGAGAAGCTACGTCGCGCGTGCCTTGAACTCAACGCACTGGCACTCTGAAGCCTATCATCATTCAAGTCAATTACCTTAGCAATTGGCTGTAAACGCCGGCCACGCGGCCATCGTCAGAAGCAGGCGCAGGTGCCCAGTTTTGTTTCAGTGCTAGGAAAAATGTCACGCCAAATCAGCATGTTACGAGTGGCGCACCCGACAGGATTCGAACCTGTGACCTCTGCCTTCGGAGGGCAGCGCTCTATCCAGCTGAGCTACGGGTGCCTTCAGGATCGACGATCCGGAAAACGAACCAGCCGGTAAACTGGCCAGCCACGGCTTCTTAGCGGAAGCAGGGGCAAGCTTCAACGGGCAAGTCGAGTTTAGGCGAATTCCGAAGGCCCCCGCAAAAAGTGGGCTTTAAACGGCTCACTAGCCGATGTGTTGAACTGCACCCTTGATCGGAGTGGGCTTACCTCATAGAGCCAAGGTGGGGGGACATCAGTTGATGGACAAACGAAGCCTCACTGAACGCGACATCTGCACGAAATTCATCTTGCCTGCCGTCAAGCGCGCTGGATGGGACGAGATGTTGCAGGTTCGGGAGGAGGTTTATTTCACCAAGGGCCGGATCATCGTGCGCGGCAAGCTGGTGACTCGCGGCAAGGCGAAAAAGGCCGACTTCGTTCTCTACTATAAGCCGAATATCCCCATCGCCTTGATCGAAGCGAAGGACAACAATCACGGCGTTAGCGACGGCATCCAGCAGGGCCTAGAGTACGCCGCGACGCTGGACATCCCCTTCGTCTTTTCCTCAAACGGCGATGGCTTCGTCTTTCACGACCGCACGGGCCAGAGCGATACCAAGGAAACCAACCTCGGTCTCGATGCCTTCCCCTCACCCGCCGATCTGTGGGCGCGCTATCGCGCCTGGAAGGGCCTCGACCCGGAAGCAGAACAGATCGTGCTTCAGGATTATTTCGACGACGGCAGCGGCAAGGTCCCCCGCTATTATCAGGTAAACGCCGTCAACGCCGCGATCGAGGCCATCGCCAAGGGTCGCGACCGCGTGCTGCTCGTCATGGCGACGGGGACGGGCAAGACCTACACGGCGTTTCAGATCATCTGGCGCTTGTGGAAGGCGGGTCGCAAGAAACGCATACTCTTCCTCGCCGACCGCAACGTGCTGATCGACCAGACGATGGTGAACGACTTCCGCCCGTTTGGCGCGGCGATGGCGAAGCTTTCGACGAACGCAAAGACCATCGAGCGGCAGGACGGCACCACGGTCGATCTGATACTGGCGCTCGACAGGAAACGGCGGATCGACACCGCCTTCGAGGTCTATCTCGGTCTCTATCAGGCCATCACTGGGCCGGAGGAGCGCCAGAAGCTCTACAAGGAGTTCTCGCCCGGCTTCTTTGACCTGATTGTTATCGACGAATGTCATCGCGGCAGCGTGGCCGAGGATTCCGCTTGGCGCGAAATCCTCACCCACTTTTCCGGTGCAACGCAGATCGGCCTAACTGCCACGCCGAAGGAAACGGAATACGTTTCCAACGCCGATTATTTCGGCGAGCCAATCTTCACCTATTCATTGCGCCAGGGCATCAGCGACGGCTTTCTTGCGCCCTACAAGGTAATCAAGGTCCACATTGATCGCGATGTCGAGGGCTATCGCCCGGAACTTGGGCAACTCGACCGAGACGGCAACGAGGTCGAGGATCGCATCTATAACGCCAAGGATTTCGACCGGACGCTGGTTCTTGATGACCGCACCTTGCTTACCGCCAAGAAGATCACCGAATTTCTAAAGGAAAGCGGCGACCGTTTCCAGAAAACCATCGTGTTCTGTGTTGACCAGGAGCACGCCGCGCGGATGCGACAGGCGCTCATCAACGAAAACAAGGACCTTTGCGACGAAAACCACCGATACGTCATGCGGATCACCGGTAGCGACAAGGATGGCCAGGACCAGCTCGGCAATTTCTTGGACCCGGAGTCGAAATATCCGGTTCTCGTCACAACCTCGCGGCTTTTGTCCACTGGGGTTGACGCGCAGACCTGTCGGTTGATCGTGCTCGACCGCACGGTGGGTTCGATGACCGAATTCAAGCAGATCGTCGGGCGTGGCACGCGCGTTCACGAGGACACCAAGAAATTCTACTTCACACTGATCGACTTTCGTGGCGCGACCTCTCATTTCGCCGATCCGGAGTTCGATGGCGATCCGGTGCAGATTTATGAGGCCAGCGAAGACGATCCGATTATGCCGCCCGATGATGCCGTCGTTGATTTTGGTGAAGGTGATCAAGCGCTTTACGAAGCGGGCGATGGCGAAACCATAATTGATCAGCCGGGTTTTCCGCTGCCGCCGGGCAATCAGGTGCGAAAGATTTACGTGGACGGCGTCGGTGCCCGCATCATCGCCGAGCGAGTCGAATACCTCGACGAGAACGGCAAGCTCGTCACCGAAAGCTTGCGAGATTTCACTAAGACAGCGTTGAAGAAACGCTTCGCCAGTCTCGACGATTTCCTTAGACGCTGGAAATCTGCTGAACGCAAACAGGCGATCATTGAGGAACTGGAAGCCGAGGGCTTGGCGCTTGATGCCATCGCCGATGATCTGGGCAAAAACCTCGACCCGTTCGATTTGATCTGCCACGTCGCCTTCGACAAGAAACCTTTGACACGCCGTGAGCGGGCCGAGAACGTCAAGAAGCGTGATGTATTCACGAAATACAGCGCGCAAGCTCGCGCCGTGCTCGACGCGCTGCTTGAAAAATATCGCGACGAGGGCGTGCTCAATCTCGACGATGCCAATGTGCTGAAGGTGACGCCCTTCACCGCGATGGGCAGCGTCGTCCAACTCATCAAGGCGTTCGGCGGCAAGGAAGGTTTCGAAAAAGCCGTCCACGAAATGCAGAACGCCATTTACCAGGAGATCGCATAGCCAATGATTGTCCGCACCACTGTCAAATCGATTCAGGACATTATGCGCCAGGACGTCGGCGTCGATGGCGACGCGCAGCGCATCAGCCAATTGTGTTGGATGTTCTTCCTCAAGATCATCGACGATCAGGATCAGGAACTCGAACTGACCAAAGAGGGCTACCACTCGCCGATCCCGGAAGAACTCCAGTGGCGCAACTGGGCGGCTGACCCGGAAGGCGTCACCGGGCAAGCCATGCTCGATTTTATCAACGACGAACTGTTCCCTGCATTGAAAGGGTTGCAGCTCACTGGAAAACCGGGCGACCGGCGCCGCGTGGTGCGCGACGTGTTCGAGGATGCCTACAACTACATGAAATCCGGACACCTCATCCGGCAGGTCGTAAACAAGATCAACGAGGTTGATTTCAACAATCTCGATGAACGGCGTCACTTTGGCGAATTCTACGAGCAGTTGCTTAATGATCTTCAATCGGCAGGCAATGCCGGCGAATACTATACGCCGCGCGCCGTGACCGCCTTCATGGTTGATCGCATTGACCCGCGCCCAGGAGAAACCCTGTTCGATCCCGCTTGCGGCACGGGTGGCTTTCTCACCTGCGCCATTCGTCACATGGAGAAAGCCTACGTCCGCACGCCCGCGCAGCGTGAGACTATGCAGGGCGCACTTCGCGCGGTGGAGAAGAAGCAGCTTCCGCACATGCTCTGCGTCACCAACATGCTGCTGCACGGCGTTGAGGACCCGAGCTTTGTACGCCATGACAACACGCTCGCTCGCCCGCTGATTTCATGGGGCAAGGAGGAGCGGGTGGACATCGTTCTCACCAATCCGCCGTTCGGCGGGCGTGAGGAAGACGGCACCGAGAACAATTTCCCGACCTTCCGCACCAAGGAAACGGCCGACCTGTTCCTCGCCCTGATCGTGCGCCTCTTGAAACCGGCCGGACGCGCCGCCGTGGTGCTGCCCGACGGCACGCTGTTCGGCGAGGGCGTGAAGACGCGGCTGAAGGAACATTTGATGGAGGAGTGCAACCTCCATACCATCGTCCGCCTGCCCAATTCCGTGTTCAAGCCCTATGCCTCGATCGGCACGAATCTGCTGTTCTTCGAAAAAGGCACGCCGACCAGGGACATCTGGTTCTACGAGCACCGCGTGCCTGAAGGCCAGAAAGCCTATTCGATGACCAAGCCGATCCGGTTGGAGCATTTTCAAGGCTGCATCGACTGGTGGGGCGGAAAGGAACGCAGGGGCCGCGTCGGGACGCCGCAGGCGTGGCGCGTGACCGCCGAGGAGGTAAAGGCTCGCGGCTACAATCTTGGCATCAAGAACCCGCACACGATAGCCGACAATCACGGCGACCCGGAAATACTGCTGGCCGAGCTTGCCGCAGCGGAGGCCGAGACTGCGAGCTTGCGCGGTCAGTTGAAGGCGATTCTCGCCGAGGCGCTCGCCCGATGAACGCGGGACGACTGCTGAAGCATTATGAACGGATCGCCGACGCGCCCGACGCAATCGCTCGGCTGCGCCGCTTCATTCTCGATCTGGCAGTGCGCGGCAAGCTCGTTCCGCAGGATGCGAGTGACGAGCCTGCATCGGAACTGCTAAAGCGGATCGCGAAAGAAAAAGCGCGGCAGGTGAAGGCGCGAGAGAGGAGAGCGGATAAGCCGCTTCCACCCGTTAATGGCGACGCCGTTTTTGATGTGCCGCGGAATTGGCAATGGACGCGCCTCGGCGTCATCACCTCTTACATTCAACGGGGGAAGTCGCCCAAGTACGCCACTTCCGACGGCTCGCTCGTGATATCGCAAAAGTGCGTCCAATGGACTGGTCTCGACCTAACAGTTGCAAAGCTAGTCACTGTGGAATCGCTAACCGATTACGAGCCCGTTCGATTTCTTCGCGAAGGCGATTTACTTTGGAACTCGACCGGAACCGGTACCATTGGCCGAGTGATTCGGCTGGTCCAGCTTCCCCAAAAGCTCGTCTGCGATAGCCACGTCACCGTCGTTCGATGCCTGGAAGTCGATCCCGAATACGTCCGTACCTGGCTTCGATCCGATCATGTTTATGGACAGGTGGAGGACCGTGCAGCGGGCTCGACAAATCAGGTCGAACTAACCGCGCAAATGGCAATCAATCAGATCGTCCCCCTCCCACCGCTTGCCGAGCAGCGCCGGATCATCGCCAAGGTCGATGAGTTGATGGGCCTATGTGACCGGCTGGCGGCAGCGCGGGCAAGCCGCGAGGCGGCGCGCGACCGGCTGGCGGCGGCGAGCCTCGCCCGCCTCAACGCGCACGATCCCAGGACCTTCCAGGACGCCCGTTTCGCCCTCGACGCGCTGGCGGCGCTCACCACGCGCCCCGACCAGATCAAGGCCCTGCGCCAGACCATCCGCAACCTAGCCGTGCGCGGCAAGCTCGTGCCGCAAGACCCAAACGACGAACCGGCGTCGGATCTGCTGAAGCGGATCGAGAAAGACAAGGCCGAGCGGGCGACTTCCGCGCGTGACCGCCGCGCTACAAAGATCAGGCAATTGGTTGGCGATGAACTACCATTCCCTCACCCGTCGAATTGGGTGTGGGCTTCGTTTGGAGACATAACAATTTCGCGCGATGGCGAACGTGTTCCTTTATCGCGAGAGGAGCGCGAGCAGCGGGCGAAGGTCTACGATTACTATGGCGCCTCTGGCGTAATCGACAAGATCGACGGCTACCTATTCGACAAGCCGCTGCTGTTAATCGGAGAGGACGGTGCCAACCTCATCAACCGCTCGACTCCGATCGCGTTCATCGCGCATGGAAAATACTGGGTAAACAACCACGCTCACGTTCTTGATGGCCTTTCCGAGCGGTTCTTGCGTTATGTGGAGCTGTTCATCAATGCGATTGACCTGAAACCCTATGTGACCGGCACGGCGCAGCCGAAGATGAATCAGGCGAAGATGAACAGCATCCCGGTCGCCCTCCCACCCCTTGCCGAACAACACCGCATCGTTGCCAAAGTCGGTTCGCTGATGACACTCTGCGACCAGCTGGAGGCGGGCCTCACCGCCACCGCCGCCACCCGCCGCCGCCTGCTCGACGCGCTTCTCGCCGAGGCGCTCGCGCCGGGCGAGGGCCGCGAACGGGAGGCGGCAGAATGAGCCGCGTCCTGGAAAGGCGCGTGGTGGAGCGCCTCGATCCCGAGAAGGTGGCTTACTGGTATTTCCGCTTGAACGGCTTCTTGCAGGTCGAGAACTTCATCGTTCACCCAGAAAGGCGCGGCGGCCAGCGAACGGACGCCGATTTGCTGGCAGTTCGATTTCCGTTTCGTGCCGAGCGCTTATTCGATGATCCAAATGACGTCATGGCCGACGATGTGCAGCAGCTCGCGCTATCCGGCGATCTGATCGACGTTGTCATCGCAGAGGTAAAAACAAACCAGCTTTGCAGCTTGAACGGCCCATGGACGCGGCAAGATCGACAGAACGTCCATCGCGTGCTGGCAGCCATCGGGTGCCTTCCACCTGATCGTATCGAACCGGCGGCGGCGAACATCTATAGGGCAGGCTTCCACAGCAGCGATAGCCCGTTTCGCATCCGCTTGGTGGCGGTGGGGCGCGACCGAAGCGAGGACCTCGCTGCGGCATATCCCGAGGTGACGCAGCTGATCTGGGCAGAAATGCTGGCATTTATCTGGGATCGGTTTCAACGCTATCGACAGCAGAAGAAGCAGGTGGATCAGTGGGACTCCGAGGGCCGCAAGATCAAGCGGCTGGCCGATCGGTCCAACGATGCGGCGGATTTCATCGGACACGCCTTGCACCTCATGGGGGTGCGCAATGGTTAACCGAAGCAAAGGGTACCGGCCGGAGGCGGCGGAATGACTCTCACGGTTGCAGAAGCCGAGGCGGTGCTCCGGTCACGGCTTGGCGAGCCTGCCAAGCCGCCCACCGACTATGTGGTCGGTTTCACGACGCCATCCGGTAAGGTGCTTGCCGTTCATCGGGAGGCCGCCGAGACGCGGATCTGGTTCCAGCCGCCTGCGCCTCCGAACCTCAACGGGGTGAGCCTGTTGAGCAGCGCCTCGAATGGAAATTCGAACATAAGCGGGCCGCTTCTGCCGCTCCGGTCGCCGACAACGCTGCGTGTGGAGGTGGACAGTCGCGGCGCTCTGAACAGGTTTCTCGACTGGTATGCCGGCTCCATGACAGTGGTCCGGGCTACGAACCTCGCTGACGGCGTCGATCCACACGCTTTTCGTGACGCATTCGCGCGTTTCCAGCGCCTCATGACGGCAAAATCCGGCCATCCCTTTATGAATTTCCAGGAAGGGCTCGCTGCCGTTTGGGAAAGCTATAAGCCGCGCTTGCGAGACTACGCGCTCGGATTGCTTCGCGACGGGGAGTGGTCCGAAGCCGATATCGGTTCGGGAGCCATCCTGACCCGCATAATCGAGGCGATCGAAATTCAGGACAGCCGAAGCAATCTGACCAACAATCTCGTATTCTGGCAGAACCGTTACGGCCATTCTAACCGCGATCACCGGGCCTTGTTGGAGGGGGCATCGAACCCGAAGCTGCGCCGCGAGATCGAGGGCCTGCTGTTCGGCCTCTTTCGCGGCCGCACCGACGAAGGCGCGACCTTCGACCGGCTGAGCGAACTGACGGGCGGCAAGTATCCGCTCCTCGCCTACATCTATTTTCTCAAGGACATGGATCGGTTCATGCCGATCCAGCCGACCGGGTTCGACCGCGCCTTCCGTGCGCTCGGCATCGACTTCTTGACCCTACGCCAATGCAATTGGGAGAATTATTCGACCTACAATCGGACGCTCACCGCGTTGCGACCGCTCATCGAAGCGTCCACCGGCCTGAAGAATGTTCGCCTTGTCGACGCACATTCATTCTGCTGGATTTTCTCGACGCTTCTGAAACTGGAGTCGGAAGGCTCGATTGCAAAAGCGGCGGGCGACAAGGACGAGGGCCGCATCCTTGGCGGGCGCGAGAAATCCATCATCGCGATGCGCCTTTCGGTCGAGAACACGGTCAAGACTGCGAACGGCCAAATCGTTCAGAAAATCCAGAAGAACAAAGAACTTCGGATGAGTACCTCCGAACTGGAAAAGCTCATCGCGAACTTATTGGACATTCAAGAGAACCGATGTGCGCTCACCGGCATTCCCTTTCAGTTTCTTGGGCCAGAGGCGGACAAGAACCTGTTGCCATCACTTGATCGCATTGACAGCTCCGGTCACTACGAATTGGGCAATCTCCAAGTGGTCTGCCAATTCATCAATTTTTGGAAGGGCGATGCCGACAACACTGAGTTCCAACGATTGCTGATGATCGTGAGAGGGATCGAGGCCGAATAATAACCACACCCCTCACTGCTCCCCGGCATACAGCAACCTTGTCGTCGCGTTCGCCGCCATTGGCGACAGGTTGCGCTGGATCAGCGCCTCGACGTGGTCGTTGCGCTGGCGCGCGCTGTCGGCCCCCATCACCACGAGGATCAGCCGGCGGCCGTCGGCATCGTAGGAGGTGACGATGTTGAAGCCTGAGGCTCTGATGTAACCGGTCTTGATGCCGTTGACGCCGCGGACGCGGCCGAGCATGTCGTTGTGGCCGCGCACCAGCCTGCCGCGGAACATGAAGTCGCTTTCCGAAAAATAGTGGAAATGCTGCGGGAAGCGGGCGCGCAACGCCATGCCGAGCACCCCCATGTCGCGCGCGGTCGTCTGCTGGGCGACGTCCGGCAGGCCCGAAGCGTTGCGGAAGACGGTGCTGCGCATGCCGATCTGGCGCGCTTTGGCCGTCATCATCGCGGCGAACGCCGCTTCGCTGCCGCCGAGATATTCGGCGACGGCGACCGCCACGTCATTGGCCGATTTGACGGTAATCGCCCGGATCGCCGATTCGACGTCGATCGTCTCGCCGCGCCTGAAGCGCAGCTTGGTCGGCGGCTGCCTGGCGGCGTTGTCCGACACCGGGATCAGCGTCGTCTTGCTGATGCGGCCCTGCTCCAGCGCCTCGAACAGCAGGTAGAGCGTCATCATCTTGGTCAGCGACGCCGGATAGCGCGGCGCCGTTGAGTTCGCCTCGAACAGCGTCTTGCCGGTGCTGGCATCGATGACGATAGCCGCATATTTCTGCGCCGGCGCCGGCACCGCCAGCATCGTTTCAGTCGGCGTCGTCGCGCAGCCGGCGACCAGCACCAGCAGCGCAAACGCCGCGAGAAATCTTGAGATGAGCTGGAAGAGGCGCGGTCTGGACACTGTTCTGGAGGTAAGCCGTTGCTGAAACGAGTGGGAAACTAGCGTAACCCAATGGCGCCGTCTATTTCGTTAACACCGGTCTTCAGGGCAATCGCTTCAGGTTTGAATGCCCCCCGGCGCTGGCGCCGCCCCTCACCTGCCTGCCGGCATCCTCTCCCCGTAGAACGGGGAGAGGGGCGCTGTCATCGACGGTTTCGCCAATCACCGGCGTTCGCAAGAAGGGCGCCGGCATTGCGGCCAGCCCCTTTCTCCCCGTTTACGGGGAGAAATGCCTGGCAGGGCAATGAGGGGCAGCGCCGACGATCGACAATTGAGCTCCACATGGAGTTCCGGCCTGACGTGAAATACCTGGACTGCGCTTGCGCAACCGGCGCCGAGCGGGTTTGCTGGCGCCGGCAGAATCAGCAGGTGCGCCATGGATACGCTCACGATCAAGGCAAAAGGCATTTCGGTAACGGTCGATCTCACCGTCGGCCATCTCGCCGATATGACGGTCGATATCGACGGGCGCCGGCTAAAACCGCTGCATCGCGCACCGTGGATCGACGAGCCGCGCGAGACGCTGCCGCAAGACCTGCCGGCCGGCACCGTTCGCCTGTCCGGCGATTTTCTCTGCGCGCCGTTTTCGCGCAGCGATGTCGAGGAAGCACCCCTGCATGGCTGGCCGGCCAACAGCCCCTGGGATGTCGTCGCCTCCGAGGCGACTGCCGACGGCTGGCGGGCCGTTTTCAGGCTGCAGCACAAGGTCATGGGCGCGACGGTCGACAAGATCCTGACCCTGCGCGACGATCATCCCTTTCTCTACCAGGAACATGTCTTTTCCGGTGGTTCGGGCGCGATTTCCGTCGCCCATCATCCGATGATGGTGATGAAGGACGGCGGCAAGCTCGCTTTTTCGCCGAAGCGATTTGCGGCAACGCCGGACGACCCGCTCGAGCCTGATCCGGCCCGCGGCCGTTTCCACTTTGCCTATCCCGCGCGTTCCGCCGACCTGACGCGTTTTCCCGCCGCCGATGGCGGCACGCTCGACCTGACCGACTATCGCATGGACCAGAGCCGAGAGGATTTCGTCACGCTGGTCGAGGCCGACCATGGCGGGCCGGGCTGGACCGCACTGGCGCGAAAGGCGGAAGCCGATCTCGTTGTGGTGCTGAAGAACCCGGCCGAACTGCCGGTCACCATGCTGTGGGTCAGCAATGGCGGGCGCGACTACGCGCCGTGGAGCGGCCGCCATCGCGGCGTGCTCGGCATCGAGGACGGCCGCACCGCGCTCGGCCATGCCGCGTCACTGGGTGACAACTGGCTGAAGCGGGAAGGGGTGGTGACCGCCTTTGCTCTTGGCGAAGGCCGCAACGTCTCGTTCCGCCACGTCATCGGCGCCTTGCCTCAAGAAGCCGGCGGCGAGCCGCCGCGCGACATCGCCATCGCGCAGGGGCATATGCGCATTGCGGCTGCCGACGGTACGACGCGGAACGTCGCTTTCGACGGCGATTTCCTGCGGATTGGCAGGTCGGTCCCAGCTTGAGCGCTCGCCTCCCCACCTTCGTCATCCCAGGGCGGAGCAGGAGCGAAGCGACGTCGCGGAAGGGATCCATGCCGTGACATCAGCCGAGGAATGCGGCGGAACAGAATAAAAGCGCTCTGTAGCGATCCTTCGCGCCCCCCTCTGTCCTGCCCTCTTTGCCAAAACTTGGCATCTCCCCACTTGGGGGGAGATCGGCAGCTTCGCGGACAAAGTCCTTTTTGCAAGGCTGGTAGTTGGCGAAATCAGTGATGAAGACCAATCTCCCTCCTTGTGGGGGAGATGCCGAGTCCTTGGCAAAGAGGGCAGGACAGAGGGGGCGCTGTCCGCGATCAAAGGTTCTGCACCGCTGCGGCGCCCTGATGTCATGGCATGGATCCAGGGGTCTGCGCCGCGTCGCTTCGCTCCTTGCTCCGCCCCAGGATGACGAAGGGAGGATCGTTTCGGCCAATCTCGAACTTTGCGATCTGCCAACGGGCAACGCCAATCCCAGATTTGAAATTCCCGCGAATTATCGCCAAGATGCGATCCAAAACACCCGGCCAGAAAGGCTCCGATGTCCGAGATTGCCCACCTCGCCGCCACCATCTTCAAGCGCGCTGGCAAGGCGCAGCGTTTTGTCGTTGCCATCGCCGGTCCTCCGGGCGCCGGCAAGTCGACGATTTCGGCCCGCCTGCATGAGCTGCTGCCGGAAGGCGCGGCCGAAATCGTGCCGATGGATGGCTTCCATTACGACGATATCGTGCTCGAGCAGCGCGGCCTGCGCGCGCGAAAGGGCGCTCCGGAGACCTTTGACTTTGCCGGCTTCGAAACCTTGCTGAAGCGCATCCGCGCGGCCGAGCCCGACATCGCCATTCCGGTGTTCGACCGCAGCATGGAGCTGTCGCGCGCCGCTGCTTCGATCATCGCCGCCGACACCAAGTTCATCCTGGTCGAAGGCAATTATCTCTTGCTTGACGAGGAACCCTGGTCGCGGCTGGCGCCGCTGTTCGATTTCTCGATCTTCGTCGACGTGTCGCGCGCCGAACTCGAGCGTCGGCTGCTTGAGCGATGGCATGAGCATGGCCGCTCCGACGAGGATGCCCGCGCCTGGATCGCCTCCAACGACATGCCCAACATCGACCGCGTGCTTGCCCGCCGCCGCCCCGCCGATCTGGTGATCGCCATTCAAGCCTGATTCGCAGGACTGCCGGCGCCTGGAACCTTAGGACATTCCGGCCGTTATGTCAGATACGGCAATGATGCTGACATGAGGAAAACTGTCCCATGGCAACTCCGATGGCAACCAAGGCAAGAAAGCCTGCGCCCGGCAAGGGCAGGGCAACTCGTTCAAAGGCAACTGAAGCAAAGGCCACTGAATCGAAGACGGGCGCTGGCCCGGCGGTCGCCGCCCGCTCCAAGGATGCGGCAAAGCCCAGTTTTGGCAAGGCAGCACCGAAGAAAGTGACACCGACCGCAGCCAAGGCCACGGCAAAACCCGCCAAGCCGAGGAAATCGGCAAGCGGCAGCTCGATGGCGGACAGCGCAATGCGCACGGTCAAAACGACGGCCAATGTCGCAGCCGGTGCGGTTGTCGCCACCGCCAAGAGCGCTGCATCCCTTGCTGCTTCCGTCATGGGCAAGGGCGGCTCAAAATCCAAAGCCAAGACAAAATAGGCCCAGCCGCTTCTCGGCGCCTGCGGCCTGTTGAGCTAGCTCCTGGCGGGGATACTAAGACCCTTTTGCACCGCCGGCCGGGCAAGGCCGCGTTCCAGCCATGCCGCGACATTGCGAAAGTCGTCGAAGCCGACAAGTTCCCTTGCCTCGTAAAAACCGATCAGATTGCGCACCCAGCCCAGCATCGAGATATCGGCGATGGTGTAGTCGTCGTCCATGATCCAGCTGCGGCCCTTCAGCCTCGTCTCGAGCACACCGATCAGCCGCCGCGATTCGTCGCGATAGCGCGCCAGCGGCCGCTTGTCGGCGATTTCGCGTCCGGCGAATTTGTGGAAGAAGCCGACCTGCCCGAAGATCGGCCCGATCGAGGCCATCTGGAAGAACACCCACTGGATCGTTTCGTAACGCCGCGCCGGGTCGGCCGGGATCAGCCTGCCGGTCTTGTCGGTGAGATAGAGCAGGATGGCGCCGGATTCGAACAGCCCGATCGGCTTGCCGCCCGGGCCGTCCGGATCGATCATCGCCGGGATCTTGCCGTTGGGGTTCAGCGACAGGAATTCCGGCGTCCAGCTTTCTTTCTTGCCGATGTTCACCGCATGCGCCTCGTATGGCAGGCCGAGTTCCTCCAGCGCGATCGACACCTTCACACCGTTCGGGGTCGGGAACGAATAGAGCTGGATGCGGTCGGGATGGCTGGCCGGCCAGCGCGTGGCGATCGGAAAGGCGGACAGGTCGGTCATCGAAACTCCTGGGCGGGATTTTTCGCGCGCAAGCGCGCGGTCGCGGCGAGTGGCAACAAGTCTCGCCGTATCTGGGAACCGGTTGCGGTCAGACCGCCTTGAACGCCAGCACCGCATTGGTGCCGCCGAAGGCGAAGCCGTTGCTGATCGCCGCGCGCACCTTGCGCTCGCGCGCCACATTCGGCGTGATGTCGAGATCGCAATCGGCGTCGGTTTCGCGAAAATTGGCCGTCGGCGGCACGATGCCTTCGCGGATCGCCATCACGCAGGCGATCAGCTCCAGCGCGCCCGACGCGCCGAGGCAGTGGGCGTGCATCGATTTGGTCGAGGAGATCGAAAGCCTTGAGGCATGATCGCCGAAGACGCGCTTGATCGCCGCCGTCTCGATCTGGTCGTTGGCCTTGGTGCCGGTGCCATGCGCATTGATATAGTCGATGTCTTCCGGGTTCAGCCTGGCATCGACGAGGCAGAAGCGCATCGCCGCCTCCGGCCCTTCGATGGTCGGCGCGACGATGTCTGACGCATCGCCCGAAAGGCCGGCGCCGGCAATTTCGGCCAGAATCGTGGCGCCGCGCGCCATGGCATGCTCGTAGGTTTCCAGCACAACCATGCCGGCGCCTTCGCCGAGCACCAGGCCCTGGCGATCAGCCGAAAACGGCCGGCAGGTGTCGGGTGCCAGCACCCGCAGCGCCTCCCAGCCTTTCAGGATGCCCCAGACCAGTGGCGCATCGGTGCCGCCGGCGAGCATGATATCGGCGCGGCCGAGCCTGATCTGGTCGACAGCCGAGGCAATGGCGTGGTTGGACGAGGAGCAGGCCGAGGTGATGCCGAAGACCGGTCCGCGCAGGCCGAGATTCATGCTGACATGGCCCGCCGCGGCACCCGGCATCACTTTCGGCACGGTGAAGATGCCGGCGCGATTCTTGCCTTCGAGCAGGATGGCGCGATAGCTCTCTTCAATCGCCTCCCAGCCGCAGACGCCGACGCCGACGATGGCGCCCATCCGGTAGGTGTTGGCTGCGTGCGAGGTCAAGCCAGCCTGTTGCGCGGCTTCCCGCGCGGCGATCGTCGCCAGCAGGCTGAAGCGATCCATCGACACGACCTGCTTGCGGTCGATACCGTGATCGGGAAGCGTCTTGATTTCGCAGCCGACCCTGACTTTCAGGTCATGCAGCTCCGAATTGACGATCGGGCCGATGGCCGAGCGGCCGTCGCGCATCTCGCCCCAGATTGCGGGCGCATTGGTGCCGAGCCCGCATATGCCGCCGATGCCGGTAATGACGACGCGCTTGTGCATTCAGTCAGGCTTTATTCGCGATCAGCGCGCGAACCGCCTCGACCATGTCGCCGACGTTCTTCAGGTTGCTCCAGGCATCGACCGTGTTCATCTCGATCTCGATGCCATACTGTTCCTCGAGATCGAAGATGATCTCCGTCAGTTCCAGCGAATGGATGCCAAGTGAGGTCAGTTCGGTGCTGGTGGTGATTTCTTCGCCACCCGGCTCGGCATGAGCTTTGATCTTCGCGATGATGTCCGTTGCCAGCTGGTCAGCCATTCGGTTCCTTCCCCAACCTTGTCGTTTCTCGACGCCGACTGATCAGCGCCTCTTTATTCCCCAGGTTCAGATCGTCACCGTCGCCTTTTATCCCGCCAGGCGCTGTGTGACCGTACCAAGACGGCTCCTCTATAGAAACCGAAACGTTGTCAAGCAACAAGCTATATGTCGACAAAGCCGGCGGTGTGGTCTGGATTTGAGGTTCCTACGACTTTGATGGCACCAGCGGTTAGGAACCTCAAATCCAAACCACACCAGAATCCAATAAGTTGCCAGCGCATGACCCCGGAAACCGGAATCGGTTTCCGGAAAGGATCATGCGCCAACTGGAAAGTGCTGGAGCGTCCTTTGCGCGTCCAAGGGGACGCGCGGCGCTCCAGTATGGCTTTGAATCCGAAATTCGTTCATTACGCTGCTCCAAAGTGATGCGAATTTCGGATTCAAACCATATGAGTGTGGTTATCGTTGGCGCCATGGATATGATCGAACGTGGCCTGACCTTTGTCCCGCCTGCCCAGCGCGTCGCCGGAACGGCGCAGCTTGCTTGTGACAGGAATGGCGGCCGCACGCGTCTTCGGCGGCTTTATCAGGATGGTTCCGCCAAAATCCGCATGCCGGCCGTCTCGGCCGATCCGCTCGAAGCCGTCCTGATCAACACCGCCGGCGGGCTGACCGGCGGCGACCGCCTCGGCTGGGAGGTCGATGTCGGCGCCGGCGCCTCCGCCACCATAACCACCCAGGCCTGCGAGAAGGTTTACCGCGCCGCGTCCGATCGTGCCGAGGTGCGGGTGAAGCTGACAGTCGGCGCTGGCGGCCGCATCGGCTGGCTGCCGCAGGAAACCATCGTCTTTGATCGATCGGCCTTTGCCCGCAGGCTCGACCTGGAGCTTGCCGCCGGTGCCGAGGCGCTGGTGCTCGAGGCGACCGTCTTCGGCCGCCTCGCCATGGGCGAACGCGCGGCGCACGGCAATTTCCATGACCGCTGGCGCGTCAGCCAGGACGGAGCGCTTGTTCATGCCGAGGATTTCCGCATCGGGCCCGGCATTGCGGCCATTCTGGGCCGTTCCGCCGTGGCCGGCCGCGCCATCGCCATGGCGACGGTGCTGATGATCTCGCCGCGTGTGGAGGCTTTGCTCGATCCGGCCCGGGACATCATCGGCGGCCAGGGCGATGCCAGCGTCTGGAGCGTGAAGAAATCTGGCAAGCTTCTTGCGAGGGTGTTTGCCGAGGACAGCTACCAGCTCCGCAAGCGGCTGGTTCCGCTCGTCGAATTGCTCAACGGACGGGCGGGTCTGCCCAAATTATGGTCACTCTGATTCCGATTATGTCATTGCAATCTACGCCATCTTAGGGAAACGCATGAACCTGACGCCAAGGGAAAAGGACAAGCTGCTCATCGCCATGGCGGCGATTGTGGCGCGCAAGCGGCTCGAACGCGGCGTCAAGCTCAATCACCCGGAGGCGATCGCGCTGATCACCGACTTCGTCGTCGAGGGCGCCCGCGACGGCCGCCAGGTCGCCGAGCTGATGGAGGCCGGCGCCCATGTCGTCACCCGCGCGCAGGTGATGGAGGGCATCGCCGAGATGATCCACGACGTCCAGGTCGAGGCGACGTTTCCCGACGGCACCAAGCTGGTGACCGTGCATGAACCGATAAGGTGAGGAGAGGAAAATGCTTGAACTGCGCCCCAACTGCGAATGCTGCGACAAGGACCTGCCGCCTGAGGCGACGGATGCGCTGATCTGCACCTTCGAGTGTACCTTCTGCGCCGATTGCGCGGTGAACGTGCTGGGCGGCGTCTGCCCGAATTGCGGCGGCAATTTTTCAGCGCGCCCGATCCGGCCGGCGGCGATGCTGAAGAAACATCCCGCCTCGACAAAGCGCGTCCTCAAGGCCGAAGGCTGCGGCCCGGCCCGCAAGGCCGCGTGACGGCACGATCCTGATAACGGAAGGCATATTGATGGTTCCCGCAACGATCAAACGCACGTCGCTCTCGGCGATCCTGCTTTTCGCCGCCGCAATGCCCGCCCATGCTCATGTCGGCATCGGCACGACCGCGTCCTTGTCAGCCGGCTTCATGCATCCGCTCTCCGGGCTCGACCACATGGCGGTCATGATCGCGGTCGGGTTGTGGGCGGCGCTCAAGGGCGGCAAGGCGGTTGTCGCCTGGCCGCTCGCCTTCATCGGCGTCATGCTGGCGGGCGGCGCGTTCGGCATGCTGCAGGTGCCGGTGCCGTTCGTCGAGCCGGGCATACTGGCGTCCGTCGTGGCGCTGGGACTGCTGGTCGCGCTCGCGATCGATCTTCCGGTCTCGGCCGGCGTCGCCATCATCGGCCTGTTCGCGCTGTTCCACGGTCACGCCCATGGCACCGAGGTGCCTGAAAACGCCGGCGGGCTCGGCTATATGGCCGGCTTTGCTGTCGCCACCGCGCTGCTCCATGCCGCCGGCCTCGCTGCCGGTCTTGGCCTCGGCATCAGATTCCCGGGCCTTGCCCGCGCCGCTGGCGGCGCCTCAGCTGCCGTCGGTGCCGGCCTCGCCTTCGGCGTCTTGTGAGGCTGGCGATGATCCCGGGCGAAATCATCACGGCAGGCGGCGAGATCGAACTCAACAAGGGCCAGCCGACGGTCACCATGAAAGTGGCCAACAGCGGCGACCGGCCGATCCAGGTCGGCAGCCACTATCACTTCTTCGAGACCAATGAGGGGCTGAAATTCGATCGCGACAAGGCGCGCGGCATGCGCCTCGACATCGCCGCCGGCACGGCGATGCGCTTCGAGCCCGGCCAGGAGCGCGACGTCACGTTGGTGCCGCTCGGCGGCAAGCGGGAGGTCTACGGGTTCCAGCAGAAGATCATGGGCGCGCTGTGAGATCGAAGGCGTCGAGCAGTTTCGGCTCAGCTGGGCGGCTTGGCCGCCGCGTAGATGACGACCGTTCCAGGATCATCGAATTCCACGGCGAGAACGTCTTCGGTCTGCACGCGTCGAGAGTCGATGGCGTTGAACAGCAATGCGTTCGCCTCGATCTCCTCGCGCAGTTCCGCAATGTCGTCCTGATGCTGCTCGACCTTGCTTTCTATCGCCGGCGGCAGACCGCCTTCCGTGCGCGCTGCGTCGGTGAGGAACACGATATCGACTTTGTCAAGCTTGGATGTCTTGCGCACCGTACCGATGTTTTCACGCGTCCTGTCGATCGCAGTGGCGACTTTGCCGGCCTCCACAGTCGTGTTGGTCTCTTCCTGGCCGACCTCCGACCCGATGATCTTGTTGACCGTATCCGGGCCTTCCAGACCCTGTGCATTCAGCGCGGCCTGGGGAACGCTCGCCGCGAGAAAGGCAGTTGCGGCAACCATATGGAGCCATCTGGTGTCGGGGGAGGTGCTGATCGCCATCGCTCGCTCTCAGAGCCTCTTTCGAGACTCGCTTTTACGCCAAAAAGTCGAAACGTATTCTGCCCTGCGAAGGTTCCCTCCCCGATGCGGCAGGCCGGCCTTGTGCCGGCCCGCCACAGCGTATCGTCAGCTCGCTTTCTTGGTGATCAAGGTCAGCGCGCCATTGGTGTCCATGCTGGCGGCGATCACTTGCGCCGAGGTGAGTCCTTTGGCTTCGAGCGCGGATTTGACTTGCGGGGTCGCGTCGATCGAGCTGCGCAATTTCTGCAGGCCGTCCTCGCCGCGCTTGGCGATCACTTCGTTGACCTTCGTCTGCGTTTCCTTGGGCAGTTCCTCGATGTCGACGACGTTCACGGTCTGAATCGCCGGCGCTTCCGGCTGAGCGCCGGGCGCCGCGGGAGCGGGCGAAGCCGGCGGCTCGCCGGGTTGCGGCGCAGGCTGTTGCTGGGCGCTGGCAGCGGTCGCGAGCAGGAGGGTGGCGGCGGCTGCGAGACTTATCGTTTTGCGCATGGATCTTCCTTTCCATCGATTGGCGAACGGTCGTGTTGGGGTGACCCGGCCACCTCAAACGTTAAATGGGATCGGAAGGTGTCGCTCAGCGGGTCATTACGTGACCATAGGATGGCGACAATGTGCGGCCGGGCTTCGACCGGCTGTATTGGGACGTATTTCGGGAGCAATTGCTGATGGCTAGAATCACCCGCGCCGCCTATGCGCAGATGTACGGCCCGACCGTCGGCGACAAGGTGCGGCTCGCCGATACCGAACTGTTCATCGAGGTCGAAAAGGATTTCACCCTTCATGGCGAAGAGGTGAAATTCGGCGGCGGCAAGGTCATCCGCGACGGCATGAGCCAGAGCCAGGTGTCCCGCGCCCAAGGCGCGGTCGACACTGTCATCACCAATGCACTGGTCGTCGATGCGTCAGACGGCATCTTCAAGGCCGATATCGGCCTCAAGGACGGACGCATCGCCGCGGTCGGTAAGGCCGGCAATCCGGACATGCAAAACGGCGTCACCATCATCATCGGCCCCGGAACCGAGATCATCGCCGGCGAAGGCAAGATCCTCACCGCCGGCGGCTTCGACGCGCATATCCACTTCATCTGCCCGCAGCAGATCGAGGAGGCGCTGATGTCAGGCATCACCACCATGCTCGGCGGCGGCACCGGACCGGCGCATGGCACGCTGGCGACGACCTGCACGCCTGGGCCGTGGCATCTGGCGCGCATGATTCAATCCTTCGACGCCTTCCCAATGAACATCGGCCTGTCGGGCAAGGGCAACGCGTCCTTGCCGGCCGCGCTTGAAGAGATGGTTCTGGGCGGTGCCTGCTCGCTGAAGTTGCACGAGGACTGGGGCACGACGCCCGCGGCAATCGACTGCTGCCTGTCGGTCGCCGACGACTACGACGTCCAGGTGATGATCCACACCGACACGCTGAACGAATCCGGCTTTGTCGAAAACACGGTGGCGGCGATCAAGGGCCGCACCATCCACGCCTTCCACGCCGAAGGCGCCGGCGGCGGCCATGCGCCCGATATCATCAAGGTTTGCGGCCTGCCCAACGTCATCCCGTCCTCGACCAATCCGACCCGGCCCTACACCGTCAACACGCTGGCCGAGCATCTCGACATGCTGATGGTCTGCCATCATCTGTCGCCGTCGATCCCCGAAGACATCGCCTTTGCCGAAAGCCGCATCCGCAAGGAGACCATCGCCGCCGAAGACATTTTGCACGACATCGGCGCCTTCTCGATCATCTCGTCGGACAGCCAGGCCATGGGCCGCGTCGGCGAAGTGGCGATCCGCACCTGGCAGACCGCCGACAAGATGAAGCGCCAGCGCGGTTCGCTGCCGCAGGAGACCGGCGACAACGACAATTTCCGCGTCCGCCGCTACATCGCCAAATACACGATCAACCCGGCCGTCGCGCACGGCCTGTCGAACGAGATCGGCTCGGTGGCGGTCGGCAAGCGCGCCGACCTGGTGCTGTGGAACCCTGCCTTTTTCGGCGTCAAGCCGGATATGGTGCTGATCGGCGGCATGATCGCCGCCGCCCCGATGGGCGATCCCAACGCCTCGATCCCGACACCGCAGCCGATGCACTACCGGCCGATGTTCGGCGCCTATGGCAAGGCGATGACCAATTCGTCGGTGACCTTCGTTTCCAGGGCGGCGCTCGATGCCGGCCTGCGCGGCCGGCTCGGCGTCGACAAGCAGATGGTCGCCGTCGAGAACACCCGCGGCGGCATCGGCAAGCATTCGATGGTGCTCAACGACGCCACCCCGCATGTCGAGGTCGATCCCGAAACCTATGAGGTGCGCGCCGACGGCGAATTGCTCACCTGCGAACCGGCCACCGTGCTGCCGATGGCGCAGAGGTACTTTTTGTTCTGATCCATCGGCGCTATAGCTGACGCAGAACATGCCGCGCCGGGCGCTAATGAACCAGCAACTCCCTTACGCCCACGACATCTTCCCTCACATCCGCATCGTCATGGGCATGGTGATCGGCCTCGGCGTCACGCGTCATCCCGCGGCTCTTCGACACGATCGTTTGACCACAGCGGGTCCTTTCGGACGCGCAAAGGACGCTGTAGAAACTTGAATTCGGGGCATGCGCCGGCATTAGGCCGATGTTCGGGATGGTCTAGGCTTTTTGGAAAGGCAGTTTTTACATGAAGCTCGACATCCGCACAGATTTCACCAAATTCCCGCGTGCCGTCTCGGTGCTCGCCGCCGGCGAGGCGGGACCGGTCACCCCATATGATCGTGCCGTGCTGGCCCATGACGAGCGGCATCTGCGCCGCCGCGCCATCGAAACGGCCCGTAGCGACAAGGTGCTGGTCGACCTGCCCGAGCCGGTTGCCTTGAACGATGGCGACCGGCTGGTGCTGGAGGATGGCCGCCAAATCGAGATCATTGCGGCCGAGGAACCGCTCTACGATATCCGTGCCGTAAGCCCGGTTCATCTCACCGAACTCGCTTGGCATATCGGCAACCGCCATCTTGCCGCCGCCATAGAGGCGGAACGAATCCTGATCCTGCGCGATCACGTCATCAAGGCGATGCTGGAAGGGCTGGGTGCGACCGTGAGCGACGTTTCCGAGCCGTTCAAGCCGGTGCGCGGCGCCTATTCCGGGCATGGCGGCCATGGCCATGCTCATGCCGAGGCGCATGCGCACAGCCATGCTGAAGCGCATTCCCACGCCCATGGCGAGTCGCATTCCCACAGCCACTCGCACGACCATGACTGACCAGCCTTCCAACCTTTCTTTGTTGCGGCTGATGGCCTGGCTGTCGCCTGCATTCCCGGTCGGCAGTTTTTCCTACAGCCATGGTCTCGAGCAAGCCGTGCATGCCGGGCTGGTTGCCAATAGCAAAGACCTTGCCGCATGGCTGGAGACGCTGGTCGAGATGGGCTCGGGCTGGAACGATGCCGTGCTGTTTGCCGAAAGCTGGCGGCGCGCCCGCCAGGCTGGCGATCTCGCCGAAATCGCTGCACTCGCCGAGGCTTTGGCCGGCTCGCGCGAGCGCCATGCCGAGACCATGCTGCAGGGTGCCGCCTTCCTGAAGGCGGCATCGGCCTGGCCGTGTCAGGTGCCGGACCGTCTGCCGGCCGAGTGCGCCTATTGCGTCGCCGTCGGCGCCGTTTCTGGCGGCAACGCCATTGCCCTGCAAGACGCGCTAGCCGCCTTCCTGCAGACTTTCTTCTCCAACCTCGTCCAGGCCGCGATCCGGCTCGGCGTCGTCGGCCAGACCGGCGCCACCGCGCTGCTCGCCGGCTTCGAACCGCTGGCGCTTGGCGTCGCCGCCCGTGCTGCCGGCTCGACGCTGGATGATCTCGGCGGCTGCGCGTTCGTCTCGGACGTCATGGCGATGAAGCACGAGACGCAATATTCGCGGCTGTTCCGGTCATGAGCCTTAGTGCAAACAGGCTCTGCCTCATCAAGACATTTAACGGCATTCGTCTGTCGCCCATCAGCGTGGTCGGGCACTCGATCGGATCGACAATCAACATCGGCTTCGGTGCGACAACGCCGCACCGCTATGCAAAACGCCTAAGCGGCAAGCGTCGAGTTGGCCATTTCAGACGTGCAGAATGGGATCTCTTTCTTGCCTCCGCCTGTTGGGAGCTACGCAAAACCAACGGTTACTGTCTGCGTTGGTCTGACAATCCGCGCCGGATTGCCAAGGAAATCGAACTGTCGGTCGGCAAGACGGTCATCAGCGTGTCGCTGCGCGGATTGCGGAAACAGGCGGAAATTCGGTTTGCCAATGGCGAGACACTGCGGTTCTGGCCTGACCGCGACGAAGATGGTGGAGGTTGGAATTTGAACATTGGCAAACGCCATCTGTCTGCTGCAGGCCGCTCATGATCGTCCTCGCTTTCGCCCTCTCGCTGGTCCTGCTGCTGATCACCGCACTGCATGTCTATTGGGGTATTGGCGGGATCTGGCCGGGCAGGGACGCTGCCTCCTGCGCCCGCGCGGTGGTCGGCTTCCGTGGCGTCGACGAAATGCCAGCGCCGTTCGCCAGCCTTGCCGTTGCTGCCTGTCTCGGCCTGGCGACTCTGTGGCCGATGGCACTCGAAGGCGTGTTTGCCACGCCCTTTCCCAAGGCTGGGCTCGCCGCGACAGCGCTGCTCATCGCGCTGGTTTTCCTGGCGCGCGGCATTGCCGGCTTTACACCGTGGTGGCGCCGGCTGGCGCCCGAACAGCCTTTCGCCCGGCTCGATGTCAGCTATTATTCGCCGCTGTGCCTTTTGATCGGGCTCGGCTTCGCCGTCCTTGCCATCACGGAGTTCGCTAGATGACACAAGCCAATGGTCCTCTTCGCATCGGCATCGGCGGCCCCGTCGGCTCCGGCAAGACGACGCTCACCGAAAAGCTCTGCAAGGCGCTGCGCGACGAGTTCTCCATCGCCGTGGTCACCAACGATATCTATACCAAGGAAGATGCCATGATGCTGGCCCGGCTTCAGGCGCTGCCCGAGGATCGCATCATGGGCGTCGAAACCGGCGGCTGCCCGCACACCGCCATCCGCGAGGACGCTTCGATCAATCTGCAGGCGATCGCCGAGATGACAAAAAAATTCCCGGATCTCGATATCGTCTTCATCGAATCGGGCGGCGACAATCTTGCCGCCACGTTTTCCCCCGACCTCGCTGATCTGACGCTCTACGTCATCTCCGTCTGCCAAGGCGAGGAAATCCCGCGTAAGGGCGGGCCGGCGATCACCCGGTCCGATTTCCTGGTCATCAACAAGAGCGATCTCGCCCCTTATGTGAACGTCGACCTCGACGTCATGGAGAGCGATGCCGCCCGCATGCGCGGCAAGCGGCCGTTCGGCTTCACCGATCTGTCGCGCGGCAAGGGGCTGCAGGAAGTGATCGATTTCATAATCGAGCATGGCGGGCTGCGCGTCGGTGCCGCCAGAAGCACTGCGGCGTGAGGCAAAGCGCTCGTCTGCACCAAACGAAACCGGTTGCGCGCATCCGCGGCGCGCGGCATCCTTGTTTCTTTCACGGAGGTTTTCGATGAGCATCGCCCGCTTGCAGAAGGAAATGCTGACCAACCTGCCCTTCTACGAGGAGCGCGTCGATCTGGCTTGCGCCTTCCGCTGGACCGCGCGGCTCAACATGCATGAAGCCGTGGCCAATCATTTCTCGCTGGCCGTCAACGATGACGGCTCGCAGTTCCTGATGAATCCCAACCAGGTGCATTTCTCACGCATCAAGGCGAGCGACCTGCTGCTGATCGACGCCAACGATCCCGATACGCTCTCCGGCCCGAATGCACCCGACCCGACGGCATGGGGCCTGCATGGCGCCATCCATCGTAATGTGCGTCATGCGCGCTGCGTCATGCATGTGCACTCGATCCACGCCACGGTGCTCGCTTCGCTCGCCGACTCGACGTTGCCGCCGATCGACCAGAACTCGGCGATCTTCTTCAACCGTCACGTCGTCGATGGCCATTATGGCGGGCTCGCCTTCGAGGAAGAGGGCGAACGCTGCTCACAGCTGCTTACCGATCCGAAGGTCAAGGTAATGGTCATGGGCAACCATGGCGTGCTGGTCATCGGCGATAGCGTCGCCGACACCTTCAACCGCATGTTCTATTTCGAACGCGCCGCCGAGACCTACATCAAGGCGCTGTGGACCGGCCGACCGCTGCGGGTCCTGTCGGACGAAATCGCGGAGAAGGCAGCAACGGAGCAGGAAGATTATCCCGGCCAGGCCGAGCGGCACCTTTCCGAACTGAAGGCGATCCTCGACGAGCAGGAGCCGGTTTACCGGAACTGATGCCTAAAGGCCCAGCTCAGCCCGCAACTCGTCGGCGCTGTTGATGACGATCGCGCCGGGCGGCCCTTCCATAGGCACTTCCGGCCAGAAGATCGTCCTCATCCCCGCCGCCAATCCCGCCGTGACGCCGGTCACGCTGTCGTCGACGGCCACGGCATCGGCCGGATCGACATCGGCCAGCCATGCGGCGCGCAGGAACGGCTCGGCATGCGGCTTGCCTTCGCGCACGTCGTTGCGGCTGACCGTCTTCATGCCGGGATAGAAAAGACCGACCATGCGCAGATTGGCGTCGACGACCAGCCGGTCGGAATTGGACACCACCGCTTGCGCCACGCCAAGCGCGCGCAGCTCGTTGAAGATCTCGATCGCGCCGGGGCGCGGCTTCAGCGTCTCGGCCATCGGCAAATAGTGGTCGTATTTACGCACGATCCAGTCATCGAAGGGCAGGTCGAGCCCGAACTCGTCGCGCAGCATTTCGTAGACCGGCCATGCGGCAATGCCGAGCACCCGCTCATGCAGGTCGGGCGGCGCGGCGATGCCGACGCTGTGCAGCGCCGCAATCAGCGCCGCCTCGTGCAATGGCTCGCTGTCGACCAGCGTGCCGTCCATGTCCCAGAAAACCGCTTTCGGCGTCATGCGAGGCTCCTTTGTCCGAATCCCTTAAAGGGTTTGCGTCGGGAGATAAACCGCCGCGCCTGACTGCACCAAAATTGCGGCACTTCAAAAATTGCTCGCCTAAATTCATCCACTCGAAACAGCACAGGTAAATCGAGTGGTCACCTAAGCAATTGCTCTGCCGATAGGCAATTGCGCACAAGCTCATTCCCCCGTAAAAGTAAGGCGCTCCCATCTCGATGCTCGGGGGCAGGGAGGCAGCAAGTTGAATTCCCGGCAGGACAGCGGAAGCAACAGACTGGACGAAGCGGCGCGCGCCGGCTGGCTCTATTATGTCGCAGGTAACACGCAAGACCAGATCGCCTCGACGCTCGGCATCTCACGACAGACGGCGCAGCGGCTGGTGTCGCTGGCGGTGTCGGAAGGGCTTATCAAGGTCCGTGTCGACCACCCCATCGCCAATTGCCTCGACCTCGCGGCCCGGCTGAAATCGCGCTTCGCGCTCGATCTGGTCGAGGTGGTGCCGAGCGATCCCGCTTCCTCCTCCACCATCGGCGTCGCCGTGGCGGCGGCTGCCGAAATCGAAAGACGGTTGCGCTCGCCGACGCCGATCGTCATGGCGATCGGCACCGGCCGCACGCTGAAGGCGGCGATCGAGCAGCTGCCGCCGATGGAATGTCCGCAGCACAAGGTGGTGTCGCTGACTGGTAACATCTCGCCCGACGGTTCGGCCGCTTTCTACAACGTCATCTTCACCATGGCCGACAGGGTCAAGGCGCGCTCCTTCCCAATGCCGTTGCCGGTCATCGCCTCCTCGCCGGAGGAGCGCGAGATGCTGCTCAGCCAACCGATGATCCAACCGACGCTGGCACTTGCCGCGGAGGCCGACGTCACCTTCGTCGGCATCGGCGATCTCGGCCCCAAGGCGCCGCTTTACGAGGACGGCTTCATTTCGGAAAGTGAACTGAGGGCGCTGCAAAAAGCGGGCGGCGTCGCTGAGATCGTCGGCTGGGTGTTCGATCGCGAAGGCCGGATGATCGAGGGCATCACTAATGACAGAGTGTCCTCGGCATCTTTGCCGTCGCGTGAAAAATCGCTGGTGATCGCGCTCGCCATGGGCGAGCGGAAACTGCCGGGCATCCTTGCGGCTGTAAACCGGCGGCTGGTCAACGGTCTCATCACCGACGAGCGGACCGCCGCCGCCTTGCTGGCCACCAGCTGATTTGCGATAAGTCCAGCAAGGCTATTTGCGCCGGCCGCAAGGATCGTTGCCGTCAAGAAAACCCATGTCGCGCTGTAGATGCGGCGGCAATTCCCTGATGTCGAGATAGGCCCGTTTCCTGGGTCCGTGCCGTGCCAATCCCCGCGCCAGCCGCAAAAACCAGTCTCGGCCTGGCGTCAGAAATAGCTTTTCCTGTACCGTGGTCATGATCGTCAGCCTTTGTTATTTCTGGACGAGAGTGATCGTCGACCTCAAATATCGGCTGGATCGGGCCTTGCTGCCAATCAAACGTCGATCACGGCCCATAAGGAGGGCTTATGCCTGAACTCAAGTCACGGCAGGTCTCCCAGCTGCCTCCGCTTCAGGCGATCCGGGTGTTCGAGGCGGTGGCGCGGCATCTTTCCTTCACCAAGGCAGCCGGCGAGCTCGGCATGACCCAGGCGGCGGCGAGCTATCAGATCAAGCTTCTGGAGGAGCGCGTCGGGGCGCCTTTGTTCCTGCGCCGGCCAAGGCAGATCGTGTTGACCGAGGCCGGGCAACGCATGGCGCCTGCGGTCAGCGAGGCGTTCGCCCTGTTGGGTGGAGCCTATGCCGCGGCGCGCAGCGGCGCCGATGGGATGCTCTGCGTCTCGACGCTGCTGACCTTTGCCTCGAACTGGCTGGCGCAGCATCTCGGCTCGTTCCAGGTCGCGCATCCGTCGCTGGCCGTGCGTCTCGATACATCGAACCGCCTCGTCGATTTCGCCCGCGAGGACATCGACATCGCCATCCGTTCGGGCGGCGGAAACTGGCCGGGCGTGGAGGTGCACAAGCTTTTCAATGCGGACTTCACGCCGATGCTGAGCCCGAAACTCGCGGCGACCATCGGCGGGGTGAAGGAGCCGGCCGACCTGTTGCGCCTGCCGATCCTCGATCCCGGCGACATCTGGTGGCGGGACTGGTTTATCGCCGCCGGCCTGCCCGTCGAGGAACTGGCCAAGCGCCCCGGCTCCAGCATGGGGGCGCAGGCCTATGAGGCAAACGCCGCGATTGCCGGGCAGGGCGTGGCGATTGTGACGGCCGCTCTCTTCAAGGCCGAGCTTGCCGATGGCCGCCTGATCCAGCCTTTCGATCTGGTCGGCGACGACGGCCACGCCTACTGGCTGGTCTATCCCCAGGCGCGGCGCAACGTGCCGAAGATCCGCGCTTTTCGCGAATGGATCCTGGCTGAGATTGCCGGCCAGTAGGTCGGCAATTGTCCAATCAAGTGGGCGCCGAAATCCGGCATTTCGCGTGCGCCGATAGCCATCCCACTGTTCTTCAAATACCCCCGAACGCGTCTCGAACCGGATGCCGCACTAGCTTTCGTGCTGCGCTGCAGCAACGAATCCGGCTTGACATAAATCACACAAAATGAGTAATTGCTCACAGCCAAAGCAAATGCTCAGCTTGGTCTATGGGAGGAATTTGATGAAACTTCGCACGCTCACCCTGGGTCTGTTGTCGGCCAGCACCCTTGCGTTCGCCGCGCATGCCGAATCCATCACCATCGCCACCGTCAACAATGGCGATATGGTCCGCATGCAGACGCTGACCGACGACTTCACCGCCAAGAACCCCGATATCCAGCTCCAGTGGGTCACGCTCGAGGAGAACGTGCTGCGCGAGCGCGTCACCACCGACATCGCCACCAAGGGCGGCCAGTATGACGTGATGACCATCGGCACCTACGAAGTTCCGATCTGGGCCAAGCAGAACTGGCTGCTGCCGCTCGACAAGCTCGGCGACGACTATGACGTCAAGGACATCATCCCGGCCATCGCCGGTGGCCTTTCGGTCGAGGGCAAACTCTATGCGGCACCGTTCTACGGCGAAAGCTCCTTCGTCATGTACCGCAAGGACCTGATGGAGAAGGCCGGGCTGACCATGCCCGACGCGCCGACCTGGGACTTCATCAAGCAGGCCGCCGAGAAGATGACCGATCGCGCCAACGGCGTGAACGGCGTCTGCTTGCGGGGCAAGGCCGGCTGGGGCGAGAACATGGCCTTCCTGACCGCCATGTCGAACTCCTTCGGCGCACGCTGGTTCGATGAGAACTGGAAGCCGCAATTCGACCAGCCCGAGTGGAAGAACACGCTGCAGTTCTATGTCGACCTGATGAAGGCCAATGGCCCCGAGGGCGCATCTTCGAACGGCTTCAACGAAAACCTGGCGCTGTTCCAGCAGGGCAAGTGCGGCATGTGGATAGACGCCACCGTCGCTGCGTCCTTCGTCTCAGACCCGAAGAACTCCACGGTCGCCGATAAGGTCGGCTATGCGCTGGCGCCCGACAATGGCTTGGGCAAGCGCGGCAACTGGCTGTGGGCCTGGTCGCTGGCCATTCCCGCCGGCACGCAGAAGGCTGACGCGGCTCAGAAGTTCGTGTCCTGGGCAACCAGCAAGGACTATCTCGAGCTCGTCGCATCGAAGGAAGGCTGGGCCAATGTTCCGCCCGGAACGCGCTCCTCGCTGTACGCCAACCCCGAATACCAGAAGGCGGCGCCCTTCGCCAAGATGACGCTGGACTCGATCAACGCAGCCGATCCGACGCATCCGACCGTCAAGCCGGTACCCTATGTTGGTGTCCAGTTCGTCGCCATCCCTGAGTTCCAGGGCCTTGGCACCACCGTCGGCCAGCTCTTTTCGGCCGCACTCGCCGGCCAGACCAGCGTCGACGACGCCTTGAAGCAGGCCCAGGATGCTGCCACCGCGACGATGACCGAGGGTGGTTATATCCAGTAGGCTCCTCCCGGTGGCGAACGCCGGCTGCCCATCATGGCCGGCCCCACCTTGACCAGCAGGGGGCCGCCCGAATCCCAGTTCGGGCGGCCACCTTCAAACTCTGAAAATTGGCACGCCTCTGAATTTAGCTGACCTCGAAGGGTGACCGTCATGGCTACTCAGCAGACCCGTTCGCTTGCCCGCTTCATGATGGCGCCATCCGTGGTGCTGCTGTTCGTCTGGATGATCGTTCCGCTGGCATTCACCCTGTGGTTCTCCTTCCAGCAGTACAACCCGCTCAATCCGATCCGCGACGGGTTCGTCGGCTTCTCGAACTACGCCCTTTTCTATTCCAATCCGGCATTCCTGCAGTCGATCCTCAACACGCTAATCCTCGTGGCCAGCGTGCTTTTGATCACGGTGATCGGCGGCATCCTGCTGGCGCTGCTGATCGATCAGCCGATGTGGGGACAGGGCATCGTCCGCATCCTCGTCATCTCGCCGTTCTTCGTCATGCCGCCCGTGGCCGCACTGGTCTGGAAGAACATGATCATGCATCCGCAATACGGCGTCTTTGCCGACATTGCGCGCTTCTTCGGCGGGCAGCCGATCGACTGGTTTGGGCAGTATCCCATGCTGGCGATCATCATCATCGTCGCCTGGCAGTGGCTGCCGTTTGCGACATTGATCCTCCTGACGTCCCTGCAGTCGCTCGACGGCGAGCAGAAGGAAGCCGCCGAGATGGACGGGGCCGGCTTCATCAGCCGCTTCATCTATTTGACGCTGCCGCATATGTCGCGCGCCATCACCGTCGTCATCCTGATCCAGACGATCTTCCTTCTGTCGGTCTATGCCGAGATCCTCGTCACCACCAATGGCGGCCCGGGCTACGCCTCCACCAACCTGCCCTTCCTCGTCTACCAGAAGGCGTTGCTGGAGTTCAAAATCGGCCAGGCATCCGCCGGCGGCATCCTCGCCGTCATTCTCGCCAACATCGTCGCCTTCTTCGCCATGCGCGCGGTCGGCAAGAACCTGGACAAATAAGGGAGGAAACGATGGCACGTGCAGTCAGCACCCAACACAAGACGATTGCGACCGCGGCCGCCTGGATCGTCGCCCTGCTGATCTTCTTCCCGATCCTCTATACGATCATCACCTCGTTCAAGTCGGAGCAGGAGGCCATCCAGGGCTTCAACCTGTTTCCGTCGGGAACCACGGAGAGCTATACCGCGGTCGAGGCGCAGAGCGGCTACTTCAAGTTCTTCCTCAACTCCGTGTTCCTGTCGGTCGGCTCGACTATCCTGGCTTTGCTCTTCGCTATACCGGCGGCCTGGTCGATGGCGTTCTCGCCGGGCAAGTGGACCAAAGACATCCTGATGTGGATGCTTTCCACCAAAATGATGCCGGCCGTTGCCGTGCTGTTCCCGATCTACCTGATCTTCCGCGATACCGGATTGCTCGACAGCCGCATCGGTCTGATGATCATGCTGATGCTGATCAACCTGCCGATCGTGGTGTGGATGCTCTACACCTACTTCCGCGAAATCCCGGGCGAGATCCTGGAAGCGGCGCGCATGGATGGCGCATCGCTCTGGAACGAGATCGTCTATGTGCTGACGCCGATGGCTGTGCCGGGCATCGCCTCGACAATGCTGCTCAACATCATCCTGGCATGGAACGAGGCGTTCTGGACGATCCGGCTGACCACCACCGAGGCCGCCCCGCTCACCGCCTTCATCAGTTCCTTCTCAAGCCCTCAAGGGTTGTTCTGGGCCAAGCTGTCGGCGGCCTCGACGCTGGCGATCGCGCCGATCCTGATCATGGGCTGGTTCAGCCAGAAGCAGCTGGTGCGCGGCCTGACATTTGGTGCCGTGAAGTAGCGACGTTGCTCGAAGCATCTGGCGAAAAATAACCCCTCGGGGAGGAAACCATGGGAAACATCACGCTCAAGCACGTCTCCAAGTCGTTCGGGTCGACGATCATCATTCCGGGCATCGACCTGGTCATCGAGAACGGCGAGTTCGTCGTCTTCGTCGGCCCGTCAGGCTGCGGCAAGTCCACGCTGCTGCGACTGATCGCCGGGCTGGAGGATACCACCGCCGGCACCATCAACATCGACGGCCGCGACGTCACCGGCGAGGCGCCGGCCAAGCGCAAGCTGGCCATGGTGTTCCAGTCCTATGCGCTCTACCCGCACATGACGGTGGCCAAGAACATCGCCTTCCCGCTAAAGATGGCGGGAGAGGACCAGGCGACCATCGATCGGAAGGTGAAGGACGCGGCGCGCATCCTGAACCTCACCAACTATCTCGATCGCCGCCCCGGCCAGCTCTCCGGCGGTCAGCGCCAGCGCGTCGCCATCGGCCGCGCTATCGTACGGCAGCCATCGGCTTTCCTGTTCGACGAACCTTTGTCCAACCTCGACGCAGCACTGCGCGGCACCATGCGGCTGGAGATCAGCGAGCTGCATCATCAGCTCAAGACGACGATGATCTACGTCACCCACGACCAGGTCGAGGCGATGACCATGGCCGACAAGATCGTCGTGCTCAATGCCGGCAACATCGAACAGGTCGGCTCGCCGATGGAGCTCTACAAGACGCCGAAGAACCTGTTCGTCGCCGGCTTCATCGGTTCGCCCAAGATGAACCTGATCGAAGGCGCGCCGGCGGCCAAACATGGCGCCAAGACCGTCGGCATCCGTCCCGAGCATATGAACATCTCGAAGACTTCAGGCGAATGGAAAGCCACGGTCGGCGTCGCCGAGCATCTCGGCTCCGACACGTTTTTGCACGTGCAGGCCGACGGTGTCGGACCGCTGACGGTGCGCGCCGACGGCGAACTGGCCGCCCATCACGGCGACACGATCTATCTGACGCCGGACAAGACCAAGCTGCACCGCTTCGGCGCCGATGGAAAGGCGATGATGCAATGAGGCTCGAGGGTAAATCGGCGCTGATCACCGGGTCGGCGCGCGGCATCGGCAGGGCGTTCGCCGAAGCCTATGTCCGCGAGGGCGCCATGGTCGCCATCGGCGACATCAATCTCGAAGCCGCCGAAAAGACCGCTTCGGAGATCGGCGGCAACGCTTACGCCGTGAAACTGGACGTCACCGACCTCGCTTCGATCGAGGCGGCGGTCAAGGCGGTCGAGACAAGGGCCGACCGGCTGGATATTCTGATCAACAACGCCGCTCTGTTCGACCTGGCGCCGATCGTCGAGATCACCAAGGCGAGCTACGACAGATTGTTTTCCGTCAATGTCGCCGGCACGCTGTTCATGCTGCAGGCCGCCGCCCGCTCGATGATCGCGGCTGGTCGGGGCGGCAAGATCATCAACATGGCGAGCCAGGCCGGGCGCCGCGGCGAGGCGCTGGTCGCCGTCTATTGCGCTACCAAGGCCGCCGTTATCTCGCTCACTCAGTCGGCGGGACTCGACCTGATCAAGCACCGCATCAACGTCAACGCCATCGCGCCGGGCGTCGTCGACGGCGAGCACTGGGACCATGTCGATGCCCTGTTCGCCAAATACGAGAACCGGCCGAAGGGCGAGAAGAAGAGGCTGGTCGGCGAAGCCGTGCCCTATGGCCGCATGGGCACTGCGCAAGACCTCACCGGCATGGCGGTGTTCCTGGCCAGCGACGACGCCGAATACATCGTCGCCCAGACCTACAATGTCGATGGCGGCCAGTGGATGAGTTGAGGGGGCGAAGGCGCTCTTCTCCCCGTCTCCTCCACCGGGGGGAAGAGCCGTCCCGCTAAAGGGTAAAGCAGATGACCGTGAAACTCTCTTCTTCCATCCTCGCCAAGCTTCCGCCTGAGGTCGCCGGCCCGAAATATGATCGCGCGGCGCTCAAGGCCGGTATCGTCCATTTCGGGGTCGGCAACTTCCATCGCTCGCATCAGGCCGTCTATCTCGACGACCTGTTCAATGCGGGCCTCGGCCACGACTGGGCAATTATCGGCGCCGGCGTCTTCGAGGGCGAAAAGGTCGGCCGCGGCAAGTTGCAGGAACAGGACTGGCTGACCACCGTGGTCGAGCAGGATGCTGGCCACATGAGCGTCCGCGTCACCGGTGTCATGATCGACTTCCTGATGCCGGGCGCCGCGGCCGCGATCATAGAACGGCTTGCCGATCCGGCGATAAGGATCGTTTCACTGACCATCACCGAGGGTGGCTACTTCATCGACCCGGCGTCGGGCGTGTTCAATCCGACCCATCCCGACATCGTCGCCGATGCGCAGCCGGAAGCAACGCCGAAAACTGTCTTCGGCATCATTCTTGCCGGGCTGATGCGCCGCCGCGACGACGGCATCGTGCCCTTCACAATCATGTCCTGCGACAACATCCCTCACAACGGCCATGTCACCGCCGATGGCGTCATCGGCCTCGCCCGGCTGATTGACGAGGATCTGGCGACCTGGGTGAGCGATAACGTTGCCTTTCCCAACGGCATGGTCGACCGCATCACGCCGGCCACCACTGACCGCGAGCGTGGCATTCTCTCGAGCGAATTCGGGCTCGACGACAACTGGCCGGTGTTCTGCGAACCGTTCAGGCAATGGGTGCTCGAGGATCGTTTCACCAACGGCCGCCCGCCGCTGGAAAAGGTCGGCGTACAGTTCGTCAGTGACGTCGCGCCCTACGAGTTGATGAAGATCCGCATCCTCAATGGCGGTCATGCGACCATCGCCTATCCGGCCGGGCTGATGGACATCCATTTCGTCCACGAGGCAATGCAGGAGCCGCTGGTGCGCGGCTTTCTCGACAGACTGGAGCATGACGAGATCATCCCGACCGTGCCGCCGGTGCCGGACACCGTGCTGGAGGACTATTATCAACTCATTGAGCACCGCTTCTCCAATCCGAAGATCGGCGACACCATCCGCAGGCTCTGCCTCGACGGCTCCAACCGGCAGCCGAAATTCATCATCCCGACCATCGCCGACCGGTTGAAGGCCGGCAAGGGCGTCGCCGGCCTGGCGCTGGAATCGGCGCTGTGGTGCCGCTACTGCTTCGGCACCACAGATAGCGGCGTCGTCATCCAACCCAATGATCCGAGCTGGGACCGGCTGCAGACGACCGCCAGGGCGGCAAAGGATACGCCTGCCGCCTGGCTGGCGATGGACGACATCTATGGCGAGGTCGGACGCTCGGCGCCGTTCGTCGAGGCCTTCGCCCATGCGCTCGAGGCGCTCTGGGCCGATGGTGCGCGTGCGACACTGATGCGTTACCTCGCCGGCAATCTCTGAATGGCGCCTGAACTGGTCATTTTCGACTGCGACGGCGTGCTGGTTGATAGCGAGGGGCTGTCCGTTTCGGCGCTGCTTAGCATGATCACGCTCGCCGGCGGCAGTGTCAGCGAGGACGCCGCCTATGAGCATTTCCTCGGCAAGAGCATGAAAAACGTCCGCGAAATCCTCGGCCGCGACTTCGGACTTGATATCACCGACCAGCACCTGAGCGAGATGCGCGTAGAGCTGATGCGCAAATTTCGCGAGGAGCTGAAACCGATCCCCGGCATCGGGCAGGTTCTGCCGAGGCTCGCCATGCCATGCTGCGTTGCTTCCTCCGGCACGCTGGACCGCATCCGCTATGCGCTCGACGTCACCGGGCTGCTCGGGCTGCTCGAGCCGCATCTGTTCAGCGCCGCCATGGTGGCGCGGGGCAAGCCGGCGCCGGACCTTTTTCTCCACGCAGCCGCCAACATGGGAGCGATCCCGCAAAATTGTCTCGTCGTCGAGGACAGCCCCGCCGGCGTCAGGGCGGCACGGGCGGCGGGCATGCGCGTCCTTGCCTTCACCGGCGGCTCGCACGCCGGCAACCCGGCACTGAAAGCGCGGCTTGCGTCGAGTGAACCGGACTTTATATTCGCTGACATGCTGCAATTGCCCGATCTGATTGCAGGCCTGGGAGCGAGAGCAAGAACACCTTGACGAAAAGTTTCGTTTGCGCGGTCGATGTCGGCACCGGGAGCGCCCGTGCGGGCATTCTCGACACCGGAGGCACCTTGCTCGGCCGCGCCGAGCACCCGATCGTCATGAACCGGCCGAAGGCCGATCACGCCGAGCACGATTCGCAGGATATCTGGTCGGCGGTCTGCATTGCCGTGCGCGCCGCCCGCGAAAAAGCCGGCGTGGCAGCGGAGGACATTCTCGGCATCTCCTTCGACGCGACCTGCTCGCTGGTGGTGCGGGGCAAGGATGGTGGCCAGCTCAGCGTCTCGGTGTCGGGCGACAGGCGCTGGGACACCATCGTCTGGCTCGATCACCGCGCCATTGCCGAGGCCGATGAATGCACCGAAAGCCGCCATACCGTGCTCGACTATATCGGCGGCGTCATGTCGCCCGAAATGGAGACGCCGAAGCTGATGTGGCTGAAGCGCAACCTGCCCGGAACATGGAACGAAGCCGGCTATCTATTCGACCTCGCCGACTTTCTCGGTTGGAAGGCGACCGGTTCGCTCGCCCGCTCGCAATGTACGCTGACCGCCAAATGGACCTATCTGGCGCATGAAGAGACCGGCTGGCGGCACGACTTCTTCGAAGCGGTCGGGCTCGGCGATCTCTTCGAGCATGGCAATCTGCCTGACAAGGCCAGCCCGGTGGGCGCCGATCTCGGCCGGCTGAGTGCGGAAGCTGCGGCTGAGCTTGGCCTGACCGAAAAATGCCGGGTCGGCGCCGGCGTCATCGACGCCTACGCCGGCGCGCTCGGCGTGCTCGGCGGCTTTGCCGGCGATGAAACCAACATCGGCCGGCATCTGGCGCTGATCGCCGGCACCTCGAGCTGCGTCATGGCGATGTCGCCCGACCCGCAACCCTTTGCCGGCGTCTGGGGCCCGTATTATGGCGCAGCGCTGCCCAGCCTTTGGCTGTCGGAAGGCGGCCAGTCGGCCACCGGCGCGCTGCTCGATCACATCATCCGCTGGCACGGCGCCGGCGGTGAGCCGGATGCCGCCATGCACGCCAGGATCGCTCGGCGCGTTGCCGAACTGCGCACCGTCGAGGGCGAGAACCTTGCCGGAAGGCTGTATGTGCTTCCGGATTTCCACGGCAACCGCTCGCCGCTCGCCGACCCGCATGCCGTCGGCGTCATCAGCGGGCTGACGCTGGATTCCTCCTTCGACAGCTTGTGCAAGCTCTATTGGCGTACCGCCGTAAGCATTGCGCTAGGCGTGCGCCATGTGCTGGAAGCCCTGAACGAGAACGGCTATCTGATCGACACGCTACATGTCACCGGCGGCCACACCAAGAACCCGCTCCTGATGGAGCTTTATGCCGACGCCACCGGCTGCACGGTGGTCGAGCCGCTGGCCGACGAGGCGGTGCTGCTCGGCACCGGCATGATCGCCGCCACCGCCGCCGGCCTTTTTCCCGATTTGAACGCCGCCTGCGTCGCCATGCAGCAAGGCGGCAAGACGCGAGAGCCCAATTCGGCGGCCGCCGGCCGGTTCGACCGCGACTATCGTGTGTTTTTGGAGATGCACCGGCAGAGGCAGGCGCTGGACGCAATCAGATAGACGCGAACAAGCCTTTAAAGCGTCTGCTATCTCTGGTTCCAGCGCCGGATAATTGGTTCGCTAATGTCGTGCTCATAGCCGAGTACGCTTGTGCTGGCGGTATCCAGCACGAACAGAGCTCCATTTTGCGGCGGCAGGCCGAGCCAGCGCGTAGCCAGCACCCGCAGGAAATGAGAGCTTGAAAACACCAGGACATGGCCGTTGACGCCACGCAGCTCGTCGATGATCCGATCCGCCCTTGCGCCGACGTCCTCTGCCGCCTCGCCATCAGGGCAGCCGTCGCGAAACAGACGCCAGCCGGGGCGTTCGATGAGGATCTGCTTTGTGGTCAGCCCCTCGTAAGCGCCGTAATCCCATTCCGCCAGATCGGCCTTCTTCACGCCGGCCGAACCGAAGCCGGCCAGCGTACAAGTCTTGAAGGCGCGCTGCGACGGGCTCGACCAGACAGCCTGGAACGAAAGGCCCTGCAACTGCTCAGCGACCCGCCCGGCGGCCTCCTCGCCGGCAGGCGTCAGCGGTATGTCGGTCAGGCCGGTGTGCTTTCCGGAGGCGCTCCATTCCGTCTCGCCATGCCGAACCAGATAGATTTCGGGAAACGCGCTCATCCGCATGCCTTTCGATGGAATCTGATATCATGCCTGCTCTTCAGGTCAGTCAGCGACGCAACCATAGCGGCTTCTGCGCTCTCTCCAAACAAGCGGGAATGAGACCGTACGCGCTGGCTCAACTCTTCCTCTGAGTCAGCCTCTTGCCATAGCTGCCCATTTCGTAGACAAGCCGGGCTGTTAATGCGGAATCCGGGCCGATCACGGCTATATTCCGCGCTGAGACGCGGCTTCCGGCCTTTTTGCCGACGCGCCGCAATCGGATAGGCGAAAAATGTCTGCGATCGAAGCCGGCGCTCGCGCGCCGGAAAATCTTTGGCGTCAGGAAATCAGGGCGACGCTGGCGCTCGCCTGGCCGATGGTGCTCACCAATCTCGGCCAGACCGCGATGACCGCCACCGACGTCATGATGATGGGGCGGCTGGGTCCGGACACGCTGGCCAGCGGTGCGCTCGGCGCCAACCTCTATTTCATGCCGCTGATCTTCGGGCTCGGCCTGATGCTGGCGACCTCGCCGATGATTGCCACGGAACTCGGCCGCCGTCGCCATTCCGTGCGCGATCTGCGCCGCACCGTGCGGCAGGGCCTGTGGCTGGCGATCCTCATCTCAATCCCGATCTGGATATTTCTCTGGTACGGCGAGGCCGTGTTGCTGGCCATGGGTCAGGAACCGGCGCTGGCACATCAGGCCGGCATCTACCTGCGCTGGCTCGAATGGGCGGTGCTGCCCTTCTACGGCTATATCGTCCTGCGCTCGTTTATCTCGGCGCTGGAGCGGCCGGGTTGGGCGCTGGTCATCGTCTTCGTTGCCGTCGCGTGCAATGTCTTCTTCAACTGGGTGTTCATGTTCGGCAATCTCGGCGCTCCTTCAATGGGCATCGCCGGCTCCGGCCTCGCCACCACGCTGTCCAGCACGCTGATGTTCGTCGGCATGGCGGCGGTGGTGATGCTTGAGCCGAAGTTTCGCCGCTACCAGCTGTTCGGGCGCTTCTGGCGGGCCGACTGGCCGCGCTTCAAGGGCCTGCTGCGGCTCGGCCTGCCGATCGCCGGCCTGCTCGCCTTCGAGGTGACGATCTTCAACGCGGCAGCCCTTCTCATGGGGCTGATCGACGCTGCCTCGCTTGCAGCGCATGCCATCGCCATCCAGATCGCCTCGATCAGCTTCATGGTGCCGCTCGGCCTCAACCAGGCGGCGACGGTGCGTGTCGGGCTCGCCCATGGCGCCGGCAATCCGGAAGGCGTTTCCCGCGCCGGCTGGACCGCCTTTGTCATCGGCGTCTCGTTCATGGCGCTGATGGGGCTGGTGATGATCCTGTGGCCGCAACTGCTGATCAGCGCCTTCATCGATCTTGGTGAACCGGCCAATGCCAGGGTGATCGGGCTTGCCGTGTCGTTCCTGGCCTTTGCCGCGCTGTTCCAGATTTTCGACGGCGCGCAGGCGGTTGCCGCCGGCATGTTGCGCGGCCTGCACGACACCAAGGTGCCGATGATCTATGCAGCGATCGGCTATTGGGGTATCGGCCTGCCGCTCGGCGTGCTGCTCGCCTTCTATTCCGGGCTCGACGGCGTCGGCATCTGGATCGGCCTGTCGTTGGGGCTGGCGGTGGTGGCGGCGCTGCTTCTGGCCCGCTGGCTGCGGCGCGACAGGATCGCGCCGCCGCTCTCCTTTGGGCATTGAAGCAGAATCCCGACGGTCGACCGGTGCGGCTCAGCGGGCCGCCGCGCGTTCAAGCCTGCGTGCATATTGCGTCAGCGGAAAACACATGACGAAGAAGATCAGCGCCACCAGCCCATAGACGGTGAAGGGTTCGAAGGTCGCATTGTTGATCGCGTTGGATGTCCTGACCAGTTCCTCGAAACCGATGATCGAGGTCAGCGCGGTCGACTTGATCAGCTGCACCAGGAAACCGACAGTCGGCGCACGGGTGATCGAGAACGCCTGCGGCAGGATGATCAGCCGGAGTTCCTGCAGATAGTGGAGGCCGAGACTGGCGCCGGCATCCCACTGGCCGCGCGGCAGCGCATCGACGCCGCCGCGCCAGATCTCGGCGAGATAGGCGCTGGCGAAAAAGGTGAGGCCAAGCGCTGCGGCGGTCCACGGTTCGATGCGCAAGCCCAGCATCGGCAGGCCGAAGAACATCAGGAAGAGCTGCATGAGCAGCGGCGTTCCCTGAAAAAGCGCGATGTAGCCCGATGCAAGCCGTCGCGCCCATTTATTCTTGGCGATCCGGAAGAACAGCACGAGCATCCCGACCACGCCGCCACCGACGAAAGCCGCCAGCGACAGAAGCACCGTCCAGCGCGCGGCGAGCACAAGGTTTCGGACAATATCCCAGAAGGTGAATTCGATCATGACACGCCGGCTCCCAGAGCGCGGCGGCCGCCGCTGACCAGCAGCCGGCGCAGCCCCATCGACAGAAGGAGATAGACGATCGTCACCACGAAATACGTCTCGAATGCGCGGAAGGTGCGCGCCTGCAGCATGTCGGCCTCGTAGGTCAGTTCGCGCACCGCGATCTGCGACACCACGGCGGACTCCAGCATCATGATGATGATCTGGCTGGTCAGCGCCGGATAGATCACCTTGAGCGCCTGCGGCAGCACGATCTTGACGAACACCTGACGTGGCCTGAGCCCAAGCGCCAGTGCTGCTTCCGTCTGCCCGCGCGGCACCGCGTCGAGCCCGGCGCCGACGATCTCGATCGTGTAGGCCGCCATGTTGAGCGTCATTGCCAGCATGGCGGCCAGCAGCGGATCGAGCCTTATGCCGATGCTGGGCAGCCCGAAGAAGATGAAGAACAGCTGCACCAGGAACGGCGTGTTGCGCATCACCTCGACATAGACGGCGATGGCCCGCTTGAGCAGTACGGGCCCGTTTCGCCGCCCTGCCGCGCCGAGGATGCTAAGCAGCGTCCCCGCCAGTGTGGTCACCGCGATCAGCAGGATCGTCGTGCCTGCACCGCGCGTGATCGCGCCCGCGGCACCGGCAAGCCAGCCGAAGTCCAGGTTATAGCCCATGAGGATAGGTCCTGACCCTTGAGCATTTTGGGGCTAAATGCGGCAAGACAAACGGAAAGCGGTGCCGGTTCCAGGAGAACCGGAGCCGCTCTGGAGGTCAATCCTTGAGGTTGTCGGGATTGAGCGGCGTCTTGAGCCAGGCCTTCGAGCTTTCGTCCAGCTTGCCGTCGGCCAGCATCTTGGCGACCGCGTCGTTGACCGCCTGCTTCAGGCGGTCCTCGTTCTTGTTGAGGCCGATATGCGAGGGCGAGGTGAGAAGCTGGAATTTCTGCTCCGGCTTCAGTGCCTCCTGGCGGGCGAGCACCTGAGCGCCGACATCGTTGCCGACGACCATCAGCTGGGTCTGGCCCGAGATGAAGGCCTGGATGACGGAATTGTAGTTGTCGAAACGGCGAATGTCGGCCGAGGCGGGTGCTGCCTCGGTAAGTGACGTATCTTCCAGCGTGCCGCGGTTAACGGCGATCGACTTGTCGGCGAGGTCGTCCTTGCCTTCGACCTTCAGCGCGGCCGGGCCGATCACGGCGATATAGTAGGGTGCGTAGGCGGCGGCGAAATCGATCACCTGCTCACGCTCCTTGGAGTAGCCGACGCTCATCAGGACATCGACGCGCTTGTCGGTAAGATACGGAATGCGGTTCTGGCCGGTCACGCTGACCAAATTGAGCTTGACCTTGAGCTGGTCAGCGATGAACTGCGCCACGTCGATGTCATAGCCCTTGATGCTCATATCGGCGCTGGCCGAGGAGAAGGGCGGAAAGTCCGAGAAAATGCCGACATTGATGGCGCCGGCCTTGGTGATGTCATCGACCGCGTCGGCATTGGCGGCCTGGGTGGCAAGACCAAAGCCGGCGAGCATCAGCACGCCGGCGATGGATGATTTGAGCTTCATATGAAGTGCCATTGTCGTTCCCCTGCTGGAAGCTTGCTTGTTTTGAAAGCGGCCGCCGGCTCCAGCGCGGCGCTCGCCTTGGAACTTCTGATCGGACCATGATCTGTAGGTCAGCGGAGCAACAAACCGGTGTCCGTCGTCGGGATCATGGTCTGAATGCGTCAGGCCCCTTTGCCTGAGATCGCCGGGCTGAAGACCATCAGGCTGAGGATCTCGAACAGCACCTGCGCGCCGGCTTGGGCCGTGTTGGTGGTCGCGTCATATTGCGGCGCCACCTCGACGACGTCGCCGCCGACGATATTGAGGCCCTTCAGGCCGCGCAGCAGTTCAAGCACCTCCCGCGTCGTCAGCCCGCCGACTTCCGGCGTGCCGGTGCCGGGCGCGAATGCCGGGTCGATGCTGTCGATGTCGAAGGACACATAGGTCGGGCCATCGCCGACGATCTGGCGCGCCTTCGCGATGATGGCGGGCATGCCGAGGCCGGTCACCTCTTCGGCATGCACGACGGTCATGCCGGATTCGTAGGTGAACTCCCACAGATACTCGGCCGAGCCGCGGATGCCGATCTGGATGGTCCGCGACGGATCCAGCACCCCGTCCAGCACCGCGTTGCGGAACGGCCCGCCATGGTGGAACTTGGTCATGTCGAACAAGCCGCTGGTGTCGCAGTGGGCGTCGATATGGATCATGCCGACCGGCACTTTTTTGCCGACAGCCTTCAGGATCGGATGGCTGATCGAGTGATCGCCGCCGACCGATAGCGGGATGACGCCGGCATCGACGATCTGGTTCGTCCGACGCTCGATGTCGTCATGGCTGGTTTCCAGCCGGTAGCGGCTCTGGAATGGCACGTCGCCGATGTCGGCCACCTTCAGCTCGTGTGTCGGCGCGCATTCCAGCACGTGGTTGTAGGGGCCGATGCGCTCGATGGCGCGCAGCGCCCTTGGCCCGAAGCGGGCGCCCGGCCGGTTGGTCACGCCAAGGTCCATCGGCACGCCGATCATCGCCACCTGCAGATCGCCGAAATCAGGATTGTCGGCGGCAATTTCCCGGTAAGGCGCGGCGAGGAAGGTCGGGATGCCGGAATAGGGCGCCAGCCGCGTGCCGCTCTTGGAGAAGATCTTGTCGGCGACGCGCCGGAATTTGGGGTCGAACATCTCGCCGCCATGGCTTTCGCCATATTTGCGGCGCAACGCTTCGAGCTTGCCGCGATCATAACCCATGTCGGTCCTCCATGGCTGGTGCGGAGCGGCCATCAAATGACGGTCGCCGTCCTGCCGGCTGCCTGCGGATTTCACGTCTTGATGCTGTTCGATTCAAAGTGTCTTGCAGCTGCTTTGAAAAATCAATTGATATTGTTAGGGTCTTTGCTGTGAGAAAATCTCACATTAAGGTTGAGCACGGTCGTATCCGGAGACCGGGTTCCACTTTCGGGATCGTGCTCCTTTGAGGCTCCGATGGCCAAGCGTCTGCCTCCCCTGAATCCGCTGCGCGCCTTCGAGGCAACGGCGCGCCATGCCTCGCTGACCAAGGCGGCGGCTGAGCTCAACGTCACCCACGGCGCCATCAGTCACCAGATCAAGGCGCTCGAACAGTCGCTTGGCGTCAAGCTGTTCGAGCGCGCCGGTCAGCGGGTGAAGCTGACGCCGCACGGGGCCGAATTGCTGCCGGCGGTGTCGACCGCCTTCGACGGCATCGCCGCCGCCACGCAGCGCATGACAAGGCCGGCGAGCACCGGCGCCCTCTCGGTATCCTGCGTGCCGGCGCTGCTGTTGCTGTGGATGATCCCGCGGCTCGGCAGCTTCACCTCGCAATATCCGGACATCAGGCTGACGCTGATCCCGTCCAATGACGCCAAGGACGTCCGCGCGCCACATATCGACGTCTGCGTGCACTATGGCGACGGCAGCTGGACCGATTGCTGGATGCGCAAATGGTCGGGTCTCGAACTGTTCCCGGTGGTCAGCCCGACGCTGATCAACAACCGTCCGATCCGCACCGTGCGCGATCTCGCCGACCACGTCTTCCTGCATGGCGACGACGGCCGCGAGTGGCACACCTGGCTGGCCGCCGCCGATGCGCTCGATCTGGAGCGCGGCCGCCGGCACCATCTCGGCGACGCGCGCATGGCGAGTGAGGCGGCCGTTCATGGTCACGGCGTGGCGCTTGGCGATACTGTGACGGCAAGCGGGCTGCTCGCCCGGGGACTGCTTGTCGCGCCGTTCAGCCTGTCGGTGCCGGCGGTCGACGATTTCTACGTCGTCTGTCGCAACGAGATGAGGTCGGCACCGATCGTGCAGCTGTTCATCGACTGGCTGTTTGCCGAGAAAGAACAGGCCGACGGCCGCGCCGATGCGCCGGTGGCGGGCCGCATCGGCATCCGCCGGAAGCGCCCGGCGCTGCGAGTGGTCGGCGCCAAGACCGCTTCCTGAGGCCGCGATAGCCGAAGCCGTATGCTTGCCGCCGGCTTTTCTTTTTGTCAGGCCAGCCCGCAAAGCGGGAGGCGCTTTCAAAAATTCAATGCTAAGAGGCATTTCGCTAAAGCAATTCCAGGAAAAGTGCGCAGCGGTTTTCTGTTCGGAATTGCGTGAAAACAAATTTAGAGCGGTTCAGCGTTTCTATCCAGAAACTGAACCGGTCTAGGAGCGAGCAGTGAAGGCGGCATCGAGACATGACCAAGACCGATATAGCGCGGCGCGTCTACAACCACACCTGGAAGCTCGACCCGATCGTCCGCAGCCTGCTCGACACCGATTTCTACAAGCTGCTGATGCTGCAGATGATCTGGGGCATGTATCCCAAGATCGACACCACCTTCTCGCTGATCAACCGCACCACTTCGGTTCGCCTTGCCGATGAGATCGACGAGGCGGAACTGCGCGATCAGCTCGACCATGCCCGCACCTTGCGCTTCTCCAAGAAAGAGATGATCTGGCTCGGCGGCAATACCTTCTATGGCCGCAAGCAGATCTTCGAACCGGAATTCCTCGCCTGGCTTGAAAATTTCCAGCTGCCGGAATACGTGCTTTCCAAGCGCGATGGCCAGTACGAGCTCACTTTCAGCGGTCCGTGGATGTACACGACGCTGTGGGAGATCCCGGCGCTCGCCATCATCAACGAATTGCGCTCGCGCGCCGCCATGCGGGCGCTCGGTCCGTTCGCGCTCGACGTGCTCTATGCCCGCGCCAAGGCCAAAATGTGGGCCAAGACGGAGCGGCTGAAAGCGCTGCCGGATATCCGCATTTCGGACTTCGGCACGCGCCGCCGCCATTCCTTCCTGTGGCAGCGCTGGTGCGTCGAAGCGCTGAAGGAAGGCATCGGCGAGGCTTTCACCGGCACCTCCAACGTGCTTTTGGCCATGGATAACGACCTCGAGGCGCTCGGCACCAATGCGCATGAATTGCCGATGGTGCTCGCCGCCCTCGCCAATTCCGAAAAGGAGTTGAAGCAGTCGCCCTACAAGGTGCTGCAGGACTGGCAGCGCTACTATGGCGGCAATCTGCTGATCGTGCTGCCCGATGCTTTCGGCACCGCTTCGTTTCTGCGCGATGCGCCGGACTGGGTCGCCGACTGGACCGGCTTTCGGCCCGACAGCGCGCCGCCGATCGAGGGCGGCGAGAAGATCCTTTCCTGGTGGCGTGAAAAGGGCAAGGACCCCAGGCAAAAGCTGCTCATCTTCTCCGACGGGCTCGAGGTCGAGACCATCGAGGAAACCTACCGCCACTTCCGCGGCAAGGTGCGCATGTCCTTCGGCTGGGGCACCAACCTGACCAATGATTTCGAAGGTTGCGCGCCGACCAACACCAACCGGCTCGACGCGATCTCGCTGGTCTGCAAGGTCACCGAGGCCAATGGCCGCCCGGCGGTCAAGCTCGCTGACAACCCAGCCAAGGCCACCGGCGACGAAAAAGAGATCGAACGCTATTTGCGCATCTTCGGGGAAAAGGATCGCGTGGAGCAGCTGGTCAAGGTGTGAGGGGCGAGGGAACTCTTGGATAGCATGAGTTCCTTCGCCGTAGAGCGCTGCCGGTTGGCAATAGCAATAGCCTTTGCGGCTTCATTGATCCTCCTCGCGCCCACCCCCGCCTTTGCCCATGCCTCCGATCGCGGCCACGTCCTGCTTCTGCCGACGGGCTACTACGTCGCCGGCGGCGCGCTTGCCGTTGCCGCCAGCTTTCTCGTCCTGGCGCTGCTGCCGTCAGACTTTCCCGCCCGCTTCTGGCGGCGGCGCCTGCCGCTTTTCGCATTCGGCAACGGCGCACGGGCAATCGTCAGCCTGATATCCTTTGCCGGCTTTGCAATTCTTATTGCGGCCGGCTTGTTCGGCAGCCGCGATCCGCTTTCCAACCCGCTGCCGCTGGCCATCTGGACGCTGCTCTGGGTCGGGCTGGTTTTGCTGCAGGGGCTGCTCGGCAATCTCTGGTCATGGCTGAACCCATGGTACGGGCCTTGGCGTGTCATTTCCCGCCTGTTCGGCAAGCGGCAGACATGGCGCCCGCCTCCGTGGCTTGGCTGCTGGCCGGCCGTCGTGCTGTTCTTCGGCTTCGCCTGGTTCGAGCTGATCGACCCGGCGCCCGACGATCCGGCGCGGCTCGCCTGGGCCGCCGGTTTCTATTGGCTGCTGAGTTTTGCCGCCATGCTGGTGTTCGGCTACCGCGACTGGAGCCGGCGAGGCGAGTTCCTGGCCGTCTTCTTCGCCATGATTGCACGATTCGCCCTCCTTGAGCGCAATGAAGTCGAGCGCAGTGAAGGCGGTCGGCTCAGTCTGTGCTGGCCGGGCGCCACGCTCAGCGATGCCGCGCCGCTGTCGCTCAGCGGCATTGCTTTCCTGCTGCTTGCGCTGTCGTCAGTCTCCTTCGATGGCCTGTCGAAAACCTTCTTTTGGCTCGGCCTGTTCGGCCTCAATCCGCTGGAGTTTCCGGGCCGCACGGCGGTGATCGGCATCGGCACCTTCGGGCTCGTGCTGACATTCGTCTTGCTTGCAGCCGCGTTCATCCTTGCCATTGTCCTTGGCCAGCGTCTTGCCGGCAGCCCGCATTCCCTCAGTCAGGCCGCAGGGCTGCTGGTCTGGTCGATCGTGCCGATCGCGCTCGCCTACCATGTCGCGCATTACCTGACGGCGCTGCTGGTCGATGGCCAATACGCCATCGCCGCTCTTTCCGACCCGTTTGCGCTGGGCTGGAACCTGCTCGGCACCGCCGGCATGCAGATCGAAGCCGGCGTGGCGGCTGGCGCCGGCTCGGCATGGTGGCTGTGGAATCTCCAGGCCGGCGTCATCATCGCCGGCCACATGCTCGCCGTGCTCGTTGCCCATGGCCTCGCCTGGCGATTGCACCCGGTTCCCGCTCGCGCCGCGCTCAGCCAGTTTCCGCTCACCGTGCTGATGATCGCCTATACGGTCTTCGGCCTGTGGTTACTTGCCACGCCTTCAGTCGGATGAGACAAAAGCCCGGCTCGATGGCGTCGATTGAATGTTGGGGAAAGCCCGCTTGCCACACCAGGGCTTTGATGATTTAGTTTGTACACATGCAATTTCGGCGCTCTTACCAGAGTGGCCCGCTTCGCTACAGCCATTGGTCAAAACTCAAAAACAAGGGGAACTGCCGTGACTGACAAGAATGGGTTTTTAGATCTCTCCAAAACCGGTCTCACCCGCCGCACGGCGCTAATGGGGTTGGCCGCAGGCGCCGGCCTTGCCGTCGCGCCTGGGTTCGTGCGTTATAGCCAGGCGCAGAGCTCGGCGCCGATAAAGATCGGCTTCCAGTCCCACCGCACCGGCATCGGCGCCGCCTATGGTCGCTGGTACGAGAGGACCACCGCCGCCGCGGTCAAGGCGATCAACGAAGCCGGCGGCATCAACGGCCGGCCGGTCGAGGTGATCATCGAGGATGACGGCACCGATCCCGGCCGCGGCGCCGAAGTGGTCGGCAAATTCGCCACCCAGCACAAGACCGACATCGTCTACGGCACGCTGTTTTCGCATGTCGTCATCGGCTCGGCGCCGGCTGCCGGCGAGGCCAAGATGCCCTATTTCGTCGTCAGCGAAGGCCACCACGTCGCCTCGACCAAGCTCAACCGCTACGTCTTCCAGCCCGGCATCACCGACGTGAAGAGCCAGATCCAGGCGATGGCGCCCTGGATCGCGGCGAATGCCGGCAAGAAGGTGACGCAGATATTCCCAGATTTCGCCTTCGGCTACGACCATCGCGACTATCTTCCGCCGGCGCTGAAGGCACAAGGCGCCGAAGTCATTGCCCAGATCGCCATCCCGCCGACGGAATCGTCCTTCACCAAATACTTCCCGCAGATCCCAGCCGAGACCGAGGTGATCTACCACGTCATGGTCGGTCCGGCGGTGCTCACCTTCGTCAAGGAACTCGGCGAGTTCTATGGCTCCAACCGGCCGCAGCTGTTCGGCTTCATCGATTCGCTCGAAGCCACCGACATCAACAGCCCCGGCCTCGAATTCCTCGACGGCAGCCATTTCTGGGAAGGCTCGCCGCGCTACGCGCAGCCCAATGATTCCGCCGCGCAGAAGGCCTATCGCGCCGCCGTGGGCATCGACGACAATGGCGCTGCCGTCGGCGATCCGAAGGATGTCTCCACCGCCGCGCACATGTTCGGCTGCTGGGAAACGCTCTATGTCGTCAAGAAGGCGATGGAGGATGCCGGCTACAAGGGTCCGGAAGACCGCGCCAAGCTGGTCGAGGCGACCGAGGCCTTGACCGAGTTCGCCGAGGGCCCCGAGCATCCGCAAGGGCCGAAGACCTTCAACGGCAAGATCCATCAGTGTTTTGGCATCCAGAACATCTCCAAGGTCGAAGGCGGCCGGCTGAGCGTCGTCCACAAGACCAAGATCGAGGACGGCCTCTATGAGCCGGAAGGGGATTACACGACCCAGGCCCTGTGAGATTAGCTGTTTTAGCCGTAGTGCGCTTCGAGCCACCCCCCTCTGTCCTGCCGGACATCTCCCCACAGAGGGGGGTGCTTCTCGCACCTGCCAGCGCATAATGGCCTTCGGACCCCACCTTCTCCTCGCCGCCCTCGAAGGCCTCGTCACCTCCGCCGTGCTGGCGCTGACGGCGCTTGGCCTGTCGCTGGTGTTCGGCGTCATGCGCGTCGTCAATGTCGCCCATGGCGAGTTCTTCATGCTCGGCGCGGTGCTTGCCTGGGCGATCTCCACGGCGATATCAGGCCATCCGGCGGTCGGCTTCCTGGCCGCCCTCGTGCTGGGGCCGCTCATCGTCGGTCTGATCGCGCTCGTCTCCGAACGGCTGGTGCTGCGCCGGCTGAATTACAATCCGGAGGCCACCATCGTCGCCACCATCGGCATGCTCTACATCATCCAGCAACTGGCGCTGACCTTCTACGGTCCGGAGGCACGGCCCGTGGAGCCGCCCTTCAGCTATCGCATCCTTTTGCCGTGGTTCGGCTACTCCGGCTACAAGCTGTCGATCATCGCCGCATCGGCGCTTCTGCTGGTCGCGACGTGGTTCGTGCTGACGCGTACGAAAATCGGCCTCGTCATGCGCGCCACGCAATATGACCGCGAGACGGCGCAGGCCTTCGGCATTCCGGTCGACCGCGTCTATGCCGGCGTCTTCGCGCTCGGCGCCATGCTGGCGGCGGTGGCCGCCGTGCTGATCGTGCCGATCAGCCAGGCGCACTATCTGATGGGACAGGACCCGCTGCTGCTGTCCTTCATCGTCGTCATCATCGGCGGGCTCGGCTCGCTGCGCGGCACCGTCGTCGCTGCCGTGCTCATCGGCTTGTCGGACGGCATCATCTCGGTGTTTTTCTCGCCGACTCTGGCCAAGATCATCGCCACGCTAGTGGTTGCCATGGTGCTGGTGTTCCGGCCGCAAGGCCTGTTCGGGACGGCATCGCGATGAAGGAGGCTTCACCGGTAAAAGCCTATGCGTTGCATGTGGGCGTCATCGCGCTGTTTTTCGCCCTAAGCTTCGTCCTGCCGGAATATCACCACGGGCTGCTCGCCCGCATCATGGTGCTGGCGGTTTTCGCCATCGGCTACAACATGCTGTTCGGCTATGTCGGGCTGCTCAGCCTCGGCCATGCCATGTTCTTTTCGGCTGGACTCTATGGCGCAGGCCTTGCCGTCATCCATCTCGGCTGGAGCGTGCCGGCCGCCTTCGCCGCCGGCCTTGCATGCGGCGCGCTTCTCGCGCTGGTGATCGGGGTGCTGGCGCTGCGTACTTCCGGCGTTGCCTTCATGATCGTGACCATGATGTTCGCGCAGGTATTTTATCTCATAATCCTCTATTTCGCGGCCTGGACCGGCGGCGATCAGGGCCTGGTCGTGCCGCAGTCGGCGCGTGTGCTTGTTTTGGGCGACACGTCGCTCGGCCTCACCGACCCGACCGTGCGCTACATGAGCGCGCTCGCCCTGTTCTCGATCGTGCTGCTGGTGGCGCTCGTTATCGTCCGCTCCAGGTATGGCCGTGTGCTGGTCGCCATTCGCGAAAACGAGGAGCGGACCAAGATGCTCGGCTACGACACGTTTTCCAACAAGCTCGCCGCGGTCGTAGTCTCCGGCACGATCTGCGCGGCTTCGGGCGCCGCCTACGCCCTGCTGTTCGGTTATGTCGGCTCGACCTTCGCCTCGGTGCAATATTCCATCCTACCGCTGCTCTGGGTGCTGCTCGGCGGTGCTGCGACCGCGCTCGGTCCGCTGATCGGCACGCTGTTCATGTACTATGTCGTCGACATCACCAGCGGCTACACCTCGGCCTATCTGCTGATCGTCGGCATCGCCCTCATCCTGCTGGTGCTGTTCTTCCCCAAGGGCATTCTCGGCACCGTCCGCCAGCGCTGGCTTGGATGGCTGCCATGATGCCGCTGCTGACAACCAAGGGCCTGTCCCGCAATTTCGGCGGCCTGCGCGCCGTCGACGGTGTCGAATTCGCCCTCATGCCGGGCGAGATTCGCGCCGTCATCGGCCCCAACGGCGCCGGCAAGACCACCTTCGTCAGCCTGGTCAGCGGCCGCATCCAGCCGTCCTCGGGCATGATCGTCTTCGACGGCGCCGACATCACCAGCCTGCCGGCCTACGCCAGGGTCCGCCTTGGCATTGCCTACACCTTCCAGATCACCAGCGTCTTTGCCAACCTCACCGCTTACGACAACGTCGCACTGCCAGTGCAGCGCACGCTGACCGGTGGCCGCTCGAAAGGTGCCGTGCATGCCGGCGTCATGGCGGCGTTGGAGCGCACCTGCCTTGCCGACCGCGCGCACATGCCGGCCGGGCAATTGTCCTATGGCCATCAGCGCCTGCTCGAAGTGGCGATGGGGCTCGCGCTAAAACCGCGCCTGCTGATTCTTGACGAGCCGACGCAGGGGCTCGCCGACAGCGAGATCGAAAATTTCATCGGGCTGGTGCGCGAGATCGCCAAAAGCGCGACTGTGCTTCTGATCGAACACAACATGCCGGTGGTCATGCAGCTTGCCGACCGCATCACCGTCTTCAACGCCGGCAAGATCCTGGCCGAAGGCACGCCCGAGCAGGTCCGTGCCAATGCCGACGTGCAGGACGCCTACCTGGGGACCGCCCCATGACTGAAACACGGTCTGAAGCACTGACCATCTCCGGGCTCGACTGCTTCTACGGCGAGGTCCAGGTGCTCTACGGCCTCGACCTCGTGTTGAACAAGGGCGAGGTGCTTTGCCTGTTTGGCCGCAACGGCGCCGGCAAGACGACGACGCTGAAGGCGATCATGGGCCTCGTTCCGTCACGCGCCGGCTCGATCAGGCTCGACGGCAAGGAGTTGACTGGCCTGCTGGCGCATGACGTGCCGAAGGCCGGCGTCGCCTATGTGCCGCAGGGCCGGCGGCTGTTCGCCGAGATGACGGTGGCTGAAAACATCGAGATCGGCCTGATGGTCCGCGGCAAGGGCAAGACGACGCGCGAAAACGTGCTCGACCTTTTTCCGCTGCTGCGCCAGCGGCTCAGACAGCGCTCCGGCACGCTGTCGGGCGGCGAGCAGCAGATGCTGGCTATGGCGCGGGCCCTGTGTCTCGAACCGCAGGTGCTTCTACTCGACGAGCCGACCGAAGGGCTGATGCCGTCGATGATCGCCAGGATCCGTGAGACGGTGTCGAAGCTGCGCAATCTAGGCGTCTCGACGATCCTGGTCGAGCAGCGGGTCGATGCCGTGCTATCCGTCGCCGACCGGGTCTCGTTCATTGAGAACGGTCGCAACCGCGAGACCGTCGATGTCGAGGAGCTCCGCGCCGATCCGTCGGCGGTCCGCCGCTATGTCGGCGTGGGTTGATCAGCCAAAGAACAGAAAACCCGCGATCAGGAATATCGGGATCAGCACCGCGCCCGACCATGCCATGTAGCCGAAGAAGCCCGGCATCTTGACGCCGCGATGTCTGGCAATCGCGTAGACCATGAAGTTCGGCGCATTGCCGATATAGGTGTTGGCGCCCATGAACACCGCGCCGGCCGAGATCGCCGCCAGCGTGGAGGCGAAGGTGGTCATCAGATGCTGCGGATCGCCGCCGGCGAGCTCGAAGAACACCAGATAGGTCGGCGCATTGTCGAGGAAGGATGACAGCGCTCCGGTCATCCAGAAATAAGCGAGGTCGTTTGGCTCGCCCGTCGGCGAGCTGACAAGCGAGACCAGCGGTGCCAGCGCGCCGTCGGGGCCGGCCCTGAGAATGGCGATAACCGGCACGATGCAGATGAAGATGCCGGCAAATAGTTTAGCCACTTCGGCGATCGGCTCCCAGTGGAAGTTGTTCGCCTGCCTGTGGCTCTTGGGCGAGACGCCGAGCGAAAGGAAGGCAAGCGCCAGGATGACGGCGTCGCGCACGAGGTTCTGCAATTCAAGGCTCACGCCGTGGACGGAGAAAGCCACGCCCGGCTTCCAGGTCGCGGAAAGCAGGATCGCGCCGATGACCCCGGCCAGCAGCGGGACGTTGGGCAGGCCGCGGATGCGCACCTTCGTGTCCGGTGTCGGATCCTTGATCTTCGGCGCGCCGGCCTCGCGGCGATGCAGGATGATGTCCATGGCCAGGAAGACGGCCAGCACCAGGCCGCCGACGAACAGTGTCTCCTGATAGAGGTTGGTGGTGGTCCAGAAGAAATCGACGCCGCGCAGAAAGCCGACGAACAGCGGCGGGTCCCCGAGCGGCGTCAGCGACCCGCCGATGTTGGACACCAGGAAAATGAAGAAGATGACGACATGGGCATTGAACGCCCGGTTGTCATTGGCGCGCAGGATCGGCCGGATCAGGATCATCGAGGCGCCGGTCGTGCCAATGACTGAGGCGAGCATCGCCCCGATCAGCAGCAATCCGACATTCACCAGCGGCGTGCCATGGATGTTGCCGGCGACGAGGATGCCGCCTGAAATGGTGAACAGCGCAAACAGAAGAATGATGAACGACATGTATTCGGTCAGCAGTGCGTGCAATACCGCCTCTGTGGCCGAAGGCATGCCGAACGCCACCGCCAGCGGCACGACCGCGAGCGCCGCCCAGAAAAAGGTGATCTTGCCGTAGTAATGCTCCCAGACATGGTGGAAGAGCAATGGTCCGGTGGCGATCGACAGAAGCAGGCCGGCAAAGGGCAGCGCCCACCACAGCGACATTGTTTGGCCCGGCAACTCGTGGGCCTCGGCTGCGAGCGCTATTCCCGGAAACAGGGTTGCGACTGCCACCACTGCGCCCGCCGTCAAAGCCGCCGCAAACCGCATAAAGCCCCCTCTGGAATTGTGTCGGATGCGATTGGTGATGTTCAAGCCAGCGTCACGCCGGCATCGCGCATCCGATTCAGCATCGTCTCGACGGACCCGTTGAGATTGATGCCGCGGCAGGCGTCGAGCCGCACTGTTGTGTGGAAGCCCTGCTTGACCGCATCGAGCGCCGAAAAGGCGACACAGAAATCGGTCGCGAGACCAACCAGGGTCAGCGTGTCGATGCCGCGCTCCCTGAGATGGCCGGCAAGACCGGTCGGCGTCGTATGGTCGTTCTCGAAGAAGGCCGAATAGCTGTCGATCGCCGGCCGGAAGCCCTTTCGGATGACCAGTTCGGCCTTGGTCCAGGCGAGGCCGGAGTGAAAGTCCGAGCCTAGGCTGCCCTGGATGCAGTGGTCCGGCCACAGCGTCTGCTGGCCGTAAGGCATCTCGATCGTCTCGAACGGCTTCTTGCCGGGATGACTGGAGGCAAAGCTCGAATGGCCGGCGGGATGCCAGTCCTGCGTCAGCACGACATGTTCGGTCCGCCGGATCAGGTCGTTGACCAGCGGCACGATCTCGTCGCCGCCGGCCACCGCCAGCGCGCCGCCCGGGCAGAAATCGTTCTGCAGGTCGATGATGACAAGCGCTTCGTCGGCCATAGAGCCTCCCTCTTGTTTGTCCGGAGGCATGACCCGAACCGGAAGTCTGCCGAAACGTGGATCGGTGTTCGAAGCCAGGTCCCACCGAAAAATGCCGCTGACGCGACCGGATGGAGAAACTCGACCAGATGGCCGGCTGCGTCAACCTCCAACGGTATAACAAATGCGTGCCGCCGCGCCGAGGCGGAGCGGCCCCAAACTCTGGCTTTGACAAATCTTGCCGGCTTGATATCATTTGCATACGAATGAATTTGACCGGCCTGAGTGCCGGAAGGATCCCTATTTCTGGGAAGGCAAAGCGTGATCCGTTACGCGAAACCCACCACCGTCGACGAGGCTCTCGCTTTGCTTGGCGAGGCTTCGTGGCGCATCCTTGCCGGCGGCACCGATTTCTACCCGGCACAAGGGGCTAAGCCTTTCCGCGAGAATGTCCTCGACATCAACGGTCTGAAGGCGCTGCGTGGTATCGCCGAAACCGAGGGCCATTGGGTCATCGGTGCGCGCACGACGTGGACTGATCTCGTCCGTCATCCGCTGCCGGCGGCTTTCGATGCGCTGAAGCAGGCGGCGCGTGAAGTCGGGTCCGTGCAGATCCAGAACGTCGCCTCCATCGCCGGCAATCTCTGCAATGCCTCCCCGGCCGCCGATGGCGTGCCGGCTCTGCTCATTCTCGACGCCGAGGTCGAACTGCGCTCGACGGCGATGGTCCGCCATCTGCCGCTGCAAAAGTTCATCCTGGGAAACCGCCGCACGGAACTGCAGCCGGGCGAAATGGTCACCGCCATCCGCGTGCCGAAGAACGCGGCCACCGGGGCGTCGGCTTTCGTAAAACTCGGCGCGCGTCGCTATCTCGTCATTTCCATAGCCATGGCGGCCGCCCGCCTGACCGTTGAGGGCGGCATCGTCGGCAATGCTGCCGTCGCCGTCGGCTCCTGCTCCATTGTCGCCAAGCGTCTCTTGGGCGTCGAAGCAGCCTTGCGGGGGCTCCCGGTCGACCACGCTCTCGCCACCGCGATCCAGTCCGCACCGATGGACGAGCTGTCGCCGATCGGCGATGTCCGCGGCAGCGCCGAATACCGGCTGGACGCCGCGCGTGAGATCGTCGTCCGCGCCGTACTAGATGCCGCGGGCCATATGCCTACGGCAAGGGTGGCGGCGGCATGAACCAAGCTCAACCTGACATGACCGAAGCTCAGCCTGGCATCAGCGGAGCTCAGCCTGGCATGAGCGGAGCTCAGCCTGGCATGAGCGAGGCTCAGCCTGGCATGAGCATGGAACGCGCCGACATCGCTTTCAAAGTCAACGGCGCCGCCGTTTCTGTCTGCGTGCCGCCGGTTCGCCGTCTCTCTTCGGTGCTGCGCGACGAATTGCACCTGACCGGCACCAAGGTCGGCTGCGACGCCGGCGACTGCGGCGCTTGCACGGTGCTTGTCGATGGCGAACCGGTCTGCGCCTGCCTCATGTCAGCGGCTTCTGCCGCTGGCACCGTGGTGACGACCGTCGAGGGTCTCGCCAACGGCAGATTATCGGCGCTGCAGGCCTCGTTCCTCGATCATGGCGCAGCGCAGTGTGGCATCTGCACACCCGGCCTGCTGGTCGCGGCGACCGCACTTCTCGACAGCAAGCCCAACCCAACCGAGGCTGAAACACAGGATGCACTGGGCGGCGTCCTCTGCCGCTGCACTGGCTACCGCAAGATCATCGCTGCGGTGATGAATGCTGGACGGTTCGCGAGCGAACTCTCGACCCACGGCGCTGCCCCCAATCCGCCTGCCGGCACCTTCTCCCCGTATAGTGACGAGGAGAAGGGACAAGCTCCAGCGCCGGCGTCCCCCTCTCCCCGTCTTTCACGGGGTGAGGGGCAGCACCAACTTAAGCGGCTGGATCTCGACCTTGACCGCAGAATGCCAATCTCAGGCCACGCCGTCGGTTCGTCGCCGATCAGGCTCGACGGCCTGCCGAAAGTCACCGGCGGTGAAAAATTCGGCGGCGATTCCTTTCCGGCCGATGCGCTGGCGGTGCTGGTGGTCCGCTCGCCGCATTATCATGCCCGCTTCGCTTTCGGCGATCTCGACGCCTGGATAAAAGCTCATCCCGGCATCGTCGGCGTCTACACCGCTGCCGACATTCCTGGAAAGAACAGCTTCGGCGTCATTGCGCCTTTTGCCGATCAGCCGGCGCTGGCCGAAGGATTTTCGCGCTTTCGCGGCGAGGCGGTGGCGCTGGTTGCCGGTGAGCGCGAGGCCATGCTCGATCTCGACCTTTCGGATTTCCCTGTTCGTTGGACTGAGTTGCCGCACGTTCTGCAGCCCTGCGAGGCGCAAGCCGGCGGCGCACAACTGATCCACGAAAATAGGCCGGCAAACCTGCTCACATCAGGCTTTGTCGAGCGCGGTGACCCCGAAGCTGCGCTTGCCGGCGCGGCTTTCACGGTTTCCGGCGCCATCGACACGTCCTACGTCGAGCACGCCTATATCGAGCCGGAAGCCGGCTATGCCTATATAGACGGCGACATGCTGGTCGTCGTCGCCTGCACGCAGGCGCCGTACATGGACCGCGACGACGTGGCAAAGGTGCTTGGCCTTGCCGTCGACAAGGTGCGCATCGTGCCAACCGCCACCGGCGGCGGCTTCGGCTCGAAACTCGATGTCTCGTTGCAGCCTCTCATCGGCCTAGTCGCCATGAAGACCGGCCGGCCGGCCGCACTCGCCTACACACGCAATGAATCGATGATCTCGACCACGAAGCGCCATCCCGCTGAGATGAAGGCGACGATCGGCGCCGATGCCGATGGCCGCATCATCGGCATGGTCTTTGCAGGCGATTTCAACACCGGCGCCTATGCGAGCTGGGGTCCGACCGTCGCCAACCGCGTACCGGTGCACGCCTCCGGTCCCTATGCGACGCCGAACTATCGCGCCGAAGGCCGCGCCATCCACACAAACGGCCCGATCTCCGGCGCATTCCGCGGCTTCGGCGTGCCGCAGGCGACGATCATCCAGGAGACGCTCTATGACGAGCTGGCCGAAAAGCTTGGGTTGGATCGGCTCGATTTTCGTTTGAAAAACTGCCTTCGGAACGGGTCCGAAACGGTTACGGGCCAGAGGCTGGAATCGGGCGTCGGCATCGCCGAGTGCCTTGAAGCGCTGCGGCCGCATTGGATGCGCGCCCTTGTCGATGCCGAGTTGTTCAACGCCGGCAGCAGCACAAAAAAACGCGGCGTCGGTGTCGCCTCTTGCTGGTATGGCTGCGGCAACACCTCGCTGCCCAATCCGTCGACCATCAGGGTCGGCATCTCCGCCTCCGGCGATGTCGTCCTGCATCAGGGTGCGGTTGACATCGGGCAAGGCTCGAACACGGTCATTGCCCAGATCTGCGCCGACGCGCTCGGCCTGCCGCTGGAAAAATTCCGGCTGAAAAGCGCCGACACAGCGATCACGCCGGACGCCGGCAAGACGTCCGCTTCGCGCCAGACCTTCGTGACCGGCAAGGCCGCCGAAAAGGCCGGCCGCGCCTTGCGCGAGACCATGCTGCGCTTTGCCAACGTGTCGGAGAAGGCGGTGATCGCTCTGGACGGCGCAAGCCTGGTCATCCGTGAAGGCGAAGCGACCCGGCATATCGATTTGTCAACGTTGAAGGCCGATGCCGATGGCTTCGTTTTCCGCGCCGAGGAAAGCTACGACCCGCCGACATTGCCGCTCGACGCCAAGGGCCAGGGCAAGCCTTACGCGGTCTACGGCTACGGCGCACAGATCGCCGAACTGGAAGTCGACCTCAAGCTCGGTACGGTGAAGCTGATCAAGATCACCGCCGCGCATGATGTCGGCAAGGCGATCAATCCGCTGCTCGCCGAAGGCCAGATCGAGGGCGGCATCGCGCAAGGCATCGGCATGGCGCTGATGGAGGAATACATCCCCGGCCGCACCGAGAATCTGCACGACTATCTCATCCCGACCATCGGCGACGTACCGCCGATCGAGACCATCCTGATCGAAATTCCGGATCCGGAAGGACCCTTTGGCGCCAAGGGTCTGGGCGAACACGTCCTGATCCCGACGGCGCCCGCGATACTCAATGCCATCCGTCATGCCACCGGTGTCCTGGTCACCAAAATTCCGGCGACGCCGAGCCGCATCCGCGCGGCGATACGGGACAAGGAGGCACCCCGATGAGCGAGCTGGCCGAACGCTTCGAAACGCATGATCCCGGCGAGAAGCAGGTGGCGGAGAAGATCCGCTGCGATGCCTGCCCGGTGATGTGCTACATATCAGACGGCCGTACCGGCGCCTGTGATCGCTACGGCAATGTCGACGGCAGGATCGTGCGGATGGATCCGCTGACCATCCTCGATCACGCGACCGAGACCGGTGGCGCGGTCGTACCGTTTATCGCCGAGGGCGAAGAATGGGACGGCGAACTGGTCAACACGGGCCGCCGCTTCGTCACCGCGATCGGCGCCGGCACCACCTACCCCGACTACAAGCCGGCCCCTTTCATCGTCAGCCAGCAGGTCGAAGGCGTCGATCTCGTCACCGTAGTCACCGAGGGCATCTTCTCCTACTGCGGCGTCAAGGTGAAGATCGATACCGACCGTCATATCGGCCCCGAAACGGCAACGGTGCGCGCCGGAGGCGAAGCGATCGGCCATGTCACGACAGGCGAATACGGTTCGCAGATGCTGTCGCTCGGCGGCGTGCATCATCTGACCGGCGGCTCGAAAGCCGAAGGCCGCGCCACCTGCGATGCGCTGCTTAATCTATGCAACCGCAAGCCGGTCGAACTTGCTATCGATGGCGGTGCCACGGTGATCGTCGAAGCCGGCAAGCCGCCGGTCATCGACGGCAAGCTCGAACACCGCATGCGCGTCGGCTGCGGCTCGGCCACGATCGGCATGTTCGCCACCCAGTGGCGCGGCCTGGTCGACGAGGTGGTGGTGGTCGACGACCACATCACCGGCGTCGTCTCCGAGCATCAGGCAGGCAAGGTGCTCGGCTGGCAGGAGACGGGGATAAAAATCATCGGCCGCCGTTCGACCCCGGGCCGCTATTTCAAGGTCTCCGAGCCCGGCCTCGGCTGGGGCGGCACCAGCATTTCCGACCCGCTGTCGATCCTAGGCGAATGGAATGGTAAGAAGGGCGCGCGACCGGGCCTGTCGCTGCTGATGGTCTCGACCACCGGCGAGCAGTTCGCCTATTACGAGCTCGACGACGAGTTGAAGCCGGTGCAGAAACCTTTCCCGGAGCGGCTGCAGAAGTCTGTCGGCCTGATCGAGGACAATTGCGAGCCGGCGCTGTGCACCGTGCTTTTCGTCGGCGGAGCTGGCGGCTCGCTGCGCGCCGGCGTCACTGAGAACCCGGTCAATCTGACCCGCTCCGTGCAGGGCCTGACGACTTATGTGACCGTTGGCGGCGCGCCGGTCTATGTCTGGCCGGGCGGCGGCATCACGCTGATGGTCGATGTCACCCGCGTGCCGGAAGGCGCCTTCGGCTATGTGCCGACGCCGGCGCTGGTGGCGCCGATCGAGTTCACCCTGCGCCGCGACGATTATATCAGGCTCGGCGGCTACGAAGCCGAGATCCGCAGCGTTGACGACATTCTGGCCAAAGGCGGCGAGTATCTCAACCCGCGCCGCGGCACGGCTGCGCCGGCCAGCAATCCGTGGCCGCCGCTGGCGCAGTTGCGCCGCGCAGCGGGCAACGGGGTCAAGTGATGAACGGCCCGCAGGCGCATTGGCTTGAGGACGGCAGGCGGCTGCATCTCAATCATGGCCCGATCGACCTGATCATTGAGGCATTTGGCGATGCGAGCGAATGCCGCGCCGCCTATGGCCAGGCGCTGGCGCGGTTTCAAACAATCCTGTCGGAACTCGTCGAAGAGCTGCCAGAACTGCGCCGCCCAGCCTCCTTGCGGCCACGTGCTTTCGCTGGCCCGACGGCGCGGCGCATGGAAGCGGCGGTCAATCCGCTGGCGGAACAATTCATCACACCCATGGCCGCCGTCGCCGGTTCGGTAGCCGACGAAATGCTTGGCGCGCTGCTGGTCGGGCGCCGGCTCGATCGCGCCTACGTCAACAATGGCGGCGACAGCGCGATCCATCTCGGCAACGGCCGGTCCATGACCGTCGCCATTGCCGGGACGGGCCATGGACTGGCAGACCGGATCACGATCCGTGCCGAAGACGGGATCCGCGGCATCGCGACAAGCGGCTGGCGCGGCCGTTCCTTTTCGCTCGGCATCGCCGACGCTGTTACCGTACTGGCGCGGACCGGTGCTGAAGCCGATGCCGCCGCGACCCTGATCGCCAACGCCGTCGACCTGCCCGGTCATCGCGCCATCGAGCGCATGCCGGCGCGCGATCTGGCGCCTGACAGCGACCTTGGCGATCGATTGGTCACCCAAGCCGTCGGCGCGCTTTCATCGGGCGAAATAGCCGCCGCGCTCGACAGTGGGATTGCTGTCGCCGAAGATTTTCGGCGACATGGCCTGATTGCCGCTTCAGCCTTGTTCCTTGCCGGTCAGGCACGGATCGCCGGTCCCATGGCGCTCGCTGCGCCCAACGAGAAATCAAGGAAGGAAATTGCCCATGTCTGAGTTTGCGATCCGCAAGATTGCGGTGCTGACGGAGGAGATATTTCATGAGGGCGGGCCGGTGGCGAAGGTACCGCGCCGCCGCGCCGCCGCCATGGCGGTGGTGAAGAACCCATTCGCCGGCCGTTACGTGGAAGACCTCCAGAGCGCCATGGACGATCTGAAGCCGCTCGGGTTGCTGCTCTCCGACAAGCTCATCGCCGCATTGGGTGGCGACGTGAAACAGATCGATGGCTACGGCAAGGGCGCCATCGTCGGTATCGCCGGCGAACTGGAGCATGGCGCACTGTGGCATGTGCCTGGCGGCTATGCCATGCGCGAGCGGCTCGGCGACGCCAAGGCGATCGTGCCATCGGCAAAGAAGGTCGGCGCCTTCGGCTCGCGGCTCGACGTGCCGCTCGGCCATATCAACGCCGCCTATGTGCGCAGTCATTTCGATGCCATGGAGATCGGCATCAGCGACGGGCCTCGTCCCGACGAGATCCTGTTCTGCCTCGCCATGACCTGCGGTCCGCGCGTGCACGACCGCATGGGCGGCCTCGCGGCAAAAGACATCAAGGCTTGGGACGGACTGCGGTGAGCGCCGAGGACGTCAAGCTCAAGCTGGTCGAGGCCGAGGAGCCAGACGAAAACGATTACCGCTTGCAGGAGCAGGTCGGGTTCATCCTGCGCAAGGCGCACCAGCGACATGTCTCGATCTTCGCCGCGCACATTGCCGACCTGACACCGCCGCAGTTCGCCGCCCTGGCCAAATTGCACGATGTCGGCGAGACCTCGCAGAACCAGCTTGGCAGCCTGATCGCCATGGATGCGGCGACGGTGAAAGGCGTCATCGACCGGCTCAAGGCGCGGGGCCTGGTCGAGCTTTCCAAGCATGAGGTCGACAAAAGGCGCCTGCTGGTCAGTCTGACTGCCGAGGGCCGCAATGCCGTCGAGCGGCTGATCCCGATCGCCCGCGAGATCACCGAGGAAACGCTGGCGCCGCTTTCCGCCAAGGAGGCCGCCATTTTCATGAAGCTTTTGGCCAAGCTGGCGTGAACACGGCCTTGGTCAGCGCTGCCCCTCACCTGCCTGCCGGCATCCTCTCCCCGTAGAACGGGGAGAGGTACTCGTCATCGACGACTTCGTCTCAAACCCCATTCTCCTTCAGGAACGGGGCGGCATTTTCCTTGGTGATCTTCTGCATCGGAAGCGTGATGGACTTTTCTCGCCGTTCAGGAACTTGATCGCGCCGCAGCCCTTCGGCACCCGGCGTCATGTAGGCGAACGTCACCGTTGGCAAGAGCTGAACGCCTTCGATCAGGGGCTGTCGACGCCGAAAAACTTGATGTCTTGCTCGCGACCGGCGTCCTTGGCGGCAAGGTAAGCTCCGTAGCTTGTGACCGTCGACGAGGACTCCTCGTTGGCGCTCCGGCCATCTCCCCACTTTGGGGGTGTTTGGACCGGGCGATCGGCAGCGTCAGCACCGCGCCCACTCACTCCCGCGACGTTGGCGACTGGCGAAAGCCGTGATGACGGCAAATTCCCAACCGGGGAGGTGTCCGGCAGGCCAGAGGGGGGCGCGAGGCATCGCTACACAACGGCTTTCCAGCCGCGCCGCTGTCAGGCCGCTTCCGACAGCGATTTGTGGGCGTCGCTCAGGATCTCGAAGGATCGCACCCGCGCTGCGTGGTCGAAAATCTGCGCGGTGACCATCAGCTCATCGGCACCGGTGCGACGGATAAACGCTTCTATGCCTTGCCTGACCGTTTCCGGGGCGCCGACGACGGCGCAGGACAGCGCCTGGCCAAGCATGGTTTTGGCCATCGGATCGAGGTCGCGCTCATATCCCTCGACCGGCGGCGGCAATCGGCCGGGCCGGCCTGTGCGCAGATTGACGAAGGCCTGCTGCAGCGAGGTGAACAGCAGCCGCGCCTCAGCGTCGGAGGGCGCCGCGAACACGTTGAGGCCGAGCATGACATAGGGCTTGTCGAGCTGTTTCGATGGCTGGAAGCGCGAGCGGTAGATCTCCAGTGCGTGGTCGAGTTCGGCCGGTGCGAAATGCGAGGCGAAGGCGTAGGGCAGGCCGAGCATGGCTGCGAGCTGTGCGCCATAGAGGCTTGAGCCCAGGATCCAGATCGGCACCTGCTCGCCCTCGCCGGGTACGGCGCGGATACGCTGACCGTCTTCGGCCGCCTGGAAATAGCCCATCAGCTCGACGACATCCTGCGGGAAACTGTCGGCGCCGGCCTCGAGATTGCGGCGCAGCGCGCGCGCCGTACCCATGTCGGTGCCCGGCGCCCGGCCGAGGCCGAGGTCGATGCGGCCGGGATGCAATGCGTTAAGCGTGCCGAACTGCTCGGCGATGACCAGCGGCGAATGGTTGGGCAGCATGATGCCGCCGGCGCCGACGCGTATCGTCCTGGTACCGCCTGCGACGTGGGCGATGACGACGGAGGTGGCGGCGCTGGCGATGCCAGGCATGTTGTGATGCTCGGCCAGCCAATAGCGCCTGTATCCCAGCCGCTCGGCATGGCGGGCGAGATCGAGTGAATTGGCGAGCGATTGCGAAGCGTTGCTGCCTTCGACGATCGGCGACAGGTCGAGAACGGAAAGAGCGGTCATGGGCGGGGATCCTATGGACGGGAGGGATGTAGGAAGCGACCGCCAAGGCAGCAAATTCAAAAAATTGAACAGACGCCGCGCGTCCAGCAGCCGCAAAGGACGCTCTGGCATTTGAGTCCGAGGGATTCCCTCCGGAACTTATCTCGGTTCCCGGGTCATACGCCCGCCGCCTTCTCGGTCTCTGAAATCTGTTCGTCCTCAACCGCCGTATGCTGCGCCGCCAGGAAATTGCCGACATGGCTGAGGCCGTCGAAATGATCGCAGAACACCTTGATGACGACCAGCAGCGGCACCGCCATCAGCGCGCCGACGAAGCCCCACAACCAGGACCAGAAGGCAATGGCGATGAGGATCGCCACGGCGTTGATCTCGAGGCGGCGGCCAACCACAGTCGGCGTCACAAACTGGCCTTCGATGACGTCGCACAAAATGACGAATGCTGGCGCCAGCAGCGCATAGGAGATCGTCTCGAAGCTGATCAGCGAGATGACGGTAACCAGCGTGATCGTAATCAGCGCACCGATATAGGGCAGGAAATTAAGCAGAGCCGCTGCCGCGCCCCAGACCTGAGCGTTGGGCACGCCGAGGGCCCACAGGCCGAGCCCGATGACCGTACCGAGGCCCGCGTTGATGACCGTGACGGTGAGCAGATAGTGCGAGATTTCACGTTCAACGTCGTAGACGACGCGCAGCGCCCGCTTCTTTTCGCTGAGACTGGGGAAGGACTGGACAATCTTCTCATAGAACATCGTGCCGGAGGCGAGCAGGAACAGCGACAGGACGAAGACAATGGTGACGCTGGTGCCGGCCGACAGCACATTGCCGGCGGCTTGCGAGAGAATGCCCGATGGCGCCATGGCCACCCTCTGAACGCCGGGCTCCTGGGAGGTCTGCGTTAGTCCCTCTATCTGACGCGAAATCTCCACGATCCTTTCGAACGGACGGCGCAGTTGCGCCAGACGTTCCGCAAGCTGCTGGCCGATCGACGAGGTGTTGTTGATGAGGTCGATGACCGGGCCGCTGAGCAAATACCCTGCGACAGCGATGACGCAGAACGACAGCAGCACCAGCAATGTCGCCGACATGGCATCGGGCAAGCCGTGCTTGCGCAGGAAGCGGACGATCGGCGTCAGCGTCAGTGCCAGCAGGAAAGCCAGAATGACCGGCATGAAGAAGGCACGGGCGAAGTAGAGCGCGAAGATCGCCATAAGGATGAAGATGCCAACGAGCAGCGAACGAATCAGATGGGTATCCGCGCGCGCCTCGGCGCGCGAATCCGGGCTATCGGCAGCGCCTGCGCCCGAAGCGGCGGGTTCGGCTTTCATTCTGGCCCTCGGCGGCACACCGCGATTGGCGTAGACCGTGGGCGGAAACGCCTTTGCGGCTTCAAAGTTCCGTTAGAGCGACGTGCGTCCACTTGGACGCACAAAGTGCGCTCTGACACTTTGAATCTACGCATCGTGCTTTCCGAAAATCGATTCCGATTTTCGGGCCGACGCGTTAGCCGGCGTTGATGATGACCTTAGCCCTACGATCTTGCCGACGAATCAGGCGGCCGGCGCTGCCACGGCAGGGATGGCCTTCGCCGTTTCCTTGCGCACGATCGGCGCGACCATGGTGCCGTAGAGTTCGATCGCCTTCATGACCTTGGCATGCGCCATGGTGCCGATCGCCATTTGCAGCAGGAAGCGATCGTTGCCGAACATCCTGTGCTGGGCAACGATTTTTTCGGCCACCTGTTCTGGATTGCCGACGAACAGCGCGCCGTTCGGGCCGCGCGACTGGTCGAAATGTGCCCTCGACGTCGGACCCCAGCCGCGCTCGCGGCCAATGCGGTTCATCACCTCGGCCTGCGGCCCATAAAAATCGTCAGCCGCTTGGTCGGTGGTCTCGGCGATGAAGCCGTGGACGTTGAGGCTGGTAGCGAGATCAGCCGGATCGTTGCCCGCCCGTTTGGCCGCTTCCCTGTAAATGTCGAACAGCGGCGCGAACCGCGCCGGCGCGCCGCCGATGATGGCCAGCGCCAGCGGCAGGCCGAGCGCACCGGCCCGCGCGGCGGATTGCGGCGTGCCGCCGATCGCGATCCAGATCGGCAATCTCTCTTGGAACGGGCGGGGGTAGACGCCGCGATCGTTGATCGAAGCGCGCAGCCTGCCCGACCAGGTCACCTTGACGCTGTCGCGTATGGCAAGCAGCAGGTCGAGCTTTTCGGCAAAGAGCTCGTCATAGTCTTCGAGATTGTAGCCGAACAGCGGAAAGGATTCGATGAACGAGCCTCGCCCAGCCATGATCTCGGCCCGACCGCTGGATAGAAGGTCGAGCGTCGCAAACTGCTGGAAGACGCGAACCGGATCGTCGGAGGATAGCACGGTGACCGCGCTGGTCAGCTTTATGCGCCGGGTGCGTTCGGCCGCCGCGGCCAGGGCTACGACCGGCGCTGAAGCCGCATAATCGGGACGGTGATGCTCGCCCAGCCCAAACACGTCGAGGCCGACCTGGTCGGCCAGCTCGATCTCCTCGATCAGGTTTCGCAGCCGCTCATGCGGACCGATGGCACCAGGGCCCGGTTCCGGGCCGACGTCGGCGAAGGTATAGAGACCGAGTTCCATCATGTGTCATCCTGGTGTTTTGTTTTTCGCGCTACAGGTAGCGACCAGTCCGCCGCGCCACCAGAGGGGCGGATGGTGAACAGTGCATGTCCGTTTCAGCCGAATTCAGCCGAAAAGGCGTCTCCCGACTGCAACAGCTCAGAATTTCATGGCTGGCATACCGTTTTGGCGCTTGAACTCTGGGTTTTCACGCGTATGTAAGCCTCGCAAATTGACTCCAGGGAAGTGGACTTGGCTATCTATAGGGAAAAGGACGTTTTCGAGCGGCGCAATGCCGCAAACGAGGCAAAGAAGGCGCTTCTCGAGCGCTTCAAGGCAAGGCCGGCAGCAGACGATCCGGCGGTGCTGGCACGACAGGCCGAACGCAAGGCAATCCTCGAAGCTCGTGCGATACGCGAGGCCGAAAAGGCTAGGCTGAAGCAGGAAAAGCTGGCGCGCGAAGCGGCCGAAAAGGCCGAGCGCGAAGCTGCTGCCGAAGCAGCGCGTATTGCTGCGGAAGAAGCGGCGCAGGCGGAAGCGAAGATCCGGGAAGCCGAAGAGAACGAGCGCATCGCTCGTTTGCTTGCCGACGAGGCCGAGCGCAAGGCCAAGCGCGACGCGCGCTATGCGGCGCGCAAGCAGCGCACCGGCAGGACGCCTCCGGGCTTTTCTGCTCGCTAGCGCTCCTACAGCGCGATAGCACCAATCAAATTCAGGGCCGCCTTGCAGCGGCCCTGAAGGCGTTTGTGCTGCGGCCTTGCAGCAAAACTAATGCATGTCGCCCAAAAGTGCGCAGCGGTTTTGGGACGACGACATGCTAAAAACAAGAACTTAAAGCGCGCCGCATGAATCTCTTCAGACGCGACGCGCCTTAGGCCGCGAGTTTCAATCCCATGATGCCGCAGACGATGAGTGCGATGCAGGCCAGCCTGATCGCGGTCGCAGGCTCGCCGAGCAGCCAGATGCCAAGCAGCGCCGTGCCGACGGTGCCGATGCCGGTCCACACCGCATAGGCCGTGCCGACCGGCAGCGTCTTCAGCGCCAATCCGAGCAAAGCGAGACTGACCGCCATCGAGACAACCGTCAGGACAGTCGGCAGCGGCCTCGAAAAGCCATCAGTGTATTTAAGGCCGATCGCCCAGCCGATCTCGAACAGACCAGCGAAGAAGAGAAGAATCCACGACATCGGAACGCTCCATTGGATTGCGGGTCGTCCCGGTCTTTTCGCAAAGCGCGAAGTCGTCTTCGCTGCATTGATATAGAAATTTAGGGTGCCCAATCAACAGCAGCGCCGGCGGCATTTCAGGACCAACCGGTGAATGTCGATTGGCACTGAAATGCCGCCGGTCATACCTCGCGTCGAAACGCCCAGGCTTACCTGTCCTTGAGTTTGGTCGCTTTGACGGGCGGCGCTTTCAGGGTCGGGGCAGCGGCGGGTTTCTTCGCGTCCTTTTTCGGCTTGCGGGCTTCTTTGCCCGCCTTCATCGCACCTTTAGCCATGATTCGTTTCCTCCGATTGTGGCAAGCGAAATGAACCAAGAGAAACGCCCGACCGCAAGAGGCATAATCTGGCGCCGGCGCCAGCCGGCTGACGTCAACCGTTCCTAATTCGCTCGTTGGTCCGTGCGATGATCTTTTTTGCACTGCGGCAACAGCCCGTGCCTTCGCCGGGTGATGATCCGGCAGGCCGGTCAGGACGACAATGCGAATCTACATCGGCTGCGAGATGAGCTTCGATTGTCCGCAGGAAACGCCGCTGATCGCGATGCTTAAAGTCCACTATTCCTGCGCGTCGGATCTCGAACGGCCGGACTTCCTGACCTCGAGCCCACCGGTGCCGATCGAGAGCTACCGGGACAGTTTCGGCAACTGGTGCAACCGTCTTGTCGCCCCGCCGGGTCGCTTCAGCTTCGGCACCGACGCGGTGATCCGCGATACCGGCACTTTCGAGATGGGCGATCTGAGGCCTGGCAGAACGAGGTGCGCGACCTGCCGTCCGATACGCTGCTGTTCCTGCTGCCCAGCCGCTATTGCGAGAGCGACGTGCTGGCAAACGAAGCGTGGCGGCTGTTCGGCCACACGCCGCTCGGCATTCCACGCCTGCAGGCGGTCTGCGACTTCGTCCACAACCACATCATCTTCAATTACGGCAATGCGCGGCCGACGCGCACGGCGGCCGAAGTCTATCGAGAGCAGAGCGGGGTCTGCCGCGACTTCGCCCATCTCGCCGTCGCCTTCTGCCGCGCCTTGAACATCCCGACGCGCTACTGCACCGGCTACATCAGCGACATCGGCCTGCCGAAACCGTGGTCGGACATGGACTTCGCCGCCTGGATGGAGGTCTATCTCGGCGGCCGCTGGCATGCCTTCGATCCGCGCAACAACGCGCCGCGCATCGGCCGCATCCTGATCGCCTCCGGCCGCGATGCAGCCGATGTGCCGCTGACCCATATTTTCGGGCCCGGCACGCTGGCCGGTTTCAAGGTCTGGACGAACGAGATCGTCGACTAGGCCGTGTGGACAGTTACCGCAACCACAAGACAATAGCCGTGAGAGTGACAACGGCGCGGTAATTGCGGGCGGGTTTCTCGAAGCGGGTTGCGACCCGGCGGAACTGCTTGAGTTTGGAGAAGGAGCACTCAATGTGCTCTGTAACTTCACACGGCATGGAAATCACTTCGTTGAAGTCTCAAATGCGGTCAGACGTTCAAAAACCTAAAAAGCGGCGGGCTTGCTTCGGATGGTTAAGGCCAGGAGCGCCTCCGAAAGTCGTTTCTTCGCTCGCTCGACCCCGTTCTCGTCGATTGCCTCAACATCGAGGAACAAGTCGAGGCCAGTCGCGTGCTCGCTGATGACCTGAGGGCGCTGGGCCAGTTCACCCAGGAGGCCCTCGACTTCGTAGGGGACAACCTCCCGGCTGATCCCCTTCATGGCAATCGGTGCTAACGGACGCGCCCGGACAAGGTCGCGGACGAGCGCGTAAGTCTCATAGCTGAGGCAGATGCCGCCGGGTTTGGCAATCGACTGCAAACGGGCCGCCAAGTTCGCTTCGGCTCCGATGATCGTGTAGTCCATCCGATCATCGGAACCGAAGTTTCCAACATTGCAATAGCCCGTGTTGATGCCCATGCGAGCTTGGAAGGGCCGTTCAACTCCGCGGTCACGCCACACCCTGTTCAACTGCTCCAGCCGACGCTGCATGTCGACAGCCATGCGCAAGCAGGCTCTCGCGTCTTCCTCGATGCCTTGCGTCTCGGGGTCTCCGAAGAACACAAGAAGCGCGTCGCCGATGAACTTGTCGACGGTGGCGCCGTGTTTGAGCGCGATCGTCGACATCTCGGTGAAGTACTCGTTGAGGAGAACCGTCAGGTCCTCGGGCTGGAGCCGTTCTACGATCGCGGTGAAATCCTTGACGTCGGAGAAAAAGATCGTGAGCTTCTTGCGCTCGGTCGCGATGGTGACGTCCTTCTGGCCGCTGAAGATGCTTTTGTAAATTTGAGGCGAGAGGTATTTGGCGATCTTCAATGAAATTGCGGCCAGGAAGTCGTTTGCCTCGGAAAGCTCTTTATTGATGCCCTGAACCAAGGCGGACTGACGACGCTGCAGGAGAATGAACGTCAGGCCCGCCGCCGCCGCGAAGCCGAAATATAGGAGCAGATATTTGAAAGCGAGGACGTTCGCAGCGATGGGCTGATTGACTGATATCTCCTGGATCCCTCGGACATCCCCAACCTTCCAGTCCGTCTTGGGGCTGTCCGGGTGTGAGTTATGGCAGGTCACACAGACTTGTCCCATTACAACCGGGGCCGCGGCGCGGACGTGCCGGTCAAACAGCGAACCCGAGACTTCGATGATCGGCTCCCTCGGGTTGGCGCGCAAAGCAAAGATTGCGTTCCGCTCGAATGCATCGAGCTGATGGGGGTCGCGACCTTTGAAAGGTAGATCCGAGACGAACCGATATTTGACGGACCCGTCGTGAGCGCTGATGCGCTTGCCGAGTTCGATCGAGAGGGTTGCTGGAATAGGGATCGCGCCAGGCACGTCCCGGTAGTTGTGCGTCGCGGTTACGGCGTCGTCTGCTTGCAGCACGCGTCCCACGACTTCGCTGCCGTAGAATCCGCGCATTTCGTCGATGATCCGGCTGATTTCGCTGGCTTGCGTGCGCAGCATCCGTTCCGATAGGTCTCGGAGGTCGAGCCAGGCTGCGACGGGCAGACCTATAAGGCCGATGACCACTGCCGCTACCAGGAGCGGTCCCATGGTGCGCTGCTGACGCGCAATCTGTTCACCCAGTCCAGCCATTGTGCAAGCGCCCGGCAGTCACTAGCATCTGAATTATAGCTCATTCCGGGCAAGGTACTAGCGTCAGTCTTGGCTCGATGAAAACACGTCAGCCCTGCAACGACCGACCGACCTTGAGCGGTTGTTGCCAAGCCCCACCCTCACAGCGGACTAGACGGGCAGTGAATCAGTGAAGGGGATGTCGCAAATGGGGCCCGGAATGCGCTCCGGGATAACGGCTCAGGGTCAGAAGTTCACCTCCGGCAAGGCTGAGACTTCTGCGGCCGGAGAGCGCTTCGGAAAAGAAAGTGTCCCGCGAAGCGTATCCTGCGGCGCCCGGCCAACTGGACTGTTCTCACGCTTGGAGAAGGAACGCTCAAAGCCACTGTCCGACTCTCCAGGGCTTTGGCCTATCGCTTTGAACGACTGGACGGCTCGTGCGTTGTGCTGCGTGTGGAGCTTCGGCGCATGGATCGATAGGCTCACAGCGGATGGAAACGATGCGGTACACCATGGCGGCGCATGGCGGGTCCCGAATGTGATCTACGCCGCGCTCGCCACATACTATGTGTCCAAACGGGCGCACCTCGCTCAAGCATTGCCGAACGGATTTTGGGAGGAATGAAAATGAAGATCGACGGCGGGTGCCATTGCGGCGCCATCACTTACGAGGCGGAAGTCGATCCGGAAAAGACCAGTATCTGCCACTGCACCGATTGCCAGCAACTGACGGGCACGGCCTTCCGCGTGACCGTGCCGGCGCCGGAGGACCACTACCGGATCACCAAGGGCACGCCGAAGATCTACATCAAGACCGCACCGAGCGGCGCCAGGCGCGCCCAGGCTTTTTGCGGCGAGTGCGGTTCGCATCTCTATGCCACGTCGGTCGGCGACGGGCCGAAAATCTACGGCATCAGGGTCGGCACGGCGCGACAGCGCGAACAACTGATCCCGAGAAAACAGATCTGGCACCGCTCGGCGCTGCACTGGCTGCCGGAATTCGCAGGCACGACGATCGTGGAGGAGCAGTAGCCTCTTAGTCGTCGCCTTCGACCACCCTTAGCCTCAGCTGGCCGGTCTTGGAGTCGGCGACGCGTGCGCCTGCTTCGGCCCTCGCGCCGGTCCCATGTGACATCCCGGCCGATCCGGCGTCTTCCTCCGTCGGCTGCGCACCGAACTCCAGCGCCTCGATCTTCTGGCCGCGCTTGGTCACCTTCGACGTCGAGACGAGGATGTCGTCGATATCCTTCGCCGACTGGCCGAAATGGCTCTGCAGCTTGCGCACCCGCTCGTCGAGGCGCGAGACATCCTCCATCAGCCGGATGACTTCGCCCTGGATCAGATGCGCCTGCTCGCGCATGCGGGCGTCCTTGAGGATCGCCTGGATGACCTGGATCGACAGCATCAGCAGCGACGGCGAGACGATGACTATTCGGGCGCGGTGCGCTTTGTGGACAATCCCCTCGAAATTCTCGTGGATCTCGGCGAACACCGATTCCGACGGAACGAACATGAAGGCGGTGTCCTGCGTCTCGCCCTGGATCAGGTATTTTTCGGAAATATCGCGGACATGCACCTCAATATCGCGCCGGAACGCTTGTGCGGCGACCTTCTGCAAATCGGCGCCTTCGGCGGCACGGATGGCATTCCAAGCTTCCAGCGGAAACTTGGCGTCGATGGCAAGTGCGGGCGCCCCATTCGGCATCTTCACCAGGCAGTCGGGCCGGCTTCCGTTCGACAGGGTCGCCTGGAATTCATAGGCGCCGTGCGGCAGGCCGTCGGCGACGATCGCCTCCATGCGCGACTGGCCGAAGGCGCCGCGCGTCTGCTTGTTGGAGAGGATCGCCTGAAGCTGAACGACCTGGCCGGCGAGCGACTGGATGTTGCCCTGCGCCGTATCGATGACCGCCAGCCGCTCCTGCAGCTTGGCGAGGCTTTCATGCGTCGACTTCGTCTGCTCGGTCATGGTCTGGCCGAGACGGCCGGTCATCGCGTCGAGGCGTTGGCCGATCGACTGTGTGAGTTCGGCCTGCCGCGCCCCGAACACTTCGGCGATGGCGCCCATGCGGCCCTGCATCTCGGCCTGGCTTTGCAAGATACCGGCCATCCGCGCCTCGGCGTCGCGGGCGTGGTCGGCGGCTTCGGCGGCAGCCACCGCACGCGCCTTGGCCGAGCGCCACAGCGCGACGACGAGCGCCACGAACAGCCCGAGGAACAGGATCGCGCCGAATGCCAATGCGTGGCCGAGCGTGATCGTGGTGGCGCCGAGCCGGGCGATCGGTTCGGACAGGATGGTGGTCAACTCGTTCATATGGGACAGCATAGATGATTCGGCCTGACGGGACAGATCAAAACGTGAACGGCGCTGCAAATGCCCCGGGTTGACGCTTTTCGTGCGAGGTCTTAGGTGAGACGCCATGTCGATCAAGCCGCTTATCATCCTTCCCGATCCCGTCCTGCGCCAGGTTTCAAAGCCGGTCGAGCGTGTCGACGGCGCTTTGCGCAAACTGGCCGACGACATGCTGGAGACCATGTATGATGCGCCGGGCATCGGTCTGGCGGCGATCCAGGTCGGCGAGCCGCTGCGCATGCTGGTGGTTGACCTCGCCAAGGAAGACGAGACGCCGGCGCCGCATGTCTTCATCAATCCCGAAATCCTCGAGAGCGCCGATCAGCGCTCGGTCTACGAGGAGGGTTGCCTGTCGATCCCGGATTACTATGCCGAGGTCGAGCGCCCCGCCGCCGTGCGGGTGAAATATCTCGATCGTGACGGCAAGCTGCAGGAGATCGAGGCCGAAGGGCTGATGGCGACCTGCCTGCAGCATGAGATCGACCATCTCAACGGCGTTCTGTTCATCGACCACATCTCGAAGCTGAAGCGCGACATGGTGGTGAAGAAGTTCAAGAAGCTCGCCAGGGACAAGGCAGGCAACAACGCGCCGGGCAAGTTGGTGGGATAGGCTCAAAATGCCCCTGCGCGTCATCTTCATGGGTACCCCCGAATTTTCCGCTCCGACGCTGCGGGCGATCGCGGAAGCCGGGCATGAGATAGAAGCAGTCTATACCCAGCCACCGCGCGCCGCCGGTCGCCGCGGGCTGGGACTGACGCGGTCGCCGGTTCAGCGCGAGGCGGAGCAACTGGGCGTCGAGGTGCGGACGCCGGTGTCGCTGAAAAGCGAGGTCGAGCAGCAGGTGTTCCGCGCCTTGCGGGCCGATGTCGCCGTGGTCGTCGCCTATGGATTGCTGTTGCCCAAACCCATTCTCGAGGCGCCGCGGCTCGGCTGCCTCAATGGTCACGCGTCGCTGTTGCCGCGCTGGCGCGGCGCCGCCCCCATCCAGCGCGCCATCATGGCCGGCGATTCCGAGACAGGCATGATGGTCATGCGGATGGAAGAAGGCCTGGACACCGGCCCGGTAGCCATGGTCGAAAAATGCGCCATCGGACCCGATATGACGGCCGGCGACCTGCACGATCGGTTGATGCTCATTGGCGCCGCGCTGATGGCGGAAGCGCTGGCACGGCTGGAACGGGATGCCCTGACATTTACCACTCAGGCGACGGCGGGGGTGACCTACGCCAAAAAAATCGATAAAGCGGAGACGCGCATGGACTGGACGCGGCCTGCGGGCGAAGTCCACAATCATATTCGCGGCCTGTCGCCCTTTCCCGGCGCATGGTGCGAGACCGAAATCGGCGGCCGTCTGGAACGGCTGAAACTGCTTCGCTCGACGCTTTCGCAAGGCGCCGGCGAGCCGGGAGGAATTCTCGACGACCGGCTGACGGTCGCCTGCGGGTCAGGCGCGATCAGGTTGGTCGAAGTTCAACGTGCGGGCGGAAGGCCCATTGCCGCGCAGGAGTTTCTGCACGGGGCCAAGCTCGGAAAAGGAATGAAGTTCTCATGAGCATGATGTCGATACGCGCGGCGACGCCGCGAGACCGCGAGGCGATTCGCCTTGTCGAGGAACACGCATTCGGCCAGCAGGCGGAGGCCGGATTGGTCGATGCGCTGGTCAGCGGCGGCGACGCCGTCGTCGAACTGGTGGCGGAAGAAGATGGACAGGTGGTCGGCCATATCCTATTTTCGCGGCTTTTCGTGCAGAACGGCGGCAAGAGCTTTTCGGCGGTGGCGCTGGCGCCCCTGGCGGTCGAGCCATCATTCCATGGCACCGGCATCGGCGGCGCGCTGATCCGCGAGGCGCATATCCGCCTGAAGGAAGCCGGCGAGGCGCTGGCGGTAGTGCTTGGCGATCCTGCCTATTATGGCCGCTTCGGCTACAGCCATGCGCGCGCCGAAAAGTTCGAAAGCGAGTACCAGGGCGAAGCGTTGCAGGCGCTGGCCTGGGGCGAGGCGCCTGAGACCGGCAGGCTGGTCTACGCTTCAGCCTTTAGCTCCGCGCTCGCCGCCTAACCTCAATCCCGCTTAGGAATGCCGCGTTTTCGCCTCGACATCGAATATGACGGCAGCCTCTATGCCGGCTGGCAGCGTCAGGCAGACCAGCCTTCGGTGCAGCAGGCGATCGAGCAGGCGATCGAGAGGTTCTGCGGCGAACAGGTCTCGCTGCGCAGCGCCGGCCGCACCGATGCCGGCGTCCATGCGACTGCTCAGGTGGCGCATGTCGATCTCGTCAAGGCATGGCCTGATGACAAGGTGCGCGATGCCGTCAATGCCCACCTGCAAACGGCCAAGGCGCGCATCGCCATCCTCAAGGCGGCCGTCGTACCGGATGGGTTCGACGCGCGGTTCTCGGCGATCGGCCGCCACTATCTCTATCGCATCGTCAACCGGCGCGCGCCGGCGGCGCTCGACAAGGGCAAGATCTGGTGGGTGCCGAAGCGTCTCGACGCCGAGGCCATGCACGAGGCGGCAAGGGTGCTGCTGGGGCGGCATGATTTCACCACGTTCCGCTCGACCCAATGCCAGGCCGACAGCCCGATCCGGACGCTCGATCGGCTGGATGTCAGTCGGCTGGGTGACGTTGTCGAAGTGCGAGCCTCGGCGCGCTCGTTCCTGCACAATCAGGTGCGCTCCATGGTCGGTTCGCTGAAGCGCGTCGGCGAAGGCGGTTGGACAACTGCCGACCTGAAGGCGGCGCTCGATGCGCGCGACCGTGCAGCCTGCGGCCAGGTGGCGCCGCCCGACGGACTTTTTCTCGTCGGTGTGGATTATCCGAAGGTCGACTAAAGCGCGTCGCGTCTGAAAGGATTCATCCGACGCGCTTTAAGTTCCTGTTTTTATGCATGTCGTTGTCCCAAAACCGCTGCGCACTTTCGGGCGACATGCATTAAGCCGGCGCGCCGATGCCGAGCAGCGCCCGCAGGCCGAACACAACGACCAGCGACGCCACGAACATGCCGGCGAAGACAGCGGTACCGACAGCTGCGCCCCTGCCGATGACGACGTTTGTCATTCGCCAGGTCAGGATCATCGACAGCGCAAACAAAAGCAGCGACGCCAATACGGCGAATTCGTTGGTGGACGGCAGGAAAAGCCCGATCAACGCTGCTGGCAGCATCATCCAGGCGATGATCGCCGACGTCCAGTTGCTGGCCACGACATAGTGAACAAAACGCCCGCCAATGCCGGCGCGCGGCGCGACAAGGGCAAGGCCGACGAGCGGCAACACCCAGGCGCCGATGTCGACCGTCGCCAGACGGATCAGCATGCTGAACCGGCCCGCGAATGCACTCGGATCGCCGATCTCGTTGGCAAGGCCGACCCAACCGACGATCAGCGCCGGTGCCGCGACGACGATGGCGAAGAAGGAATTCCAGAAACCGTCGGCCGAAAGGTCGAGCTGGCGCAGCCCGTCGGCCTTGCCGAGCATCAGTCGCCAGGCGCCGGTCAGCGATGCATAGGTTTCATCGGACGAAAGCATGATTACGATGCGCCTTGCTCGAACCAGTCTTCGATGAAGCGTTGATAGATCTGCGTCAGCGTCTCGAGCTCGGCAAGCGCGACGCGTTCATCGACCATGTGCATGGTCTTGCCGACCAGCCCGAATTCGACCACTGGACAATAGTCCTTGATGAAGCGCGCGTCGGAGGTGCCCCCGGAGGTGGAAAGCGCCGGCTTCCGGCCGATCACCGCCTTGACCGAACCACTGAGCGCTTCGATCAGACGGTCGTCGCGGGTGAGGAAGACGTGGCTCGGCCGGTCGCGCCAGACAAGCTCGTAATCGACCGGCGTCGTCTTGCCGGCCCGGTATTTCTTGCGCTTCGCCGCCTTGTCGAGGCGATTGTGGATTTCCGCCTGGATGGTCTCGGCGGTCCATGTGTCGTTGAAGCGGATGTTGAAGGTGGCCGTTGCCTTTGCCGGAATGACATTGGTGGCCGGATTGCCGACATCGATCGAGGTCACCTCCAGATTGGTCGGCTGGAAGTCCTTGGTGCCGTTGTCGAAGATGGGGTGCAGCAAGGCTTCGACCAGCGTCATCAGCCCGCGCACCGGATTGTCGGCAAGCTGCGGGTAGGCGGCGTGGCCCTGGCGGCCGTTGACGGTGATGCTGCCGGACAAGGAGCCGCGCCGGCCAATCTTGATCATGTCGCCCAACGCGTCGGGATTGGTCGGCTCGCCGACGATAGACGCATCCCATTTCTCGCCCTTGGCGGCCGCCCATTCGAGCAGCTTTGTCGTGCCGTTGATGGCCGGCCCTTCTTCGTCGCCGGTGATCAGCAGCGAGACCGAGCCTTTCAGGCCGCCTTTCGAACCGAGATGGCGCGCCACCGCGGCGATGAAACAGGCTATGCCGCCCTTCATGTCGACGGCACCGCGGCCGAACATCTCGCCTTTGGCGATCTCCGCGGCGAAAGGCGGATGCGTCCATGAGGCCTCGTCGCCGACCGGCACCACGTCGGTATGCCCGGCGAACATCAGGTGCGGACCGTTGCCGGAGCGCCGCGCATAGAGATTTTCGATATCGGGCGTGCCGTCATCCGAAAACACCGGGCGCTCGACGGAAAAGCCGAGTGGTTTCAGCATTTTTTCCAGCGTGCTCAGTGCCCCGCCCTCAATGGGCGTCACCGAGGGGCAGCGGATGAGGGCGGCGAGATTTGCAGCGGGATCGGTCGGCAACGTCATGGGCAAAAGCGATAGTCGAAAGCGCAAGGCCTGTCACGGCCAGACATAAGGGCCAGCCATCCCGCCAAGATTATGGTTTCATGCCGTATAGCCGCAGGCCTAGTGTCGCCCAAAAGCATGCCCTAGGGCTTGATCCCTGGGTGCGCAGCGGTTTTGGGACAACGACATGCATAAGAGATAAAGACTTAAAGCGCGTCGCATGAATCGCGTCATACGCGGCGCTTTAGGCGGGGATGTTGGATGGACGGAGGCGACAAAAGGCCCCAATGATCGCTGTGATCGTCAGTTCGCGGCCCGCACATGTGCCCAGTAACGGCCCTTGCCGGTGCGCTTGGCTTCATAGAGCGCGTGATCGGAACAGGTGAGAAGAATTTCAGGCTCGCCGCCGTCGGCAGGCGCGAAGGCGCTTCCAATGCTCAACCCAATGGGTATTGCGGTGCCCAGGCCAAGGTCGAAAGGTACCGAAATCTTCTCAATGGCCCGCTTTGCCAGGTAGGTGGCTTCGATCTCGGACGTGCCGGGCAGCAGGATTACGAATTCGTCACCGCCGATGCGAAAGACCACATCCCCCGGTCGGAAAGCGCGTTTCAATCGTTCGGCCACCTTGCGCAGCAGCATGTCGCCGACCGCGTGGCCGAAGCGGTCATTGACGTGCTTGAAGCCGTCGAGGTCCATGCTGAGAACGGCAAACGGCCTGCCGCCATTTGCTGCCGGCGCCGCAAGCTCGCTGCACATGCCGCGCAGTTTCTCCTGAAGGAAAATGCGGTTTGGCAGGCCGGTCAGCGCGTCCTTGATCGCCAGATCGCGATTGTCCAGTTCGGCGCGGATCATGCGGACGTTGATCGCATGATTTTGAAGCAGCACGATGATGACGCCGGCTACATAGAACGGCACTTGAAATCCGACGATAGACATTCCGGGCGCCGGAGAAAACAGCGCGCCAAGCAGGAAAGGCAGGCTTACGGCCAGCATGACGAATATGGCGTAGCGCGGGGTCGCTGCGTTGCGGGACGACACCACGCCGACGACGCCTGCGACATTCAGGGCAGCCAGCACGGCGAGCGCCACATTCCCGCTGACGACGCAGCCATAGCAGCCGAGGCCGAAAATCACCGACCATGGCCCTCCGGCGGCCATGAGGCCTGCCAGCGGCCCCGTTCCCCCGCGCTTGCGGGCCCGTTCACATTCCCGCATCAGCAGGAAGCGGGCGGCAAACAGGACGAGGTCGGCCGCGATCCAGGCGTAAGGCCACCGGTCGCCGGTGACGACCGCGGCGCTGACTGCCAGCACCAGGACGCTGATGCTGCCGAACAGGACAGCGAATTTGCGGTCGAAAGTGGTATCGAGAAGCCGTGCGCGGACAGCTTCCGGCTCCGCTCTGATCGGTGAAGAAAACCAGGCGAACAGCCGCGCGCCGGCGCTTCGCTTTCCGCGCGTTTTCGGGTTGGCCAGGGGTTCGTCGTATGCCAGTCGAGTGCTCCGTGCCGGTCGACACAGTCTCCACGGGGCATGCTGGACCAAGGTGATTAAGATTAGTTTAGGTACCTGGACGAGCCGACCGCAAGGGACCGTCGATCAGTGTGATCTTTTGCCAGATCTTCCGCGACAGGTTGGAGCTTAGGGACTCGATGTCGTTGACGCCATCGACGACCACATTGTCGTTCACCGACTGGGCGAACAGCGCGGCGACCTTGCCGGTGATCGACAGCATTTCGGAGCAATAGTCGAGATAGCGGGCGAGATCGGCACGGTCGGTTATGCGTGCCGGTGAATGCTATGTCGGCTTGAATTCGGTTGAAAGCGCTGCCGGGTCCTTGGTCAGCTGATGCATGTCGATGACGTGGATCAGCGATCGCAAGCCATGAAGCTTGCGAAACACCTGCTTGCGCTTGATGCGCTCCTCGGTTCGGATCAAGGCCAGGAAGCCGAGCACCGCGAGGATGATCATGTTGATCAACGATTCGATGCCTTGCACCGACTGGACGGCATCGTCGGTTCCCGAGATACGGCCGAGCGGCAGGATGGTGCCGACGAACAGGAACATCAGCGCACCGGCGGCAATGGCGGCGATGACGACGCCGCGCAGCCACCAGATCGGCGCCTCCAGCGCCTTCGCCGCCTTGGCCAGATCACGCGACAGCGACACAAGTTCTATGGCGACGCCACGCAAGCCTGCATGGGGAAACCGCTCGGCGACGCGTTTTTCCAGTCGTTCGGCGGTTTCGATGATCAGTTTCGAATCAAGCGTACGGTAGCGCATGGCTAGATACCCGATCGGCGCTCAGGATTCGGCCGGCGCATTGGTGCGTTTGCCGTAGCGGTTGGGTCCGGGATCACTTTTGAAAAAGGCCAAAATGATAAGGAGAATGGCGCCGACGATGAGAGAGATCAATGCGTAGTAGGTAGGCTTGCCGAAATCATGGAACCGCTTCGCCGTTAGCGCAAACGTCGACCATGTCGAGACAACCACAGCGATCCACCAGGCGAGCGCCCAGTACTGACTCGCGGCAGTGCCTAGCGGCGTTCGCGAGAACTGGTAGAGCAGAAAAAGCTGAACCAGGAGCGGTAAAAGACCCGCCAAAACATAGGCACTTGGGTTCACTCGCCCGGAAAGGCTGAAGAAAAGCCATAGAAATCGAGGTCTGTCGAGCAAGCGGGTGCGTCCGTTTTTTTGCGAAGGATCAATCGCGAAGCAGTTCATTGATCGAGGTTTTGGAACGGGTCCCGGCATCGACCCGCTTGACGATGACGGCGCAGTAAAGGCTCGGACCGGGCTCGCCATTGGGTAACGGCTTGCCGGGCATCGAGCCGGCGACAACGACGGAATTGGCCGGCACATCGCCGTAGAAGACCTCGCCGGTGGCGCGGTCGACGATCTTGGTCGACTGGCCGATGAAGACGCCCATGCCGAGCACCGAGCCCTCGCGCACAATGCAGCCTTCGACCACCTCGGAGCGTGCGCCGATGAAGCAATTGTCCTCGATGATAGTGGGGCCGGCCTGCATCGGCTCCAGCACGCCGCCGATGCCAACGCCGCCCGACAGATGCACATTCTTGCCGATCTGGGCGCAGGAGCCGACCGAGGCCCATGTGTCGACCATTGTGCCGCTGTCGACATAGGCGCCGACATTGACGAAGGACGGCATCAGCACGGCACCTGGCGCGACATAGGCGGAGCGCCGCACGATCGACGACGGCACGGCGCGGAAACCTGCCTTCTCGAAATCGATGGCACTCCAGCCGTCGAATTTCGACGGCACCTTGTCCCACCACACGGCCTGGCCCGGACCACCCTTGATGATCTCCATCGGGTTGAGCCGGAACGACAGCAGCACCGCTTTCTTCAGCCACTGGTTGACATGCCATTTGCCGTCGGCCTGGCGCTCGGCAACGCGGGCGATACCCCGGTCGAGCAGGTCCAGCGCTGACCGGATGGCGTCGCGCGTCGCGCCGCGGGTTGCCGTCGAAATCGTCTCGCGTTCCTCGAAGGCGGTTTCGATAGTCTTTTCGAGGCTCCCCAGATCGGGCTTCGACATGAATTCGCTCCATTACCAAGCTGTTAAGGGGCCGCACCTTAACCTGTTTTGAAAGTCGCCGGACCCTATGTGAAGGCTTGGTGAGGGTCAATCGCGGCTGCGTCACGGGACGGCGCAAGTGAATAATTGGACGGGCAGGTAATATGACTCCTATGGAAAAGGCGGGGTGGACGCCGCTGCCGCATTCGGACGAGGATCTGGAGCGGTCGAAAAGCGTGCCGGACACGCCGCAGACGCGTGCCGAGACCTACCGGCTGGCCTGGAACGATCCCGACTTCATGACGCGGCGCGAATTGCGCGCGGTCAGGCTGCAGCTCGAACTGTTGAAGCCGGAGATGATCCTGGCCGAGCGCGGCATCCGCTCGACCGTCATCCTGTTCGGCGGGGCGCGCATCCCCGAGCCGGACGGCGAAGCCTGGGCGGCCAAAAACGAGACGCAGAAGAAGAACCTCGAGAAAAACAGTAAATATTACGAGGAAGCACGAAAATTCGCCCGCCTCTGCTCGCAGCAGTCGGCCACCTCTTATTATCGCGAATTCGTCGTGGTGACAGGCGGCGGACCCGGCGTCATGGAAGCCGGCAACCGCGGCGCCGACGATGTTGGCGCACCGTCGATCGGCCTCAACATCGTGTTGCCGCACGAGCAGGCGCCGAATGCTTATGTGACGCCGGAGCTCTGTTTCAACTTCCACTATTTCGCTGTCCGCAAGATGCATTTCGTCATGCGCGCCAAGGCTGTCGCGGTGTTTCCGGGCGGCTTCGGCACGATGGACGAATTCTTTGAGACGCTGACCCTGATCCAGACCGGCCGCATGGAGCGCGTGCCGGTGATCCTGTTCGGCAAGGCGTTCTGGAAAAGGGCGATCGACCTCGATTTCCTCGCCGAGCAAGGCACAATCACCCCCGGCGACCAGGACATCATCGATTTCGTCGACACCGCCGACGAGGCCTGGGGGATTATCAGCCGTTTCTACACGCTTTAGGCCGCGGGGCTGCGGTATCGATCCGGCTGCGCGAAGCAACTGCCTCAAGCAGTGACGTCGACGATCGCGGTGAGGAATTCGGCAAGATCGTCGGTGACGAAATCCACATCATCTTCATTGGCCGGGTCACGTTCCCAGATCTCCGAGAAGGTCGGCTCGAAGTTGCGCGGCACGACCAGCACCGTGGTCATGCCCAGCGATTTCGGCACGGACAGGTTGCGGGCCAGATCCTCGAACATCACCGCATTGTGCCCGGTGACGGCGTGAAGTTCCGCAAATTTCTCGTAGGTCTGGCGCGCCGGCTTGGGGTTCAGCCCGGCAGCGACGATATCGAAGATGTCGTCGAAATGGTCGAGGATGCCGAGTTGGCGCGCGGTGCGTTCGGCATGCCTCCGGTCGCCATTGGTGAAGATGAACTTGCGGCCGGGAAGCTGGCGGATGGCGGTGCCGAGAACGGGATCGGGAACCAGCCAGGAATAGTCGATGTCATGAACCTTCTCGAGAAAGTCGTCGGGATCGATGCCGTGGCGCGCCATCAGACCGTTCAGCGTCGTGCCGTATTCCCGGTAGAGTTCCTTCTGCAGCTTGCGGGCATCGTCGCGTGGCAGCGTCAGCAGTTCTCCGACATAGGCAGTCATCTTTACGTCGATCTGCGAGAACAGGTTCGAATGGTGCGGATAGAGCGTGTTGTCGAGGTCGAACACCCAGTCGGTGACATGGGCAAAGCGGGCGGGATCCGGGAGCGTGGTCATGCAATCCTTATGGCACGAAACCATACTTTTGGCAGAGGCTTTATCCACAACTTATGCGCGTTGCGAGTGGCGGAAATGGCGCGATGATTCAAAATTTAGGCATCGCCGAAAGGTGGCATTCAGGGCTTGCTGGCACAGAGACGGTTCAGGGGGGAGCCAGCGATGAGCCGCATATTTCTGAAGTCCGCCGCCGTCGCTTTCGCCTCCCTCGCAGTCTCGCTTTTGTTGACGCTCATCGTCGTCCCGGCAATGGGCTTTCCGATCAACCGCACGATCTGGCTGACATCCACGGTCTGCCCGCTGGCGCTCGCCTGGATGGCCGGCGCCTACACGTTCTGGCAGGGCGAGAGGTTGAAAAGCGCCCATCGCGACCTCGCCCGCGCTCATGCCCAACTCGCCGCAGCGCATCGGCGCCTGTCGGAAAAAGCGAGCCGCGACGACATGACCGGCATGCTCAACCGCGAGAGCTTCTTTGCCGCGCTCGACGCCTCCCGGCGTAAATCCGATCGCGGTGCTTTGCTGATCATCGACGCCGACCACTTCAAGATCATCAACGACAGCTACGGCCACCTGACCGGCGACGAGGCGTTGCTCCTTATTGCAAGCGCGATCGAGCGCGGCGTGCGCAGCGGCGACGTGATCGGCCGCATCGGCGGCGAGGAATTCGGTGCGTTTCTGGTCGGCGCCACCGAACAGGAAGCCAAACGCGTCGCCGAACGCATTCGCCGTGAAGTCGAACTGATCCGCTTCCGTCCCGTCGATGAGCGGGTCATACCCCTCACCGTCAGCATCGGCGGTGTCACCTGCGGCGAGGATGCCGGCGTATCGGATCTGATGCGTGCCGCCGACCATCGCCTTTACCAGGCCAAGCATCGCGGCCGTAATCTGACCATCCTGGACAGGGACATTTCCGAAGCGGCCTGAGCGGTCTCGCTCATTAAGGAAAACCTAACGCTGTTTGCACTCAGCCAGACCGCTTACACGGCTTAAGCAAAGTGTGACGCTAGGTTTGGCACGGAATTGGCTTCTCCTGGCGAGTATGTTCAGGGAACGCCATGCGTGGATCGAAGCCATCGAGAGACGTGCCATGAGTTTCTTCACCAAGAAAATATCGCGCCGCACGATCGTGCAGGCGCTGATCGCATTGCCGGCCCTGTCGCTGTTCCGCAAGCTGCCCGATACCGATCCGGACGCGATCGTCGAGGTCAATGGTTGGATCCTCAAAAGGAGCGACCTCACTTGATCTTCGACAGCTATGAGGCATTTCGCGCTGCGAACTTCGCCGCCAAGGTCTGCATTCTCGGCTCCGGGCCGGCCGGCACCACGATCGCCAGGAAGCTTGGCGCAGCCGGCATTCCGGTTGTGGTGCTGGAGGCGGGCTCCCGCGAATTCAGCGATGACTCGCAGGATTTCTACCGGGGCGTCACGGTCGGCGACCCATATTTCGATCTCGACATCACCCGGTTGCGCCTCATGGGCGGCAGCTCCAATCACTGGGCCGGCTGGTGCCGGGTGCTCGACAGCCAGGATTTCGAGCCCAAGGCCTGGGCGCCGGATACCGGCTGGCCGATCAGCCGTGCCGACATCGAGCCTTATCTGCCCGAAGTCCAGGACATCCTGGAACTTCCCGACTTCCGGCCGGATGTGCCGATCTCGGACGACATTCGCTGGGTGCAACTGATCAAGAGCCCAGCCGTACGCTTCGGCGAAAAATTTGCCGACGAACTCGATAAGAGCAGGAACGTGGCCGTGGTGCTCAGCACCTATGCCACCGAGCTTACCGGCGACGGCAAGAGGGTGACCGGCGCCAAACTGTGGTCGAACGGCCGGGATGCCGGCTCTTTTACCGCCGACTATTTCATCGTCTGTACCGGCGGCTTGGAAAACTCGCGGCTGCTTCTGTGGTCGAACCAGCGCTCGAACGGCGGCGTGGTGCCGAAGGCGACGGCGCTCGGCCGCTACTGGATGGAGCATCCGACTTTCGAAGGCGGCAATGCCATCCTCGCCGACTATAGCGAGTTCGAGGTCGACGCCACCAACGAGGCCTTCTTCTCGCCGACGCTGGCGGCCATGGAGCGCCTTGAGATCATGAATTTCGGCATCAGGCTGATCGAGACGCCGTACCCCGGCATCAAAAGCGTCATCGCCGACCTCGCCTGCACGGTGCCGGAGATGGCGGAATGGGTATCCCATCAGCTCAGCCAGAACCTGCGCTGCGCCGCCCAGCTCTATGTCGCCTGGGAACAGGCGCCGCTGGCCTCGAACCAGATCCGGTTGTCGAAGACCGATGTCGACCATGCCGGCGTGCCGCGCATCGAACTGCACTGGAAAAAGTCGGAGCTGGAGCGCCGCACGCTCCTCGAGGGCTTGAGGCTGTTCGGCAAGACGCTCGTCCGGAAGGATCTCGGCCGGGTGCGCATCGCCGACTGGCTCACCAATGGCGGGGACTATCCGACGAACGAGGAACTGGCCGGCCACCACCACATGGGCGGCACCCGCATGGGCGCGGACGTGACCAAAAGCGTGGTGGACGCCAACTCGAAGGTGCACGGCATGGATAATCTCTATGTCGGCGGTTCCTCCGTGTTTTGCACGTCCGGCGAATGCAACCCGACGACGACAATCGTCGCACTGGCCTGCCGGCTGGGCGACCACCTCGGCAAGCTCATCGGCGTGTAGAAGCCCGGCTCAGCCGCGCTGCCGAGGGGATCGCAGACGCCCGCGCCGATCGGCTGCGAGCGTCCGAGCCTGCCCAGGCCTAAAGTTTCGCCGGGTCGAGCGCCGGCTTGCCCTTGTGTCGTCCGACGATCGCTGCCAGGCCAGCGACGTTCTGGAAGGCATCGCGCAAAACGTCGAAGGACGGCAGCACGAAATAGGCGCGCTGGAACTTGTCGATCTCATAGCTGGTGCGCATCACCGTTTCCAGATCGAAGGGGACATGGTGCGCGTCCTTGCTTTCAATCGCGAATTGAAGTTCCGCAAAGGACGACATCAGCCCGGCGCCGAAAGCCTTCAGCGGTTGGCCTGCTTCCTGGATCAGCCCGTATTCGACAGTGTACCAGTAGAGGCGGCTGATCATCTCGTCGCCGCCGAGCGCGATCAGATGCTCGGCCTTCTCGCCATACATCTGCATGAAATCGGCAAAGACCGGCTGCGTCAGCGCCGGCACATGGCCGAAGAAGTCGTGGAACATGTCCGGCTCGACGATGTAGTCGAGCTCTTGTTTCGTCCGTAGCCAGTTGGTCACCGGGAAGCGGCGGTTGGCGAGGTGGACGAAGAAGGCTGGTGCGGGAATGAGGCCCGGCACGGCGACGATTTCCCAACCTGTAAGCTTGCGCAGTTTTTCGCTGACGACACCGAAATCCGGAATCTTGTCGAGCAGGCCCAGCGTGGCGACGCCGTCGAGATAGGACCGGTGTGCCAGCTTTTGCGTCAGCTTCGTCTGGCGGTCGCACAGTGTACGCCACACCGCCTGCTCGTCAGCGGTGTAGTTGTAGCTCTGCTCCACGGTGAAATCGGGACGGCAGACCGAATAGTCGCCGCGAAGGCCTTGCGCCGCGCATTCGCGGGCATAATCGGCAACGCTCATCGTCATGGCTGTTCTCCCTGGAAATCACGATTAATCATAAAAGTTTAGCCGGGTCCGGTGAGGCAAATCCGCTTTGATGATGGCCCGAACAGGCGATTTGAGGTAAAAGCCACCACAGCAAAGCTGTAGGAGAGTGAAAGTGCCTCAGTTTGACGATTTTGAGATCAAGATGCTCGATATCTTGCAACGTGACGGACGCAAGCCGGTGTCCGAACTGGCCCAGGAGATCGGCCTTTCGACGACGCCATGCGCGCGCCGCTTCGAGGCTCTTCAGAGCGCCGGCATCATCAAGGGCTTTGCCGCTGTGCTCAGCCGCCGCGCCATCGGCCTGATGGTCGAAGTGTTCATTCAGGTGCGCCTCGTAACCCACAGCGATGGTTCGCCCGAAACCTTCATCGCCGCCGTGCAGCGCATGGACGAGGTGTCGTCCTGCTGGACGATGACCGGCGACTACGATTTCCTGCTGCATGTGATGGTGCCGTCGGTCGACGAGCTCAACGCCTTCGTCATGCATCGGCTGATGCGGCTCGACGGCGTGCGCGATGTCCACACGCAGCTCGTGCTGCAGAACATCAAGGGGCCGGGCCACGTGCCGCTTGGGCACCTCAGGCGATGAGTTTGCCCTGGCGCCTGCGCCGCCCTGGATTTCTGGCCGACAAGCTGTCAGCCTGCGCTCACGGCACGATCAGCGTGCCGGCGCCGTGTTCGGTAAACAGTTCGAGCAGCACAGAATGCGGCGTCTTGCCGTTGAGGATGACGACGCCTTCGACGCCGCGCTCGATCGCCTCGATGCAGGTCTCGACCTTGGGGATCATGCCGCCCGACACCGTGCCGTCCCTGATCAAGGCCTTGGCCTCGGCCACGGTCAGCTCATCGATCAGCTTCTTGTTCTTGTCGAGCACGCCGGGCACGTCGGTGAGGAACAGAAGGCGTGTCGCCTGGCAGGCGCCGGCGATGGCGCCGGCAAAGGTGTCGGCATTGATGTTGTAGGTATGGCCGTCGCGGCCGGGCGCCACAGGCGCCAGCACCGGGATCATTTCGGAGCGCGCCAGAAGGTCGAGCAACGTGCGGTCGACCTCAACCGGCTCGCCGACAAAGCCGAGATCGAGCACGCGCTCGATATTGGAGTCCGGGTCGATCAAGGTCTTGCGTGCCTTTTCGGCGAAAACCATGTTGCCGTCCTTGCCGCACAGGCCGATGGCCCATTCGCCCTCGGCATTGATCAGCGCCACGATTTCCTTGTTGATCGAGCCGGCCAGCACCATCTCCACGATCTCGACCGTCTTCTGGTCGGTGACGCGCAGGCCGCCCTCAAACTTCGATTCGATGCCCATCTTGCTTAGCATGGCGCCGATCTGCGGCCCGCCGCCATGGACGACGATCGGATTGACGCCCGATTGTTTCAGCAGCGCGATGTCGCGGGCGAAGGCCTTGCCGAGCGCAATATCGCCCATGGCGTGGCCGCCATATTTCACCACGACCGTCTTGTTTTCGTAGCGCTGCATGTAGGGCAGTGCCCTCGAAAGCAGCGCGGCCTGCATTTCGGCGGTGGCGGCGACGTCCGTCATCGGCATGGTTCCCAGCTTGGCATGAACGGCGGCGTCTTAGCGGGAATTGGAGCAGGGGGCAAACGGCTTTGCTGTCACATCAGGTGGAATCGGCCGCTTCTATGCTGGCATTCGCAGCGGCGCCCGCCGCGCCTGCCATCCCGAAATCTTCTCCATTTGCGCGGCGAAGGACAACAAGGTCTCCTCATCGCCGGGTCGGCCGGCGGCCTGGATGCCGAGCGGCAGGCCGGCATCGGTGACGTGAACAGGCAGCGCGATCGATGGCTGGCCGCTGACGTTCTGGATCGCCGGCCAGTGCGTGAACCACAGGCTTTTGTCCATCAACTGGCCGAACAGCGGCTTGAATTTCAGCAGACGGGCGAGGCGCAGCCTGTCGAGGACGTCCTCTATGAACGCGTCGGCGCCCTTCGGGTCCATGGCCCCGCAGGCGAGCGGCGGATGGGCGATAACCGGCATCAGCACGGCATCGTACGGCGTGGTCTCGGTGATCAGGCGGCGCGACGTGGCATGCAGCCGCTGCAGGCCGGCATAGATCTCGCCGGCCGAGACGATCTCGCCGAAGCGGCTCATCAGACGGGTGGCGCGCTCGACGTCGCCCGAAACGGAGCGGCCGACACGCAAGACCTCAATGCGCATCGCGCCGGCGACTGCCGCAGCCACCGTCCTGGCGAAATCGGCGATGAAGTCGCGACCGATATAGGGGAGATCGATCTCCTCGATCGTGTGGCCACCTTCGCGCGCCAATGCCACAGCGGTGTCCAGCGCCGTCAGCGTCTCGGCCGATATCGGCAGGCCGAGCGGCGATTTCCGGTAGACGGCCAGTTTCAGCTTGCCGGGGTCACGCACTGCTGCGGCGGCAAAAGTTCCTCTCGGGGGCGGCGCCGCATACGGTGACAGCGGATCGGGTCCATGGGTTAGGTCGAGCAGAAAGGCTGAATCACGGACCGAGCGGGCAACGGCGTGGTCGACGACCAGACCGTACCAGCTTTCGGTGACGAGCGGCGACAGCGGCACACGGCCGCGCGAGGTTTTCAGTCCGACCAGCCCGGTGCAGGCGGCGGGAACGCGGATCGAGCCGCCGCCATCCGAAGCATGTGCCACCGGCACGACACCGGCCGCGACCAGCGCCGCCGCACCTCCAGACGAGCCGCCGCTGGTATGCGCCGTATTCCACGGATTGCGGGTGATGCCGAAAGCGGCGGATTCGGTCATCAGCCTCAGCCCATGTTCGGGCGAAGTGCTGGTGGCGATCGGGACAAGGCCGGCGGCCAGATGGCGTTCGGTCATCACCGAATCGAAATCGGCAACGAAAGCCGGAATGCGGCTGCCGCCATGCGTAGGCACGCCTTTCATGGCGATGCCGAGATCCTTCAGTGCAAAGGGCACACCGGCCAGCGGCAGCTTGCGGTCGATGGTTTTCGCCCGCGTCCGCGCCGCCTCGTAAAGCGGCTCGGCGATGGCGTTGATGTCCGGGCGGGTGGCCTCGGCTCGCGCAATCGCGGCATCGACGAGCTCCTGCGGCGCGATCTCGCCCTTGCGCACCAAGCTGGCAAGCCCGGTTGCGTCGTGCTCCCACAAGACCCGTTCAACCGACATTGCCGCTCTCCCCGCTATGAGAAGGCTAGCGGTTGGGGATTTTCTTGGCAATCGAAGTCGACGACGCTCCCGGTGCACAAGAACGCTTCGGCCGTTGCAAATACATTGCAATTGCCTAATTTGGCAGCCGATGACGCCGCAGGACATCAGCAACCTGATGGTCCGGACTTCGATGAAGGACCGGGCTGCGTTCGATCTGCTGTACCGGCAGACCAGCGCGAAACTGTTCGGCGTCTGCCTTCGTGTATTGAAGGACCGGGGAGAGGCAGAAGAGGCGCTGCAGGAGGTCTTCGTCAAGATATGGACGAAGGCGGACCGTTTCGCCGTCTCGGAGCTAAGCCCGATCTCCTGGCTGGTGGCCATTGCGCGCAATCATGCGATCGATCGGATAAGGGCGCGGCGAGAGCCTGCCACCTATATCGATGCTGCGCTCGAGGTGGCCGATCCGGCACCGGGACCGGAGGCTGCGGTTGTTGCGGGCGGTGAATCGGAGCGCATCTATCGTTGTCTCGATGAATTGGAAAAGGACCGGGCGGCGGCCGTCCGGGGCGCCTATCTCCAGGGCGAAAGCTATGCCGAACTGGCCGTACGCCATGGCGTGCCGCTGAACACGATGCGGACCTGGCTGCGGCGCAGCCTGTTGAAGCTCAGGGAGTGTCTGGAAAGATGACGCTGGCGCAGGATGACGGATCGGAACCTGGGGGCGACGACCTGTTCGCCGCCGAATACGTTCTTGGTGTGCTGGACGCGGACGAACGCGAGATCGCGTCACGCCGTATCGACGCGGACGCCACTTTCGCGCGCCTTGTCGATGCCTGGGAGGCGCGTCTTTCGCCGATGGCCGCCGCCTATCCGGAGACAGAGCCGCCGATTAGGGTCAAGGAGGCATTGGATCGCCGGCTGTTCGTGGCAGAACCTCGCTCCGGCCTCTGGTCGAGCCTTGCCTTCTGGCGCGGTCTTGCTGCCGCTTCTGTCGCAGCGCTGGCGATCACCATCGCCGTGCCTTACCTCAACCCGCCGGTCGAACCGCCGCGGCTTGTCGCATCACTGACCGCTGACGGCAGCGACGTCAGATATCTTGCCGTCTATGACGCTGCCCATCGCAAGATCGGCCTGTCGCATGTCTCCGGTGAGCGTGCCGCCGGCAAGGATTTCGAACTGTGGATGATCGAGGGCAAGAATGCGCCGGTCTCGATGGGCATCATCCCGGCCGGTCAGATCGCCCATATGACCATTGCGCCGGCCGTGCAGGAAAAGCTTGCACAGGGCGCCGTGCTTGCGGTCAGCCTCGAGCCGGCCGGCGGTTCGCCGACAGGTCAGCCGACCGGCCCTGTGGTCGCTGCGGGCGATTTGAAGAGCATCTGATCGCCACCTATCTGCTTTCCAGAAGATGTCAAATCTATCGCCTGTGATGGCGTTGGCCCGTAAGAATACATCCTTGAACGGCTAACCCTTTGAAAACCCCCGCTCGAATTGCGAAAAACTAAATTTTTCCCGAACGTCGAAACTCAAACACTCATCTTCCGTATCTGCTTGCGCCCCAAAGAGGGGAACGACAAACCCGAGGAGATTGAGATCATGCGTAAATTCGCCACCCTTTTGCTTGCCGGCACGGTCGCCGTTTCCGCGCTCGCCACTGCCGCCTATGCCCAGAATCCGATGGTCGGCGGCGCCGCCATGTATGCCACCAAGAACATCGTCGAGAACGCCGTCAACTCGAAGGATCACACGACGCTGGTTGCAGCCGTCAAGGCCGGTGGTCTCGTCGACACGCTGCAGAGTGCCGGTCCCTTCACTGTGTTCGCGCCGACCAACGAGGCCTTTGCCGCCCTTCCGGCCGGCACCGTCGACACGCTGCTCAAGCCCGAAAACAAGGACAAGCTGGTCAAGATCCTGACCTGCCATGTCATCGGTGCCAAGGCGATGGCCGCCGACGTCGCCAAGATGGCCATGGACGATGGTGGCGCGCATAAGGTCAAGACGGTTGGCGGCTGCGAACTGACGCTCAAGGCCGACGACGGCAACGTCACCGCGACGGACGAGAACGGCAATGTCGCCAATGTGACGGTCGCCGATGTCGAGCAGTCGAACGGCGTTATCCACGTCATCGACAAGGTTCTCCTGCCGAAGATGTAACAAAGCGGTCGTCGCCAACGAAGATATGGCTGAGGTTCCATGCCGACTGCGCGGGTTCCGCTTGCGTGACCCGCGCAATCGACAAGCGTACAATCCGCGCCGTCCGCTGTAGGCGTGGGGCAGGTGCGGAATGCCGGTTGTCAGGAACTGGCCGTCACTAGCTTTTGATTTCCATGTGACTGTCGAATTTGGCAAATGGACAGAGGAGGAATGGTGATGATCCGGCGCGACTTTCTTTGGAGCGGTGCCGCCGCTGTGGCATTGTTGGCAGGCACGGCAGCAACGCTGCGCATGGGCCGGCCGCAGGATGCGCACGCCGCCGAAACCTTCGAGGTCACCAAGACCGAGGCCGAGTGGCGCGCCATCCTGTCCGATGCGGCCTTCAATGTGCTGCGCAAGGAAGGCACCGAATATCCCGGCACCAGTCCGCTGCTCAACGAGCACCGCAAAGGCATCTTCGCCTGTGCCGGCTGCGACCTGCCGCTCTATTCCTCTGAGACGAAGTTCGATTCCGGCACCGGCTGGCCGAGCTTCTGGCAGGAGCTTCCCAACGCCGTCGGCAAGACCGTGGACAGGTCTCTCGGCATGACCCGAACCGAGGTCCATTGCCGCCGTTGCGGTGGTCATCTCGGCCATGTCTTCGACGATGGCCCGCCGCCGACCGGCCTGCGTCATTGCATCAACGGCGTCGCCTTGACCTTCAAGCCGGCCACCGCCTGACCTAAAGCGCTCGCGTTTGACCGGCCTCACGCGACGCGCTTTAGGTTGTTGTCTTATGCATGTCGTTATCGCAAAACCGCTGCGCACTTTTGCGCGACATGCATTAGAGCGCCGCGCGTCCTTTTGGACGCGCAAAGTTGCACGATCAATGTCCGCCACCTCCGCCAGCCTGCTCTGCCGGCTTGCGGATGACCATGGTGAAGATCGCCAGCGTGGCGAACAGCGCCGTCAAGAGATAGAACACGTCCATGAAGGACAGCAGCGAAGCCTGCTGCTGGACCATAGCAGACAGTTTGGAGATCGCCGCCTTGGACGCGTCCAGGCCGGAATTCTGCTGGAAGTCGAGCGTCATGTTCTGCAGCTTGGTTTGCGCCTCGGCACTGCCCCATTGCACATGCTCGGCCAGCCTTGCGTAGTGGAATGCGTTGCGGTCGATCAGCACGGTGTTGATGACGGCAAGGCCGACGGCGCCACCGAGATTGCGGGTGAGGTTGAACAGGCCGGATGCATTCTTAAGCCGGTCAGGCGGCAGCGTTCCCAGTGCGATGTTGTTGATCGGCACCATGCACAGCATCATCGAGGCACCACGCAGGATCTGCGGCACCAAAAGCTCCCAGAAATCCCAGTCGGCGGTCAGATAGGTCATGCGCCAGGTGCCGGCAGCGAAGCCGAAGAAGCCGATCATCATCATCAGCCGCGGATCCATCTTGCGCGACAGAATGCCGGAAATGGGCGCGGTGACGAACATCGCCAGGCCGCTGACGAACAGCGCCTCACCGATCATCAGGGAATCGTAGCCGCGGATACGCCCGAGATATACCGGATAGAGATAGGTCAGACCGTAGAGACCGATGCCGATGACGAAGGAGAACAGCGAGCCGAAAGCGAAGTTGACGTTGGTGAAGGCCTTCAGGTCGACGATCGGCTCCTCGGCTGTGAAGGCGCGCCAGAAGAACAGCACGGCGCCGGCTGTCATCAGGATGGCGCAGATGAACACGGCCTGGTCCTGAAGCCAGTCGTTGTTAGGACCTTCCTCGAGCACATATTCCAGCGAACCGAGGAAAGCCGCCATGCCGGCAAGGCCCCACCAGTCGAACTTGCGGAACAGGCTGAGATTTGGCTTGTCGAAGTCGATCAGCGACCACGCCGCGGCGGTCACCAGGATGCCGGGCACCACGTTGATCAGAAACAGCCAGTGCCAGGACGTGGCATGGCTTATATAGCCGCCGACAGTCGGGCCGATGGTCGGCGCCAGCGTCGCCACCAGACCGATCATCGGCGACACCATGGCGCGGCGCGACGGCGGGAAGATGGTGAAGGCGGCAGCGAAGACGCTTGGAATCATGCCGCCGCCGATGAAGCCCTGGATGGCGCGGTAGACGATCATCTGGTCGATGTTGGTGGCGGTCGCCGCCAGCGCGCTCGCGGCGGTGAAGCCAGCCGCGGAGACGGTGAACAGCACGCGCGTCGACAGCATCCGGCTGAGAAAACCGGACAGCGGGATCATGATGACTTCGGCGATCAGATAGGCAGTCTGCACCCACGGGATTTCGTCGGAGCTGGCGCTCAAGCCCGCCTGGATCTCGGCCAGCGAGGCCGAAACGATCTGGATGTCGAGGATCGCCATAAACATGCCGAACACCATCGCCAGGAAGGCGATGATGCGGCGTGTGGAAATCGTGTCAGGCGTAGCCGGCCTCGCCGGCGGCGATCCTGCTGTCAAGGTCGCGGTTGCCATGCCAGTGCTCCCAAGCGGCCGCTCAGTTCGACGCGGCCGGCGCGGTGCGGCTGTCGACGGCCACGACGACGCTGAGGCCGGCGCGCAGCTTGCCTGTCTTCAGCACATCCGCCGGCACGTCGATGCGAACCGGGACGCGCTGCACGACCTTGGTGAAATTGCCGGTGGCGTTTTCCGGTGGCAGCAGCGAGAACACCGCGCCGGATGCCGGCGCCAGGGACGAGACGGTGCCTTCGAAATCCTGGCCGTCGATCGCGTCGACCGATATCCGGACCTTTTCGCCGGGCACCAGCCGGGCAAGCTGGGTCTCCTTGAAATTGGCGACGATGTAGAGCTTGTCCATCGGCACGATGACGGCGAGCTTCTGTCCGGGGCTGATCAGGTCGCCCTGCTCGACCGAGCGGTTGCCGACCACACCGTCATAGGGCGCGCGCAGCACGGTGAAGGACAGGTCCCGCGCGGCCTTGTCCCGGGCAAGCTGCAGCGACGCCAGCGTGCTCGCCGTCTCCGCGCGCTGCGCCTGAAGCACACCGATATTGGCCTGCGCCGCGGCGATCTGGGCGTCGGCACCTACAAGGGCGGCATTGGCCTGTTCGACCGCGGTCTGGGCATCATCCAGCTGGGCCTGGGTGCCGACATGTGTCTTGAGCAATTGGGCGGCGCGCGTTTGAACACGCGCCGCATTGGCGGCGGCGGCCTGATCGGCGGTCTTCTGCGCCTGCGCCTGCTCGAGCGATGCACGCGCCGCCTCGGTCTGGGCGTCGATACGGTCGAGCGTCTTGCTCAAGGTGGCGATCTGGGCCTCGGCTTGGGCGACCGCTATTTTGTAGTCGCCATTGTCGACGACCAGCAGCGGGTCGCCGGCCTTGACCTGCTGGTTCTCGGTCACCTTGACCTGATCGACATAGCCGGAAATTTTCGGCGAAATGAATGCCATGTCGGCCTGGACATAGGCGTCGTCGGTTGAGATCATGAAGCGCCCGTCGGTCCAGTAATCGTAGCCATACCAGGCAGCTGCGCCCAGCAAGCCAAGCGCGATGATCGGCAACAGAAGGGAGCGTGCCGAACGTTTCTTTTTCGTCGGCGCCTCGGCCGGAGGACTTATTGCCGGCTCAGTCGGTGCGTTCGGCGCTTCCGTTGCTGGCGCGATCTTGGCGTTGGGGAAGGGACGGACTTCGGCGGTTGGGGTCGCGTTCGAGGACATGGGATCTCTCTTGGCATCTCTCTGGAAACTGGGCATCTCTCTGGAAATAATCAGCAAGACTGAACCGTTCGGTTCGATGCGAACTTGACTTAGCGCGGAGAGCGGCCCATATCAAGGGTGATCGAACCGATCGGTTCGAATATTTTTCGAGGTGTGACACTATGACCGAACCCGACAAGGACCAATGCGATCTGCTGGATGGCCTGCGTCGCGGCCGCCCCGCGGCGGGACAGGACCCGGTCAAGCGCAGCCAGATCATTGAGGGCGCGCGCCGCGTCTTCATCGACAAGGGCTTCGAAGCGGCGTCGATGAACGACATCACCCGCGAGGCCGGCGTCTCCAAGGGCACGATCTATGTCTATTTCGCCAACAAGGAAGAACTGTTCGAGGCGCTGATCGAGGAAGAGCGCGGCACGATCTTCAAGAACATGTACGATATGCTCGACCGCGCCGACGACCTTCGCGAGACGCTGGTGAAGTTCGGCAAGGTGCTGTCCCTCAAGATCACCTCGGCCAAGGTCATCCAGGCGCAGCGCACGGTAATCGGCGCGTCCGACAGGATTCCCGAACTTGGCGCGCGTTTTTACGAACGCGGCCCGAAACGCGGCCACGACAAGGTCGTTGTTTTTCTCAATGCCGCCGTCGAACGCGGCCTGCTCAAGATCGACGATGTCGACCTTGCCGCCTATCAGTTCACCGAACTGTGCCTGGCAGGTCTCTTCCGCCAGTGCATATTCGCCTACCGCACCAAAGCGCCGAGCCCGGATGAAATCGACCACATCGTCAGGTCGGGCGTCGGCATGTTCCTGAAGGCTTACGGCACAGAAAGGCTTGCTACGGAAGAAAGCACCCAGACGATAGCACTAGAGGCAAAGTCCTAAAAGCGCGTCGGGTTTGACCGGCCTCACGCGACGCGCTTTAGGTTGTTGTTTTATGCATGTCGTTATCTCAAAACCGCTGCACACTTTTGCGCGACATGCATTAGCCGCCATTGGCCGCCAGCACGATCGCCGCGCGCAATTCCTCAAGGCCCTCGCTCTTTTCCGACGACGTGGCGAGAACGAACGGAAACGCGGCCGGCCGCTTCTTGATCTTCTGCAGTGTCTCTTCGATCAATCGCGGCACGCCGGCCGCCTTGATCTTGTCGGTCTTGGTCAGCACGATCTGGTAGGAGACCGCCGCCTTGTCGAGCAGCGACAGCACTTCGTCATCCTTGGCCTTGATGCCATGGCGGGCGTCGATCAGCACATAGACCCGCTTCAGCGTGACCCGGCCCTTGAGATAGTCGAAGACGAGTTTCGTCCAGTCGTCGACCTTCTCCTTGGGCGCGGTGGCGTAGCCGTAGCCCGGCATGTCGACCAGCGCCATCGGCGGCAGGTCGGTGCCTTCGCCGGAAAATCCACCCGGAACGAAATAATTGAGTTCCTGCGTCCGCCCCGGCGTGTTGGACGTGCGCGCCAGCCCCTTCTGATTGACCAGGGCGTTGATCAGGGACGATTTGCCGACATTCGAGCGGCCGGCAAAGGCGATCTCCGGCGGCCCCTCAGGCGGCAGGAACTTCATCGCTGGCACGCCGCGGATGAAGATCCACGGCCGCGTGAATAGCTCGATGCCGATCACGCTCTTGTTCAACGCGTTCAAACCGCTGCCTCCAGAAGAGAAATATCGGCGCCCCGAATGGCGTTGAGGTTGCGGCTGATCTTTTCCACCGGCCAATCCCACCACGCCGCCGCCAAAAGCCGCCGGATGGTCCTGTCGTCGAAGCGCATTTTCACCACCTTGGCCGCATTGCCGGCGACGATCGCATAGGGTGGCACGTCATGCGTCACCACCGATTTTGCCGCAACGATGGCGCCATGGCCGATCGTCACGCCGGGCAGGATCGCCGCTTCCATCCCGATCCATACATCATTGCCGAGCACTGTGTCGCCGCGCAATTCCTTCGACCAAGTCGCCGGGTCGAAACCCTCTTCCCAGCCATGACCGAAGATGTTGAACGGATAGGTCGAAAAGCCGGACATGGCATGATTGGCGCCGTTCATGATGAAGCGCGCGCCCTCGGCGATGGCGCAGAACTTGCCGATGATCAGCCGGTCGCCGATGAATGGATAATGATGCAGCACGCATCGCTCGGCGAATTTGTCCGGCCCGTCCGGATCGTCATAATAGGTGAAGTCGCCGATCTCGATGTTCGACGCCGTGACCAGTCCCTTCAGGAAACCGACGCGACTATGCATCGGGATCGGGTGCTTGATATTGGGGTTGGGTCCGATCATGGTGTGGCTCCATCGACGAAATAACAGGCAAGGTCAAAATAGCGTGATCCGCCAGGCAGCACCAACCGCGTGCGCAGCGGATCATCCTTACCTGTTCATCGACGGAGCGCTCCTGAAACGAGAGCGAGCTATAGGGATGTGCCGCGGCGGCGTCTACCGCCGGACCACTGGTTTCGCCATTTGCTGGCGGCTCGGCTTGTTTGAAAAAAAGGCCCCGGTCTGTGAACTGACCGGGGCTTTTCTGGATTCACAAAAAGCGAGCGCCTTCTATTCCGCCGGCGACGGTTTCTTCCGGAACAGCGCGACCAGATTGTCCCACAATTCGATCTTGGCGCCCTGCCGCTTCATGATCACGCCTTGCTGGATGATCGAAAGCAGGTTGTTCCAGGCCCAGTAGATGACGAGGCCGGCCGGAAAACCCGCCATCATGAAAGTGAAGACCACCGGCATCCAGGTGAAGATCATGGCCTGCGTCGGGTCCGGCGGCGTCGGGTTCATGCGCATCTGCAGGAACATGGTAACGCCCATGATCAGCGGCCAAACGCCGATCATCAACATATGCGGCAGGTCGATCGGGATGAGGCCGAACAGGTTGAAGATCGAGGTCGGATCCGGCGCCGCCAAATCCTGGATCCAGCCGAAGAACGGTGCGTGCCGCATCTCGATGGTGATGTAGAGCACCTTGTAAAGCGCGAAGAAGACCGGGATCTGCAGCGCCACCGGCCAGCAGCCGGCGAGCGGATTGATCTTCTCGGTCTTGTAGAGCTCCATCATCGCCTGTTGCTGCTTCATCTTGTCGTCCGCGTATTTCTCGCGGATCTCGAGCATCTTGGGCTGCACCTTCTTCATGTTCGCCATCGATGCGTAGGACTTGTTGGCGAGCGGGAAGAAGAGGGCCTTGACGACGACGGTGGTGGCCAGGATAGCCACGCCGAAATTGCCGAAGAATTTGTACATCGTGTCGATCAGGTAGAACATCGGCTTGGTGATCCAGATGAACCAACCCCAGTCGATCAAACGGTCGAACAGCCTGATATGGCGATCTTCCGCATAGGCGTTGACCTTGGCGACTTCCTTGGCGCCGGCGAAGATTTCGGTCTCGACCGTCGCCGACTGGCCGGCATCGACGGTGATCGGGTCGGTGAGGAAGTCGGCTTGGTAGCGCGGGCGGCCGTCCTCGAAATAAGCGTAACGCGGCTGGAACGGCTGCTTCTCGGTCGGCACCAGCGTCACCGCCCAGTATTTGTCGGTGATGCCCAGCCAGCCATCGGTCGACTTGCCCGGCGTGTACTGCTTGTCCTCCTCGACGGCCGCGTATTTGTGTTCCTGCAGGCCTTCCGTGCCGGTGACGCCGATCAGCCCTTCATGCAGCACATAGATGCTGGCAACGGCAGGCTTGTCGAAGCGGGTGACGCGGCCGTAATTCGACAGGGTGACTGGGGTTGAGCCTGAATTCTGCACCGTGTCCGAGACCGTGAACATATAGTCGCTGTCGACGGAGAAGGTGCGCTTGAAGGTCAGGCCCTTGTCGTTGGTGAAGCTCAGCGTAACCGGGGTTGCCGGCGTCAGCGTCGCATTGCCATCGACGGTCCACACGGTTTCCGGGCCTGGCACCGTGCCGGTCTTGTCGCTGCCGACAAATCCGATCTCGGCATAGTAGCCGGTGGGCAGCGCTGCCGGGTTGAGTAGTTCGATCTCGGGCGAGTTTTTGTCGACCGTCAGCGTGTAGTGCTTGAGCTTGAGGTCGTCGAGACGGGCGCCGGTGAGATTGATCGAGCCCTCCAGGCTCGGCGTGTCGATCCTGACGCGCGTCGTCGACGCCAGCGCCTGCTCGCGGCCGGCAGGCGTCGCGCCATCGGTCCCCGGTGCATTGGGTGCATTAGGAATGGCGCCTTGCTGCGGCACCGGCGTTTCGCTGCTGCCCGGACTGGCGCCTTCGGCCGCCTTCTTCTGCTCCGCAATCCGCTGCTCTTGTATACGGGCCGCCTCGCGTTGCGCCTCGCTGTAAGGCATCACGTAAAAATACTGCCAAAGCGACAGGATCAGCACCGACAGCGCGATGGTGATGAAGAAGTTCCGGTTGTTTTCCATCGAAAGCCTTGGCCTATCGTGTTCCGCGCAGTCTGCGGGAGAGTTCGGCTTTCAACTGGCCGAACGGAATAGTAAGCACATCTTCGCGCCCGACGATGACATAGTCATTGCCAGGCTCCATGTCACCCGTGGCATGCGTGCGCACGGCTTCTCTCAGCCGCCGCCGGATGCGGTTGCGGACGACTGCATTGCCGACCTTCTTGGTGACCGTGTAGCCGACGCGAGGCGCGTCTGCATCGCTGCGGCCCAGAACCTCGACGAGAAAAAGCCGCCCGCGGCGCTTCTCGCCACGCCGGACAGCCAGGAATTCCGCGCGTTTCAGAAGCCGCTTGGGATGTGCTCCCACTGGCTTGCCGGTTGCGGGCAACGATCTCGTCTTCCGTTCAGGCGCTGAGCCGCTTGCGACCGCGGTTGCGGCGGGCTGCGACGACGCCACGACCACCCTTGGTGGCCATGCGGGCACGAAAACCGTGCCGGCGTTTGCGGACGAGTTTGGACGGTTGGTAAGTACGCTTCATTTGTTTTAATACCGCGGGGTGCGGCCCTTCTTGATTCTGTCACTCTGTAACAGGAGCTTTGCCGGGCCGGCTTTGGCGCGATCGAAACCGCGCCGGGACGAATGGCCCGAGCGTGAGCGGGCTTATAGAAAGAAGGGTTTTGGAAGTCAATCCGGCGCCGACATCCGGCGCCTCAGCCGATTGGCTGAAGTGTGATGGCCGAAGTCTGGGCGGTATCATCCCGTATTGGGACGAAGGATGAAATTGGCAAAAAAGCCGCAATGGCCTAATCTTGGCTGATCAAGCGATCGTGAAGAAAAAAGCTACATGAGTGAAATCCCATCCGCGGAGGAAAGGACCGATCGGGCGACGGCGGCCGCCCGGAGGGTGCCTTTGTCGCGTGGATTGTCGACAAAGCTCCTGCTGCTTACCATCGTCTTCGTGCTCCTGGCCGAGGTCCTTATCTTTCTGCCCTGGATCGCCAGCTACCGGCTGAGTTGGCTTAAGGAGAGGCTGAGCACCGCTGCGGCCGTCTCGATCGTGCTGGTGCAGGGAGAGCCCGCCTCGCTGTCCCGCGCCGCCCAGAACGACGTGCTGATGGCGATCGGCGCCAAGGCGATCGCCGTGCGCGACGGCGGCGTCTCGCGGCTTCTGGTCGTGGCTGAGATGCCGCCGCACGTCGATGAACATATCGACATCGCCAATGTCGGCCTGGTCGAGGGCATGACCGGCGCTTTGGACACGCTGTTTTTCGGCGGCGAGCGGATGCTGCGCGTTTTCGGCCCGGTCGGCGACAGCGACAAGGAATTCGAGCTGATCATGCCCGACTACAGCCTGCGCGATGCCATGCTCATCTATTCGCGCAACGTCGCCTTCGTCTCGCTGCTGATCTCGCTGTTCACCGCCATGCTGGTCTATGCCGCAATAGACCTGATCATGATCGGCCCGATCCGGACGATGACGCGCTCGATGCTGGCCTTCTCCGAGGCGCCCGACGACCCCGGGCGGATCATCCGCCCTGCTGCCCGCGCCGACGAGATCGGCGTTGCAGAGCGCGAGCTCTCGCAGATGCAGGAGCGGCTGCAAAAGATGCTCTCCGAGCAGAAGCATCTCGCCGACCTTGGCCTCGCCGTGTCGAAGATCAACCATGATATGCGCAATATCCTGGCGTCGGCGCAGCTGATGTCGGATCGTCTGCGCCAGGTCAAGGACCCGACCGTGCAGGCCTTCGCGCCGAAACTGCTGCGGGCGCTCGATCGTGCCGTGTCCTATTCGGAAGGTGTGCTCGCCTATGGCCGCACCCAGGAGCCGCCGCCCTCGCGCCGCAGGCTTAGGCTGCGCCAACTGGTCGACGACGTCCACGGCCTGCTCGACACCGAAGGCGGCATCGAATTCGTCAATGCCGTCGATCTGGCTTTCGAGGTGGATGCCGATTCCGATCAGCTTTTTCGCGTGCTCACCAATCTTTGCCGCAACGCCGTGCAGGCGATGGCGGCGGACGCGGAAAGTGCGGTGGTGCGCCGGTTGGCAGTGTCGGCCGAGCGCGTCGGCAGCGTCAGCCGCATCACCGTCACCGACACCGGCCCCGGCCTGCCGCCGAAAGCGCGCGAGAACCTGTTCGCGGCGTTCCGCGGCTCGGCCCGCAGTGGCGGCACCGGGCTCGGCCTGGCAATCGCCTATGAATTGATCCGCGCCCATGGCGGCACGGTGGAGCTTGTCGAAAGCAGAGGCGGCCGCACCACCTTCGCGGTAACCATTCCCGACCAGCCGGTCCGGCTCGACCAGGCCCGCAACGGCCTGCGCCGCCCGGCCTGACCCGCATCAATTCCCTGATCCGGAGCAATTCCAGAGAAGTGTGTGACGGTTTTCCGTCCGGAATTGCGCAGAACAAAGAGCAGGCCAACACGCGAACAGCAAAACTTTTGCCTATCGGCTTGCTTTTCGGAAATTCAGTCGCTAGGGAACACGTCACATCGCGGCCGGTCGTTAAGGATCGGATCGTGGGCTATGCAAAGCATGGCCTGTTGCGCGCCCGTAGCTCAGCTGGATAGAGCACCAGACTACGAATCTGGGGGTCAGGAGTTCGAATCTCTTCGGGCGCGCCAATAATTGCAAGAGCTTAGCTAAAGGCTGCCATACTAAAATCAAAATTAGTATGGCAATTAGCATGGCGCGGCTTCGTGGATTTCTGCCGCCTGCATTGATGGCGCGTTTGCCGCCGATTGGGTACGGGCCCGCTCTCTGGTTGAGCCACGCTTGCTCGACCCCAGGCTGCGTCTTTGCGCGGCATCGTCGTGCGCGAAGATATGACTCGTCGCTGACATTGAGCAGCAACGAACGAACGGCGGGTTTCAGCACAAGCGGTCTTTGGACAGACGGCCGGGACGACTGGAGTTGCCAATAGCGCTATGCGATTAGCCAAGTGGTGGCGGGTCGAGGTAGATTGGCTTTCCGTTGGAGAGGCTTCGCTTAACCTCTTTGGTGAAATCATCAGCGAGCACCTCTTCCTTGTTAGCCTCAAGGCCGATCAAGGCGGCTTCCGCAGCCTGCTGCGGACTGATTTTCTTCATGTCGAATCCAAGGGTCATGTCCGTATCCATGAAGCTCACATGCAGACCGAGCACTGCCGTCTTCTGACCGCGGAGCTCGATACGCAAGGCGTTTGTGAAGCTCCAAGCCGCGGATTTCGAAGCCGAATATGCGGCAAGCACAGGCCGGGCATACCAGGTCGCGTCGGACAACACATTGATGATTGCTCCGCCGCCGTTCCTGGCAAGGATCGGAGCGAATGCCTGGCTGACGGCGATCGTTCCGAAATAGTTTGTCTCGAGAATCTCCCGCGCTCCCTCGATCATAATCGGGTCAAGAGTGCTGCTGGTCAGGCGGGCAATGCCAGCGTTGTTGATCAGCAAGGTAGTATCGCCGCATTGATTCGCGGCTTCGGCTATTGAGGCGTGATCGGTTACATCCAGTCCGACCTGTATGATGCCCGGCCTGCTCTCATCAGTGGGTTTGCGCACACCGGCATAGATCTTTCTTGCGCCGCGTTGAAGGGCTTGCTCAGCAAAGGCCAAACCCAGCCCGCGATTTGCGCCCGTTATGAACAGTACGGAGTCTTGGATAATCATGTTCGTCCTCTCTGGCGGGCTGGTTCAAATCGGCCAAAAGCCGTTCATAGTCCGCGTAGCTGAAGTAGCTCTCTCTTTGAGTCCATTGCCAGCGGCGCCTATAGGCCGATCAATGACTGTCCGCTTCGACGACAGCTTTGGCGAAGGCTTGGGGAGCTTCCTGCGGTAAATTGTGCCCGATGCCGCCATCGATCGTCCGGTGCTCATACTTGCCGGAGAATTTCCTGGCGTAGGCGCTCGGATCCGGATGTGGCGCGCCGTTGGCATCACCCTCAAGCGTGATGGTTGGCACGGTGATGACGGGAAACTCGGCAAGCCGCTTTTCGAGATCGTCATACTTCGGCTCGCCTTCGGCTAAGCCGAGCCTCCAGCGATAGTTGTGGATCACGATCGCGACATGATCCGGATTGTCGAAGGCCGCAGCGCTGCGGTCAAAGGTCGCGTTGTCGAACGTCCATTTCGGCGAAGCGATCTGCCAGATGAGTTTTGCGAACTCGTGCGTGTATTTCTCGTAGCCGGCCTGGCCGCGCTCGGTTGCGAAATAATACTGGTACCACCATTGCAGCTCCGCCTTCGGCGGCAGCGGCATCCTGTTGGCCTCCTGGCTGCCGATCAGATAGCCGCTCACGGAAACCAGCGCCTTACAGCGCTCCGGCCACAGCGCCGCGACAATGCAGGCTGTTCGAGCGCCCCAGTCGCAACCGCCGATGGTTGCCTTGTCGATCTTGAGAGCATCCATCAAGGCGATGATGTCGAGCGCGATCGCCGACTGCTGGCCGTTTCGGACCGCGCTTGAAAGAAAGCGCGTCGTGCCATAACCGCGCAGATACGGCACGATCACGCGGTATCCCTTCGACGCAAGCAAGGGCGCGACATCGACATAGGTGTGGATGTCGTATGGCCATCCGTGCAGCAGGATTACCGGGGGGCCGCCGGCAGGTCCTATATCGGCGTAGCCGACGCTCAGCACGCCGGCGTTGATCTGATTCAATGGCCCGAAAGATGTTGCTGGCTCTTCGGTTGCCTGCTGTGCTGCTGCCGGAGCGATCAGCCCGAGCTGAGTGGCTGCGACAGCCATCGCGGCGTTGCCTAAGAAGCGGCGGCGATCTTGGTCGATCCCATCCGGGACACTGAGCGAATGCATTTGGGAAACCTCTATCGTTGCGCAGGCAATCAGCCGAACGTGAATGCGAAGACCTCCACATCCGAGTCGAGAAACTCGATCTCGAACTGGCGATCGACGATGGGGTGCGGTTGGCGGATCAGTTGGTACAGGCGCTGCTCCGTCACCGTGCCTTCGCCTTTTTCGTCAATGTCAATTCCGTGAGCCGCGCCTGGCGGCTGTCCGTCGATCAGCACCCGAAATCTCACGGAAGTTCCCGTCGCTGCCGGCCCCATGACGAGATGAAGATCGCGGGCGTGAAAACGATATGCGATGCGGCCATTGGGCTTGTTCAGTACAGCGGTTTCCTTCGTTACCGTCCAACTGCCAGACAGCCCCCACTCGTTCAGACCCAATCGAGCCGGCACTTCGTAGATGCGCGGGTCCTCCAAGGTCGGTTTGCCGCCGGACGCAAAGTTCTGGGTGCGATCATACCCGAGGTAATTTTCTGGAGACTTGAGGCTGTCCCAATCGGCCGCCGCTTCGATGCCGCGGACATCTACCGAAACCGGCTCACTGTCGAATCCGCTGGCTCCAGCCTCGGCCAGCAATTCCTGAATGATCTTTTCCGATTGTTCGTATGAGCCTTCGCCAGAATGATGATGCCGAACACGTCCCCGCGAATCGACGAAATAGAGCGCCGGCCAATACGGGTTGTCAAAGGCCCGCCATATGAGATGGCCGTTGTCTACCGCGATCGGGTAATCGACTGCCAAATCCTTCGCGGCGCGACGTACGTTGTTCAAGTCTTTCTCAAAAAAGAACTCGGGTGAATGCACACCGATCACCACCAAACCTTGATAGCGATACTTCTCCTCCCACGCTCGGACATAGGGCAGCGTGCGCAGCCAGTTGATGCAGGTATAGGTCCAGAAATCGATAAGGACGACCTTGCCGCGCAAAGCCGATGCCGTCAGGGGCGGTGAGTTAATCCACTCGTCCGCACTCTCGAGAGAAGCAAGCTCGGATTGACCCGCAACAGCCCCGGCGGAAAGCCCGTGAAGGAACGGAACCTTTGCCTGTTTGGAGGTTATCGGCGCCGTCATATTCGTATCTCCTACAAAGCCTGCAATCGATGCGCCGATTGCTGTCGCGAGTACCGCGGCTACCAACAGCCTGTTAGTTTTCATCATGACGCCTCTGGGTACGATTGAAATTGGCGCGCGCACAGGAGTGGACACAACGCGCGCGCCGAATTTCTCAGAGTGGCAGCGGCTTGCCGGTTTGCTCCGCCACCATGTACTCGGCGTACCAGTCGGGCCAGTTCTCGTCGCGCTGGCCGCCGTTGCGCTTTTCGTGCTCGCCATGGGCTCCCGACGCGCGCCGCATGGCAGCAGCAAGGTCCGCTATGGAAGCGTAGTTGGTGGTGTTGGAGTCGACCCGGCCGGGGAGCCGGGTGGTGACCTCCTGCAGCAGCCACTCATTGCCATCCGGATCCTTGAAGGTCGCGTAGGAGGAATAGCTCTGCCGCTCCGGATGCCTGCCGCTAACCGCCGGCTTGCCTGGACCGGCGCGGTGGAACACTTCGCTCACCTCGACGCCGTGGCCGATGAGTTCGGCGCGCGCCGCCTCGATGTCTGGCACGACGAGGAAAAGCCCACTGGCGGAGCCGGGCGCTGCCGGCGTGATGCCGGTGCCGAAATGGATCGAGGCCGGCGAACCCGGAGGCGTGAACTGCATCGCCCGGAACGTGTCGCCGACGACGAAATCGCCGTCGAGCCTCCAGCCCAGGCCTTCGTAGAACTGCTTGGAGCGCGCGGCGTCCGAAACGGGGATGACTACGGCCTCGAGCTTCATGTCGAGGGGACGCGTTCCGGGGGTTTCGATCGGGTCTTCGCTATGCGCCAGGATAATGCTGCTCATGTCGATCTCCTTAGGTTTAACCTGTTGAGCGTTGAACGCGTCCGGGCTGGCGCCTGGTACGCGCCTCAGAAATCTTGTCGGAGCGGTCGGAACGCCGCGCGCAACTCGGCGGAAAACAGTTCGGGCTGCTCCCAGGCGGCGAAGTGGCCGCCCTTGTCGACCTCATGAAAGTAAATCAGGTTTGGATAGGCGCGCCGGGCCCATGTCTCCGGCGCGCGATAGCTCTCCCCCGGAAACACGGTGATCGCCACCGGAAGCGATATCTCGGAGGTCATCTCCGGGCCTGCAAAGGCAGGACTGCGTCCGCCGTACTCCCAGTAAATTCGCCCTGACGAGGTTGCGGTGTCCGTCAGCCAGTAGAGTGTAATGTCGTCCAGCACCTCATCGGGCGATTTTTCGGGATCGCTGCTGTCGTAGGTCCAATGCGAGAAGCCAGGGTGCCCGAGCATCCACGCCGCGAGCCCGGCGGGGGAGTCATTGATAGCGTAACCGACCGTCTGCGGGCGCGTGCCCATCATCACCGCGTACGATCTGTTCCCCATTTTTGCGCCTGCGCTGAAGGCGTCGAATGCCACGCGTTCCTTTTCGCTCAGTCCCGCAGGCGCTGGCCCGCCGGCGGCGAGCACCGCGGCAATCTCGGGTGGCACGATCGCCGGCAGATTGATGTGGATGCCGAGCAATCCTGCTGGCGCCTGGCGCGCCATCGCGCTCGAAACGGGAGAGCCCCAGTCGCCGCCCTGGGCGACGTAGCTTGTGTAGCCGAGGCGTCTCATCAGCTCGGCCCAGGCTTGCGCGATGCGGTCGGGGCCCCAACCGGTGTCCGTCGGCTTGCCAGAGAAGCCGAAGCCCGGCATCGACGGCAGGACAAGATCGAATGCATCCTCCGAGCGCCCGCCATGCGCGGTGGGATCCGTGAGCGGGCCGACGGTCTTGAGCAGTTCGAGCACCGAGCCCGGCCAGCCATGCGTCATGATCAGCGGCATGGCGTTCGCATGACGCGAGCGGACGTGAATGAAGTGAATGTCCACGCCATCGATCGTTGTCAGGAATTGAGGCAGGGCGTTGAGCTTGGCCTCGGCCTTTCGCCAGTCGTAGCCGGTGCCCCAGTATGCGACGAGCGGCTTGAGTTTCGCGAGTTGGATGCCTTGGGACTGGTCATCGACCGTCTCGCGATCCGGCCACCGTGTTTCGGTGATGCGCCCACGAAGGTCCTCGAGCGCCGCTTGCGGGATGCTGACGGTGAAGGGCCGGATCGAGCGATCTTCGGCCGCACTGGCGTTGGCCAAGGCGGAAAAGATGCAAAGCCCGAATGCCAGCACGGTCGCCAACTTGTGGAGCTTCATGGCTGAATCTCCTTGCCCGGCGAGTGGAAGGTCACCGTTTGCTTGGTGAAGACGTTGCCTTCGGCGTCCACCACCTCGATTAGGACCTTGTGCTGACCGCGCGGCATGCCCACCAGGATGATGGTGTCGCTCTGACCGTAATCCGCCCACGCCCAGGGCAGGTCGTCGACGGTGAGGTGCAGGTGCCCGACCCGCGGAGACACGCTACGCGCGGCCGGCCCACCGACAGGCAGGATGCGCAGGTTCTCCACCCGGTACGGGATGAACACCACGCCCCCGGCCAACGGACCCGGAAGCGGCGGCTCCACGATCAGCTTGGGCGCGGGCTCGTTGTCGACGGGCACGACCGTGCTCTGGGCGAACGCACCCGTGGCGAACACGGTGCAAGCCGCGAGTGCGGTGAGCGTCTGGATGAGGAGGTTCATTGCATTCTCTCCTTTGGAGATGCGCTACGGGGTTAATCGCCAGGCGGAGGGTGACGCGCACGTCCGGCGCGCCATCCCCGCTCAACACTTCACACCGTCCGTAGGGTCTTGAACGATGCACGCACGTCGTCGGTGAAGTACTTCGGCTGTTCCCATGCCGCGAAGTGGCAGCCCTTGGGCGGGCGGCCGTAATGCAGGAGCTTCGGGAACGCGCGCTCGGTCCAACTCTTCGGCGCGGTGTAGATCTCGCTGGGGTTCGCGCTCACGCCGACGGGAATGGTGATGCCTTTGGCGTCAAAAAAGCCCGCCTTCGCGGTTTGCCGGTGTTCCCAATAGAGGCGGGCCGACGAGATGGCCGTGTTGGTCAGCCAATAGAGCGTGATGTTATCGAGGATGTCGTCGCGGGTAAGGCCCTCCGGCTCCCCATCGAAGGAGCGGGCTATCAGTGCATAACTGTCCGCATCGTGATCGAGAATCCATGACGCCAGGCCGGCCGGTGAATCGACGAGCCCGTAAAGCGTCTGCGGACGAAGCGCCATCTCGTTGGCATAGCCCAGGCCGAACTTGTAGAAGAACGCGACCTGTTCGTAAGCGCGCTTTTCGTCGGACCCGAGATCGGCGGGAGGCGGACTGCCAGCGGCAAGCGCCTTCACAATCTCGGGCGGAATGGTCGCGGGCATATTGGTGTGGATGGCGATCAGCTCGGGAGGCGCCATCAGAGCCATCTGTTCGGTGATGAGGGCCCCCCAGTCGCCACCCTGCGCGACAAACCGGGTGTAGCCGAGGCGCTTCATCAGCACGGTCCACGCTTTCGCGATGCGCACCGGGTCCCAGCCGGGTTGCGTCGGTTTGGCGGAAAAGCCGTAGCCCGGCATCGACGGGATCACCACGTCGAAGGCATCGGCCGCGGTTCCACCATGCTCCGTAGGGTTCGTGAGCGGATCGACGACCTTTAGCAGCTCGATGACGGAACCGGGCCAGCCGTGCGTGATGATGACCGGCAACGCACCCTGATGCTTGGACTTCACGTGGATGAAGTGGATGTCGAGGCCGTCGATCTCGGTGATGAAATGCGGCAGCGACTTCAGATGCGCCTCGCACTTGCTCCAATCGTATTCGGTTCCCCAGTACTGGATGAGCTTCTGCATTGTGGAGAGTTGCACGCCTTGTGTGTCGCCTGCCGCCAACGTCGCCGAAGTCCGCCGGGAAGCTGCCTCGGTCACCAGCTCCCGCTCGGGCCAGCGCGTGGCAGCGATACGGCGGCGTAGCTCGTCGATCTCCTCCTGCGGGAAGCTGACGGTGAAAAGGCGGATTGAATTGGCTTCGGCCGCGGCCGCCGGCTGAGACGATGTGAAGTTGAACGCGGCAGCGCCTGCCGAAGTGGCAAGCAATACGGTGGCCGATGTGGCAAGAAAGTCGCGCCGATTTGGCGCCGGTGATGCCGTGGACATGATCAGTCTCCTTCGTTGCGCGGTGCCATTAGAGTGGTTGAACACTTTTGTTGTGCTCTCACTTCAGCGCGTGCTCCATCGGACGTAGGTTGGTCGTGACCGCGTGTTCGTTTATGGCCGTCATACCTAGGTTTATAGGCCCCTACGGGCCCGGGCGTCCTCGGATGCGCTTCGACGATTGGACTTTGCGGTCTGCCGAGCCTGATCGCGCCCAGCGATCAGCGACGCACTAGTCGCTCTCACCAGCATTGTTTTTCAATGCAACGTCCAGGCAGCGAGACAGCGTGTCGCCGTCAAAAGGCTTGCTCAAAAAGCAGACGGCGCCTCGAACCAACGCTTGAGCGTGCGCCTTTTCATCGGGAAAGGCCGTGATGAAAATGATGGGAGTGTGATGTCCACGCGTGCGCAAAATGTCGTGCAACTCGATTCCGCTCATCTCCGGCATCTGGATGTCTGAAATCAGACACGAGGTTTGAGCCAGTTGTTCCGAATGCAAGAACGCACGTGCGGATGGGAAAGCGTGGGCGACAAACCCAAGCGACCGTACAAGACTCGTAGTTCCGCTTCGAATGGATTCATCATCGTCGACGATCGAAATAACGGGGGTGTCTGGCAAGCGATTGGCCCATCAATGCGCACCGACAATGGTACGAGTCGGCTGTGTTCGAAAGTCATACATAGATATGAGGCTACGAGGACATTTCCCGGCCGATACCGAGTGCTTCGGCCATTTTGACCAGGTCCGCGAGCGATTTCGCGCGCATCTTCTTCATCGCGTGGCCGCGATGAATCTTAACCGTAATCTCGCTGAGGCCGATGTGAGCGGCGATCTGTTTGTTCATTAAGCCGGTAGCGACCAGCGCCATCACCTCCTGCTCGCGCGACGTCAGGCTGTCGAACAGGCTCTTTAAATCGAGCCGTGTGCGATCGGCATCCAGCCTGGCCCGGTCGCGGGTGATCGCGGCGGTGACGGCATCCAACATATCCTGGTCGCGAAACGGCTTGGTAATGAAGTCGACGGCGCCGGCTTTCATCGCCCGTACGGACATGGGAACATCGCCATGTGCAGTGATGAAGATGATGGGAATATGGACATCGGCCTTGGTCAACTCGGCATGAAGCTCGAAGCCGCTTAACCCGGGTAGGCGAACATCGAGAACCAGGCAGCTCGGAATCGGAGGCAGCTTGCTTTGCATGAGTTCGTTCGCCGAACGGAATAGTTCGGCGCGCAAACCGACCGAGCGGAATAACAGGCCGAGCGAGTCGCGGATACCGGCGTCGTCGTCGATCACATAGACAGCAGGCTCGACCTCTGTCGTCGGCTGTAAACTGTTCGGTGCGACTTTGATCACAGACGGATCCTCGTCATGCAGAGACAGAGCGAATTGCGCTAAAATAAAATATTGCACCCTGGGGCGTGTTCGGGGCCGCCCACAACCGACCGTCGTGGGCTTCGACGATCGATCTGCAGATCGACAGGCCCATCCCCATGCCGTCGGGCTTTGTCGTGAAGAGCGGGTTGAATATTCGATCCACGTCTTGCGGACCAATTCCTGTTCCGGTGTCCGCAACCGAAACCGTTACGTGGCCATCGTCATGCAACTTGGATTTCACGGACAGCACCCGCGCCCCGCCGACCGCGGCCATGGAATCGATGGCGTTCGTGATCAGGTTTACAAGCAACTGCTGTAGCTGGATTCGATCGCCTATTACCCGCGGCAGACGTTCATCCAGCTCGGCTTCGACCATTATCCGGTGTTTCGCCAGACCCTCTCGCACCAGGGCGAGTGTTTCCCCGATAAGGCTGTTAAGGTCGAGCGGAGCTCGCTTGCGGTCTTCTTTCTTGAAGATCGTTCTAATTCCATCGATCACCGCTGCCGCGCGATGACCACCGGCGATAATCTGCTTGAATGCCTCCTTTGCTTCCTCCAGATCGGGCATCGAGCGACCGAGAAAGCGCAGGCCGGCATCGGCGCTCGTTATCATGCCAGATAAAGGTTGTTTGACTTCATGCGCAACCGTGGCAGCGACTGCGTCGCCGGTTACCAGTCGCGCCTCGCGCTCGTGACGCTGGCCACGGACCGCTCCGAGAAGCCGCGTATAAAGGGTCGTTATCTCGTGAAGCAGAACCATAAGAACGAGACCGCTGGACAGAACTCCGAAGATGCGGACGGTATACCAGCCAAGGCTGAAGCGAGCCGGATCGGGGTAATAGCTTAAAGGCATCTCTATCGTGAATAAGAGCATCACGACCATCAACCAAAGATCGAGCATTGAGTGTCGCCGGATCCAGAGCACGACCATCGCGGCGATACTTAGCAGCGCGACGGGCGCGCCCACATAGGGCCACACCGGGCTAAGGCGAGTGGAATCGAGGGTCACGCGCGGCAACAACGCTTCGCCCGCTATGAAAAAAAACGACGCCAACAAGACCATAACTGCGGTCAGGGCGACACTGAGGATAATCTCCGCACGCACGGTACCCTGCCAAAATCGTTTGCTGGGGTTCGAGCCCTTTGAGAGGGCATAGCCTATGACGAATAGGGGAAAGCCAGCGTGCTGGAAAAAGTAGATCCATGATGTGCTCTGCATGCCGCCCACCAGGCCGCCCTTTGGCGTGAACAGACCTGGAAACGCCAGGACAAACGGGATTAGCATGAGCGCTGTAAAGAGATATCCGCTTGCAATCAGGAGCGTGGCACGTGAGCGCAAGATGGAAAACTGAGTGTACAGGAGGATTGCGGTGATCGAATCGTTCACGAACATCGCTGTCGCATAGGCCGGGACGAAGGCGTCGACCCGGCTCAGATGGATGCCCGAGAGCGGACCAACAGCGATCAACACAGAGACGACCAACAAGCCTAGCACAAAAACAAGAGCGAGCTGTTTCTGCGTCCGACTTGGCGGCAAGCTCGAGAGGACGAAAAAATCGTCCTCCGGGACTGTCACGGCTGTTCTCTCCATAGAATTACTCATCGCAGCTGCTGCAGCGCGCGGCACGAAAGTCATGACGCTTGGAATGTCACAAAGCTATTTTGCCTGAACTCACCGCCACTCTACCACTCGGGCTGCCGGGCAACAACGAACGAGGAAGGCGGCACCGGCGGTGATCGAACTTCCTGCCAACGACCCGATCTCGAACGTGCATCTTCCCGATCGGCGATTGGGTCGTGGCCCGTCAAAACCGAGCAGCGGCGGGCTGCCCTGCTACTCGTTTGGCTTTGTGCCCTGATCAACTCGAGTCCGTAGGTCCGTAGGCTCGCGCGCCAAAGATTCGTCAGCACGTGCCAATGACAGCAATGGGTCCGGCTCCGGCCGCTCGGACTTGATCGCCTAACGACTGCTTCTGGCACAAGCACGCCATTTATGAACGGCAACAGAATGCTGGCCGGACTGAAAAAAGCCGATGCGAAGCTCGAGACTTCCGAAGATCTATCAAAGGCAGGGATTTCTTAAGCTACTGATTTTAAGCACAATTTAAACACTGATAACTACGAATCTGGGGGTCCGGAGTTCGAATCTCGTCCGGCGCGCCAATTGGAATGTACATCCCAACCTAGTTAAATGGCACAAACCAAATTGCGATGAAGGGTGAAGCAGCGGTGAACTTGTTGTTGGCCCTGCCGAGCTATCCTCGCCAGCGGAGCGCTTCGACCAGGAGAGCGAACGCGGGGGAATTCTGGCGGCGGCCTGGATAATAGAGATAATAGCGGGCACCAGTCCTCCAGCACCTGCTGAAGCCGTCCTTCAGCAAGGAAGGGGCGCAGCGGGTGGTCGGGCAGGCAGGCAAGGCCCAGGCCGTTCAATGCGGCGTCGCCCTCCGCCAGTGCGGCGACGGACGGCGCCGGACGAAGCAGATGATGGCTGACGAAGGTCAGAACGGTATAGGCCACAATCGTCACGCATTTGTGAGCTGTGTTGATAGTCTATCCGGGATTATGGGTCTAATCTTGGGCCGTGCGTCGCCTTAAGTGTCAGTGGTAACAGTCCGTGGATGGCCCGCCGCTCAGGAATAATGCTGATGGAACGCAAGCTCGCGGCAATCCTGGCCGCCGATATCGTCGGCTACAGCCTGCTGATGGCTGAAAACGAGGCTTCCACCTACGCGAAGCTGCGCGCTGTTTTTGATGAGCTCATTGACCCGACCATTGCCCGCCATGGCGGGCGCATCGTCAAGACGACGGGAGACGGCTTTCTCGCCATGTTTCCCAGCGTCAACGAAGCGGTTGATGCGGCGCTGGCCATACAGGAAGGTTTCGACAAGGGCCCGTTCGAGCTGCGCATCGGCATCAATCTTGGCGATGTCATCGAAGATGACGGTGACGTATACGGCGATGGCGTCAATGTGGCCGCGCGTCTTGAGGCCATGTGCGATCCTGGGCAGATATTCGTCAGCGGCGCCGTGGTGATGGCTGCCGACCGCAACAGCGCTGACAGGTTCGTCCGCATCGGCCGCAGGCGGGCCAAGAACATTCCCGAACTTCTCAACGTCTACCGCGTAAGGCGTGCGGGCTCTCCGTGGTCGCCATGGCGGCAGGTGCCGCAGGTGCTGCGCAGCACCGCCGCCCGCTGGTCTTATGGCGCGGCCGCCATAGCCCTCATCCTCATCGGCACCCAAATCCAGCCGCTCTCCCTGGCAGCCATGGTCAGCCGCATCCCGGCGGCCTTGTCGATGGACCAGAGCCGCGCCGACCCCAGGCCGTCAGTGGCGGTCGTGCCTTTTGCCGCGATGAGCGGCAGCGGCGAGCAATCGTATTTCGCGGACGGACTGACCGAGGATGTGACGACAGCCCTTGCCCGCAATTCAGAGCTGCAGGTAATCGCGCGCGATTCCACCTACGCCGTGCACGGGCAGGATACGGACGTGCGCAAGCTCGGGGCGAAGCTCGGCGTTGATTATGTGGTTGAAGGCAGCGCCCGCCGTGAAGGCGACCAGCTTCGCGTGTCGGCGCAGCTGATCGATGTAAAGACAGGCGCGCATCTGTGGTCGCGCAGTTTTGACCGGCAGGTCGCCGACGTGTTCACCGTCCAGAGCGAGCTGACCACCGAAATCGTCGCGCAGATCGCGCCCTATATCGGCAGGAGCGAGGCGGCGGCGGCAGCGGAGCGCCCGACCGACAATCTGCAGGCCTATGACCTCGTGCTGCAGGCCCGCAACCGCTACCGGCACGGCGCCAATGACCCGCAGGACATTCTGGAAGCGCGGAGCCTCTACCAGCGCGCCGTTGAAATGGACCCGTCCTATGCGGCCGCCCGCGCAGGCCTCGCGCTGACCTATATCGCCAGCGTGGCGCAGAGCGGTGACGGCCGGGCAAACGCCCCGGAGCTCCATCTTGGGCTTAGCGAAGCTCGGCAGGCGGTCCGTCTCGACCCCAATCTTGGCCTTGGCTATCAGGTCATCAGCTTCGGGCTTGCCGTCCAGGGCGACTATTCAGGCGGCTTGCAGGCCGCACGGCGCGCTGTGGAGCTCAACCCTAACGATCCCGACAGCATGATGGCGCTTGCAAAGGCGCAGGTTCGCTTCGGGGAATATGATGATGCCGTCGCCAACGCAGAGCGGGCCCGCCGCCTTCATCCTATGGCGCCCGAGTATTATGCCTATGTGCACGGGCAGGCGCTCTACGCGGCTGACCGCCGCGATGAGGCTTCCGCTGTCATAGAGGAATGCCTGATCCGGGCGCCGCGCGATGCAAACTGCCTTCTGATTCAGGCCGCTTTGCAGGGCGGGGGCGGAGAGGTCGAGGCAGCCCAGCAGACGATGGCAAAGCTGATCGAGGCGCATCCGGAATTCTCGCTGGAAGCAGAGCGCGCCTACCGCCGGTTCGGTGACAGGCCGCTGATGGAAGAGTTCCTGCAGGACCTCGCAAAGGCCAAAGCTCCTGAAACCGCCTGAAAGTTTTTACGGAGCGACTTCAATCAAATAATGATGCCCAGTTTCATCCTTTCCGGCGGGCCAATTTTGTCATTTCCACCACACCAGCACCGAAATTGCCGCCCATTTGCCGCTGGAACTACGTCCGCGCGAGGAGCGCGGAATAGCCAGAGGCGAGAAAGCGTAGTAACGGCGGTGATCGGAATCGTTTTGCGGCCGAATGACGTATTTTGGCCCAAGGCAAAGCTCGCATATTCATCGTTGGACGGACATCGCGAGCCCGTGCTGGGGCGCGCCGCGCTGCCGTTTCCGTCGTCGGATGCAATCGCCAATACAGAACTGCAGGGCGAGCGATCAGCGCTTGTCCGCTGGATGACTGCTGGTCGTCGAAGGGATGCGGGCGATGACCTTGATCTCGAACTCGAAGCCGGCAAGCCAATTGACGCCCACTGCCGTCCAGTTCGGGTAGGGAGGTGCGCCGATCTCTTCCGCCCGGACGGCTAGCACCGTTTCGATCTGTTCGTCCGGGTTTGTGTGGAAGGTGGTGACGTCGACGACGTCGTCGAAGCTGCACCCGGCGGCGGCCAAGACCGCGCGCAGATTGGCGAAGGCCCGCCGAACCTGATCCTCGAATACCGGCTCGGGCGAGCCGTCCTCACGGCTCCCGACCTGACCCGACACAAAGAGAAGATCGCCGGAGCGAATGGCCGCGGAATATCGATGAATATCGTATAACGCGTGGCGTTTGGCCGGATAGATGGCGTCACGTGCAGGCATTTCGTGTTCCTTTCTGTCTTGATAGCGGGAGCGGACCGGCAGCGGGCCGGAGCCGGGGGAATCTATCGGGATCAACGGGCGGAGCTGCACGACGGTGCCATGCAGCTGTGGATCGGCGGGACAGGGTGGGTCATAGCCGCGCCAGCTCCTCGTCGGTGAAATCCGCCGCGACGGCGATGTCCTTCTGCCGGTCGAGCTCCTCGATGCGCCCGCCGAGAGCCTTGCGGATGCCGGCATAGGCCTCGGCACCGAGCACCAGCCGCTTCGGAAGCGGACCATTCTGATCGGCAAGCCTGATCATTGCGTCCGTCATGCCCTCGGGGTTGCCCTTGATCACCCAAGAGCCACGGAGCGCCTCGCGGATCTGACCGGCGGGTGTTCCCTCATAGGCCGCGAGCGGCTTGGTCCGCGCGAGATTGCCGCCGAACCCGGTCCGCACCGGCCCAGGTTCCACAAGGGTGAACTCGATGCCGAAGGGAGCAGCCTCCTGCGCCACGGACTCGACGAACCCCTCGATACCCCACTTGGTCGCGTGATAGAGGCTGAAAGCCGGATAGGCGATCTGGCCTCCCTCGCTCGACACCTGTAGAATCCGGCCGCCACCCTGGCTGCGCAGATGCGGCAACACCGCCCGGATGAGTGCGATCGAGCCGATGAGATTGGTGTCGATGATGTCCCGAACCTGCACATCGCCAGCCTCTTCCGCCGCGCCGAGCAGGCCATACCCAGCATTGCTGACGACGATGTCGATCCGACCGGATGCGGCGAAAGCGCGGTCGACCGCGGCGCGGACCGAGCTCTGGTCCTTGAGGTCCACTGCGACGATGCGGAGCCGTTCTGGGTAGCGTGCACGCAGGTCGGGAAGTGCGTCCTCGCTGCGGCTGGCACCGCCGACGCGGTCCCCCCTGATCAGGGCCTTCTCCGCCAGCAGCCGGCCTAGACCGGATGACACACCCGTTATGAGCCAGGTCTTTGCCATTTCCCATATCTCCAATTGATGCAGGCACGAGATAGGGCAATCGCATTGCGCGCACTAGCCGTTGAAATCGGCATGAGATGATGCAAAATCCCCATCAATGCCCCGCCCGTCGCTCAACGATCTCACCGCCTTCGTGGCCGTTGCCACACACCGCAGCTTCCGCCGCGCAGCGGACGAGATCGGCACGGCACCTTCCACATTGAGCCATGCGATGCGTGCGCTCGAGGAACGCATGGGGGTGCGCCTTCTGAACCGCACCACACGCAGCGTCTCGCCGACAGAAGCCGGGTTCCGGTTGCTCGATCGCCTTCAGCCGGCGCTCGCCTCGCTGGACGAGGCGCTCGACAGCGTCGCGGGGTTCCGGGGCAATGTCGCGGGCACGGTCCGCATCAACGCACCGCGATTGGTGGCCGGGCTTCTCGTTCGCTGGGTTCTTCCGCAGATGGCGGCGCGCCATCCGGACGTGACCGTGGACATCGTCGTCGAGGGGCGGCTCATCGATATCGTGTCCAGTGGGTTCGATGCCGGCGTGCGCCTCCTCGGATCGGTCCCCAAGGACATGATCGCCGTGCCGTTTGCACGCCCGTTGACGTTCATCTGTGTCGCCTCGCCCGGCTATCTCGATCGCTTCGGCGACCCGGGAACGCCCGAGGAATTGCAACGCCACCACTGCATCGGCCATCGTATGCCCAGCGGCAAATTCTATCGATGGGAGTTCGAACGCGCCGGCCAGGAACTCGTGATCGACGCAAACGGCTCCATCGTCCTCGATGACGAGGAACTGATGGCCGAAGCCGCAATCGAGGGTCTGGGCATCGCCTATGTGGCGGATTGGGCCGCCGAAGGGGCCATATCCGATGGCCGGCTGCGTAGGGTCCTGACCGCATGGATGCCCGCTCCGGAAGGGGTCGCGGTCTACTATCCCGGACACCGAACCGTGCCGCCGGCACTACGGGCTTTTCTCGATGTCGTGAAGGACGTGCGAAAGAAAGAACCTCAGCTGGATCAAAGAAGCAGCAATCCGGGCAATTGTAGTGCAGAAGGAGGTCCGGCATGATTTCTCGCTTCTGCAACCGATTGCATAACGCAATCAGAACCGCGCGGATGTGCCGCGCAAGGAAAGGAGGTGGGTATGGCTAAGCTCGTGTTCGGAATGAACCAGTCCCTGGACGGCTACGTCGACCATATGGCATTTGCGCCAAGCCGCACACTCTTCCGCCACTTCATCGAGGAGGCTCAGGGGCAGGCGGGCAGTGTGTATGGTCGCCAAATGTATGAGGTCATGCGTTACTGGGACGACGATCATCCTGAATGGGATGCAGAGCGACACGCCTTCGCGGCGGCGTGGCGGAACCAACCGAAATGGGTCGTCTCGCGCTCGTTGAAGTCGGTTGGCCCCAACGCCACGCTTGTTGAGGATGATCTCGAGGGCGCAATCCGCGAGCTGAAGGCCGAGCGCGACGGGGAGATCGAAGTTGCTGGCCCGGACTTGGCGCAAAGCCTCACCGAACTTGGCCTGATCGATGAGTATCGAATCTACCTGCACCCCGTCGTGCTTGGTCGCGGCAAGCCATATTTCGCCGGACCCCGGCCGCCGCTCCGCCTTATGACTAATGACCGGATCGGCGAGGATGTGATCAGGTTGACCTACGTCCCTGCTTAATCTCGCGACTCGCCGGATGGAAATCGCCGCTGAAGTCTGGTTTGGGCCTAAAGCGACGGGAATTGCGTGAGTCTCTTCTGTGTTCGCCTGATGAAGTCCATCATGAGGGAGAGTGCTGGTTCGGCATGCGTCTCGAGCAGGAAATGCCCGCCGTCGAAAATATGAGCCTCCATACGTGGCAGATCCTGCATCCAAGACAGCGTTTCGGCGATATCGAAATAGGGCTGGTGACGGCCCCACAGCATGAGCGCCGGCGGTTGCCATTTCTTGAGATAGCCGGCGATCGCATCGAAACGCGCGGCGTGGTTCTTATAATCGGCGATGGGCGCGCGGTGGGTCTCCATGCGGCCGGGAAGAGTCATCACCCTCCAGTCCTCGACCCAGGGTTCGCCTTTGATCGTGGCGGCGACCTCCTCCGGCAGACCGCCCGTATATTGCTCGCGCGTGAATTCAAAGGTCAGGTCGGGGGTTGCGGCCGCTTCGTTCTCTTTGGTCGGTTCTGACCAGAACTTCAATGCGGCGTCCCAAAGGGGCCGGAAGCCGGTACGATGTGCGTTTGCGTTCTGGATGATGGGGCCCGAAACCAGATCGGGCGCTTGCATGGCGATCTGAAGGCCCACAGCGGTGCCCCAGTCATGCACGTAGATGAAGCGACGCCCGATCACGAGGTGGGCAAGCAACTCGGAAATTGCCTCGCTGATCCCGGCGAAAGAGGGTGTCGGCGGAACGTCGGACTGGCCATGGCCCGGGAGGTCGGGCGCGATCACATAGGCGACGCGCGCCAAGCCAGGAATTACGTCGCGAAATGTTCGCGATGAGCTCGGGAAGCCGTGCAGGGGAGCAAAGCGGGGTTGGATGGACCGCCCGCAGTGACGTAAGCAAGCTCGGTTCCACCGGAGAGACGCCTTCGTCGTTGGGCGGGCGGGCTCATGGCAAGATTCCGTTTTGCTGTCTAGAACTGGAGTTCAACTCAAACGAGCGGCGCGAGTTCCCGACATTGCCGAAGAGCGTCGGCCGGTCTTCTCATGGTCGGGCTGTCCGCGCGGCGACCGGCCTGGGCGAGTACTGTTCTGAGGTGCTTTTGGCGCACCAAGGACGAGGATGACGCTATCACCGCCTTGAGCCGACGGGGATTATCGCCGCCAGAACGGCTTGGCGATCTCTGCCTCGACCTGCCGTCTCGTCAGACCGATATCGTCGATCAAATGAGGATTGTCCTTCGACATTTGCTCCAGTTCCCAGCGAAAGCGCTTCCGCTCGTCCCAGGCCGCGACAATGCTTCGCAGGGTCGCCAGGCTGTAGTGCCGACGCGACATTTCCGCTGGCGCCACGGGCGTTCCCGGCCGCGCTGCCTGATGCCGGACCGATGCAAGAGCATCGTTCATAGCAACCTCCATATGGTTTGAAGGTCCGGGGACCCTCGACCTGAAAGAGGCTGAATTCTGCAGGATACGAACAATGTCGTAATTAAGCTCTCCCAAATAGTTCTCAAAACTTCCAAACGGGCTATAAATGCGCCGCATGCAGGGATCGCGCTTTGCCTTTGGTCCGTTCGTGCTTGATTCCGGTGCGGGAACGCTGCTTCGCAACGATGTTCCCGTTGCCGTTGGCTACCGCGGGCTAAAGCTACTTGCGGCGCTCGTTGGACGGCCCGGGGAAATCCTTGAGAAGGCCGAGTTGATGGACGCGGCGTGGCCGGGCACCGCCGTCGAGGAAGGCAATCTCACCGTCCAGATCGCGCAGCTGCGCAAGCTGCTTGGTCCGGCCGGGGACGGCGGCGAATGGATCGCCACGGTTCCGCGCGTCGGCTACCGCTTCACTGGGGCCGTCGAACAGCTCGGTGGCGCGAAGCGAAAGCCTTTGCCGCTGCCCGATAAACCATCGATAGCCGTGCTGCCCTTCGTCAATCTCAGCAACGATCCCGAGCAGGAATCCTTCGCGGATGGGTTGACCGAAGATCTGATCACCGACCTGTCCAGGATCTCCGGCCTGTTCGTCATCGCACGCAACTCGGCCTTTGCCTACAAAGGAAAGGCGATGGCCGTGCGCGAGATCGCTGAGGACCTTGGCGTGCGCTATCTGCTGGAGGGGAGCGCAAGACGCGCTGCAGGGCGCGTGCGCATCAACGCCCAGCTGGTCGACGCGGTGAGTGGCGACCATCTATGGGCGGAACGCTTCGATCGCAGCCTGGAAGACATCTTTGCCGTTCAGGACGAGGTCACCGGCAAGATCGTGGAGGCGTTGCTCGGCCGGCTGCGCGGACCGCCGCCGCGCAACCGGCCCAAAAATCTCGAGGCTTACGGTCTCTGCGTGCGGGCGCGCAAGCTGATGGATGATTCGCCGCAGACGGCGCGCGAAGCGCATCTGATGCTCACCCGCGCGGTTTCGCTCGATCCGGAATATGCCGAGGCCTATCGCTGGCTTGCCATAAACCACTGGATGGGATGGGTGCATTCCGGCGGACCAACCGGAACATCCCGTAGGGTTGCTTTGGAACTGGCGCGCAAAGCCGTGGCGATCGACCCCAACGATGCCGGCTGCCGCTGGGTTTTGGCTTACCTGCTTGCCTATGAGCACAGCTTCGCCGAGGCGGATGCGGAATTCGCCAAGGCGATCGAGCTGGACCCGAACGAGGCCGATGCCTGGGCGGCATTATCCGACATCGCGGTCCTGGCCGGACGGGTCGAGGAGGGGCTTGAGCACATTCGCAAGGCATTCCGGCTGAACCCGTTTCCGGCAAGTTGGTACTATCTGGCGCTCGGCCAGGCGCAATATGCGGCCGGCGCATACGAAGCCGCTGTCGAGACACTGCGCAGGGACGAGACTTATCGTACGAGCTCGCGCCGTTTCCTGGCGGCAAGCCTTGCCCAATTGGGCCGGCTCGACGAGGCGCGCGCAGAGGTCGAACTGTTCCTCGTTGGCAACCCGCATTTCACAACCCGCCACTGGGCCACGACGGAGCCATTCCGCGACGCTGCGACGCTCGAGCATTTCGTTGATGGCTTCCGCAAGGCCGGTCTTCCGGAGTGACGCGCCGGCGTGACCGAAGGCGCTGCCCTCAAGCAGCTGGTTCGAGATGTCGATCAAAGCATACATCTCTGTCTCGTAACGGCGCCTTTGCAGCGTTCGTGCGACCTATTCCTCAAAGCGACTCGTGGCGTCACGATCACGCTCGTATCGTCTCGTGAGCGGAAACGGCGGCAACCAGGACTCGCGACGGATGATCCAGCTTTCGTATGTCGGCATCAGTTGGTCAGGGGCATCCAGGGATCCCAGGTTCACTTCGATTTCGTCTGCGGTACGACCGAAAATTGTCGAGCCGCAGCGGGGACAGAAAAACCGCCCGGCGTAGTCGCGCGTCTCGCCTTCGACCGTCACCGCATCCTGGGGGAACACCGCGGAAGCGTGGAAAAGGGCCCCATGATGCTTGCGGCAGTCGAGACAATGACAAATGCCGACCCGGTATGGGAGTTCCGACGCCACAATTCGGACGTTGCCGCACAGGCAACCGCCAGTGAATCGGTCCATGCTGCATCTCCTCCAAAATCAAGCGGTCGGAATGGCTACAACGAACGGCACTGTCATCGCAATTGCCCCGCTGCGGGTGGGGACGCGTCGTCTTCCGTAGCGGGCCTCGCCCACCCTTGCCGCCCTCTTGTCAATGTGAGGGCTGCATGCTCGATATCGAGGTCATAGATCGGTCGAGCGCGGCCGCCGCCGCGTTGGAGCCGGTCCGGAGTCAGCTCCTCTCGGAACTGCGGGAGCCCGCCTCGGCCGCTGCCCTCGCCACACGCCTCGGTCTCAAGCGGCAGAAAATCAATTACCATCTGCATGCTCTGGAGGAGCACGGGCTTGTCCCAGTTGCAGACACGCGCAAGTGGGGTGGCTTGACCGAGCGGCTCATGGTGGCGAGCGCCACAAGCTATGTCGTCTCGACGAGCGCGCTGGGTCCGGTCGGCGCCGATCCGGACCGCACCGCCGACCGCCTGTCGGCAAGCTACCTCATCGCGCTCGGCGCTCGGCTGGTGCGGGAGATCGGGGCCCTCCAGCGCGCCGCCACGGATGCCGGCAAGCACCTGGCGACCTTGGCGACCGAAATCCGCTTCCGCTCCGCCGCCGACCGCGCCTCGTTCACGCGTGAACTGGCTGAGGCCATCACCACGCTGGCGGCACGCTATCACGACGAAACAGCGCCGCAGGGACGGTCCCATCGCCTTGTCGTGACGGCGCATCCTTCACCAGCCAATCCGCAAGGAAAGGACGTTCAATGCCAGTAAAAAAGATTCCGCCGGCAATCGCTCGGTCGAGGCGCAAGTGGATGTCCCCGGTACACCGGAGGACGTCTGGAACGCGATCGCAACGGGACCTGGAATATCTCAATGGTTCGTGCCGAGCGAACTCGAAGGCCGCATCGGAGGAACCACCGTTTCGCATTTCGCTGCCGATGGAAGCATGGATTCGGTCGCCACCATCACGGCTTGGGAGCCGCCCAAGCGGTTTGTCGCAGAAGCACCGGGTCAGTCGGGAACGGTAGCGACGGAATGGACCGTCGAGGCGAAGTCCGGCGGGCTTTGCACCGTTCGCGTTGTCCATCGGTGGTTCGCGACTTCTGATGATTGGGATGATCAGTTCGAAGGCCACAGCTACGGATGGATCGCCTTCTTCCGCCTGCTCCGCCTCTACCTCACGCACTTTCGCGGGCAGCACGGCTCGGCTTTTCAGCTCTTGTTCCGGTCCTCTCAACCTTTAGCCGATGCATGGCGAAAGCTGGTTGAACCCTTGGGCCTGGCGAATGCGACTGAACAACGGCGCGTGGCTTCGGACACGCAGGCATTCGAGGGCGTCGTCGAACGAACAGGGCCGCAGGACCATCCCGAGCTGGTGGTCCGGCTGGACCAGCCCGCGCCGGGCTTCGCGCACCTCTTCGCCTTGCCGATGGGCGGGATGACATTCCTGTCCGTGCGGTTTTTCCTCTTTGGCGACGATGCAGCGAGCGTTGCAAAACGGGAGGAGCCAAGGTGGCGAACCTGGCTTGAAAAGCACTTTCCAACTCCGAGCGAGTAGCGCTCCAGCGGAAACGTAGTTGTCAGTTTCATCAACGCTGCGCGGCATTAAATCTACCCTAAAGCGCACCCGCCATGGAGCCGACGAAGCTTCCGAGCTATGATTACCGTCTTAGTGCGGGCAGGCCGCTGTGGTGCTTTTGCGCAGTATGCTCCACTCCTGCAAGCAGATCGAAGAGCCATGCCACACCCGCATCCATCATCGCGACCTTGGGAGCGACGGCGTTGAGCCGGAAGCCGGGCAACGGCAACGGGGCATCGAGGCTCAGGACGCCGAAACGCGCCGCATGCATGGTAACGAACCGCCGCGGCAGGGCCGAGATGAGATCGGTCTCGGCGATGACCGCAAGCGCGAACATGAAGTTGGGAACAGTCAACGCGATCCGTCTTGCCCGGCCTTGCTTGGCCAGCTGTTCATCCACGAAGCCATAGGGATCGCCACTGTGCGAGACCACCAGATGCTGCATGTCGCAGTATCGCTCCAGGGTCGGATCACGCGCGAACGGATGTTAAAGGCGCATGGCAATTACAAAGTCTTCTTCGTAGATGCAGCGCTTTTCGAAGCGAGGCGGGATGTCATCGGACGGAATGATCGCGATATTGATGGCGTGCGCCTCGAGATCGACAATCGCGCTTCGCCACACGCGGGCCGGAGAGGGCAAGAGCTGACGCACGCCGATGTCGATGCGTCGCGCAATCCGGCTGAGTTTGGCGAGAAGCGGGCGCAGGATCACGGCTGAGACACCGTCCGGCGCGCCGATTGCGAACCGGCGCACCGCCGTGGCGGGGTTGAAGGGTGCGGCAGTCGCCATGACGCTGCGCACGCGCGCCAGAATATCGGCGATCGGCGCGGCCAGTTCCGTCGCACGCGCCGTCGGCACGACGCCCTTGGGGGTTCTTAGGAACAGCGGACCATTGAGGAGCCGGCGCAACCGGCCGCCCGTGACTGACAGCCGATGGAGTCAGATTAAGCCGGTCCGCAGCCCGGCCCACGAGCGACTCTGCCGTTGCCCATCAGGTCTCCATCGCCGACGAGGAGATTGCGACGCTCATCAGGCAGACCGCCGAAGCCAACGCGGCGCTGATGCGCGGCGACATCGCCCGATACCGTGCGTTGATTGCGCTCACCGATGACTTCACGCTTATGTCGCCTTTCGGCGGAAAGCCGACACGCGGCGTGGAGATGACAAGCGAACGCTGGGAGGCAATGGGGCGTTTCTTCAAGAACGGCACGCTGGAACAAGAGTTGGTCCAAGCCTATGCCGCGGCCGACATGGTGGTTCTCGCGGTCATCGAGCGCGGCCGCGGCGAAGTCGGCGGTCTGCCGGCCCAGGACTGGCCGCTGCGCGTCACCTTGGTCTATCGCAGCGAAGGATCCGAATGGCGGCTCGCGCACCGGCACGCTGACCCGCTCGCTCGGGGTATCAGCCTGGAGCAGGCGGCCGCGCTGGCCCGCTGACCCGCCGCTGAGGGTCCACGCCAGACCAACGTTGCAATCTCCCAACGCTCTGACAGCTTCGCGCGTTCTGTTTCAGGCTGCCGTTTCGACCGGTAGGCCGGCGGCCTTCCATTCGGGATAGCCGTCCTCGAGCCGACGGACGAGGTAGCCCCGCTCCCGCAAGGCGGCGACCGCTTCGAACGACAGAACGCAATAAGGGCCGCGGCAATAGGCGATCACTTCCCGATCCGCCGGTAGCTCGCCCAAGCGACGCTCCAGCTCCGCCAGCGGGATGTTGAGGGCGCCTGGAAGATGCCCAACCCCAAATTCATCCTCGGGCCGCACGTCGAGAACCGTGACCCTGCCGTCATGCAGCCTCGAGACGAGGTCGTCTCGCGACACCGGTTCCATCGCATCGCGAGCCCGGAAGTAGTCGGCCATGACGCGGCCGATTTCGGCCACGTTTCGCTCGCCGACGCGGCCGAGCGCCTTGATCAGCGCCACCACCTCGGCATCGCCGGCGAGGCTATAGAGTACGTGCTTGCCGCGGCGCTGCGTCTCGACGAGGCGCGCCCGCCGCAGGATCTGCAGGTGGCGCGACGTGTTGGCGAAGCTCAGATGGGCTCGCGCGGCGAGGTCCTCGACGCTGCGCACCCCTTGCGCGAGATGCTCCAGAAGCTCGAGCCGATGCGGATGGCCGAGCGCCTGGGCCACTTCGGCAAGGCTCGCGTAGATCGCCTGTTTCGGTCCGGTGCTTGACACGGCTTCTCCTCAGTGAAACATTCAGCGGAATGATTGAATGTTCTAGCCCTTCGTAGCGAGGCGCGCAAGACCATGATCCTCCGCCAGTTTCTTCACACCGATCCAGCCGGCGTCTCGTACCTGTTCGGTTGCCACAACGAGGCCCTCCTGATCGAGGTCGAGGGCGCGCTCATCCGCTTCATGCTCGCCGAGATTCCGCCGGTACCGCCCGAGGCCGCGGCACTCCGGGCCGCCAATTTCGGCTTGGCTGCGGCGGCGGCCTGACCCATGGAGGAAGCGGCATCGGTTCCAGGCAATACGGGTTCATCCGTCAGGCTCGGCCTCCGGGAGAACTGGCCGCAATTCGCGCTGCTCGTCGTGATCAACGCCTTTGTCGGCGGCATGGTCGGGATAGAACGGACGGTCGTGCCGCTGATCGGATCGGAGGAGTTCCACGTCACATCGACGACGCTCATCGTCTCCTTCATCGTCAGCTTCGGCGTCGTCAAGGCCCTCGCCAATCTGGTCTCGGGCCAGCTTGCCGACGCGTGGGGCCGCAAGCGCGTGCTCGTTTTGGGATGGCTGGTCGGCCTGCCGGTGCCGTTCATGATCATCTGGGCGCCGACCTGGGAATGGGTGATTGCGGCCAACGCATTGCTCGGCATCAACCAGGGGCTCGCCTGGTCGATGACCGTGATCATGAAAGTCGATCTCGTCGGGCCGAAATCGCGCGGCCTTGCCGTCGGCCTCAACGAGTTCGCCGGCTATCTCGCCGTCGGGGTGACGGCGTTCCTCACTGGCTATCTGGCCGCGCAATACGGACTTCGGCCAGTGCCGATCTATCTCGGCATCGGCTATGCCGTCCTCGGTGCCGCACTGTCGATCCTGCTCGTGCGCGACACGCGCGACCACGTTCGGCTGGAGGCTTCATCCCACGCGCAGCAGGCCGCGCCGATCAGCTTTCGTGAGGTCTTCGCGCTCACCTCGTTCGGGGATCGCAACCTGTTCGCCGCCTCGCAGGCCGGTCTCGTCAACAATCTCAACGACGGCATGAGCTGGGGCATTTTCCCATTGTTCTTCGCTTCCTTCGGTCTCGGTGTCGAGCCCATCGGCATCCTCAAGGCAATCTATCCCGCGACATGGGGTATCTTGCAGATCGCCACGGGTTCCCTGAGCGATCGCTGGGGGCGCAAAGGCCTGATCGTCGCCGGCATGTGGGTTCAGGCCGCCGGTCTGTTTCTCACCGCGGCGACGCACCGGTTCGAGTGGTGGATCGTCGGCAGCCTTCTGCTCGGCCTCGGCACGGCAATGGTCTACCCGAGCTTGATCGCAGCCGTGTCCGATGCCTCGCATCCGACCTGGCGCGCCCGCTCACTCAGCGTCTATCGGTTCTGGCGGGATCTCGGCTACGCGATCGGTGCGCTCTGCGCCGGCCTCATCGCCGACAGCTTCGGGCTGCCATCGGCGATCGCATCGATCGCCGCACTGACGTTTCTCTCAGGGGTAGTCGTCGCAGTCGTGATGAGCGATGTCTCGCGCTCGTCTACAGATCCGTCCTCAAGGGAGGCAACATGACAGCGGCAGATCGCTGCCCGAGCAATTGATCCGGCGCAAATTCGCCACGCCTTTGGCTTACATTGAAGTTTGACCGCGACCGGCGGTTTGCCGGCAGTAGGGAAAGAGCTGAAAGCATCTCCGGCCGCAGAGCCGCCAGCGCCTTGGGACGAGCTCTGCCGAGCCCCATGAGAGGAAGGAGGATATTATGACGTTGATTGCACTGATGCGCGCGGCCGCGCTCGCCGCCACTGTCGCCGCCGGCGTGACGGCTACAGCCGCCGCGCAAACAACCGCAGCGGATCCGCATCATACGACGGTCGCGCAGGCGCCGTCTCCCGAGCCTGGAGGTATGGCGGGACAAGACCAAGGTGCACAGCCCGCTCAACCCGGCATGATGCCTCCCGGCATGATGGGCCAGGGCATGGGCCACGGCATGATGGGCGGCGGGATGATGCAGCCCGGCATGATGGGCGCAATGCCGATGATGCGCATGCGCGGGCACATGATGAAGATCATGTTCGCCATTGCCGACACGAACGGCGACAGCGCGCTTTCCTTCGAAGAGATCACCGCCATCCATAAGCGGATCTTCGATAAGGTCGACGCGAACAAGGACGGCAAAGTGACAACCGAAGAGGTTCAGGCATTCATGCGGGAATAGCCGCGCGCAAGCTAATTGCCGGGCACGACGGCCTCCGCGCGGCCGCGACGCTCGCCGCCGGAAAGGTGCGGGTATACCGACAAGCCGCGAACGAGGCTCCTGGGCATGACATCGATCTATCTCGACTACAACGCCAGCACGCCGATCGATCCTTCGGTCACGGCTGCCATGCGGCCATATCTGGATGAGGCTTTCGGCAATCCGTCGAGCGGCCATTGGGCGAGCATGCCGGCGAAGGCTGCACTGGAGAAGGCCCGCAGCCAGGTTGCGGCGCTGCTCGACTGCGCACCCGACGAGATCGTGTTCACAAGTGGCGGCAGCGAGGCCAACAACCTGGCGATCAAGGGCACGTTCTTCGCGCTGAGGCACAAGGGCGAGCACATCGTCACCACCACGGTCGAGCATCCGGCCATTCTCGCCCCTTGCCGGTTCCTCGAGCAGCTCGGCGCGGCAGTAACCTATGTGCCGGTCGACAGCACGGGCCGGGTCGATCCCGAGGACGTGCGTCGTGCCGTCACGCCGCGCACCATCCTGATCAGCGTCATGCACGCCAACATGAGGTTGGCACGATCCAGCCGATCGAGGAGATCGGTGCTATTGCGCGGGAGCATGGGGTCCGATTTCACACCGACGCAGCGCAGTCGGTCGGCAAGATTGCAACCAAGGTCGACACGCTTGGCGTCGATTTGCTGACCATCGCCGGCCACAAGCTTTACGCGCCGAAGGGTGTCGGTGCGCTCTATGTCCGAGGCGGGCTCGGGCTCGAGCCGCTGATCCACGGCGCCGGGCACGAACATGGCCGGCGTGCTGGCACTGAGAGCGCTCTGCTCGCGGTCGGCCTCGGCGCTGCCTGTGCGCTCGCCGGCGACCTGGAGCCGATGGCGCGCGTCCGCGTGCTGCGCGATCGCTTTTGGGACGCGCTGCAGGAGAGTTTCGGCGACCGTGTCGCACTCAACGGGCACCCTCAGCACCGCCTTCCAACACGCTCAGCGTTTCGTTCGTCGGCATGATCGGTGCCGAGGTGCTTTCGCGTCTCGAGGGCGTCGCGGCGTCGACCGGTTCGGCCTGTCATGCCGGCCGGGTCGAGCTCTCCCCAGTGCTCACGGCCATGGGCGTGCCCGAGAAGATCGGCATGGGCGCCGTTCGCTTCAGTCTCGGTCGAGCCACGACCGGCGCCGAAATCGACGCCATCGTGGATCGGCTTCGAGCCGTCACGTCATAAGGCTTGTCGCGCCGGCGGCTCTTTCGCCGCTGCGGCTTCCTCTGGACTGAGGGCACCCGGCCGGAGCTTGAACAGGATCAGGAGCGGCCCAGCGACGAAGATGGAGGAATAGGTGCCGGCGAGGATGCCGAAGATCATCGCGACCGTGAAGGACTGGATGACTTCGCCGCCCCAGATCGAAAGCGCCGCCAGCGCGAACAGCGTGGTCACGCCGGTCAGGACCGTTCGCGCCAGCGTCTGGTTCATCGACAGGTCGAGCAGCTCGGCAATCGGCATCCTTTTATAGCGGCGCAGGTTCTCGCGGACCCGGTCATAGACAACAACCGTATCGTTGATGGAGTAGCCGACAATGGTCAGGATCGCGGCTATCGAGGTCAAATTGAACTCTATGCCGGCGACGACATAGAAGCCGATCATCAGGATCACGTCGTGGAACGTCGAAATGATGGCGCCGAGCCCGAACTGCCACTCGAACCTGATCCAGATGTAGACGAGCATCGCCAGCAGTGAGGCGAGCACGCCCATTGTGCCGTTGAACGCGAGTTCTGAGGAAACCGTCGGACCGACAACCTCGATGCGGCGGAACTCGTAGTCGGTTTCGAGTGCGCTTCTTACTTTTTCCACGGCGGATTGTTCGGCAATGTCGCCGCCTCCCTGGGTGCCGATGCGGATCAGCACGTCACGGGTCGAGCCGAACTCCTGCACCTGCACCTCACCCAGTTCGAGGCCCGTCAGCCGCTGACGGATGTCGCCGATGTCGGCCTGCTGACCCTTCGCCTGCACCTCGATGCTCGAACCGCCGCGGAAGTCGATGCCGTAGTTCATGCCGACCGTGAAGAACAGCACGGCCGAAGCGATCGACAACAGAAAGGACAGCGTGAAGGCGTATTTTCGGAATGCCATGAACGGCACGCGCGTGTCGTCGGGCACCAGCCGCATGACACCGCTGGGCATGTTTTTCGGGCGCTGCCGGCGAAGCCAGAACGCGACCAGCCAGCGCGTCAGCGTGAACGCCGTGAACACGGTGGTGACGATGCCGATGGCGAGGGTGACGGCAAACCCCTTGATCGGCCCTGAGCCGAGGAAGAACAGGATGACGGCGGCGATCAGCGTCGTCACATTGGCATCGACGACGGTCGCCAGCGCCTGTTTGAACCCGGAATCCATCGACTGCACGATCGAGCGCCCTTGGCGGTTCTCTTCGCGGACGCGCTCGAAGATGATGACGTTGGAATCGACCGCCATGCCCATCGTCAGCACGATGCCGGCGATGCCAGGCAGCGTCAGCGTTGCCCCGAGCACGGATAGGACGGCGATGATCAGTGCGACGTTGGCCAGGAGCGCGATATTCGCGATCAGTCCCAGTCGCCCATAGGCGAACAGCATGAAGCCGACGACGAGGAACAAGGCGATGATCGACGCGAACTGGCCCGCCTGGATCGAATCGCTGCCGAGGCTCGGACCGACGGTGCGTTCCTCGACGATGGTGAGGTCGGCAGGCAGTGCGCCGGCGCGCAGCAGGACCGCAAGGTCGTTCGCGCTCTCCACCGTGAAACTGCCGGATATCTGTCCAGTGCCGCCCAGGATTGGTTCGCGGATCTGAGGCGCGGAGATCACCTCGTTGTCGAGGATGATGGCGAACAGGCGCCCGACATTGGCCTGAGTAGCCTGACCGAAGCGGGTGGCGCCGCGGCTGTCGAAGCGAAACGAGACCACCGGCTCGCTGGTGCGCTGGTCGAAGGTTGCCTGCGCGTCGACGAGGCTTTCGCCGGAGACGATGATCCGGTTCTCGATCAGATGCGGAACCCGCGGCTCGTCCGTCGAATACAACACCGTCGAGCCCGCCGGCGGGCGGGCGGAGATCGCCTCCTCGACCGGAATCGACTGGTCCACCATCTGGAAGGTCAGCTTCGCCGTCTGTCCGAGGATATCCTTCAGCCGCTGCGGATCCTGCAGGCCCGGCACCTGGACCATGATGCGGTCCGATCCCTGGCGCTGGATGATCGGCTCGGTTGTGCCGAGCTCGTTGACGCGCCGACCCACCACCTCGATCGATTGTGTCAGCGCCGCGGCGATCCGGTGGTCGACCCCGGCTTCGGTCAGCGTAAAGCGCAGCAGGCCCGGTTCCGGCTCGGCCATCTCCATCTCGGTCACCGAGCCGCTCATGAAAAGGCCGGTCGAGATCGGCTGCGTCAATCTTTCGAGCGCGGCCTTCGCAGCTTCGATCTGGCCTTGGTCGCGAATGCGGACCTGGATGGAATTGGCGGTGCCGGTAAGCCCGGTATAGCCGATCTGGGCATCGCGCAGCGATGTGCGGACCTCGTCGCGTGCCGCTTCGAGGCGTTCGTTGGCGAGGTCCTGCCGATCGATCTGGAGCAGGATGTGCGAGCCGCCCTGCAGGTCGAGGCCCAGCGTCAGCTGCCGCTTTGGCAGCCAATTCGGCAGCGATGCCAGGGTGGAGGCGGGAACCAGGTTTGGAGCTGCGTACAGGATACCGGCCAGGACCGTCAGCCAGATGAGAATGGTCTTCCAGCGCGAAAAATGCAGCATGTTCTTGTCCGTTCAGCCCATATCGGGCGCAAACCGCCTCCGACAAGAGCTTTGGCGTTCCGATCGGCGAGCAACTCGACGAGAGCCCGGGAACGCGATGTGAAAGTTTTGGGAGTCGGCGGCCGCGGTCGCCAGGCCAGGATCATGCCGGGAGAAACGGAGGCGCGCGCGCATCAAAGGCGCGGATCGGCGACAGTTTCGGCCGGTCCTCAGACCCTATACCAAACGGTGCGGCTGACGCGGTTTCGAGCGGCAGGCGCAAATCCGGGATAATGCAAAAGGGCTTGCCGTTTCCCGCAATGGCAGGCGTTCCCGTCTTGAAACGGGAAGTCTCAGCTGCAACACGGCGCGCAATGTCGCGGACAAGGATGGTCGCGACCGGTTTGGACGCAGCGAGCCTCATTTGCTCTTTAGCTACATCATGTCCGACCTGGTCGGCTGTTGCCGCAGGAATGGTCCAGACCAAAAAGAGCAACGACGCGAGCAGCCGCAGACCAGCGCTCACGCTGAGCAGAACGCCGGGCCTAGCCCGTCTTCGGCCGCTTCGTCTCATCTCATCGGTATGGCTCTCATACACTGCGATTGATACGCTTTCGCCTTCTTTGCCTCAGTAAGCGGCAGGCCGCACTCTTGTCTAACTACAGCACTTGCATTGCGAATTGAAGCGCACCTTTCACGGACTCAAAGGTCAAGTGTTGGCCGATGCGCTTCCTTTCCGACGAGGAGCACAAAGGAGGCGGCCGCTCCAGAGCACCACCTTCTCGATGTAGCTTGATGCCTCGAACAGGGCTCATCTGCCTAGCTTCCCTGGCTTTCTCGGGGAACGTTCAGGCTGCGCGCCGGGATGCGGCCTAACGTGCCCACGGCCGACATTCCAGCCAGACCATTTTGGAGACGCTCATGGCCGACACCTGGTGGCGCACGGGCTGGCACGCGCCGGTCGATCGGCTTGATAGCGAAGGCTTATGACACCGAGGATCTCACCAACGGCCCAAAAAAGCCGATGATGCGTGTTATTCGCTTCTGGCCAGCGTCGAGGAAGGCTATGTCCAAACCCCCAGGGAAGGACGATCCATCAGCCATCGCAAACTTCCACGCAAAGCGTGCGATCCCATGATGAACATCCACGTCACTTGTCCGTAAGATGCGGGCACCGGGATGCTTGGCCAGAACTCTTGCGATGTGCGCGAGCAGTTCTTCCGCGCCAGTCGCATGGACTGCAGGATCCGTGTATGTCGCGCCATCGCTCCAGATCGGTAACAGCAACGCCCGCCGCCGCTCGGCGCTCTCATCGGACCAAGCAGCACAATACGAATCGATGAGAAGCGTCAAAGGCATTCTATTCCCCTATGTAGATCACGGGTCTGACTCGGCTCACACTCGCCTTCTTCGTTGCCGCAACCAGCTCATCGTTAAAGGCCCGCTGGCTGACGACAAGGCGCCTAAGGCCGAAAACTGCATAGTGAAAATCCGCTCAGCCAGTCACCCTTCCCGCAATCCAGGTCGGAGAGATCTCATCTGGATTTTCCCAGAAATTGCGATAACGCTGCAAAATCATCATGTAGGTGGCCAGCTGCAATCGCCCGTTGGAAGATCGCGTCGTAACCGTCCACCACAGAGCGGTCGATCTTGCGCGCATCCATCAGCTCCAGGAGATGCTGGAATGCGCCGTAATGCGGGGAGATCGACGAGAGCGTCTCGTCGTCGCTGGCAAACCGGCCAGCATCCGTTCGCTTGATCAGGTCGGCGACAAGCCCGTCAATAACAGGCGCTATTGCGGTCCACTGCCGTCCCAACTCGCCGAGGTCGATCTCTTCGGCCTGACACACGGCGATCGCATGCAGCGTTCCAAACAGCGCGCCCCACATGAGCGCAAGCAGCGCGCTATCAAGTGCGTTCGCACGTCCCGGTTCTTCTCCGACATGCTGGACATTGCCGCCCAACGCACGAAACATCTCCTCGTTCGCGTCGAAAGCCTGCCTTGGCCCCGAGATCAGTATCGTCCCGGCATCTGTCCCAATGAAATCCGGCGTGGCCATGATCGCGCCATCGAGATAGCTGGCTCCGTGCGCAGCAAACCATTCAGCGGCTTCGCGTGCGCCATGCGGCGTTCCCGAAGTGAGTTCCACGATCAACTTGCCGCGAATGGCTGAAGCAACAGCATCGTCGCGCAGAACTGCGCTTGCCTGGTAGTCGCTTACGTTCACGATGATAATCTCAGCCGCATTGAGGGCTTCCAGGACGGACCCTGCGACAGTGGCGCCGAGCGCGGCCAGCGGTTCGGCCTTTTGTTTTGTCCTGTTCCAGACCGTCGTCCGATACCCCGACCGGAGCAGGGCGCGGGCGAGCGCTGATCCCATACGACCCGTCCCCACAACGCTGATTGAAAGCTTCATTACAACACTCCATACCAATAGGTGCCAATTTTCGTCACGGGCAGAGGTATGTTGGAGTGAGTGGCGCGCACAATACGCACCTGGAGGTAAGTGGTTACCCAACGGTAAGGAGAATATCATGAATGAGCCGACGGGCAATTGCGGCTTCGCAACCGCGATCAAGGCGATCGAAGGGAAGTGGAAAGTGGATATTCTTTGTGAACTTGGAACGGCGTCTCGCAGGTTCGGCCGATTGAGGCAGTCTATTCCGGCGATCAGTGAAAAGATGCTGACGCAGCAATTACGCGAACTGGAGGCTGACGGGCTTGTGAACCGAGAAGTCTATCCGGGATCGCCGACCAAGGTCGTCTATTCGCTGACGGAAAGCGGAGCGGCGCTCAATGCTGGAGCAGAGGCGCTGTGCCGTTGGGGTGAGCAATTCCCTTCCCGTATCGATGCTTAAGGATGCCGTTCCATGCGAGTTGGACGTTGGCTCATCGCGCTTCGCCCTCGGCCGGAAACAGCGACAGCCAATACCGGGCGATATCGTTGCGGCGCATGAAGACGGCCTCCGGCCTGGACAGAACCGTCTCGATTATGCCTTCCAATGCCGCAGCCCGGTTGGGCTGGCCGGTCCATCGCGCATGGACGGCTATCGTCATCATGCGCCCACCTTCTTCCCTGGCTTCCCTGATCAGGAAGTCCAGATAGGCTGCAACGTTGTCGACGAAGTCCTTGGGCGTCACATAGCCGGGGCTGACCAGATAGCGGCTGTCGTTCAAGGTCTTGGAATAGGGAATGATCAGAAGGCGCCTGTTATGTGCCGGCACGAAATAGGGCAGGTCGTCGTTGCACGGATCCGAATCGTACAGGAAGCCGCCTTCCTCGATCAGGAGGTCGCGGGTGTTGACGCTGGGAAAGGAACGGCTGTTCCAGCCGATCGGGCGCTCGCCGAGCAGCTCGATGAACAGCGCAACGGCGCGCTGCAGATGGTCGCGCTCCTCGTCACGGCTCAGGGTCCATTGTTCGGTCCAGCGCAGGCCATGGCCGAGCAGATCGTAACCCGATTGGCGCAGCCATGCCGTCACCTCCGGGTTGCGCCGCAGCGCCTCGGCACAGCTCGAGATCGTGGCGTGGACGCCGTGTCGCTCGAGCAGTCTGGCGATGCGCCAGATGCCGACGCGGCTGCCATACTCGAAATGCGTTTCGGTGCCGAGATCGCGGATGCCGGCCGGCGCCGACAACGGATATTCGCCCCAGCCATCGGTATGGTCGTCGCCCTCGAACAGCGAATATTCCGACCCCTCCTCGTAGCAGACCACGAGATTGACTGCGACCAGACGTCCGTCCGGCCAGATGATCTGCGGCGGCCGCCGGCCGTAACCGACGAAATCGCGCGGCGGGCCATGGCGATGCTGGAGCTTCATGGCAGTATAACTCCTGGCGGGTTGCCGATCCGGGTCAGCGAGGAAATCGGGCTCGAAGGCCGGCGCGGAACGGCGAACCAGATCAGATTTACCCTTGGATCCAGGATTTCGCCACAACCAGACTGCAGCAAACCGTATGTCAATCCGCAGAACTCGGGATACAAGAATCCCGATCCACCATGCCAGGCGACAATGTCGGGGCCATCGCCCTTTGCGGGGGCGCCTGTCTGGTTTGGAGCTGCATCAGTACGGCGTTTGCATTGACGGAAGTCAGGAGGTGCTCAGCTGGCTGTCAGTCCGTGTGTGCGCCCAGGCGCCACAGCACTGACCGATTCCCGCTCGACCAGCGGGCATTCAAGCTTGGTGATGGGATAGCGGCCGCGGCCGGGCGGTGCAGGAACTTCCAATTGCTCGATCGCCCATTGCCCCATCGCCATATGCGGCAGGATCGACGTCGTCAATGGCGGGAACAGATGCCGGGCGATTTCCTCGTCGTCATAGCCGATCACCGAAATATCCCCGGGGATGTGCAGGCCGGCTTCCTTCAACGCTTCGTAGCAGCCGATCGCGGTGCGGTCGTTCTGGCAGAAGATTGCGGTCGGCCGATCCTTGAGTGCCAGAAGCTTGACTGTCGCGGCGTAGCCGGCGCTCGCCGACCAGTCGCCCTCGACCACCAGCTCTACATCGAACGGGATGTCGGCCGTCGCCAGTGCCCGGCGGTAGCCCTTCAGCCGATCCTGCGCCGCCTGCATCCATGGCTCGCCGGTGATGGTTGCGATGCGGCGGTGGCCATGGCTGATCAAGTGGCGGGTGGAACTCTGCCCGCCGGCGATTTCGCTCGGCACCACGGCGGGAAAGGCGTAGTCGGCGGTATAGCAATTGAGCAGGATGACCGGGATATCGAGGCCGTAGAGATAGTCGGGCGCGGTGATCTCGCGCGTAAAGATGGTCATGTAGATCAGCGCCGAAATACCCCGCTTGGTCAGTGCCGCAATCGCGCGCGGCTCCATGACGGTATCACCCAAAGTCTGCGCGACCAGCACGACATTGCCGGCATTCCACGAGGCCTGGCGCGCTCCTTCGATGGCGACGACCGCTTCGGGACTGGTCGCCAGTTGATCGACCGCGAAGCCGATCACCCCGTCCAGCCCCTCGAACGAGGCGATAGGGCTGCGAAGAGCAGAGAAGGCTGGTGGCGCATAGCCGAGGCCCCGCGCGGCCCCGATCACCCGTTCGCGGGTCTGTTGCGAGAGCCTTATGCCCGGCGTGTTGTTGAGGACGAACGAAACCGTTGCCTGCGAGCAGCCGGCGGCCCTGGCGATATCGGTCATGGTAACGCGACCCTTGGGGTTCTTGGCCGATGGCTTTCGGCGCCGGGCGGCTTCAAGGGGAGGATCGCGCAGATCCGTCGGTTCGCTCATGGCATTGTGTTCCAAGTTCCCGGCTTGTCTAACCAGAGGTCGTCCTGGATGTCATAAAGACGGCAGGACGTCCGACGACGTTTCGCGTTTATAAACGAGCACTCGATTAATCATTATTATCATTCTGGTAACCGAATGGCTAGCAGTGCGGGAGAGCAATACGCGGTCCTGAAAGATCGATTTCTCGGAATTGGGCCCAACCCAAGGCCATTGGACGGCTTAACGGAAGCCTCCCTTCTCACACGGCAGGCAGCCATTCGCCGGCGGCACCGGAGGTTTCCAACCAGAGACTAATACTATTTACTAATAGGCGTGAGCATTCTAATGTCAATTTGTCATGCCCGGCTCGGGACCGAACGGGCCATGGCGGCAAGCAAGCGTGCTGCGCGGTATCGGTGGCACTCAGGCGCAGAGCAACGCCGCGCAATTACTGAAATGTCAGACAAATCCGACTATTTACGAACTGCCAATGAGTCTCTAGAGTTCAAATCGCGGCTGGAATGGTACCGTTCTTTCGCTGCCATCACCCCTTGAGGAGGGGGCGTCCAAGCCGCATTCGACAAGTTCAGATCAGCGAAAATGACTGAATCAAATGGGAGGTTGAACATGAAATCTGCGATACGAAATGCGTCCATCGCCGCCGCGGCCTTGGCCCTCGGTCTGTCCATCACTGCAATTGCCCGTGCCCAGGATAAACCGACGCTGGCCTTCGTCGTCAACGGCGCCTCCGATTTCTGGAAGGCGGCCGAAGCCGGTGTCAAGAAGGCGCAGGCCGAACTGCCCGGCTACAATCTGGAGCTCAAATATCCGGAGCAGTCGTCGGTTGCCATTCAGCAGCGGCTGATGGACGATCTGGTGACGGCCGGCGTCAAGGCCATCATGGTATCGGCCGTCGATCCCAAGACCTCGACCGACGGGCTCAACAAGATCGCCTCGGAGACGGCGCTGTTCACCACCGACAGCGACGCGCCGCAGACCAAGCGTATCGCCTATATCGGCTCATCCAACATCGATGCCGGCAAACAGGCGGCCGAGATCGCCAAAAAGGCGATGCCCGACGGCGGCAAATGCCTCGGCTTCGTCGGCTTGCTCGGCGCCGATAATGCCAAGGAGCGCATCGAGGGCATGAAGGAAGGGCTCGCCGGCACCAAGATCGAGCTGATCGACGTGCGTGGCGACGACATAGACCAGGCCCGCGCCAAGAAGAACGTCGAGGACGCGCTGGTCGCCAGCCCCGACGTCACCTGCATGGTCGGCTTCTATTCCTACAACACGCCGCGCATCTATGAAGCGCTGCGCGACGCCGGCAAGCTCGGCCAGATCACGGTTGTCGGCTTCGACGACGATCCGATCACGCTGGGCGGCGTCAAGGAAGGCACCGTTGCCGCCACCGTGGTGCAGCAGCCCTTCGAATGGGCCTACCAGGGCATGAAGCTGATGGCCGCCTATCTCGAGGGCGACAAATCGGGCATTCCGGAGAACGGCTTGATCATCATCCCGACCAAGATCATCGGCAAGGACGACGTCGACGCCTATGCCGCCAATCTGAAGGCAATGTCCGGCAATTAGGACGAAAGCAGTTGCGCCGGCTCGAGGTTCGCTTCGGGTCGGCGGCTCGCATTGACGAACCCTGCGGGGGTCGTCAGTCTGCAGATGTGGCTAGAACGGCCCACCAACTGCTGTCAGGCGTGATGAATTATTCCGACGCATCCATCGGCGTATCCACGACTGCCCCGTTCCTCAGTCTCGAGGGCGTGCGCAAGACCTATCCCGGCGTGGTCGCGCTGGATGGATTTTCGATGGAGGTCAGGCCTGGCGAGGTCATCGGCCTCGTCGGCGAAAACGGCGCCGGCAAGTCGACGCTGATGAAGATCCTCGGCGGCGTGACCACCCCCGACACCGGCACGATCACCGTCGACGGCGTCGCCCATGATAGGCTGACCGTCGAAGCCAGCATCGGTTCCGGCATTGCCTTCGTTCATCAGGAACTCAACCTGTTCGAAAACCTGGACGTTGCCGCCAACATCTTTTTCGGCCGCGAGCCGTTGCGCGCCGGTCCGCTCAGGCTGGTCGACCGCGCCAGGCTGCGCACGCTGGCGGCGCCGCTGCTCAAACGCGTGGGCGCCAATTTCTCGGCCGATACGCCGGTATCGACGCTGTCGCTTGCCCAGCAGCAGATGGTCGAAATCGCTAAGGCGCTGTCGATCGAGGCAAGGCTGGTGATCCTCGACGAACCGACATCGAGCCTGCCCCTTGCCGAAACCGACAAACTGCTCGATGTCATCAGAGCGCTGAAGGCTGAGGGGATCAGCGTCATCTTCATCTCGCACCGTCTTCACGAGGTCGAGCGGGTCGCCGATCGCGTCGTCGTGCTGAGGGACGGCAAGCTTGCCGGCACGCTGCCGAAGAGCGCCGTCAACCACGACCAGATGGTCAAGCTGATGATCGGCCGCATGCTGAAGCAGCGGGAGAAGGCCGCAGAATCGGCGCGCCCGCCCGGCACTGTCGCACTGTCGGCCAAGGCCATTCGCACCAGCGCCTATCCAGACCGGCCGGTCGATCTCGGCGTCAGGCAAGGCGAAATCCTAGGGCTGGCGGGCTTAGTCGGCTCTGGCCGCACGGAGCTGGCGCGCGTGCTTTTCGGCATTGAGACGAGCCTTGGCGGCGCGCTCCAGCTTGATGGAAAAGACCTGGTTCTCGGTTCGGCCGCCGACGCTGTTGCCAACGGGATCTTCCTCGTCCCGGAAGACCGCAAGCTGACCGGCATCCTGCTCGATCTGTCGATTGCCCAGAATATTTCGCTTCCCAATCTGCCGGCGCATGCCCGGCGGTTCCTGGTTTCTGCCGGCGCCGAAGCCGTCACCGCCGAGAAGCAGAAACGCAATCTCGGCATCAAGGCACCGTCGGTGGCGACGCGCACCGGCACGCTCTCAGGCGGCAACCAGCAAAAGGTCGTGCTGGCCAAGTGGCTTGCGATGAACCCCAAGGTGATGATCCTCGACGAGCCGACACGCGGCATCGACATCGGCGCCAAGGCCGAAATCTACGGGCTGATGCGCGCACTGGCCGATGCCGGTGTCGCCGTGCTGATGATCTCCAGCGACATGGAGGAGGTGATTGGCGTCTCTGACCGCATCGCTGTCATGCATGAGGGCCAGATCTCAGGCATTCTCGACAAGGAACAGTTCAGCCAGGAAAACGTGCTGCTGCTGGCCGTGGGCAAGCAGCCGAGATAGTTTTTTGTTTTGGTGCAGGTTCTGGTCGCAAAACCGTAGAACACTTTTGCGGAGCCTGCCTAGGCAGGGATTGGGGAGAAGACGATGAGCAAGAAAGATCTCGGCCTGCTGATCCTGATCCTTGTGGTGGGAGCGGTGGTGGCGATCATCAATCCGCGCTTTCTGCTGCCGATCAACCTCGCCAACACGTCGAACCTGATCGGCCTGTTCGGCATCCTGGCTATCGGCCAGGCCTTCGTCATCATCACCGGCGGCATCGAATTGTCGGTCGGCTCCGTGGTTGCGCTGCTCGGCGTCCTGTTCGTCGATTTCATCGCCACGCGCGACATGGCATGGCCGGTCGCGCTGCCGCTGATCCTCGTGCTTGGCGGCATGATCGGGCTGGCACATGGCTGGCTGATCACGCGGCTCAAATTGCAGCCTTTCGTGGTGACGCTGTGCGGCCTCTTGATCTATCGCGGCGTCGCGCGGTTCTACACAGCCGACGGCACCGCGGGTTTTGCTTTCGGACAGAACTTTCCGGAGCTCGAGTTCCTGACCGCGGGGCGATCCTATGGCGTGCCGAACAGCTTCATAGCGCTGATCGTCATCGCCATCGTGATGTGGGTGGTGCTGCATCGTTCGGTGTTCGGCCGCTATCTCTACGCCATCGGCAAGAATGAGGAGGCGGCGAAATATTCCGGGATACGCACCGGCCGCGTTGTCATGGCGGCCTATGTCATCTGCGGTGTGCTGACGGCGCTGTCGGCGATCTACTTCGCCATGTACACGCGCTCGATCTCGCCGGCGAGCCACGGCCAGTTCTACGAACTCTATGCCATTGCCGCGGCAGTGCTCGGCGGCTTCTCGCTGCGCGGCGGCGAAGGCTCGCTGATCGGCGTCATCCTCGGCACGGTTCTGCTGCAGGAACTCCAAAACCTCGTCAACCTGCTCGGCATCCCCTCCTCGCTCAACTTCGCGGTGATGGGCGGGGTGATCCTCATCGGCGTGCTGGTCGATCAGCAATGGGGCGTGTATCGGGAGCGGCGGCTGATGCTCGAGGCGACGCGCAAGGGCATGGCTGGTGCGTCAGCGGAATAGCGGCTCCCTCTCCCTTCTCCCACAAGGGGAGAAGGGAAGACGCAGCCTTAAATTAAGCCCGACATGTCGGAGAATGCCATGGCCTTGCGCAGCACATCGGCAAAGCGCTCGCCGGCCGCCTCACGCGGGCCGCTATTGTCGATCGAGGTGACGCCTGGCCCGGACAACGACACATTGGCGCTGCGCGCCAGGCGCGCCAGCACTTCGCCGCGCGACTCGCGGCCGCGCATCGCCAGTCGCTCGGCCAGGATTTCCGGCGATGCGGTGATCTCGACGACAGCCAGATTGGCATAGCGATCGCGCAGCGCCGGGATGATGGCGCGGGAGACATTGGCAATTGCGACGCGGCCATTGGCCACCGACCAGTCGACTTCAGCCGGGATGCCGTAACGCAGGCCATGCGCCTCCCAGGAGATGGCGAAGGCGCCGTCCGCTTCCGCCTCGACAAAGGCCGCGTCGGCGAGCGTGTCGTGGTCCTCGCTCGTCGTGTCGCTCGGTCGGGTGATGACCCGGCGCACGAACTCCAGCCGGTTCTCGTCGGCAAACAGTGCCCGGGCATAGCCGATCACCGTATCCTTGCCGGCGCCGCTCGGCCCCACGACGGCGACGAAAACGCCGTCGCGGATCGGAAACGCAGCGGCGGACAATTCACGCTCGATCGACGCTGACACCATCACGCGACCCGCCGTCCCTGCCGCCAGACCGTGCGGACCACCGGGACGTGATCGTCGAGACGGACGCGAACCAGGTCGGCGCGCCGGCCCTGCTCGATGACGCCACGGTCGGCGAGGCCGACCGCCTCGGCCGGGTTCTTCGAAACCATGGCCACCGCCTGAGGCAGGGAAATGCCGCCGACTACGTCGCCGAGGAAAAAGGCCGACTGGATCAGGCTAAAGGGAATGTAGTCGGACGACAATATGTCGAGCAAGCCTTCGCCGGCGAGCGTGCGGGCCGAAACATTACCCGAATGCGAAGCACCGCGCATGACGTTCGGCGCGCCCATCAGCACCCCGAGCCCTGCCCCCTTCGAAGCTTTTGCGGCCTCCTTGGTGGTCGGGAACTCGGCGACGCGGACACCCTGTTCGATCGCCTCGTCGACATGGCCTGTCGTGGCGTCGTCATGGCTGGCCAGCACGATGCCGCGCTGATGGCAGGCGGCAGCGATGAAGGCGCGGTTCGGCCCCGAATTCGTCGCCGACTCCGCCATCCGCTTCTCGCAAAATTGCTGGAATTCGCGATCCGTCAGCTTCAGCTTGCGCTGGTAGTAGTAGGCATAGGTTTCCAAGTCGACGAACTGGCGCTGTCCCGGCGCATGGTCCATCAGCGACGCCAGCTTGATCCTGTCATCGCCATCGAAGTGGGCGAAGGCGGCGAGGCAATCCGGCGCCGAAACCTCGCAGCGCAGATGGATGAAATGGTCGGCCCGCAGCCGGTCCTGCTGGACGCTGTCCTCGATCGCATCGGCCAGCTTGCGCATGTCGGCCGAATTCATGTCGGCGTCGTCGTCCATGCCGACGCGCAAGGCGTCGAGCACGGTGGTGATGCCGGCGGTCGCCACCTGCGCGTCATGGGCGAGAACGGCGGCGATCGGGTTCCAGCGCACCTTCGGCCGCGGCGCGTAGTGGCCTTCGAGGTGGTCGGTATGAAGCTCGACCAGCCCGGGAATGATGAAATCGCCGCCCATGTCTTCGCCGGTCCGGCCGGCGCCGGCATCGATCCCGGCGATCAAGCCGTCGCGCAGCACGATCGAGCCTTCGACGATCTCGTCGGCAAGCACGATGCGGGCATTGTTGAGAACGGTCTCGGCGGTCATTTCAGGCAATCCTTGGAGCATTTTTGCAGCCACTTGAAACCGATTGGCGTCGCAAAAAGGCGGTTAAAACAAATAGTCATCTCAGGCAGTTCTTCTGGCCGGGCGGCGCCCGAGCGCGTGATGGGAAAGCACCATGAACGGGGCGCCAGGTTCAGTTTCGACAAACAGGGTCAGTGCGTCCACCGGCACCGGCCGTTGCAAGACCTGCGCAAACAGGCTGTCGATTGCTGCGCGAAGACGGGGGCTTTCATGTGACGAGGCACGGCCGGATAGCGTCATATGGAACCGGAAGGTCTCGAAGACATAGGGATAGCCCCACTGGCAGAGATTGCGGAATTCATCCGGCTTCAGCGAATCAGGGCTGCGCCGTTCGATCTCAGCTTCGGTCAGCGGCGCGCGAAAACGGTCGAAGTCGCGCACAACGTCGTCGGCGAAGCGGTTGAGCGCCGGCAGCGGTCCTTCCGGCACCAGCGCGAAGAAGCCGTCGATCTGGCTGACGACCAGCCGTGGGATGGTTACCACCGGCGTCGCCAAGACAAAATCGTCGAGCGCCGCGCGAAGCGCGGCTTCCGTTTCGTTCGAAGCCAGCCGGAAGGGCGCCTTCAGCGTCGCATGAAAACCGTAGCGGCGCGCCGAAGCGGTGTGAAAGGCGACTTCCGCCGCCGACAGCTCGCCCACCGCCTCGACCGGCCTCGTGGCGGCGCCGAACGGGTCGCGGCCGAGCCAATTGGCGGCGATCCGCGCCAGCGGTTCGTCCTGCCGGGGAGTGAAATAGATGGCGTAGCGCATCGAAAGTCCTCGTCAACTCCCGCTGCCATAGGCGATTTGCATGACGAAATGACGAAGCTGATGATCGCCCTGATAACAAAGTTGTTCAGGCGGGTCATTAGCCGACGATTTTTTCGCCTTGGACCAGTTGCCGACCGGAAGGGAGCGCGATCAGGCCTTCATCAGCCATTCGTGCTCGGGCGCGTTGTGAAATTTCCACGTCCGCTTCGGCCCCGCCATGACGTTGAGGTAGTACAGGTCATAGCCATGGCAGGCGGCGCAAGGATGATAGCCCTTGGGCACCAGCACGACATCGCCGTCCTCGATCGCCATCGTCTCATCGAGCGATCGAGCGCCAGTCCGGTCGGCATCGGTGTAGACGCGCTGAAAGGCAAAGCCCTGCGGCGGGTTGAGGCGGTGGTAGTAGGTCTCCTCGAGATAGGACTCGGCCGGCAGATTGTCCTGGTCATGCTTGTGCGGCGGATAGCTCGAGGTGTGGCCGCCCGGCGTGATGACCTCGACCACCAGCAATGAGTCGGCCGGCTTGCCCTCCGGCAGGATGTTGGTGACATAGCGCGTGTTGGTGCCCTTGCCGCGAACCTCCTGGCCGAGATCCTTCGGCGCAATGACGCGGACCGGCAGGCCGCCGCCAAGCCCCGGCGCCGAGCAGACCGCGAGTTCGAGATCGGTGTCTGATGTCACCGACCAATCAGAGCCCTGCGGCACATAGACAGACCACGGCTTGCCCTCGAAGGGCGACATGCGTTCGCCGAGCAGGCCGAGATCCTTGCCGCCGGCCTCCGCCTTGCCCTTGCCGGTGACGAATACCAGGCAGACTTCGCGATCCGCTGTTTGCCCGGAGGCTGCTTCGCCTGGCCGCAATCGATGCAGATCGAAACCGACATAGGTCCAGCCGGCGCTTTGCGGCGTCACATGGGCGACGCGGCCATGGCCCTTATCGGCTTTGACGAGCAGTTTCGACATCTGGGGTCATTCCTTCGGTTCGGTGTCAGCCGTGTCCTTGCCTACGTCGGCCGGCTTGTAGAGATAGAAGAACTGCCAGACGGCATAGCCGGCGAAGCCGAGCGCGATCATGCCCCAGAACGGCGCGCCGGTGGCAAACTCGACCACGGCCCAGCCCAGGCAGACCGCTACGATGGCAACGCGTCGCCACAAGGGCCGGAAGAACGGATGCTCGGAGTCCTTCATCGGATCAGCCCCCGCATCGGATCAGCCCTTCGCCGGGAATACTGCATTCAAGCATTGGGGAAGCCCTGTGTTTCAACGGTGTAACCGGCAGCCGTCATCACCCGCATCAATTCCTTGTAGCCGACTTGCGCCATCTTGAACGGCGGATTCGTCTTCGGGTCCTGCTCGGCCTCGACGACGAACCAGCCTTCATAGCCGTAGTTCGCCAGCCTTTCCACGATGAGGCCAAAATTCAGCGAACCGTCTCCCGGCACCGTGAAGGCGCCGAGCGCCACGGCGTCTAGGAAGGAATGCTTCTGGCGGTCGAGTTTCTCGATCACCTCCATGCGTATGTCTTTCACATGCACATGGTTGATGCGCCGGTGATGCTTGTCGATGGCGCGCAGCACGTCACCGCCGGCAAAGGCCAGGTGACCGGCATCGAGCAGCAAGGGGATGCCTTCTCCCGAAAAGCGCATGAAGGCATCAAGCTCCGGCTCCGTCTCGACCACCGCCGCCATATGATGGTGGTAGGAGAGCGGCATGCCTTGCTCGGCGCACCATTCCCCGAACTGCGTGAGGCGCTTCGCATAGGCTTTCATCTCGTCGTCCGAAAGCCTGGGCTTGGTGGCGAGCGGCTTCGAGCGGTCGCCCTGGATGGAGCGGCCGACCTCGCCGTAGACGATGCAAGGCGCGTTCACCGCCCTGAACAGATCGATCATCGGCTGGATGCGATCCTTATTCCCCGCCATGTCTTCGTCGACCAGCGTACCGGAGAACCAGCCACCGCAAAGCGTGACGTCGGCCTCTTTCAGGATCGGCAGCATGATCTCCGGGTCACTGGGAAAACGGCGGCCCATTTCCATGCCGGTGAAACCTGCCGAACGCGACTGGCGCAAGCACTCCTCCAGCGAGACGTCATCGCTGAGTTCCGCAAGATCGTCGTTCCACCATGCAATGGGGGACATGCCCAGTTTGGCTTTCAAGTCGTCACTCCAATGTCAGTTCGCGTCCACCCTCCCCCTTGTGGGGAGGGGTCGCTGCGAAGCAGCGGGGTGGGGTGCGGCGCCCGACCCCCACCCGGACCTTCGGTCCGACCTCCCCACAAGGAGGAGATAGGGGCTCGGCAGCGCCGACATCAATCTCCAATCTTCTGCATCTGCCGCTTTTCATCATAGGCTCTGCGCGCCGCATTCACTTGCGGCCGTGTCGAGACTTCCGGCACGGCAACGTCCCACCAGCTTCCACCGGCTTCGGTCGAAACCAGCGGATCGGTGTCGATGACCAGCACTGTGGTCCTTGTATTCTTCTTCGCTTGCGCCAGCGCCGTTTCCAGCCCGGCGACCGACGAAACCTTCTCGGCGATGGCGCCGAGGCTTACCGCATGCGCCGCGAAGTCGATGTCGGGCAATATCTCGTGGCGTGCGTCCTTCAGCAGATTGTTGAAGTTGGCACCGCCGGTCGCCATCTGCAGCCGGTTGATGCAGCCATAGCCTCTGTTATCGAGCAGCACGATGGTCAGCTTGAGGCCGAGCATGACCGAGGTCGCGATCTCGGAATTGAGCATCAGATAGGAGCCGTCGCCGATCATCACGACGACCTCCTCGTCGGGCTTCGCCATTTTGACGCCGAGCCCGCCAGCGATCTCGTAGCCCATGGTCGAGAAGCCGTATTCGGCGTGGTAGGAGCCGGGCGCGCCCGCCTGCCAGAGCTTGTGTAACTCGCCGGGCAGGCCGCCGGCGGCATGAAGCAATATCACGCCGGAGCCCATGGCGCGCTGCACGGCGCCGATCACTTGCGCGTCGGACGGGTAGGCGGCATTGGTCGACGCCGTCACCTTGTCTGCATCGGCCTGCCAGTCCTTCTTGCCCCTGGCCGCATTGTCGGTCCAGGCAGCCGGCGCCTTCCAGCCGTTCAGCGCCGCGTCAAGCTCGGCGAGCCCTTCCGCCGCATCGGCGACCAGCGGCAGCGCCTGGTGTTTTCCCGCATCGAAAGGCTGGACGTTCAGGCCGATGATGGTCTTGCCGGAATTCTTGAACAGCGCCCACGAGCCGGTGGTGAAATCCTGCAGCCTGGTGCCGACGGCAAGCACGACGTCGGCTTCGTCAGCCAGCCGGTTGGCCGCCGAAGTGCCGGTGACGCCGACCGCCGCCATGTTGAGCGGATGATCGTCCGGCAGCGAGGATTTACCGCCCTGCGTCTCGCAGACCGGGATGCCGGCGCCTTGCACCAGCTTCGCCAATTCGCCGGAAGCCTGCGAATAAAGCACGCCGCCGCCGGCAATCACTAACGGCTTTCTTGCCGCCTTCAGCGCCGCCACCGCGGCCGCCAATTCCCTACGGTCCGGACGCGGTCGGCGCTGGGTCCAGACCCGTTCGGCAAAGAAGCTCTCGGGGTAATCATAGGCCTCGGCCTGCACATCCTGGCAGAGCGCCAAGGTCACCGGCCCACATTCGGCCGGATCGGTCAGCACCTGCATGGCGCGATTGAGCGCCGGGATGATCTGCTCGGGCCGGGTGATGCGGTCGAAATAGCGCGACACGGGCTTAAAGCAGTCATTGACCGTCGCCGTGCCGTCGGAGAAATCCTCGGCCTGCTGCAGGACAGGGTCGGGGATGCGATTGGCGAAGACGTCGCCGGGCAGAAACAGGACAGGCAACCTGTTTACATGCGCAAGTGCTGCCGCCGTCACCATGTTGAGCGCGCCGGGGCCGATCGAACTTGTCGTGGCCATGAAGCGGCGACGGAAATTGGCCTTGGCGTAGGCGATCGCCGCATGCGCCATCGCCTGTTCGTTGTGGGCGCGGAAGGTCGGCAATTCGTCACGCACCTGGTAGAGCGCCTCGCCGACACCGGCGACATTGCCATGGCCGAAGATCGCCCAGACGCCGCCGAAGATCGGCAATTTTTTGCCGTCGATCTCGGTCATCTGGCGGGCAAGAAAGCGGGTCAGCGCCTGCGCCATCGTCAGGCGGATTGTCTTGGTCATCTTGTTTTCCTCCGCAGTCCTAATGCCGCGCCTTCTTATGCTGCTTTGCGGCCGCGCGCGGCAAGCCATGCCTCGGTTAGTCTCTCGAAGCGCGACGCCATGTCGGCCACTGCCTCGTCGTCCGACATCTTGCCCGCAAGCCACTGTTCGGCCGCGTTGATGAAGATGGTTCGTCCGACGGCGAAGCCCTTGACGATGGGCGCTTTGGCGGTGGCAGCGAAGGCCGCTTCCAGCTCGTCCTGCGGCGCTTCGAGGCCGAGTAGCACGACCCCACGGCACCACGGATCGTTCTTCAGGATCACCGCCTCGATCTTTGCCCAAGCCCCGGCCGAAGCCTGCGGTTCGAGCTTCCACCAGTCGGGCTTGATATCGAGCGCATAGAGTTCCTCCAGCGCGCGCTGGATCGTCGTGTCGTTGAGCTCGCCGTGCTTGCCGGCGATGATCTCGATGAGAAGTTCTCTTCCCACTTTCCGCGCGGCCTCGAACAGGCTTTTGAGCTTCTGCTGCTGCTCGGTCTTCAGCGGCTCCGGGTCGTCGGGGTGATAGAAGCACAGGCACTTGATGCAATGGTCGACCGGCCACTCGATCAATTGCGAGCCGATGTCCTGCGAGAATTCAAAACGAAGCGGCCGCGATCCCGGCAGCTCGACCGGCCGGCCGAGCCAGGCGAAGGAATGGCGGGCAAATTCGAACATCGCCTCGCGGCCGTATTTCTCGTCGAGCAGCATGCCGTAGCCGGCGCGGCCGGCGGCAACCTTTGCCGCCGCCTTGACCGTCAGCACCTTGAAATCATGGATGCGCGACGGATCGGCGCCGGCTTTCGCGGCGACATCGTCAAGCTGGATACGGTGGTCGCAGGCCAGCGCCATCAGCGAGGGAATGACGCGCCGGCGCGTCGTCGCCCAATGGATATGGTTGATCGCCTCGTGCTTGCGCAACGCCAGATGCCTGCTGCCGTTCTTCAGGAAGAACTGCAATTCCTCGAAGGTCGGGTATTCCGGCGCGCAGAGCAGCCGCGACACGGCGAAGGCGCCGCAGGCATTGGCCCAGGTCGCCGCCGTCGCTAGGCTTTCCTCGCCGAGCCAGCCGCGCAGGAAGCCCGACATGAAGGCATCGCCGGCGCCGAGCACATTATAGACCTCGATCGGAAAACCCTTGCCGACAATGCCGTCTTCGAGATCGTCGCTGATCGGCCCGTCATAGACGATGCAGCCCATGGCGCCGCGCTTCAGCACGATAGTGGCCTTGGACAGCGAGCGGATCATCTTCAACGCGCTGAGGCAATCGTCAGTGCCGGAGGCGATCATGATCTCTTCTTCGGTGCCGACGATCAGGTCGCAGTCGGGCAGCACCGTCTTCAGCCGGGCGGAGACCCGGTCGGATTTCACGTAGCGCTCGAACCCTTCGGCATGGCCGGCAAGGCCCCAGAGATTGGGGCGGTAGTCGATGTCGAACACCACCTTGCCGCCCTTGGCCTTGATGGCGCGGATCGCCTTGCGCTGGGCGGCATCGCTGTTGGGCCGCGAAAAATGCGTGCCGGTGACGACGATGGCGCGCGCCGAGGCGATGAACGCTTCGTCGATGTCCTCCTCCGCCAGCGCCATGTCGGCACAGTCGCTGCGATAGAAGATCATCGGCGAGACGCCTTCGTCCTCGACCGACAGCAGCACCAGCGCGGTCAGCCGGTCCGGGTCGGTCTTGAGGCCGTCGACCGAAACCCCTTCGCGCGTCAGCTGCTCGCGGATGAAGCGGCCCATCTGCTCGTCGCCGACGCGAGTGAGCAGCGCCGAGCGCAGGCCGAGCCTCGCCGTGCCGACCGAAATGTTGGCCGGACAGCCGCCGACCGACTTGGCAAAGGAGGTGATGTCCTCCAAGCGCGAGCCGATCTGCTGGCCATAGAGATCGACCGAGGCGCGGCCAATGGTGATGACGTCGAGCGGCGCATGTTTCGCGTCCATGGCTTCGCCCATTCGAACCTCCCATCAGCCTTGTTGTCTTGGGGTACACGCGCGAGCGGCAGCGTGGCGCCAGTAATATGAAATAATAATTCCAATCCATAGTCAATATGGAACGCGCATTCCTTCGCTGAAAAGTAGCCTGTCAGGCCTTGCGCTTGCGGCCAGCGTCGCGCCGCTTCTCGCCAACCGCAACGGTCAGCGCCATGGCCAGCGCCATCGTCGCCGACAACGAGCGGAAGCCGGCGAAATCGGCCTCAGCGACCTCAAACCAGACCTTGGCGAACTGGGCGAGCGGCGAAAAGGAACTGTCTGTGATCGCCACGATCGGAACGCCTTGCTCGGAAATGACGCGCGCCTCGTCGATGGCCGCCGGGGCATAGGGTGAGAAACTGATGGCGATGACGGCATCCCTGGGCGAGGCAAAGCTGATCATCTCGGCGTTGAGGCCGGCGGCCGATTCGATCAGCTGGTTGCGGATCTTGAGCTTGCCCAGCGCATAGGCGATGTAGGAGGCGACCGGATACGAGCGGCGCTTGGCCAGCACATAGATGGTTTCCGCCTTTGCCAGCAAGGCGATCGCATCTTCGAAATGGTCTTCGTTCAACCTGCCTGAAATATCGTTGAGCGAGGTGCTCGCCGCGGCGACGAAGCCGTCGAAAATCGCCCGGTGACCGGCGCCTTCCTCGGCTTTGGCGCGCAATGCCGCCAGCCTTTCGTCATAGGACGAATTGCGCTCACGCAGGCGCTCGCGAAATACCAGCTGCAGACTGGTGAAGCCGTCGAAGCCGAGCTGCTGGGCGAAGCGGATCAGGGTCGAAGGCTGGACGCCGGCGGAGGCGGCGATGCTGGCGGCCGTGCCGAAGGCAATATCGTCGGGATTGTCGAGCGCATAGGCAGCGATCTGCGCGATACGCTTGGGCAGGCTGTGGCGCCGTTCCAGGATCGTCGTCCGCAGCGTCTCGAAATCGCGGGGCACCCGTTCGTCCATCGTCGCTCCGCCCAGGCTCATCAGTCGATGCCGTGTGTGCCCCATCATAGCGAGCCTGTGCAAGAAGGCCATAAAAAATGAGGCATGCGTTCCATTTCTGGATAAAATGGACTAATTCATCCACACAATCTTTCTGGCGACGGAGACAAGGGAAATGGTCGGAGTCGGTCTTATCGGCACGGGTTTCATGGGCAAGTGTCACGCCATCGCCTGGAACGCGGTCGGCACCGTCTTTCCCGACGTGGCCAAGCCAAGGCTGGTCCATCTCGGCGAGGTCAGTGAGGATCTTGCCAAACGTCGTGCCAGCGAATTCGGCTTCGCCAGGGCCTCCGGCGACTGGCGTGGCGTCGTCGATGATCCGGATGTCGATATCGTCTCGCTGACCACGCCCAACCAGTTCCACCCGGAAATGGCCATCGCCATCCTCGAAGCCGGCAAGCATCTGTGGTGCGAAAAGCCGATGGCGCCGAGTTTTGCCGAGGCGCAAGCCATGGCGGCGGCGGCGCAAAAGTCCGGCAAGGTGGCCGCTCTCGGCTACAACTACATCCAGAACCCGGCCATCCGCCATATCGGTGCGCTGCTCGACGAGAAAATCATCGGCGAGGTCAACCATCTGCGCGTCGAGATGGATGAGGATTTCATGGCCGACCCGGAGGCGCTGTTCTTCTGGAAGCACGAGGCGGCGTCCGGTTACGGCGCGCTCGACGATTTCGCCGTGCATCCGCTGTCGCTGGTCGCCGTGCTGTTCGGCCGCGTCGCCCGCGTGATGTGCGATATGGCAAAACCCTATGCCGATCGCCGCGTTGCGTTGGGCGGGCGCCGCGCGGTCGAGACCTACGACATCGCCAACGTGCTGATGCATCTCGAAAACGGCATTGCCGGCACGCTGCTGGTCAATCGTTCGGCCTGGGGCCGCAAGGGCCGGATCGCCATCCAGATCTTCGGCTCGAAGGGCTCGATCCTGTACGACCAGGAGCGGATGAACGAGTTCCAACTCTACCTCACATCAGACCGGCCGACCGAGCAAGGCTATCGCACTATCCTGGTGGCGCCGCATCACAAGCCCTACGACGCCTTCCTGCCGGCACCCGGCCACGGTCTCGGCTTCAACGACCTCAAGATCATCGAATGCCGGGAACTTTTGGCGCGTCTTGCCGGCAAGCCGGCGCGCATCATCGATTTCGACGAAGGACTCGAAATCGAGCGCACCGTGCATGCCATGGCGCGCTCGTTCGAGGAAAAGCGCTGGGTGGATGTGAGGTAGCGCCGGTGTTGGCTCCCCTTCTCCCCCTAGTGGGAGAAGGTCGCCGAGCGAAGCTCGGTCGGATGAGGGGTGTTGGACGGATCGCAACTTTGAAGTCGAAGAGCTTAAAATTATTCGACATTTTAAACGCAGCGTTCCGTCCAGCACCCCTCATCCGCGCCGATCCACCTTCTCCCACAAGGGGAGAAGGGGGCAGCCCGCCGGCCTGTCTCAGGCGGCTCCCGGACGGCTGGCGATCATGCCACGCCGCTCCGATCGGCGCCGCTCGACGGCGTCGGCAAGGCCGTCCAGAACGGTCTCGGTGGTTGCCCAGTCGATGCAGCCATCGGTGATGCTCTGGCCATAGACCAGCGGCTTGCCGGGCATGATGTCCTGCCGGCCGGCGACGAGGTTGCTCTCGATCATGACGCCGATGATGCGCTCATCGCCTGCTGCGACCTGGCCCGCCACGTCAGCCGCCACCGTCGGCTGGTTCTCAGGCTTCTTGTTGCTGTTGGCGTGGCTGACATCGATCATCAGCCGAGGTGCTACCCCGACCCGACCGAGCTCCGCGCAGGCGGCAGCTATGCTCGTTGCGTCATAGTTCGGCACAATGCCGCCGCGCAGGATGACGTGGCAGTCCTCGTTGCCGGTGGTCGTCGCGATGGCGCTGCGCCCGCCCTTCGTCACCGCCATGAAATGATGCGGCTGGGCGGCGGATTTCACCGCCTCGGCGGCGATCCGCAAATTGCCGTCGGTGCCGTTCTTGAAGCCGACAGGGCAGGACAGGCCGGATGCGAGTTCCCGATGGATCTGGCTCTCTGTCGTGCGCGCGCCGATCGCCCCCCAGGCAACGAGGTCGGCAATATATTGCGGAGTGGCCATGTCGAGGAATTCGGTCGCCGCCGGAAGGCCGAGATTGTTGACGGCGGAGAGCACGTTGCGAGCCAGCCTCAGTCCCTTGTCGATATTGAAGCTGCCGTCCAGGTCGGGATCGTTGATCAGGCCCTTCCAGCCGATCGTCGTGCGCGGCTTCTCGAAATACACGCGCATCACGATCTCCAGCCGGTCCGACAGGCTCTCTCGAAGCGTCGCCAGACGGCTGGCATAGTCTACGGCAGCGTCCGGATCGTGGATCGAGCAGGGGCCGACGACGACGATCAGCCGATCATCGGCGCCGGTCAGAACGGCGTGGATCGCGTTGCGTGACGCGGTAACGGTCCGCGTGGCCGTCAGCGTGCGCGGTATCTCCCGCATCACCTGGTCCGGCGTACTCAATTCCCTTATTTCCTTGACCCGAAGATCGTCGGTGGTGGTCAACACGGCTTTCTGCTCCTGATTGGGAGACCTGCCGGCTGAAACAAAAAAGCCGCCAGGTCTGGCGGCTGTTCGGATTTTGATGCTGCAATCTTCAGATCGAGCTCAATCCTCCCGCCGCCAGCGAGCTGCCGTAGCTAAAGTACCAGAACGAGGCGGTCAGGTGGATCATGCCAGCCCTATAGCCGAAGCCGGGGCGCTTGTCACGCCATGATGCTACTCTGCGCCCGCTCCGGCAACGTTCTGGTCGTAATCGACCAGCGATCCGGTCATGACGCCCGACTGCGGGCTGACCATATAGCTGATCAGCCGGGCAAGCTGGTCCGGCTTCACCAACTGGCCCATCGGCTGCGCGGCCTCGGCCTTTTCCAGCCAGTCGTCGGGTGCCGCGTGCCATTTCTTCTGCACGATGTCCTCGCCCTCGGTGTCCATCCAGCCAGGCAGCACCGCGTTGCAGCGGATGCGATTGCTGCGATAGGCGTTGGCGACATTCTTGGTCAGCGTCATGAGAGCGCCCTTGCTCGACGAATAGGGCGTCAGGAACGACTGGCCGCAATGCGCCGACATCGACAGCACGTTGACAATCGAGCCAGGCGCCTTGCGGTCGAGCAGGTGCGCCACCAGACCCTGCATCAGGAAGAAGGGGCCGCGCACATTGGTCTGGAAGATCTGGTCGAATGTTTCCTCGGAGGTCTCGACCAGTGATCCGCGGGCCGAGGTGGCGGCGGCGTTGACCAGCGCGTTGACGGTGCCGAAATGAGCGATCGCCGTTTCGACGGCGCGCTTGCAGTCGGCCACTTGGGCGACATCGGCGCTGATGAAAATCGCGTCGACGCCCGACTTCTTGAGGGTGGCGACGGCCTTGTCGCCCTTCTCCTGCGAGCGTCCGATTAGCGCCAACGCCCGGCAGCCCTCATCGGCCAGCGCCTCGGCGACGGCGAAGCCGATGCCTTGCGCGCCGCCGGTGACGATGGCGCGTGTTTCGGAATTGCGACCGGCGGAACCGTTCATCGCCTTGCTCCTGTGCTTGGTGTTGCTTCAGATGGTCTTGTCGAGGCGGACGGTCTTGCCGTCCCTGGCCGATTTCAGCGCCGCGTCCGCCAGCCGCAGCGCGACGAGCCCATCCTTGCCGCTCGGTGCGGCCATGTTGCCTGATGTCGCCGCTGCGATGAAGGCGGCGATCTCGTTGGCATAGGCGTCGAGGTAGCGGGTCATGAAAAAGTCGTGCAGCGGCGGGCGCGTATAGCCTTTCTCATTGGCCAGTTCGATCGACACCGGCCGCTGGTTCTCGGCCGCGACCATGCCTTTCGAGCCATGCACCTCGATGCGCTGGTCGTAGCCATAGGTGGCGCGTCGCGAATTGGAGATGATGCACTGCTTGCCGGAGGCGGTTTCGAGGATGACGCTGACGCTGTCGAAATCGCCGGCCTCGCCGATTTGTCTGTCGACAAGCACCGAGGCATGGGCGCTGACCGCCACCGGCTCCTCGCCGAGCAGGAAGCGCGCCATGTCGAAATCATGGATGGTCATGTCGCGGAAGATCCCGCCCGAGCGGCCGATATAGTCGAGCGGCGGCGGGCCGGGATCGCGCGACGTGATGGTCACCATCTCGACGGTGCCGATGGCACCGTCGTCGATCGCCTTGCGCACGGCGGCGAAATGCGGATCGAAACGGCGGTTGAAGCCGACCATCAAAGTGGCGCCGGCCTTGTCGACCACGGCCAAGCATTCTTCCACTCTGCCGGCGTCGAGGTCGATCGGCTTCTCGCAGAAGATCGCCTTGCCGGCCTTGGCGAACTGCTCAATCAGATCGGCATGGGTGTCGGTCGGCGTGCAGATGATGACCGCATCGATATCCCCGGCTTTTTCGATGGCCTCGATAGTGCGTACTTCCGCGCCATAGGCCGACGCCAGCTCCGTCGCCGCCTTCTCGAAGGCATCGGCAACTGCGACCAGTCTGGCCTGCGGATTGGAACCGACGGCACGGGCGTGGACCTTGCCGATGCGGCCTGCACCAAGAAGAGCGAAGCGGAGAGACATGGGATTTCCTTTGAGGATTGTTCGAACTGGAAGTGCGTCTTTACTGCACCGTTCACGGCAAGGCGCAGTAGATTTTCTTATTGCAGTTGCTCGGCGACGGGCCGATGACCCGCCGCGCCGGCATTCGCCTTAGGCCGCAAGTTCTGCCTCCCCGGTCTTGGCGCCGGTGATGTATGAGACGACGTCGTTGCCGTCGGTGTCCTGCTTGCGCAGATTGGCGACGATGCGGCCGCGTCGGAAGACGACGATGCGGTCGACCAGATCAAACACCTGGCGCATGTTGTGACTGATCAGGATCAGCGGCTCGCCATTGGCTTTCAGCGTGCGGATGATGTTTTCGACCTGCATCGTCTCCTGCACACCAAGTGCTGCCGTCGGCTCGTCCATGATGATGAGCTTGGACGCAAAAGTCGCGGTTCTGGCGATTGCCACGCACTGGCGCTGGCCGCCCGACATGTGGCGGATGGTGTTGGAAAGGTTGGGAATCTTGACCGCCGTGCGGATCAGCGCTGCCTCGGTCGCCTTACGCATGAACTTGCGATCGAGGATCGAGAACGGCCCGAGATTGAAAAGCACCTTTTCGCGGCCGAGAAACAGGTTCGACGGCACGTCGAGATCGTCGGCGAGCGCAAGGTTCTGGAACACCGTTTCGATGCCCGCCTCGCGCGCGGCGATCGGGCCGGCGAAGTTCACTTCCTTGCCGTCGAACCAGACCTTGCCGCTGGTGCGCTGCTCGACGGCCGTGATCTGGCGCACGAAGGTCGATTTGCCGGCGCCGTTGTCGCCCATGATGGCGACATGCTCGCCCTTGCGCAGTTCGAAGTTCGCGCCTTCGAGCGCATGCACGCCGCCATAGTATTTGGTCAGGTTTTCGGTCTTCAGGACGATGTCTGACATGATCAAGCCCTTATTGCCCGCAGGCGCTGGCGCCACTGATCGAGAACGACTGCGCCGATGATGATCACACCCTTGACCATCTCCTGGTAGTAGGCGTCGAGGCGCAGGAAGGTGAAGCCGGAGATGATGACGCCGAAGATCAGCGCACCGATCACCGTTCCGATGATCGAGCCGCGGCCACCAGACAGCGAGACGCCGCCGATGACCGCCATGGCGATCGCGTCCAGTTCGTACATCACGCCCATGCCGGCCTGAGCGGTGAGATTCTTGGAGCTCAGCACCACGGCAGCAAGCGAGGCGAGGATGCCGGCAATGACGAAGACGAGGATCTTGTGGTTCTGGACATTTATGCCGGACATGCGGGCGGCGTCCTCGTTGGAGCCGATGGCATAACAGTGCTTGCCGTACCTGGTGTATGACAGGATCAGCTGGAACAAAATCGCCAGCGATATGAAGATGATGACCGGCATCAGCCCCTTGCCGATGGCGGCGAAACTTTCGGTGGGAAACGAGATCGGCTGCCCCTTGGACCACCATTTGGCGACGCCGCGCGCGGTGACCATCATGCCAAGCGTGGCGATGAACGGCGGAATGCGGGTGTAGGCGACCAGCGTGCCGTTGATCAGGCCCGCCAGCAGCCCGCAGCCGATCGCGACAAGCACCGGCACGATCACCGGCAGGTCGGTCCAGCCCTGCTCGATGAACATCGCCTTGGGGTTAGGGTTGCCGTTGACCGTCGCCACCTGGGCGAAGCTCATGGCGATCATCGCCGTGGCGCCGACGACCGAACCAGAGGAAAGATCGATGCCGCCGGAAATGATCACTTGCGTCACGCCGATGGCGATGATGCCGACGATCGATACCTGCAGGATGATGATCTGCAGGCGCGCCTCGTTGAAGATCGTATCGACATTGGCGCGGGTGTTGAACAGGAAGCTGTCGCCAAGAAAGACGCGGCCTATCAGCTCGAAGGCGCCGACGAGGATGATGAGCGCCAGGAAAACGTTGAATTCGGCAGGCCATGTGCGCTTCTTCGCATCATAGCTGAGTCCGCCGACGCCATGGGTTGTCTGTGCCAAATCTTGATCCTCCATCAGCCGCAGTCGCCCTCCCGCCGGCTGTTTCGGCGATAAGGGAAAGGAGGAGCGGCGCCTTTTTGTTTTTTCGACATCGGATTCTCAAACCGGTCCGATGCTCTGCCGCGCCGCTCCCTATCGAAAAACGGGTCCTCTGCCTCAGTTCTTCTGCAGGAACTTCTCGATGTTTGCCGGCGTGACCAGCTGGAAGGGGATGTAGACCTTCTGTTCAACCGCCTCGCCCTTGGAAAGCTTGAGCGCCGCGTCCAGCGCCCCGGCACCCTGGCCGGCCGCATCCTGGAATACGGTGACGTCGAGATCGCCCGCCTGCATCGCGGCAAGCGCGTCCTGAGTGGCGTCCACGCCGCCGACGACAACCGACTTCATATCGATGTTGGCAGCCTTCATGGCCTGGATCGCACCGATGGCGCTTTCGTCATTGTTGGCGATCACGCCGTCGAACGGCTTGCCGGTCGACAGCCAGTTGGTCATCAGGTTCTGCGCTTCCTCGCGTTTCCAGTTCGACGTCTGCTTGTCGATGATCTTGATGAAGCTGCATTCCGGAGTGGCGATCACATCGTCAATGTCCTTGGTGCGCTGCACCGCGGCCTGGTTCGACAGCTCGCCCATGATCACGTAGACATTGGCCTCGGTCTTGCCGGCTTCCTTGAACAGGCGGCAGACTTCCTGGGTCTCGAGAGTGCCTGACTCAACCTCGTTCGAGGCGACGAAGGCCTGGTTGTCCGGCAGCGTGTCGACATTGACCGGCTCGCGGTTGACATAGACCAGCGGAACATTGGCCGCAGCGGCGGCGTCCGACATTGCCTGGGTGGCCGAGGTGTCGACCGGATTGACGATGATCGCGTCGACGCCCGAGGCGACAAAGTTCTTGATCTGGTCGAGCTGCTTGGCGACGTCGTTCTGCGCGTCCTCGACCTGCAGCTCCACGCCGTCCATGCCCTTGGCCTGCTCGATCATGCCGTTGCGCAGCACGGTGAGAAAATTGTCGTCGAACAGCGCCATTGACACGCCGATTTTGGCAGCGAGGGCGGACGAGCTCATCAGCGCCAAGAATGCGGCGCCCAACAGCAGTTTCTTCATTTTATCTCTCCTCCACAGAATTGGTGTCCGGCTGCACCGATCTACCCGGAATCCCCGATCTCCAGGGGAATCTCTCCCGATTGCCATCTCCGTTCCCGATGGCGATTTCCGCGCTGGCTGGAACGCCAAGTCCTCTGCTTGAACAGATGTTCCGGAACGAAAGAACCAAAATACCTATCTGGTGAAATATTTATTCCATTCCGCCTGCGGGCGTCAAGGAGATTCCGAAATCGGATGGCGGATTTTCGGACAACGCGGCTGAGCGCCGACAAGTCTTCTGCAAGAATCCATCAGGCTGATGGTTCACATCATTGCCGATGCGTCGTGGTGCCCGATCTGAACCTGGATGCATTGGCTGAGCCTAGATGTTTTGCCCGAATCTAGATGTTTTCCGGCAGATAGATGTCGAAGGGCAGGAAGGTCTGGCCCGGCGCGTTGGCAGCGCCTGCCTCGATGGCATGCGCCATCAGATCGACAAGCTCGCGGCATAGTGCTGCCAGCGGCGTAGAAATTACCATGGTCAGGATGTTGTCGGCGAGCGCCGCGCGCGACTCGGCGTTGATCTCATTGCAAACGACCACCGGCATATTTACGGGCCTCGCTGCCCTGAGCGCGGAAACCGCGCCTTCCATGCCGCCGCCGGCGACGTAGCAGCCGGCAAGATCCGGGTACCGCGCTAGAAGATCGATCATCGCATCATGGGTCACCTGGTTGGCTTCCAGGTTGACCAGCGTCTCCATCACTGTGAATTCCGGCGCATGCTCGCGGAAAAATGATCTGAAGCCGATCTCGCGTAGCTCATGGCCATGGAAGCGATGGCTGCCGACAAAAAGCGCTACCTTGCCAGGCTTCCTCGCCGCCCTGGCGATCATCCAGGCCGCGGTACGACCGACCTTGCGGTTGTCGAGGCCGACATAGCCCTCGCGGATGCCGGCGGCAAAGTCGGATAGCAGGGAGAAGACGGGTTGCCCCCTTGCCTTCAGGGTCTCGACGGCTGCCGTCAGCGTCGGATGGTCCGGACCGACAAGGGCGACCGCCCTGGATTTCGCCGCCAGCTTGCGCATCTGGGCGGCGATCTCGTCGGGGGCGAGCGAACTGGCGAAATCGATGGTTGCGACGCCGCGGAAGCGCTGCGATTGCGACACCGCCAGTTCGAGTTCCCGCGCGAAATCACTGTAGAAAACATCATTGCCCCTCAGCAGCAGAAAGCCGAGCCGATATTCAGGCAGTTCCTGGCGCATCCGCTGCCTGATCAGCCCGGCGGCGTGGTAGCCGATGCTGGTGGCGGCCTCATAGACGCGGCGCGCGGTTTCCTCGCGCACCGGCAGGCGGTTGTTCAGTACCCGGTCGACGGTGGCGACGCTGACGCCGGAGGTGCGCGCCAGATCGGTGATGGTCGGCCGTTTTGCCATGGCTGTCTCTCCGCTTGCCAAATTGGTTTACATCATTCTGATGGAAAATGATAGAAACCATCTTTGTGATATTGAGCCTATCATGGCTTGGCGTTACTTCTAGGCTTCGAGGCCTGCAACCACGGCCTGGTCATTGACCGGGCGGATTGCAGGACGCTGGTGGAGGCACTCTCATGGACGCAATGTTGGACGCAGCACCGTCCCGGCGCGACTACAGCCTGATCGGCCGCGACGCCAAGCTCGCCGTCGAGACCGGGCTGGCGGCGGCCGAATGGTATCATACCGACATCCCGCGAAAGCAGATGAAGGAGCTAATGCAGCGCTCCGACGGCCTGGCGATCCGCGACACCATCATCTGGCTCGCCGTCCTGATCCTTAGCGGCGCAGGCGGCGCCTGGTTCTGGGCCACCTGGTGGTGCGTGCCGTTCTTCTTCGTCTATGGCGTCCTTTACGGCTCTTCCACCGATTCCCGCTGGCACGAATGCGGTCACGGCACCGCGTTCAGGACGCAGTGGATGAACGACGTGACCTATCAGCTCGCCTGCTTTATGATCATGCGCAATCCGGTGACCTGGCGCTGGAGCCATACCCGGCATCACACCGATACGATCATCGTCGGCCGCGATCCAGAAATCGCGGTGATGCGCCCACCGGACCTGTTGCGCGTCGTGCTCAATTTCTTCGGCATTGTCGATGCCTGGCATGCCATGGGCGACATGGTGCGCAATGCGGCCGGCATCATCAGCCCGGCGGAAAAGACCTTCATTCCCGAGCAGGAGCAGCCAAAGGCGATCCGCATTGCCCGCATCTGGACCGCGATCTATGCCGCGACCATCGTGCTGGCAATTTATAGCGGGTCGTTCCTGCCCTTGATGCTGGTCGGTCTGCCCCGGCTTTACGGCGCCTGGCATCATGTCATGACCGGCCTGCTGCAGCATGGCGGCCTCGCCGAAAATGTCGTCGACCATCGCCTCAACAGCCGCACCGTCTACATGAACCCGATCAGCCGCTTCATCTACTGGAACATGAACTACCATGTCGAGCACCATATGTTCCCGATGGTGCCCTACCACGCGCTGCCCAGGCTGCACGAGATGATCAAGCACGACCTGCCAGTGCCGACGCAGTCGATCCTGGCCGGCTATCGCGAGATGGTGCCTGCCTTCCTGCGCCAGCTGCGCAATGAAGACTATTTCCTCAAGCGCGAACTGCCGCCGACCGCGAAGCCCTATCGCGAGGAATTTCACAACGACAACGATGCTGTCGCGGCAGCAGCGGAATGATATGCGCCCATGCCAGGCAACATGCCGGGCAAGCTGACCAAGCAAAATTCTCGGGAGGACTGATGAGCGACTGGGTCGAAGCCTGCGATGCCGGAGACATCGACGAAGAGGACTTGATGCGGTTCGACCATGGCGGCCGCACCTTCGCCATCTATCGCAGCCCCGACGACGAATATTTCGCGACGGACGGTCTTTGCACGCATGAGAAGGTGCACCTGGCCGACGGGCTGGTGATGGACGACATCGTCGAATGCCCGAAGCACAATGGCCGCTTCAGCTACAAGACCGGGGCGGCGAGGGGTGCGCCGGTCTGCGTCAATCTCAGGACTTATCCGGTCAAGCTCGACGCCGGCAAAATCCTCATTCGGATCGGGTGACGGTGATGACGAAGGGGATGGTCATCATCGGTGCCGGCGAATGCGGTGGACGGGCTGCCTTGGCGCTGCGCGATCTCGGCTATGACGGGCCGGTGACGCTGGTCGGCGACGAACCGCATCTGCCCTATGAGCGGCCGCCGCTGTCGAAAGACGCGATGGCCAGCGATGCGCCCGAGATCAAGGCGATCGCCAGCGATGAAATACTGGCCGAGAGGTCGATCCGGCATATCCATTCGGTTCAGGCGATGGCGATCGACTGCGCGGCGCACGTCGTGCACCTGTCGGACGGTTCGGTCCTGCCTTACGACAAACTCTTGCTGGCGACCGGCTCAACCCCGCGTAAGCTGCCGATGCCGGGGCTTGGCGCGCGCTGCGTCTACCTCCGGACCTTCAATGACGCGCTGGCCATTCGCGCGCATCTCAGCGCCGGAAACCGTATCGCCATAGTCGGCGGCGGCTTCATCGGTCTTGAGCTCGCCGCCGCGGCACGCAGGCTGGGGGCCACGGTCACCGTCATCGAGGCGCAGCCGCGGATCCTGATGCGCGGCGTGCCGGCCGAGATCGGCAAAATCATCCACGAGGCGCATGAAGCCGAAGGCGTCAAAATCCTGTGCGGCGACGGCATCGCGGCGATCGCCGACGACGGCGCCGGGGTGCGCATTGCGCTTGCCGGCGGAAAGGACATCGTCGCCGACCTGGCAGTGATCGGCATCGGCGCCGTGCCGGTGACCGGACTTGCCGCGGAAGCGGGGCTGACGATCGACAACGGCATAGCTGTCGATGCCGAGCTTCGCACCAGCGATCCGGACATCTTCGCCGCCGGCGATTGCTGCTCGTTTCCGCTTGCCGTCTATGGCGGCCGGCGCGTGCGGCTGGAAGCCTGGCGGAACGCGCAGGAGCATGGCGCGCTTGCGGCCAGGAACATGCTTGGCGCCGGTGAAAGCCACGCGGCGGTGCCATGGTTCTGGTCGGATCAATACGGCCTGACCTTGCAGGTATCAGGCCTGTCGGACGAGGGCAGCAAGGTTGTGCGCCGCGACCTCGACGACGGCGCCTTCATCCTGTTCCACCTCGCCGAGGACGGCAGGCTGGTCGCGGCGAGCGGCATCGGCCCAGGCAATTCGGTCGGCCGCGACATAAGGCTGGCCGAGATGCTGATCGCCAAGAGGGCAAAGCCGGCGCCTGAGGCGCTCGGCTCGCAAACGATCAAGCTGAAGTCGCTGCTGGCGGCGTGAGCCGCGGCGGGTTCCCCGAACTATTGGAAGAAATGACGGAACGCGCCCAGACGAAGGCAAGCTCTGTCTTTGTCAGGCAATCAGCAGGCCTCCATCTACAACCAGAATTCCACCTGTCGTATATGGATTGCGCATTGCGAAGATAATTGCATCCGCCAAATCTTCCGGCTGTCCAAAGCGGCGAGCGGGCAGCGAGGTTTCAGCCCACTTGGCACTATGCTCACGGCGTGCGCTGTTTATAGGCGTATCCACCAGCCCAGCCATGACCACGGTCACGCGAACGGGTGAAAGCTCCCTGGCAAGCGCCTTGCCGAAACCCGGAATGGAAGCACCTTCAGCGGCAAGAAGGGAGAACCCCACAGCGGGAGGGCGGACCGCCGCCGCGCCGCACATCATCACGATCGAGCCAGTGGGCGAAAGGCGATGCGCTGCAGCCTGCACGACTGTGAAGTAACCTCGCATCTTGTCGAAGCTGCGTTCGACATCCTCATCCGTCAGATCGGCGAGCGGCTTTGCCCGCGCCAGTTCGTCGGCGACTGCAGTGAGGACCAGATGGTCAATTGTGTCGTAATCGGCAAGGGCATTGGCGACGCCAACCGCATCGCGCATATCGGCTGCATGAAGCCGCACATGTCCCGGCATGCCTTCTGATGCGCGTTGGAGCTTCTCCATGGAGCGGGACATCATAACGACCTCCGCGCCGCGGGCCGCCACCTCCCAAGCCACGGCATGCCCGATTCCCGAGCTCGCGCCGACGACAACCACCCTCTGTCCGTCCAGGTCACGCTCCATGTTGATGTCCAGCTATCTGCTCTTGAAAAGAGTGGAATAAGGTTCGGTGTTGATAAGAAGGATCACGCACTGCTTTTCCGACATACAGGCATCGGCATGCATCTGGTCTGCCTTCTGGGTCCAATATGATCCGGGCTGCAGCTCGATGTTTCGGCCCTCACCCGTTTCCGGCACCCAGTGGCTCCAGGTGCCCTCAATGACAATGCCCTGATAGTCTGCCGTATGTGCATGTATCGGTGCTTGCCATCCCCTCGGGACTTTCAGCAGCGTTCCAGCCGGACCCACATCGCGCTTGCCCCATAAGGGGCCCAGCCGGTGGGGCTGGTCAGGCATTTCCTCATAATACGGCACCTTCTCAACAGGCAGGTATGTATTCTCCAGGGCGTAAGTCTGAGACGGCAGGATAATAACCGCGGCTACCGCCGCCACGAGCTTTGGAAAAGACACTGACATCTCCCTCAATGTTGCCACGTTGCCACGAATCTACTGGCAGCAGAGAAGAGCCTATTGTGGAATGCCGGACGAACAATGATACTGCGTCCGAGATGTATGCTCGATCATCCAATTCTGCCGATCCTGTCGTCCATCTTCTTGGACAGTTCCTGCGTGATCTCAGGCCAGCGGAAGCGAGTTACTGCCGGGCCGAGGTAACGCGGCCTTGGGGCATCGGCCTGCAATTCCAAAAGGGAATTCGCTTCCATTTCGTCGCCGACGGCAGCTGTTGGGTGCTTATCGAGGGGTCTGAACCAGAGCGGCTGGACCAGGGCGATGTCGTGCTCCTGCCACATGGCACCAAACATGTCATCGCCGACGACCCTGAGAGCGCGGTGACCGATCTCGCCCTCTTGGGGCCAAGACAGATATCCGGCACAAGCTATTCCCTCAACACCGGCGGCGGGGGTGCCCGATCCCTCATTTTCTGCTGCACCGTGGATTTCGAGGAACCGCTGGCCGATCGATTGATTGGGACCATGCCCGCAAAACTTGTGCTTCGCGAGGGACCGAACCGCACCCGATCTCTCGGCATGCTGCTGGAGGTAATGGCGGCGGAGATGGCGGAAAAAAGCGTCGGCTCGGCCACAATAATGGCCCGTCTGGCCGACGCGGCCATCAGCATCATTGTTCGCGATTGGGCCAGGGATAGCGATGATCATCGCCGAGGCTGGCTCGCTGCGCTGCGCGATCGAGGACTTGGCCCCGCCCTGCTCGGCATCCATACGAGACCGGGGGAAAACTGGTCTCTGGCCCGATTGGCGAGATCTGCGGCCATGTCGCGGTCGACCTTCGCCGAACGTTTTTCACATGTGCTTGGGGTATCCCCGGCCCGCTGTGTGCTCGAATTCCGAATGCGCGAAGCAAAACGCCTGCTCCTTGACCCGAGCCTGACGATCCCAGCCATCGCCGCGCGCCTGGGATATGCTTCCGAAGCCGCTTTCAGCCGTGCCTTCAAGCGGACCACAGGAAACCCTCCTGGGCAACTTAGGCGCTTACGAACGGCTTCCGAAGTGAGGCGCGAACCCCGAGCCTAAGTGCGGATGAAGGGCATTGCATCAAGGGCAATAGGCTCCCTGGCCGAGTGCCTCGTCCGCTTATTGGCGCATTTGCGCTCTTGTATCGGCTCTCACCAACAGCGGCTCCACCCCAGGGCGGCTGTGGTCGTCAGGTACCAAGCGTCGGATTTAACAACTAAAACAGCGCCTTCAGCTCCGGCAATTTGTCGTTGACCAGCCAGCCATAGTAATTTTCCTCGGGCAGCTTCTCCGGTTCGCCCGCGTCGCGGCGCCTGTCGTTCTCGGCCTTCAGCGCATGGGCACGCTGTTCCGGATTGCCCACATTGTACAGCGTCGATGTGATGCCGGGATTGCCCGATATGTCGAAGCCGGCAATGCTCTGGTAGGCATCGATCGATTTCCGGATCGTCGCTGCGACATAATCCAATGTCAGGTCCGGATCCATGATGGTCTTGTAGACCGCGTTCGGATCGCCGACGTCGAGCTTCGGCAGGCCGGAAACCTGGTGCACGAGATCGCTCATCTGCAACGCCGTCAGCGGATTGAGCTGACCGAGGCCAAAAGTCTGGCCGGCATAATAGGGCTGGAAGAAAGTGGCGCCGAAGCGGTCGTCGGGGAAGCTCTCACCGCCGACAGTCTTGCCGCGAAAGGACTGGTTCCAAACCTGCTCGCGGCATTCCCAGAGCGCGTAACTGTCCGATTTGCCAGCGCATTCCTGGAATTGCGGCCGCTGCACGAAATCGGTGATGTCCTCGCCTTCATAGGCGAAAGACAGCTTGCTCGACAGATAAGAGATCGCCTTGACGTAGTAGGTCTGCAGCCGGTCGTAGGCGTCGACATTGTAGGTGTGCTCGCCGACGATGGCGCCGACGATATGCATCGGGTCGATGCCATAGGTCGCCGCCGCTTGGCTGATCTTGCCGCGAAGACCGGCGTCGTGCTGCAGCAGCGCATAGACCTTGCGGTATTTTGCCTGGAAGGTGGTGTTGGTGGCTTGGGTGCGCCGGCTCGAGGCGCCCGGTATGTTGGGCTGCTCGGCATGACTGTTGCCCGGCGGCACCATCGTCGCCGCTTCGGCGGCGAACATGGCTGTCGCCAGCGTCAGCCCGAGAATGACGAGGATCAGTTTTTTCATGCGCCGCCGCCTGCAACAGCGCATGACCCCCGGAATCGATTTTCGGGGTCATGCGCAAAACCAACTGTATAGCGCCCTTTGCACGCCCAACCGATGCGCGGCGCTGTAGTTGCCGGGCAAACTAGGTAAAGCCGGAAGTGGAGTCGAGGGCCCCTGCGCCGGGGAAGACAAAAGCTGACCAGATGCTTCCATTTGGCCACACGTTTCAGAACCTGCCGGCTCCCCCGGCCCATTTCTTTTGGGATGGATTGCCTGCTACAGTATGAAACGCGACAAATCCGTGTTTCTGGACAGGTCGCCGACATGCTTTTGCACATAGGCTGCGTCGATGGTCACCGCCGTGCCGTGCCGGTCCGGCGCGTCATAGGAGATCTCGTCCAGCACCCGCTCCATGACCGTCTGCAGCCGCCTGGCGCCGATGTTCTCGACGCTGGCGTTGAGATCGACCGCAATGCCGGCCAGCGAATCGATGGCGTCGTCGGTGAAGACGAGATCGACGCCCTCGGTCTTCATCAGCGCGATGTACTGCTTGATCAGGCTGGCCTCGGTCTCGGTCAGGATGCGGACGAAATCGTCCTTCTCCAGTGCACGCAGCTCGACGCGGATCGGCAGTCGGCCCTGCAGTTCCGGCAGCAGGTCCGACGGCTTGGCGATGTGAAACGCACCCGATGCGATGAACAGGATGTGGTCGGTCTTCACCGGTCCGTATTTGGTCGCCACCGTTGTGCCTTCGACAAGCGGCAGCAGGTCGCGCTGCACGCCTTCGCGGGAAACACCGGCGCCCATGCCGCCTTCCCGCGAGGCGATCTTGTCGATCTCGTCGAGGAAGACGATGCCGTCGTTTTCGGTCGATTCGAGCGCCCTGCGCACCACCTCGTCCTGGTCGAGCAGCTTGTCGGACTCGTCGCCGACTAGCACCGTGTACGATTCCTTCACCGTCGTCTTGCGCGTCTTGGTCTTCTGGCCGCCCATCGCTTTCGACAGCATGTCGTTGATGTTCAACACGCCGATATTTGCGCCCGGCATGCCGGGAATCTCGAAGCCGGGCATGCCGCCAGTGCCGGTGTCGCTTACTTCGATCTCGATCTCCTTGTTGTCGAGCTCGCCGTCGCGCAGCTTCTTGCGGAAATTGTCACGTGTGCCCGGGCTCGCCGTCTTGCCGACGAGCGCTTCCAGCACACGTTCCTCGGCATTGATATGGGCGCGCGCTTTGACATCCTCGCGCATCTTCTCGCGCACCAGGCCGATGGCGATCTCGACCAGGTCGCGGATGATCTGCTCGACGTCGCGGCCGACATAGCCGACTTCGGTGAACTTGGTCGCCTCGACCTTGACGAACGGCGCACCGGCAAGGCGTGCCAGGCGGCGCGAGATCTCGGTCTTGCCTACGCCGGTCGGGCCGATCATCAGGATGTTCTTCGGCATCACCTCTTCACGCATCTGGCCTTCGAGCTGCTGGCGGCGCCAGCGGTTGCGCAGGGCGATGGCCACGGCGCGCTTGGCGTCCTTCTGGCCGATGATGAAGCGATCGAGTTCCGAAACGATTTCACGGGGCGAGAATGTGCTCATATTCCTAAATTCCACTTTGCCACTGCCGGATGGACTCGAACGGATGCAGCAGCATGATCACGTTGAGCGTCAGATTGTCCCGGATGAGGTAGCCGACACCGAATTCGAAGATGACGGCCAGGGTCACGATCACCCATATAGGAAGCCTGCGCGCCATCACAAATCCCAGCACCATCGCCAGCGTGTCCGCCACCGAATTGACGATGCTGTCGCCATAGTAGTCGAGGGAGATCGTGCCGGCGCGATAGCGCTCGATGATCAACGGGCTGTTCTCGAGAAGTTCCCAACCGCCCTCAATGACGACCGCAAATGCCAGCCTGAGCCCGATCGGCGAGCGCGGGAACAGAGCCCACGCCAGCGCATAGAACAGGAAGCCGTGAATGAGGTGCGAGAATGTGTACCAGTCGGAAATATGCTGGGAATTCTCCGAACTCTGCACAATGCCGTGCCACAGCTTGACATAGCCGCATGTGCAGATCGGGGTTCGGCCCATGCCGTATAGGACTCCAGCCTGGAATATGATCAGGCCGAGGACCAGCAGAAGTCCCATCCGCCAGCTGTCTTCATAGGCCGAGACGGGTTTGTCGGCGCCGGTTGTGCTCATGCTGTTACTGCCCTCTTCGGCTTTATTCGGCGTCGACTTATTCGATATCGTCCTCTTCGGCGTCGATTGCCATCAGCACGGCGTCGCCATATTCCGATTGCCTTCGATCGATAGCTCTGAAACCGGCCTTTTCATAGGCGCGGATCGCTCGTCCGTTGGATGGATCCGGGTCGATGATGACACGCGGCGCCCCTTCCTCGAACAGCTGTTCCACGAACTGCCGGACAATTGCCGAGCCGTGGCCGCGTCCGATAAGCTCAGGCCTGCCGATCGACAAATCTATGCCGAGCGTACCGAACGGCTGGTCGCTATAGGGATGGCCGTCCTCCAGATGCGGGTCGTAGCTCTGCATGTAGCCGATCGGCTCGCCATCGAGCTCGATGATCAGCGGTTCGACGGAAATGCTGTCGATGTGTTGGCGGATCTGGGCGATCTCCGTCTCGGGATCATCCCACCACTCCGCGACATGCGGCTCGGCCAGCCATGCCGCAATCATCGGCAGGTCCGCCTCCGTCACCGGCCGAAAATCGTATCTATTTTCTTGTTTGGCCATGATCTTCTCCGAACCGAAGGTCAGTGGAGCAAAAACCGGTTTCCACTTTTCGGGATCATGGCCAGCGGCCGGTTCAGCCGGCATCGAGCGTTTCGATGACGAAGTTGTTGTTGGTGTAGACGCAAATGTCGGATGCGATCTGCATCGCCTTGCGCGCGATCTCCTCGGCATCTTTGTCGGTGTCCATCAGTGCGCGCGCCGCGGCTAGCGCGTAATTGCCGCCCGAACCGATGGCCATGACGCCATGTTCGGGTTCGAGCACGTCGCCGGTGCCGGTCAGCGCCAGCGAAACCGATTTGTCGGCAACCAGCATCATCGCTTCAAGCCGGCGCAGATAGCGGTCGGTGCGCCAGTCCTTGGCGAGTTCGACGCAGGCCCGCGTCAATTGCTCCGGATATTGTTCGAGCTTGGCTTCCAGCCGCTCCAGAAGGGTGAAGGCGTCAGCGGTGGCGCCGGCGAAACCGGCAATGACATTGCCGCTTTTGCCGATGCGGCGCACCTTCTTGGCATTTCCCTTCATGATGGTCTGGCCGAGACTGACCTGGCCGTCGCCGGCAATCACCACCTTGCCGCCCTTGCGCACCGTCACGATGGTCGTGGCGTGCATGGTCAGTTCATTCGACATCTTCTGCTCCGATCAGCACCGGTCCCGAAAAGGCGATTGGCGCGTTACGACTGACTTGATCGGCCATATGTATGCATAGGTCCGATGATTGCAAACCAGCCACCCGCCAGGCTCGATATCCCCTGGCATGGTAACTGGCAATCGCCGGATCATGCTGCTAGAAGGCTCTCGTTTTCAAGCACGTGGACGCTTGGAACGTCTGAACTCTGGATAAGGATGAGGTCATGCCGCCCCGTTCCGCCAACGCCAGCCGCAAGACTGGGGAGACCGACATCTCCGTGTCGGTCCAGGTCGACGGCTCGGGAAAATCCGATATTTCGACGGGCGTCGGTTTCTTCGACCACATGCTGGACCAGCTGTCGCGCCATTCGCTGATCGACATGACAGTCAAGGCCAAGGGCGATCTGCACATAGACGACCACCACACGGTCGAGGACACCGGCATCGCGCTCGGCCAGGCGCTGACCAAGGCGTTGGGCGAGCGGCGCGGCATCATGCGCTACGCCTCGGTCGATCTCGCCATGGACGAGACGCTGACGCGCGCGGCGATCGACGTTTCCGGCCGTCCTTTCCTTGTCTGGAACGTTGCGTTCTCGTCGCCGAAGATCGGCACGTTCGACACCGAACTGGTGCGCGAATTCTTCCAGGCCCTGGCGCAGAATGCCGGCATCACGCTGCATGTAGCCAACCACTACGGCGCAAACAATCATCACATCGCCGAGACCTGCTTCAAGGCGGTGGCGCGCGCGCTGCGTTTCGCGCTTGAAAGCGACCCGCGCCAGCCGGATGCAGTTCCGTCCACCAAGGGATCTCTGAAGGGATAGGCCATGGCCGTCTATGTCGTGATGGAACCGCCGGGCCGCGGCGAAAAGCCTGATGTAACCTTTGTCCGGGATGGGTTTTCCTGGCTCGGCTTCCTCGTGTCGCCGCTGTGGTTGCTCTGGCACCGGTTGTGGATCGAGGCAGCACTGGCGTTTGTCGCCATGGCTCTCCTTTCGATGCTTGCCGAAGGGCTGAGGCTTGGGCTGGCCGGCCCGCTGCTGTCGCTGCTTGTATCGCTCTATGTCGGGCTGGAGGGTCAGGCCTTGCGGATCGCCGCACTGCGCCGTCGTGGCTGGCATGAATGGGGCGTCGTCGAGGCCAACAGGCTCGACGATGCCGATACGCGCTATGTGCTGGAAGCCGAAGCGCAAGCGGACGAGCAAGCGCCAGTGCCGCGCATCGTTCCGGACGCCGCCCATGCCCGGCCGACACATATGGGCATCGCGCTAGGGTTGAACCACACTCCCGGAAGACCCTGACATGCGGGCCGCGATCATCGACTACGGCTCGGGCAACCTGCGCTCGGCCACCAAGGCCTTCGAGCGCGCCGCGCATGAAGCCGGTATCGCCGCAGCGATCGACCTGACCGCCGATGCCGAGCGTGTCAGGACCGCCGATCGCATCGTCCTGCCCGGCGTCGGCGCATATGCCGATTGCGCGGCCGGGCTGCGCGCTGTGGCCGGCATGTGGGAAGCGGTCGAGGAGGTCGCGATCGTCAAGGGGCGACCATTCCTCGGCATCTGCGTCGGCATGCAGCTGATGTCGGAGCGGGGCCTGGAAAAGACCGTTACAAAAGGTTTTGGCTGGATCGCCGGCGACGTCAAGGAGATCACCCCGGCCGATCCTGCGCTGAAGATCCCGCAGATCGGCTGGAACACGATCGAGCTCACGCGCAAGCATCCGCTGTTTTCCGGCATTCCGACCGGCGCCAAGGGACTGCACGCCTATTTCGTTCATTCCTACCATATCGACGCGCAGAAGCCGGAGGAGGTGCTGGCGATTGCCGACTACGGTGGTCCGGTGACGGCCGCTGTTGTCAGCGGCAATCTCGCCGGCACGCAGTTTCATCCCGAAAAGAGCCAGGCGCTTGGCCTGGCGCTGATCACCAATTTTCTGCGCTGGAGGCCCTAGGATCATGAGTAAGAAAGGCTACTGGGTGGTCATGCTCACGATGACTGACCCCGACGGTTATCAGCGCTACCGTGACGCCATCGGTGACGCCATTTCGCGCTACGACGGCCGCTATCTCGTGCGCGGCGGACAGGTCACAAATCCAGAAGGATCGGAATTTGACAGGCATGTTGTGGTCGAGTTCGACTCTTATCAGACAGCGCTGAACTGTTACCAGTCGCCGGCCTATCAGACCGCACTACGGAATCGACTGGCGGCTTCGACCGGCCATTTCGCGATCGTCGAGGGCGCCTGAAAGTGATCCTGTTCCCGGCCATCGACCTCAAGGACGGCAAGTGCGTGCGCCTGAAGCACGGCGATATGGCGACCGCGACGATCTACAATGACGACCCGGCCGCGCAGGCCAGGGCCTTCGAGCAACAGGGTTTTGAATGGCTGCATGTCGTTGACCTCAACGGCGCCTTCAAGGGCCAGAGCGTCAACAGCGCGGCGGTCGGCGCCATCCTCAAGGCGACGAAAAACCCGGTGCAGCTCGGCGGCGGCATCCGCACCCTGGCGCAGGTCGAGGACTGGCTCGATCGCGGGCTGGCGCGGATCATTCTCGGCACGGTGGCCGTGCGCGATCCGGATCTGGTCAGGCAGGCCTGCAAGGCGTTCCCGGGCAAGATCGCCGTCGGCATCGACGCCAAGGGCGGCAAGGTCGCGGTCGAGGGCTGGGCCGAGGCCTCGAGCCTCGGCGTCATCGAACTGGCGAGGAAGTTCGAGGGCGCCGGCGTTGCCGCCATCATTTACACCGACATCGACCGCGACGGTGTGCTGACCGGCATAAACTGGGATGCCACCATCGATCTCGCCGAAGCAGTTTCAATCCCGGTCATCGCCTCCGGGGGGCTTGCCTCGATCGCCGACATCGTGCGCATGACCATGCCCGATGCGCAAAAACTCGAAGGTGCCATCTCCGGCCGCGCGCTTTATGACGGGCGTATCGATCCGGCCGAGGCACTGGCGATCCTGGCGGCAGGACCGGAGAAGGCGAGGGCGCGATGAAACTCTCGGTCATCCTCGCACCCTATGACAGCGGCCTTTATCATGCCGGCTGTGGCCAGGGCCCCGACGCCATCATTGCCGGCGGCCTCGTCGATGAACTTGCCTTTCGCGGCCACGATGTCGTCGTCGAGGACATCGGCGAAGTCGGCGATGCCCAGAAACGCGAAATCGCGACAGGTTTCGCGGTTTGTCGGGCAGTCGCCACCAAGGTCGACATGGCGCGCGACGATGAGCGTTTTCCCATTGTGCTCACCGGAAATTGCCTGACCGCCGCCGGTGCGGTGGCTGGCGATACCGCTGATTCGATCATCTGGATCGATCAGCATGGCGATCTCAACACGCCCGAGACGTCCGCCTACGGCTTTCTCGACGGCATGGCGCTGGCGACGACGCTGGGGCTCTGCTGGCGCCCGATGACGTCAGCGATTCCCGGCTTCCAGGCGATCGACCCGTCGCGGTGCATGCTGGTCGATGCACGCGACCTCGATCCCGATGAAAGGCGGCTTCTGGAGACGTTGCCAATCATTCGCGCCCAATGGGCCGATGCACTCGACAATGTCGGAAAGCTCAAGGCGGCCGGCGCGGCCCAAGTGCATTTGCATCTGGATCTGGATGTTCACGATCCCGATGTGCTGCAAGTGAACCGCTATGCACGGTCGGGAGGTCCAAATCCGGAGCAACTGCGGCAACTGGTTTGCGGGCTGGCCAAGTCGATCCCGATCGTCGGCGTCACCCTGTCCGCCTACGATCCTGCCTTTGACGCCAAGGGCGAGGTTCCGCCTGTCGTTGGGCAATTGCTTGGCGATTTTCTTGCCGCGCTTGCGAGGATCTGATGCTGAAAGCCCGCGTCATCCCCTGTCTCGACGTCCAGAACGGCCGCGTCGTCAAGGGCGTCAACTTCGTCGACCTGGTCGATGCCGGCGATCCGGTCGAGGCGGCCAAGGCCTATGACGCCGCCGGCGCCGACGAACTCTGCTTCCTCGACATCACCGCTTCGTCCGAAAATCGCGAAACTATCTTCGACATCGTCGCCCGCACCGCCGAACAATGCTTCATGCCGCTGACCGTCGGCGGCGGCGTGCGACAGGTCGCCGACATAAGAAAGCTGCTTTTGGCCGGCGCCGACAAGGTGTCGATCAATACGGCGGCGGTGAAGAATCCCGATTTCGTCGACGAGGCGGCTGACAAATTCGGCAACCAGTGCATCGTCATCGCCATCGATGCCAAGAAAGTATCGGGCGAAGGCGAGGCCGACCGCTGGGAGATTTTTACCCATGGCGGCCGCGAAAAGACCGGCATCGACGCGGTCGAATTCGCTCAGCAGATGGTCGATCGCGGCGCCGGCGAGATCCTGCTGACGTCGATGGACCGCGACGGCACCAAGGCCGGCTACGACATCGCGCTCACCCGCGCGGTAGCCGACGCCGTGCGTGCGCCGGTCATCGCCTCCGGCGGCGTCGGCACGCTCGATCACATGGTCGAGGGCATTCGCGACGGCCATGCCGGCGCGGTGCTGGCGGCATCGATCTTCCATTTCGGCACCTACAGCATTGCCGAAGCCAAGGCGCATATGGCCCGCGCCGGCCTGCCGATGCGACTGGACTCCCCGGGTGATCGGCTCTAAAGCATGATCCCGAACCGAAGGTCCGCGCCAGCGAAAAATGGCAACCGGTTTTCGGAAAAGATCGTGCTTAAACAAACAGATAGATGGCGCCATGGCTGAGTTTTCGCTCTCCGATCTGGAGACAATCATCAGGGAACGCGCGCATTCCGGCGATCCGGATTCGTGGACGGCAAAGCTGTTCGCACGCGGCATGGACAAGGCGGCGCAGAAGCTCGGCGAAGAGGCGGTCGAAACGGTGATCGCGGCCGTTGGCGGTGACAGACAAGCCCTCGTTTCGGAAAGCGCCGATCTCATCTATCATTGGCTCGTCGTTCTGGGCGTCGCCGGCATTCCGCTTGCCGATGTCCTGACCGAACTCGAACGCCGCACCGGTCGTTCGGGCATCGCCGAAAAGGCGTCTCGGCAGGACCGGGGCTGATCGCTGCGGAGGGTAGGAAACTCGATGGACCAGCTCGCCCCCACCGAGAAATATTCGCCCTTTCGTTTTTTCTCGGCGGAGCAATGGTCGCAGTTCCGCGCCGACACGCCGATGACGCTCGGCGAGGACGAGGTCCGTCGCCTGCGTTCGCTCAACGACCCGGTCGACCTCGAAGAGGTCAAGCGCATCTATCTTTCGCTGTCCCGGCTGTTGTCGGCACATGTCGAGGCGAGCCAACTTCTGTTCAGGCAGCGCCAGGCCTTCTTCAACGCGGTGGATGTCGTCAAGACGCCCTTCATCATCGGCATTGCCGGCTCTGTCGCGGTCGGCAAATCGACCACGGCGCGCGTGCTCAAGGAATTGCTGGCGCGCTGGCCGTCGAGCCCCAAGGTCGATCTGATCACCACAGACGGCTTCCTGCTTCCCAACGACATCCTGCGCCGCAACAATCTGATGGAACGCAAGGGCTTTCCCGACAGCTATGACGTCGGCGCATTGCTGCGTTTCCTGTCGGGCATCAAATCGGCGCAGCGCAATGTCCGCGCGCCGGTCTATTCGCACCTGACCTACGACGTTGTTCCCGGCGAGTTCCAGACCATCGACCGGCCCGATATATTGATCTTCGAAGGCATCAACGTGCTGCAGCCGGGCAAGCTGCCGAAGGACGGCAAGATTGTGCCCTTCCTGTCGGATTTCTTCGACTTCGCCATCTATATCGATGCCGAAGAGGAGCTGATCCATCAATGGTACATCGCCCGCTTCATGCGGCTGCGCGAGACCGCCTTCCGCGATCCGGACTCCTTCTTCCACCGCTATTCGCAACTTTCTCAAGCAGCGGCCCGCGCCATCGCGGAAGGCCTGTGGGCCAACATCAATCTGAAGAATTTGCGCGAGAACATCCTGCCGACGCGAGCCCGCGCCGATCTCATCCTGCGCAAGGGCGCCAATCATCTGGTCGAGGAAGTGGCGCTAAGGAAGCTGTAACGAAGCGGTTAACGGCGCCTTAGGCAGTGCCCGCTATCGTTCGATTGCCAATTCCGGAGCATTTTGTGGGGAGCCGGTGATCAATATGCCTGCATTGCCCCGGCCTGACATTTCCGCCCGGCGCGGAACACTTGCTCCGCGCCGGCTTCTCAAATTCGCCTCGGTGGGGCTCGCGGCCACAGTGCTCTACGCGCTTTGTGCTAGCCTCTTCACCAGTGCCGGGTCAACATACCTGCCGCCGGCCACAGCCTCCGTCGCCGCCTATGCGGTCGCGGCAATATTCTCCTATCTCGGCCACAAGTTCTTCACCTTCATGTCGGCCGGCTCGCATCAATTCGAAGCGCCGCGTTTCGCCGTGCTGACCGGATCCGGCCTTGCCATCGCCTATCTTCTTCCGCTGCTCCTCGTCGGGCAGTTCGGCCTGCCGGTGGCGATTCCGATACTGTTCACCTGCATTCTCATTCCGGTGGTCAACTTTGTTGTTCTCGAACGCTGGATCTTTTCCGGCCGATCAGCGGCGGGCCTGGACGGTGATCCGAAGCGGGTGCCGGTCTTGGGGAAATCCGATACTTGAAAAAGAGAGAGAGCGGCGATACGGCTCGACTTCAAAGCCCGCCGCTCTAGCCAGGATAGGTCACCCGTCTCAGCGTCAGGTTGATCCGCCCGCCGTTCTTCAGCAATGCCGAGGTCGATGGATAGATGCGGTCGACGCCGTGAAAACAGAGGCGGCCTTCGCCGCCAAGCACGACGACATCGCCGCTTTTCAGCCTGAACGATTTGGTGCCGCCTTCGCGCGTGGTCTGGCCGACCCTGAACAGGCAATCGTCGCCCAGTGAAACGGAGACGACCGGCGCGGAGAAATCGATCTCGTCGCGGTCTTGATGGAGGCCCATCTTCGCGTCCGGCGAATAGAAATTGACCAGGCAAGCCTCCGGCGGATGGGAATAGGCGGACACGTCCCGCCACAGCTCCAGCAGCACGTCCGGGATCGGCGGCCAGGGCATTCCGGTCACCGGGTGCTTCGGTTGGTAGCGATAGCCGCCCTCCTTGTCGGTGACCCAGCCGAGCGAACCGCAATTGGTCATGCGCACGCTCATCTCCTTGCCGGTGCGCGGCATGGCCGGCACAAACAAGGGAGCCTCCTGCACGACCCGTCTCACATCCTCGACCAGCGCTTCCTGCACCGCGCGGGACAGATAGCCGGGCATATGGCGGACGCCTTTGGGCAGAACGAGCATGGTCGCTTGAGCCGTTGGTCTGCAAAGAACCAGAATGCCACCATCAAATGAAAACGGCGACCCGAAAACCGCCGTTGTCGATTGGCCGTCGCCGATCTGGTCAGGCCCGATCTGGTCAGGCCTGGTCGAGATCCGGTATGCGCCGGACCTGCCCGGATAAATCTTGTCCGGATGGGTCAGCATCGGCTTGTTGGCATCGAAAATGATCGTGTTCTTCGCACCCTTGCCCTTGCCGTAGCTCTTTCGGCGATCTTCCAGAGGTTGTCGCCTTTCTTGACCGTGTAGAAGGTCGGTTCCTTGGCCGGGGCAGCGGGTGTGCCGGATTCGGGTGCGGCGACTTGCAATTCATCCGCCTGCACCTTGGACACGCCGAGCGTGTTGCCAACGGCGATGACCGCTTTTTCGAAGATCGATTGATCCTTGACCTACGCCTTTCAGGACAGCCGTATCGCCTCTGACGACGACTTCGACATTGTCTGTGCCGAGCGCGTGCGAATCGAGTTCCGTATCGGCGGTCGGCTCCGGCTCATCGTCGCCGAAGCCGAGTTTCTTGCCGACGCCCTTGACGAAATCAAACATGCCCATCTGTGGTCTCCCTTGCTGTGGCGAATACCAAACTTGCCACCTGCAACCTTGAATTGGAAACCGTCGACCCAGCCATCGATGTCGCGCCTGCCGCATCGGCCCGAAAAGTGGAGTCGATTTTCGAAAAGCACGATGTGGATACAAAATGTCAGACGTATTTTGTGCGTCCAAGGGGACGCACGTCGCTCTAATCGTCGTCCACCCGGCCGCGCAATTTCTTGATTGTGCCGCGCCCAGCCTTGGTCTTCAGCCGCCTTTCGATCGCGCCTTTCGACGGCCTCGTCTTCTTGCGCGGTGGCGGCGGCGGTTCGGCGGCCGTGGCGACCAGTTCCGCAAGCCGCGCCCGGGCGTCCGCCCGGTTCTGCTCTTGCGTGCGGAAGCGTCCGGCCTCGATGACGATGACGCCATCCTTGGTGGCGCGCTGGCCGGCCAGCTTTATGGTTCGCTCGCGGACGCGCTCCGACAGGCCCGGCGCATTCGCCGCATCGAAGCGCAATTGCACCGCCGTCGCCACCTTGTTGACGTTTTGGCCGCCAGGGCCCGACGAGCGGATGAAGTCCTCGTGCAGGTCATCCGCATGGATCACCGCATCGTCGGCAATGATGATCTTGTCGTCGGCGTTCATGCCGCAGTCATGGCGCGGCAAACGAAAAAAGAAAAGGGCCGATCCCCGGGTCGGGCCTTCCCGATCCCGGTCCCGGCCTTGAGGCACAGAGTACCCAGCAGGTAATTATTCCGCAGCTTCGCGCATGCGCGGCGCGGCGCCGAGCACAATGGCGTCGACATGAGGTTCGAATTTTTCGAAATTGATGGCGAACATGCCCACCAGCCTCGCCGCCTGCAGGTCATAGGCTGAGGTATCGGCCCATGTCGATCTCGGATCGAGAATGGCGCGGTCGACGCCCGCAACCGCCACCGGCACATCGAAGCCAAAATTCGCGTCGGTGCGGTAGTCGGCCGTCTTCAGCGAGCCGTCGAGTGCCGCGGCAAGCAGCGCTCGCGTCGCCTTGATCGGCATCCGCTTGCCGGTGCCGTACGCGCCGCCGGTCCAGCCGGTGTTGACCAGCCAGCAATCGACACCGTGATGGGCGATCAGTTCGCGCAGCAGATTGCCGTATTCCGACGGATGGCGCGGCATGAACGGTGCGCCGAAACAGGTCGAAAACGTCGCTTCGGGTTCGGTGACGCCCTTTTCGGTCCCAGCCACCTTGGCGGTGTAGCCGGAGAGGAAATGGTACATCGCCTGCGCCGGGGTCAGCCGTGCGATCGGCGGCATCACGCCGAATGCGTCGGCGGTCAGCATGATGATGTTTTTCGGGTGACCGGCGCGGCCCGTCTTGCTGGCGTTGGGGATGAAATGGAGCGGATAGGCGCAGCGCGTGTTTTCGGTGAGACTGCCGTCGTCGAAATCCGGCACGCGGCCCGCATCGAGAACCACATTCTCCAGCACCGTGCCGAAGCGTTGGGTGGTGGCGAAGATCTCCGGCTCGGCTTCTGCCGAAAGCTTTATCGTCTTGGCATAGCAGCCGCCTTCGAAATTGAAGATGCCATGCGGACCCCAGCCGTGCTCGTCGTCGCCGACCAGCGTGCGCGACGGATCGGCCGACAGTGTCGTCTTGCCGGTTCCCGAGAGGCCGAAGAAGATGGCCGCATCTCCGCCGGCGCCTTCATTGGCCGAGCAATGCATCGGCATCACGCCCTTGGCCGGCAACAGATAGTTGAGCACGGTGAACACCGACTTCTTCATTTCGCCGGCATAGGAGGTGCCGCCGATCAGCACGATCATGCGCGACAGATCGACGGCGATCACCGTTTCGGTGCAGGTGCCGTGGCGAACCGGATCGGCGCGGAACGACGGAAGGTCGATGATCGTCATGTCAGGCACAAAATGCTCGAGCTCGGCGGCTTCCGGGCGAATGAGCAGATTGCGGATGAACAAGGAATGCCAGGCAAGCTCCGTGACAACCCTGGTCGTCAGCTTCAAGTCCTCATCGGCGCCGCCGACCAGGTCCTGCACATAAAGATCCTTGTCTGCTGCATGGGCGCGAAAATCGGCGAGCAGCGTTTCGAACTGGGCCGACGACATCGCCTTGTTGTTGTCCCACCATACATGCGGCCCGGTGGTCTCGTCGCGCACGACGAATTTGTCCTTGGGCGAGCGGCCGGTGTGCTGCCCGGTCTCGGCGACCAGTGCGCCATGCGCGGTGAGCCGGGCCTCGCCGCGGCGTACCGCTTCCTCGTAAAGGGCGGCTTCGCCGAAATTATAGCGCACCGCGGCCGTGGTCTTTAGGCCGATCCGATCGATCGCCCATGCGGGATTGCGTTTGCCGGCTTCCGACATGAGGGGGTTCCTTCTTCGATTTGCAGCATCCTGGCCGGCGAATTTCCGGAGCCCCGACCAAGGAGACTGTAACGGTGACAACCAGAAAAGCCAAATGATATCAAATAATTAATCGATTTAAATATTTTGAAAGTTGTTTAAATCGTTTATATGTGCAAAAAATCAGGCGGTTGCCCAAAGGATTGGCAGTCTTTAACAGTCCAATCCATGTTGAGGTGAAATCGTGGCCGCCGGCATGCCGCTCGTGACAGCGGACGAAGCCTGTGCCACATTTTGTACCTAATTTGTCCTGCAAAAGGCCCCTTCTCGACCAAAGAAGGGACAGCTCATGAGGGAGCCACTTGAAATGGCAACAATCGCGCTTGTCGACGACGACCGCAACATTCTGACTTCGGTGTCGATCGCCCTCGAATCGGAGGGGTATCGCGTCGAAACCTACACGGATGGGGCGTCGGCGCTGGAAGGTCTGGCGGCGCGCCCGCCGAATCTCGCCATCCTCGACATCAAGATGCCGCGCATGGACGGCATGGAGCTTCTGCGCCGGATGCGCCAGAAATCCGACCTGCCGGTGATCTTCCTGACGTCCAAGGATGACGAGATCGATGAGCTTTTCGGCCTCAAGATGGGCGCCGACGACTTCATCCGTAAACCCTTCTCGCAGCGTCTTCTGGTCGAGCGGGTTCGCGCCGTGCTGCGCCGTGCCAGCGCCCGCGAGGCATCGGCCAAGACGCCGAGCCAGCAGGCCCGTTCGCTCGAGCGCGGCCAGCTTGTCATGGATCAGGAGCGTCACACCTGTACCTGGAAAGGCGAGCCGGTGACGCTTACCGTCACCGAATTCCTGATCCTGCATTCTCTGGCCCAACGTCCCGGTGTGGTAAAAAGCCGTGATGCGCTGATGGATTCGGCCTATGATGAGCAGGTCTATGTCGATGACCGCACCATCGACAGTCACATCAAGCGGCTTCGCAAGAAGTTCAAGGCCGTCGATGATGACTTCGAGATGATCGAAACCCTTTACGGAGTCGGATATCGGTTCCGCGAAGCATGAATTGATGCATGTCGCCGAAAAGTGGTCCCGGTTTTGGGACAACGACATGCTCAAAACTAAAGACTGAGCGGGGGCTGCTATTCGATGGCAGTGGACGTAGAGCGAGTGAGACGGACGGGCGCCCGGCGCCCGTCGCGGATTCTGCCGGCACTCCTGTCGAAAATCACGGTGCCAATGCGCCGCTTCCTCGGCCACCATATCTTTTCCAGCCTGACGCGGCGCATTCTCTTCCTCAACCTCGCCGGCCTGGCCGTCCTGGTCACCGGCATCCTCTACCTCAACACGTTTCGCGACGGGCTGATCGACGCCCGCGTCGAAAGCCTGATGACCCAGGGCGAGATCATCGCCGGGGCGATCGCGGCATCGGCGACGGTCGAGACCGATTCGATCAGCATCGATCCGGAAAAGCTGCTTGAACTGCAGGCCGGCGAAAGCCTGGGCCCCGGCTCCGATCAGCTCGACAATCTGGATTTTCCGATCAATCCGGAGCGCGTCGCGCCGGTGCTCAGGCGGTTGATTTCGCCGACGCGGACGCGCGCCCGCATCTACGACCGGGACGCCAATCTGCTGCTCGATTCGCGCCACCTCTATTCGCGCGGCCAGATCCTTCGCTACGATCTGCCGCCGACCGACAAGGAAGAGCCCGACCTTCTCGAACGTATTCAGAAATTCGTCTTCGACTTCTTCCGCAACACCGCGCTGCCGGTCTACCATGAACAGCCGGGCGGCAATGGCGCTGCATTTCCGGAGGTGGTCAAGGCGCTTACCGGCAGCCCGTCGACCATCGTGCGGATCTCCGAACAGGGCGAGCAGATTGTTTCGGTCGCCGTGCCGATCCAGCGCTTCCGCGCCGTCCTCGGCGTGCTGATGCTGTCGACGGAAGGCGGCGACATCGACAAGATCGTCGCGGCCGAGCGCAAGGCGATCCTGCGCGTCTTCGGCATCGCCGCCCTTGTCACCGCGATCCTGTCGATGCTGCTCGCCTCGACCATCGCCAACCCGCTGCGCCGGCTGTCGGCGGCGGCGGTCAGGGTCCGGCGCGGCGTCAAGAATCGCGAGGAAATCCCGGACTTCTCCGACCGGCAGGACGAGATCGGCAATCTGTCGATCGCCGTGCGCGACATGACCAATGCGCTCTACGCCCGCATAGAGGCGATCGAAAGTTTCGCGGCTGACGTCTCGCACGAATTGAAGAACCCGCTGACCTCGCTGCGCAGCGCGGTGGAGACCCTGCCGCTGGCCAAGAACGACACGTCGCGCGGCCGGCTGATGGAGATCATCCAGCACGACGTCAGGCGGCTGGACCGTCTCATCACCGACATTTCCGACGCCTCCCGTCTTGACGCCGAGCTCGCGCGGGAAGACGCAGGAACCGTGGATCTCAAGAAATTCATCACGGATCTGGTCGACGTTTCGCGCACGGCCACGCGCAACAAGAAGACGGTCGACATCGAATTCAAGGTCGCCAAACTGCCGCAGGGCGTAAAAGGCTATTTCGTCGCCGGCCATGATCTGAGGATCGGCCAGGTCATCACCAATCTGATCGAGAATGCCCGCTCCTTCGTTCCTGAAGAGCGCGGCCACATCGCTATATCTCTGGCGCGCGCCGGCAAGGTCAACATCATCACCGTCGACGACAATGGTCCCGGTATCAGGGCCGACAACATCGACCGCATCTTCGAACGCTTCTACACCGACCGGCCGGCCGGCGAGGCGTTCGGCCAGAACTCAGGCCTTGGCCTGTCGATCAGCAGGCAGATCGTCGAAGCCCATGGCGGCACGCTGACCGCCGAGAACATTCCGGGCACCAAACCCGGCGAGATCAAGGGCGCGCGCTTCGTCGTGACACTGCCGGCCGAAGGCTGACGCATGATCCCAAAAAGTGGCACCGGTTTCGGACAAGATCATGCGTAAACCAAAAAGCATGACTCCGAAAAGTGGGTCCGCAGCGAAAAGTGGGAACCGGGTTTCGGACAAGATCATGCCTGATCCAACTGTGCAGGCCGAGAACATTCACGGCACGGCGATCCTGATCGGCGAGCGTGGTGTCCTTATCACGGGACCGTCCGGCTCGGGCAAGACGACGCTGGCGCTCGCCCTCATCGATCATTGTCGCCAGCATGGATTGTTTTCGCGGCTGATCGGCGACGACAGGCTCCTCGCTGCCGATCACGCGGGGCGGCTGGTCTGTCGGGTGCCCGCTCCCATCGCCGGCCTCGCCGAGGTGCCCGGATTCGGTCCGCGGCCATTGTCGTTCGAGCCCGGCGGCGTGATCGATCTTCATGTCCGGCTGGTGCCGGCAACCGAGATGGCCCGCTTCCAGGACGATGTCACCGAGCCTATAGCCGGCTGCCCGGTGCCGAGTATTGATCTTGCCGAACGCAATGTTCCGGCGGCCTCGCCGGCCGTGATGGCGCGGCTGCTGATTGCGCCTTTCGTATAATCCGATTTCGAATTGTTGCTGCAATGCGTCAAAATGGCCTGTGCCTGTGCAATTTTGGGCTTGTCAACGCGCCTCGCGTCGACAAGATAGCGCTCCCGCCGCCTGAAATGGGCCGGCGAGCATGAAACGCCTATGAAGCGGCGATGGACGGGAGCCACCAAAGAATGATCGGACTCGTGCTTGTAACGCACGGTCAACTGGCCGCCGAATTCCGGCATGCCGTGGAACATGTCGTCGGGCCACAAGACAGTTTCGAGACCGTGGCGATCGGCGCCGATGACGATATGGAGCAGCGCCGCAGCGACATCGTCGATGCCGTTGCCCGTGTCGACACCGGGGCGGGCGTCATCGTTTTGACCGATATGTTCGGCGGAACGCCCTCCAATCTCGCCATTTCGGTGATGGAATCCGGTCGTACCGAAGTCATTGCCGGCATGAACCTGCCGATGCTGATCAAGCTGTCCAGCATTCGCAAGGGCGACAATATGAGCGCAGCACTGGACGAGGCGCAGGCGGCCGGCCGCAAATACATCAATGTCGCCAGCCAGCTTCTGAGCAGCAAATGAACGCGCTGTCGGCCAAGAAGAGTGACATCGTCCGGGAATTTCCAATCGTCAACCAGCGTGGCCTGCATGCCCGCGCCTCGGCGAAGTTCGTTCAGGTCGCCAGCGGCTTCGACGCCTCCGTCCAGGTCGAGAAGGACGGCGTCACGGTTGGCGGCACCTCGATCATGGGCCTCATGATGCTGGCGGCGAGCCCCGGCTATTCGATCCGCGTCACCGCCAGCGGCCCGGAGGCCGAGCAGGTGATCCACGCGCTGGAGCAACTGGTCGCCTCCCGCTTCGGCGAGGAGTCCTGACGCCCTGAGCGCCGCGCCTCATTTTGGACGCGCAAAGGACGCTTTAGCACTTTGAATTTGCGCATCGTGCTTCCGGAAACCAATTCCGGTTTCGGACCGAGGCCTCTCCGTAGACATGCACGGATAAAGATTTCTTTATATCCCATTGTCGTCAGACCGACGATCTGCTAGTCAGGCCGGCAACTCGGCGCCCTTCGACACGCCTTCCGGCGTGGGCGCATCCCGAAGACAATTCTTGATCGGAGCACTGCCATGACGGGTAGCAATGACTATGTGGTCGCCGACATCTCGCTTGCCGGCTGGGGCCGCAAGGAGATCGAGATCGCCGAAACCGAAATGCCGGGCCTGATGGCCTGCCGCGAGGAATTCGGCAAGGCGCAGCCGCTCAAGGGCGCGCGCATCACCGGCTCGCTGCACATGACCATCCAGACGGCCGTGCTGATCGAAACGCTGAAGGCGCTCGGCGCCGATATCCGCTGGGCCTCCTGCAACATCTTCTCGACCCAGGACCATGCGGCCGCGGCCATCGCCGAGGCCGGCATTCCGGTCTTCGCCGTCAAGGGCGAGACGCTCGAGGATTACTGGGTCTACACCGACAAGATCTTCCAGTGGGCCGATGGCGGCACCTCCAACATGATCCTCGACGATGGCGGCGACGCCACCATGTACATCCTGATCGGTGCGCGCGCCGAAGCCGGCGAGGATGTGCTCTCCAATCCGGGCAGCGAGGAGGAAGAAATCCTGTTTGCCCAGATCAAGAAGCGCATGGCGGCATCGCCCGGTTTCTTCACCAAGCAGAAGGAAGCGATCCGCGGCGTCACTGAAGAGACGACGACCGGCGTCAACCGGCTCTATCAGTTGCAGAAGAAGGGCCTGCTGCCGTTCCCGGCGATCAACGTCAACGATAGCGTGACCAAGTCGAAATTCGACAACAAATATGGCTGCAAGGAATCGCTGGTCGACGGCATTCGCCGCGGCACCGACACGATGATGGCCGGCAAGGTTGCGGTCGTCTGCGGCTATGGCGACGTCGGCAAGGGCTCTTCGGCGTCGCTCAAGGGCGCCGGCGCCCGCGTCAAGGTCACCGAAGTCGATCCGATCTGCGCATTGCAGGCGGCGATGGACGGTTTCGAAGTCGTCACGCTCGAAGATGCCGCCCCGACCGCCGACATCATCATCACCACCACCGGCAACAAGGATGTCGTCACCATCGACCACATGCGGGCGATGAAGGACATGGTGATCGTCGGCAATATCGGCCACTTCGACAACGAGATCCAGGTGGCGTCGCTGCGCAATCTGAAGTGGACCAACATTAAGCCGCAGGTCGACATGATCACCTTCCCGGACGGCAAGCGGATGATCCTCTTGTCGGAAGGCCGCCTGCTCAATCTCGGCAACGCGACCGGCCATCCGAGCTTCGTCATGTCGGCGTCCTTCACCAACCAGGTGCTGGCCCAGATCGAGCTGTACAGCAAGCCCGGCCAGTATCAGAACCAGGTCTATGTCCTGCCGAAGCATCTCGATGAAAAGGTCGCGCGCCTGCATCTCGACAAGCTCGGCGCCCGGCTCACCGAGTTGTCCGGCGAACAGGCTGCCTATATCGGCGTGACCCCGCAGGGACCGTTCAAGCCGGAACACTATCGCTATTAACCACAGCGGAAATTACCACTAGATATTGAGGTCGGGCGATTGACTTTTCGCCCGGCTTTATTTTTGCGCTGATTGATTCTTCACGCCGATTCGCGCAAGCGCTATGGTGCTGATTCGCGGGGTCGGGGACGAGGGCCGACGCCCGCATCAGGGCGGTCTTGCATTCAGGCGGCGAAGAGGACCAGGACATGCCGGGGGATTACCCGCCTTGCGCGGGACAGGCCGTTTCCGGCGGCCACAACGATTCGGTGACCACGGGTTCCGCTGTCAGAGGCGGGAGCCTCTTATGGCGCGCTGGCAGCCGCGTCGGAAAATTGCTTGCTTCTTCCGCGCTCGCCGGTCCGCTGCTTGGCCTTTCGGCACATGCTGGACCCGCTGCTGCGTCCAAAGCCGGGCTGTCGGTCAGCACCGTCGAGGTCATGCAACTCGCGATGTTTGTCGGCGTCATGGGCGCGGCACTTGTCTCAGCCATTTTCCTGATCCGCGAACGAGCGCGCACCTCGGCGCAGAATGTCGAACTCAGAGCCCGCTTGGCCGACGTCAACGCTGCGCTGCAACGCTCCGAGGCGCTGCTCAATCTGCGCGGCCAGCGTGTCGTCGTATGGGCCTCGGAAAACAAGAGGCCTGAGCTCGTCGGGACATTGCCGGTTGAAAGCGGCGCTCCGGAAGACCGTGCCGCCTTCCTCGCCTTCGGCCGTTGGCTGATGCCGCGCTCGGCGGCGGCGCTCGAAAATGCCGTGGCGGGGCTGCGGGAAAAGGCGAAGCCGTTCGATCTCGTCCTTGAATCGCAGGCCGGTGCGCCGCTCGAAGTGCACGGGCGCAAGGGCGCAGCACACGTGGTCGTCCGTTTCGTCTCGCTTTCAGAAACGCAGCGAAGCGAGGCCAGGCTGAAAATCGAGAACCAGCGTCTCGCCGCCGACTATGACACCATGCTCGGCCTTCTCAACGCACTCAGCATGCCAGCATGGCTGCGCACGGCGAACGGGCAGCTGAAATGGGTCAACCGCGCCTATGCCAAGGCGGTCGAGGCGGAAAACGCCGAAACGGCGGTTCGCGATGCGAAGGAATTCTTGGGTAGCCAGGCGCGCGATGCGATCGCTGCACAGCACAAGTCGCATCCCGTCTTCGAGCAGGCGCTTTCCACTGTGATCGAAGGCGACCGCCGCATGTTCGCCGTGACCGACTTCGCCGGCGCGGACGGTTCGGCGGGTCTTGCCTGCGACACCAGCGCCATCGAAACCATCCGTAACGAATATGAGCGGACCGTGCGGAGCCACGCCGACACGCTCGATCAGCTCAACACCGCCGTGGCGATTTTCGATACCGACGAAAAGCTGCGGTTTTTCAACCAGGCGTTCCAGAAACTATGGGGTCTCGACAGCGGCTTCCTGCACAGTGCTCCCGACAACGCTTTGCTGCTCGACCGGCTGCGCAGCGAAGGCAAGATCGCCGAGCAGCCCGAATGGCGGCGCTGGAAGGAAAGCCTGCTTGGCGCCTATCGCGCGGTCGAGTCGCAGGAACATTGGTGGCATCTGCCGGACGGCAAGACCATCCGCGTCGTCGCCAATCCGCAGCCTAAGGGCGGCGTGACCTGGGTGTTCGAGAACCTGACCGAGAAGATGGACCTGGAAAGCCGCTACCAGACCGCGGTGCGGGTTCAGGGCGAGACGCTCGACAATCTTGCCGAGGGCGTGGCCGTGTTCGGCCCGGACGGAAGGCTCAGATTGTCGAACCCGGCATTCGCAGCACTTTGGGGGCTGGACGCCGACGCCGCCAAGCCAAACGTTCACGTCTCCACGATCCGCGATCTGTGCGACCGGCGTGCGCCGGACAGCCCCTGGCGCGGGTTCGTTGCCGCCATCACCGGTTTCGACGACGAGCGCCGCGACCGCCACGGCCAGACCGAGCTGAACAACGGCACCGTGCTGCGCTACGCGATGATCCCGCTGCCCAACGGGCAGGTGATGATGACCTTCGTCGACGTCACCGACAGCGTCAATGTCGAGCGTGCGCTGAAGGACAAGAACGAGGCGCTGGAAAAATCCGACCAGCTCAAGAACGAGTTCGTGCAGCACGTCTCCTACGAATTGCGCTCGCCGCTGACCAACATCATCGGCTTCACCGAGCTTCTTTCGCTGCCGTCGACCGGGCCATTGAGCCAGAAGCAGCGCGAATATGTTGAGCATGTCAGCTCGTCTTCCTCGGTTCTGCTCACCATCGTCAACGACATCCTCGACCTGGCGACCGTGGATGCCGGGATCATGGAGCTCGATATCTCCGAAGTTCACGTCGATCGGACCATCGCTGCCGCTGCCGAGCTTGTCTCCGAACGGCTGGAGGAGCATGCAATCAGGCTCAAGGTCGATGCGGCCACTGCGCCGAAGACGTTCCACGGCGACGAAATCCGCATCCGCCAGATCCTCTACAATCTGCTGAGCAATGCCGCGAACTACGCTCCGGAGGCGAGCACCGTCACGCTCGCCTGCCGCTCGCTTGCCGAAGGCGTGGAATTCTCCGTTCACGACGACGGTCCCGGCATGCCGCCGGACCTGCTCGATTCTGTGTTCCGGCGTTTCGAACCGCGCACCAATGGCGGCCGCCGGCGCGGCGCCGGCCTCGGCCTGTCGATCGTCAAGAGCTTTGTCGAGTTGCATGGTGGCAGCGTCCGCATCGAGACCGGCAAGGACATGGGCACAACCGTCATTTGTGCCTTTCCCGACACGCCGTCCGGCATCCGCGCGGCGGCCGAGTAGCGCGCTCGATGGCAGGCGTGGTGCTGGAGCGTTTTCTCGCCGACGAGGCTGCGACCGCAAGGCTGGGCGAGGATCTGGCCATGTCGCTGCGCCCCGGCGACGTGCTGGCGCTCAAAGGCGATCTCGGCGCCGGCAAGTCGAGTTTGGCGCGGGCGCTGATCAGGGCAATGACCGACGATGCCGGTCTCGACGTGCCGAGCCCGACCTTCACGCTCGTCCAGAGCTATGAGGCGCGTATTCCCGTCCATCATTTCGACCTCTATCGCCTGTCCTCGGCGTCCGAACTGGACGAACTGGGTTTTGACGAGGCGCTGGCGCAAGGCGCTGCCCTGGTCGAATGGCCGGAACAGGCAGAGGCCTATTTGCCAAAGACTTCGGTGCTGATCGAACTCGTCCATCAGAACGACGGACGCCTGGCGAGATTGTCGGGACAAGGCGCTGCCTTCGAGCGTGCGGCGCGATCGCTGGCCATGCGCGATTTTCTGGAAAGAGCCGGCTGGGGTGAAGCGCAGAGACGCTATTTTATCGGCGACGCCTCGGCCCGTTCCTATGAGATCGTCTCGCTGGCCGGCCTGCCGCCCCGCGTGCTGATGAACTCGCCGCGGCTGGTGCTCGGGCCGCCGGTCCGCGACGGCAGGCCCTATGCTGTGATCGCCCACACCGCGCAATCGGTCTCGGCCTTCGTCGCCATCGACCGGGCATTGCTGGCCGGTGGCGTCAGCGCCCCGGAGGTCCACGCCCAGGACCTGGACCAGGGCTTTCTTCTGCTCGAGCATCTCGGCTCGGAGGGATTTCTCGGCCAGCAGGGTCAGCCGGTGGCGGAGCGCTACGCGGCGGCGGCCGAACTGCTCGCCATGATGCATGGCAAGGCATGGCCCGATCGCATCGAGGTCGCGCCCGGCGTCTTTCACGACGTGCCGCCTTTCGACCGCGACGCCATGATGATCGAAGCCGAATTGCTGGTCGACTGGTATGTGCCGGCGATATCAGGCGGCCCGGCAAGCGATGCCTTGCGCGCCGGCTATAACAGGGAATGGAATGCGGTCCTCAACCGGCTGGAAGGGCGCGAATACACGCTTATGCTGCGCGACTTTCATTCGCCGAACATCATCTGGCGCGGCGAGCGTACCGGTCACGATCGCCTCGGCATCGTCGATGTCCAGGACGCGCTGATCGGCCCGTCCGCCTATGATCTCGCCTCGCTGGCCATGGATGCCCGCGTTACGATCCCGCCTGAGATCGAGCGGCGGACGCTCGATGCCTATATCGCCGCGCGCCATAAGGCTGGCGCTTTCAACGAAGACGAATTCGTCGAAACCTATGCGATCATGGCGGCGCAGCGCAATTCGAAGATTCTCGGCATTTTCGTCCGGCTCGAAAAGCGCGACGGCAAGCCTTATTATCTTAAGCACCTGCCGCGCATTCGCGACTATCTTCGGCGGGCGCTGGCGCATCCAGGACTGGCTGCCCTGCGGGATTTCTATACAGCCCACGGCCTACTGGAGGAACGGTCGCTATGACGGCACGCCCCAAGATCGCAATGGTGCTTGCCGCCGGGCTGGGAAAGCGCATGCGGCCAATCACCGACACAATGCCAAAACCGCTGGTCAAGATATCAGGCAAGACATTGCTCGACTGGAGCCTGGACAGCCTGGCCCGCGCGGGCGTTGAAAAGGCCATGGTCAACGTCCATTATTTTCCCGAACAGATCGTCGCCCACGTCGCCGCGCGCCGCGCCCCGAAAGTCGCCATTTCCGATGAAAGCGAAAGACTGCTCGATTCCGCCGGCGGCATCGTCCATGCTTTGCCGGAACTGGGAGGGGCTCCCTTTTACATCGTCAACGCCGACACCTTCTGGATCGACAGCGGCGAGCCCAACCTTGCCCGCCTCGCCCTTGCGTGGGACGCGGCGAAAATGGATATTCTGTTGATGCTCGCGGATCCCCAGTCAGCAACCGGACACAGCGGCGGCACCGATTTCCTGATGTCGCCTGACGGCGCCTTGCGGCGTTCGAAAGGCGACCCGACAGGCCTGATCTATGCCGGTGCGGCGATCGTCCATCCCAGGCTTTTCAAGGATGCGCCGGCCGGGCCGCATTCGCTCAACGCCTATTTCGATGCGGCCATCTCTGCGGGTCGCCTGTTCGGCATGGTGATGCAGGGCCATTGGATCACAGTTGGCACGCCCGACGCCATTCCGCTTGCGGAAGCGGCCGTCGCCGCCGCTCTTGCTGAGTCACCCAGCGCTTTTAGCGAGTTGACCAGCGCCATCACTGAGTTGACCAGCGCCATCACTGAGTTGAAATGAGCGGCTCCCGCCGCGTTTTCTCGATCCCGCCCGGAGCGCCGTTTCTGCCGACGCTGGCCGAGGCCCTGCTGTCGGGTCGGCTCGTTCCCGGTTTCCGCTTCGACGGCGACCCGCTGGCGCTGGCCGACGCCACCATCTACGTGCCGACGCGCCGCGCCGCGCGGGCGCTGCGCGGCGTTTTCGTCGACCGTCTGGGCAGCCGCTCGGCGATCCTGCCGGTGATCCGCCCGCTCGGCGAGTTCGACGAGGACGAGGCCGCGTTCGAGGCCGACGCATCGGCCGCCATTGACCTCGCGCCGCCGATCGCCGCAATCGAGCGGCTGCTGCTGCTGGCGCCGCTGGTTCGCGCCTGGAAACGCCGCCTGCCGGCGCATGTCGCGGCACTTTTCGACGAGGAGATCGTCGTGCCGGCCTCCGCCGCCGACGCCATCTGGCTGGCGCGCGATCTGGCCCGGCTGATGGACGAGATCGAGACGGAAGGTACGGACTGGACCAAGCTCGCCGATCTGGTGACCGGCAACCTCGCCGGCTGGTGGCAAGTGACGCTCGACTTCCTGAGCATCGTCACCGAAAACTGGCCGAATCTCCTCGAAGAACGCAACCGCTCCAACCCGGCCGCGCATCGCAATGCCCTGATAAGGCTGGAAGCAGCACGGCTGAAGCGCAATCCGCCGGCCGGACCGGTGATCGCCGCCGGCTCCACGGGTTCCATTCCCGCCACCGCCGAACTGCTTGCCGTGATCGCCGGCCTGCCCAGCGGCGCCGTCGTGCTGCCCGGCCTCGACCTGATGCTGGATGAGCCGTCTTTCGCAGCGATCGCCGCACCTGGCGCCCGGCCGGCCTTGCTTGGCCACCCGCAATACGGCCTGGCAAAACTGATCGGCAAGATCGGCGTGCTACGCGGCGATGTCGGGGAGATCGCCGTTGCCGAAAGGCCGCTCGCGCTGCGCGCCGCACTTGTCGGCGAGGCGCTGCGGCCGGCCGAGACCACCGAGCTGTGGGCCGAGACGCGCGCCCGCTTTACGGCCGGCGGTATTACCGAGGCCTTTGCCGACGTGACGCTACTCGAAGCCGCCGGCGAGCGCGACGAAGCGGTGGCTATCGCCGTCTCGCTCAAACGCGCCGTCGAACAGCCCGGCCAGCGCGCCGCACTCGTCACCGGCGACCGCGCTTTGGCGCGGCGTGTCTCAGTCGAGCTCTTGCGGTTTGGTGTCGTCGCCGACGATTCGGGCGGCACCCCGCTCATCAACACGCCAGCCGCCGGCCTGCTCAGGCTGGCGCTTCAGGCCGCGTTCCGGCCCGGCGACCCGGTCGCTCTGCTGTCGCTGCTCAAGCACCCGCTGCTTGGCCTCGGCCTGAAACGCACAAGCGTCCGTCACGCGGCGGAGATCGTCGAACTGGTGGCGCTGCGCGGCGGCACCGGCCGCCCCGACGTCGCCTCGCTGCCGGTGCTATTCGAGGCCCGCCTCACCGGCCTGGGCAGCACCCGGCCGCCCTTCTGGTTTTCCCGCCTGACTGTGCGAAACATCGAGCGCGCCCGCGAATTGCTCGTTCGCCTTGCCGATGCTCTGGCGCCGCTAACCGCCTTTCGCAGTCAAGCCGAAGCCGATCTTGCCGAATTGACCCGGGCCAGCGTCGTCGCGCTCGAAAGTCTTGGCCGCACCGCGGATGGCAGCCTAAGCGAGCTCTATGCCGGGGATGCCGGCGAAAAGTTCGCCGAGCTCTTGCGCGGGCTAATCGCCGCCTCGGCGTCGCTCTCCTTCGCGGCGGACGAATGGCCCGACGTGATGGAGGCGCTGATTGCGCCCGAAACCGTCAAGCCGGCTCAAGGGACCGACAGGAACATCGCCATCTGGGGTGCGCTGGAAGGCCGGTTGCAGAGCGTCGACACGCTGGTCGTCGGCGGGCTTAACGAAGGCGTATGGCCGCGCAAGCCGGAGAGCGACCGCTTCATGTCGCGACTGATGAAGACCGGCATCGATCTCGAACCGCCCGAACGGCGCATCGGCCTGGCTGCCCATGACTTCCAGATGGCGATGGGAGTGAAGAAAGTGGTGTTGGCGCGCTCCGCCCGCTCCGGCGACGCGCCGGCGGTGCCATCGCGCTGGCTGCAGCGCCTCCTGACGTTCATAGGTAAGGACCATGCGGCGGTGCTTCGTCGGCGTGGTGATGAATTTCTGTCCTGGGCCCGTGCGCTCGATGCCGGCGAAAGGAGAGATTTCGCGCCGCGACCGCAGCCGAAGCCGCCGCAGGCTGTGCGGCCGCAACATTTCTCGGTCACCGAGATCGAGACGCTGCGGCGCGACCCTTATGCGATCTATGCCAGGAGGATCCTCGGCCTGATGCCGCTCGATCCGGTCATCCGCGACCCGGGCGCCGCCGAGCGTGGCACGCTGTTTCACGCCATCCTGCATCTCTTTTCTCGGACAGTGGCCGACCCGCTTGTGCCGGAGGCGCTGGCCGGTCTTATCGCCGCCGGCCGCGCATGCTTTGCCGAGGCGGCCCTTCCTCCCGATGTCGAGGCGGTGTGGTGGCCGCGCTTCGAAAAGCTCGCCGCCGGCATCATCGAATGGGAACGCGGCCGCGCCTTTGCCGTGACAATGCGACATGCCGAAGTGCGCGCCGAGAAAACCGGCGTCGGCCAGTCGGGCGTGACGCTGTCCGGCTACGCCGATCGTGTCGATCTCCTGGCCGGCGGCATGGCCGACATCCTGGACTACAAGACCGGCTCCTCGCCATCCAAGGCGCAGGCCCATACGCTGCTTTCGCCGCAATTGGCGCTTGAGGGCGCGCTGCTCAGGCGCAGCGCCTTCAAGGGGCTTGGCGCGCGCGAGCCGTCGCAGCTGGCCTTCATCAGGCTGAAACCGAACGGCGAGGTGTTCGAGGAATCCATCCTCGAATACAACCGCAAGCCGCGAACCGCCGCCGATCTTGCCGAGGAGGCCTGGGCACGGCTCGAAAAACTGCTGATCCACTATGCCGACCCGACGACAGGCTATCTGTCGCGCGCGCTGCCGTTCCGCGAGGGCGAGACCGATGGCGACTACGATCATCTCGCCCGCGTGCTCGAATGGTCTGCCGGCGGCGACGCCGACGACGAGGGAGGGGAGGCATGAAGAAGGCCTATCCAATCCCGACCGATACCGCCGCCAGCCAGGCCAGCGCCTCCGACCCGCAAAATTCCGCCTGGGTTTCGGCCAATGCCGGATCCGGCAAGACCCATGTGCTGGCCCAGCGCGTCATCCGGCTCTTGTTGCGCGGCACCGATCCGTCGAAGATCCTGTGCCTGACCTACACCCGCGCCGCAGCCGCCAATATGTCGAACCGGGTGTTTTCGACGCTGTCGGAATGGACGGCACTTGGCGTCGTCGAACTGGCGGCAAGGGTTGAAGCGCTGGACGGTCGCCAGCCCGATCGCGAAACCATGCGCCGCGCGCGCAGGCTGTTCGCCGAGGCGCTCGAGACACCGGGCGGGCTGAAGATCCAGACCATCCACGCCTTCTGCGAATCGGTGCTGCACCAGTTTCCGCTGGAGGCCAACATACCGGCCCATTTCGAAATGCTTGATCCGCAGATGGAGGCGTCGCTCTTCGCCGCCGCCCGCCGCGACATGATCTCGGGCACTGCCGCCGGCGATGCGGGGCTGGCCGAGGCTTTCGCCGCCATTCTGGAACGCGGCGGCGAACATGGGCTCGACGCCTTGCTGGCCGAGATTGTGCGCAAGCGCGACGGCTTGCGCGCCTTCATCAGCGCTGCCGGCGGTGATAGCTTCCGGGCGCTGTTCGACGAGTTTAGGTTTCGCCCCGGCCAGACCGCCGAAGGCCTGGCGGCGTCCGTCTGGCCGCTGCCGGGCTTCCTGCCGGACTATTTCGTCACCTTTGCCCGCGCTGCCGAAGCCGCCGATGCCCGCATCGTGCTGAACAATTTGCTGCCCTACGCCCATCTTGCCTTCGCCGAGGATGATCCGGTTCGCCGGCTGCAATTGCTGGCAAAAGCCTTCCTGCGGGCGGATGGCGAGCCTTATGAGCCGGCAAAGACGTTCAAGAAGGCGTTGCTCGACCGATTGCCGGATCTTGCCGAGCGCTATCTCTCGGCGGCCGATGCCATCCTCGAAATCTCCGACCGGCTGGCCTTGTTCAGGATGGTCGAGGGCACACGTGCCGCGCTGACCATCGCCGACTGGCTGATCGCCCGCTACGAGCGTTTGAAGCGCGCGCGCGGCTTCCTGGACTTCAACGACCTCATCACCCGAACGGTCAATCTCCTGGCGCGGCCCGATGCCGGTCCATGGGTTCAATACAAGCTCGACCAAGGCATCGACCATATCCTGCTAGACGAGGCGCAGGACACCAGTCCCGACCAATGGGAGGTGGTGAAGCGGCTGGCCGAGGAATTCTTTGCAGGGCTCGGCGCGCGCGACACGGTTCACCGCACGGTCTTTGCCGTCGGCGACGAAAAACAGTCGATCTATTCCTTTCAAGGAGCGGCGCCCGACTCCTTCGCCGACTCAAGGCTGCTGTTTGCCGGAAAGGTGCGCGACGCCAACGCCGCCTTCGCCGATCTCAAGCTGACCTGGTCGTTCCGCTCGACCGACGACGTGCTTGCGGCGGTGGACCGTGTCTTTGCCGACCCGGTCGTGCGGCGCGGCATCAGCCACGATCCCGACCCGCTGAACCACAAGGCGATCCGCACCGATGCGCCGGGCTATGTCGAGGTCTGGCCGTCGATCGGTGCCGACGTCGTTGACGAGCCCGACGACTGGACGCAGGCCGTCGACCACGCTCATGCGCCGGCGGTGCGTGTTGCCGAAAACGTCGCGGCGACCATTGCCGGCTGGATCGGCGCCGGCGAAATCATCGAAGGCCGCGGCAAGAAGCTTCGGCCAGGCGACGTGCTGGTGCTGGTGCGCAAGCGCGATCGCTTCGTCCATGCGCTGACGCGCGCACTGAAGCGCCGCGAAATCCCTGTTGCCGGCGCCGACCGGCTCAGCCTGCCCGGCCATATTGCGGTAAAGGACCTGATCGCACTCGGCCACTTTCTCGTCCAGCCTGAGGACGATCTGTCGCTTGCAGCCGTGCTGCGCAGCCCGATTTTCGATGTTTCGGAAGCGACGCTTTTCGCGCTTGCCGGCGAGCGGCCGTCCGACCTCTCGTTGATCGCCTCGCTCAGGCAGCATGCCGGTGAAAGCGCTGCCTTGGCCGCAATCGCTGCCCAACTCGACACTTGGTCCGATGAAGCCGCATTCAAGCCGGTGTTCGAATTCTATGCCGGGGCTCTCGCCCGCGACGGGCTGCGCAAGAAGATGATCGCGCGGCTCGGGCCAGAGGCCGGCGACATTCTCGACGAGTTCCTGAGCTTCTGCCTGGCCGAGGAACGGACCGGCCTGCCGGGACTGGAATCCTTCCTGTCGACGCTGGAAAATGCCGGCCCCGAGATCAAGCGTGAAATGGATCAGACCCGCGACGAGGTTCGCGTCATGACCGTGCATGCCGCCAAGGGCCTGGAGGCGCCTGTCGTGTTCCTGGTCGATGGCGGTTCCGCCCCGTTCAGCGACCAGCATCTGCCGCGACTGATGCCGTTCGAAGGCTCGGGCGACCATTGGGACGGCAAGGGCTATCTCTGGCGCTCGGCCAGCGATGTCGCCAATGGATTTTCGCGGGCCGCTTCGGTCCGCGCTCGCGAGCTGGCAGACGACGAATACCGCCGGCTGCTCTATGTCGGCATGACCCGGGCCGAGGACCGGCTGATCGTCTGCGGCTATCACGGCAAGCGGGCACCAAACGCCGGCACTTGGCATTCGATTGTCAGCCGCGCGCTGGTCGGCGCCCCCGAAAGTGCTGAGCGGCAGCACCCCGCCACCGGCGAGACCGTGCATCGGTTTCACGTGACAAAATTGCCGCCGGTCGGACATGCGGCTGCCGAAGAGGCGCGGCAGACGACACAGTTCGAGCCGTTGCCGAAGAGCCTGTTCCAGCCTTTGCCGCCCTTCGAGGATCTGCCGCGGCCGCTGTCGCCGTCCGGCGCCTCGGCGCTGATCGACGAGGCCAAGCAAGCGGTGACCGACACCGGCTCGCCGGTGCTGGACACCGAGGCGGAGCCTGGCTTTGCCGTGATGCGGGGGCTGGCGCTGCACAAGTTGCTGCAGATGCTGCCGGGCATTGCGGAGGCCGAACGCCGCGATGCCGCGGAACGCTATCTCAAGCGCGCCGGCGCGCAGTGGCCAGAAACCGAGCGCGACAAGGCCTTGGCCTCGGTGGCGACGATCCTTGCCGACAGCCGTTTCGATCAGCTGTTTGCGCCCAATTCACGCGCTGAAGTCGCGGTCATGGGCAGCCTCGAGGTCAAGGGCAAGCTGCGCTCGATCTCCGGCAAGATCGACCGGCTGGCGGTCACGCCAGGCAGGGTGTCGATCGTCGACTACAAGACCAATAGGCCGGCGCCTGCAGCCTTGGCGGACATTCCATCGGCCTATGTCCTGCAACTCGCGCTCTATCGCGCGCTGCTCCAGCCGCTTTATCCCGAGCATGAGGTCTCGGCGGCGCTGCTGTTCACTGAAGCGCCGCGATTGATCGAGCTGCCGCCGGCGGTCATGGACGACGCTCTTGCCCGACTCACGGGAGCGTGACACAACAGCTGCTTGAAGAAGGGCGCGATCACCACCACATTTGGTGCGACAATAACTCACGAAAGGATTTTCGCATGGCCACCGTCAAGGTCGACAAGAGCAATTTCCAGACCGACGTGCTTGACGCCAAGGAGCCGGTCGTCGTCGATTTCTGGGCGGAGTGGTGCGGCCCCTGCAAGATGATCGCGCCGGCGCTGGAAGACATTGCCATTGAACTCGGCAGCAAGGTCAAGATCGCCAAGCTCAACATTGACGAGAATCCCGAGCTTGCGGCGCAGTTCGGCGTGCGCTCGATCCCGACGCTGATGATTTTCAAGGGCGGCGAAATGGCCGACATGAAGGTCGGCGCCGCACCGAAGACGGCGCTGTCGCACTGGATCAACGGCAATCTCGCCTGATCCGACCCTGAATCTCTGCAATCAAGCCCGGCCTCGCGCCGGGCTTTTTTTGTTGGCGTTATTCACAGCGCCGCGCGTCCCTCTTGGACGCGCAAAGGACGCTGTAGAACTCGATCTTGCGCATGACCCCGGAAATCGAATCCGATTTTCTGGGTCATGCGCTGGTCCGCCCTGGCACTCGCCACTTGCGGCCCCATGTTCTTGTCTGGCTTAAAGCAGGAGAACGACATGACCGGATCCGCCAAGGCCACCGTCTTCATCGACAATGAGCGCGTTATCGTCACCGAATACCGCTTCGCGCCGGGCGACAACACCGGCTGGCATCGTCATGGCCATGATTACGTGATCGTGCCGCTGATGGACGGCAAGCTCAAGCTCCTGACCAAGGACGGCGAATCCTTCGCCGAAATGAAGAAGGGAGCGCCCTATTTCCGCAAGGAGGGCGTGGAGCATGACGTCATCAATGCCAATGAGGGCGAGTATGCCTTCATCGAGATCGAGCTGAAGTAACGCGGGAGCAGGCCCTCGCAACATCTTGCCGACAGCGCATGGCGGGATCAGATGCAGGCAAGCGGAGAATCAAGAACGCAGGCTTTGACGCGCCGATTGATCGCGAAGGGCTATCCAGCCATGCTTGTTCGCAGCTTTGCGGCCGGCGCTGTCGAGACGGATCTCAACCTCGTTCTATGGAAATGGGGCGATGATCCTCCGTGGCGGCTCGCGCCGATCGACGACGAAGGCAGGCTGTCGTGAGAAGCGCAATGACTTGGCAATCGCTCCCGCGTTCGAGAGCGTTCAGCTTTCGATAGAACCACCGAACCGCTCTAAGTATTTGTTTTACGCAATTCCGGACGGAAACCGCGAATTGTTCTGGCCTCTTGGTACCGGAGGTCCGGCAGAATAGATCAGGTCGGCGGTGTGCCGTTTTCGGCCAGCACCGCGCCGGCCAGATAGAGCGAGCCGCTGATCAGGATGCGCGGCGGCGGTCCGTCCCATGTGTCGCGCAGCAGCATCAGCGCATTGGCGACGGAACTCACCGGTTCGGCCGACAGGCCGGCCTCGACGGCGCGGATCGCCAGTTCGTCATTCGGCACGCTGGCCTCGCTGAGGCTCACAGGCACCGTGTAGACATGCCGCACCAGCCCCTTGAAGGCGCTGAAATAGCCGCTCTGGTCTTTGGTGTTGATCATGCCGGAAATCAGGAACAGCGGCCGCGGGTTCTTTTCCTCCTGCTCGGCAAGTGCTTCGGCGACGACCACGCCGGCGCCCGGATTGTGGCCGCCGTCGAGCCAGATGTCGGCGCCCTTCGGCGCCAGTTCCGTCAACCTGCCTTGCGGCAATTTCTGCATCCGCCCCGGCCAGGTGACATTGGCCATCGCCTTGTCGGCGACGCGATGGCTGATCTCGAAGCCCGCCGCCTTGACCGCCGCAATCGCTGCCGCCGCGTTGGCGAACTGGTGGCGCCCTGGCAGCCGCGGCGGCGACAGGTCCATCAGCCCGTCTTCGTCCTGATAGACCATCCGGCCGTTTTCCTCGAAGGCGAGGAAATCCTGGCCATAGACGAAGGCGGGACAGTCGAGCCGCTCGGCGGTTTCGATAAGCACCTGCAGCGCCGTTTCGCTTTCCTGCGCGCCGATGACCACCGGGCAACCGCCCTTGATGATGCCGGCTTTTTCGGCGGCGATCAGTTCGACACGGTCGCCGAGAAAGGATTCGTGGTCGAGCGAGACCGGCATGATCACCGACACCGCCGGCTCGCTGATGACATTGGTGGCATCGAAGCGGCCGCCAAGGCCGACCTCGATGATGACGGCATCTGCCGGATATTCGGAAAACAGCAGGAAGGTGACGGCGGTGAGGATTTCGAAGACGGTGATCTTCTGGCCTTCATTGGCTTTGGCGACGCGGGCGATGGCGTCGGCGAAGACCTTATCCTCGACCAGCCTGCCGCCGCCGTCGGCGGCCAGCCGGTAGCGCTCATGCCAGTTCACCAGATGCGGCGATGTGTGGACATGGACGCGGTGGCCGGATACTTCCAGCAGCGCCCGCGAAAACGCGGCGCAGGAGCCCTTGCCGTTGGTGCCGGCGATGTGGATGACCGGCGGCAGATGGTCCTGCGGATTGCCCAGCCGCTCCAGCAGCCGAGAAATGCGGTCGAGCGAAAGATCGAAGCCCTTCGGATGAAGCGACATCAGGCTTTCGATTTCGCGGTCGGCGGCAAGCGTGGTCATGGGAGAATCCTAGCGCATGACCCCGAAAATCGAAATCGATTTTCGGAAAGGATCATGCGCGAATCAAGATGCTACAGCGCCACAGATGGCGCGCAATCGCGGTTCGCGACGACGGATGTCGCGTCAGGCTTGCGGGCGTGCTTCCGCCGGGAGCGCCACCGGCGGCAGAATTTCCGGTTCCAGCGGCTTTTCTTCTTCCGGCAGCTTGAGCAGCATTTTCAGGAGCCGCGCGATCGTCTGGCGCATCTCCAGCCGCGACACCACCATGTCGACCATGCCGTGCTCCATCAGATACTCGGCGCGCTGGAAGCCGTCGGGCAGTTTTTCCCTGATGGTCTGCTCGATGACGCGCGGCCCGGCAAAACCGATCAGCGCGCCGGGCTCGGCGATGTGCACGTCGCCCAGCATGGCGTAAGAGGCGGTGACGCCGCCGGTGGTCGGGTTGGTCAGGACGACAATATAGGGAAGACCGGCTTCCTTCAGCCGATCGACGCCGATCGTGGTTCTCGGCAATTGCATCAGCGACAGGATGCCTTCCTGCATGCGTGCGCCGCCGGAGGCCGCGAACAGGATCAGCGGCCGCTTGCGTTGCACAGCGACCTCAAAGCCACGAACGATGGCATCGCCGGCTGCCATGCCGAGCGAGCCGCCCATGAAGGCGAAGTCCTGCACGGTCACCACCACCGGCAGGCCCTCGACGGTCCCCAGCGCATTGATGATGGCGTCCTCCAGCCCGGTCTTGGCCTTGGCCTCCTTCAGCCGGTCGGTGTAGCGCTTCTCGTCGCGGAATTTCAGTGGATCCTGCACCACCTTGGGGTTTTCGAGCATCTCGTACTTGCCGTCGTCGAAGAAGAATCTCAGCCGCTCCTTGGCCGAGATCTTCATGTGATGGCCGGAGGACGGGATGACGAACTGGTTCTGCTCCAGGTCCTTGTGGAAGACCATCTCGCCGGTCTCCGGATCCTTGATCCAGAGGTTCTCAGGCATGTCGGTGCGCCGGCCGAGCATCGAATTGATCTTCGGGCGAACGTAGTTGGTGATCCAGTTCATCGCTTCGGCTCCTGTCCTGACGAAGAGTTAGACCATGGTCTCGAAAAGGGGAAACCGGTTTTCAGTGGAGATCATGGTCAACCAGAAGATCAAGACTATTCGGCGGCAGCAAGGCGAGCGGCACGCACGCCTTGCGAAAGCCCGCTGACCAGCGTGGCGACCGCCTCGGCCGGATCGGCGGTCTTTTCGCCCTTCGGCCCCAGAACATTGGCGACCGCATTGACGATCGCGGTGCCGACGACGACGCCGTCGGCCGACGCCCCGATGATGCGTGCCTGCTCGGCGGTCTTTACGCCGAAGCCGACGCAGACCGGCAGGTCGGTATGCCCCTTGATGCGCGTGACCGCCGCCGCCACCTTGCCGGTGTCGGCAAGTGCCGAGCCGGTGATGCCGGTCATCGACACGTAGTAAACGAAGCCGGAGGTGTTCTGCAGCACCTTGGGCAGGCGCTTGTCGTCGGTGGTCGGCGTCGCCAGCCGGATGAAATTGATGCCGGCCTTGAGCGCCGGAATGCACAATTCCTCGTCCATCTCCGGCGGCAGGTCGACGACGATCAGCCCGTCTATGCCGCTGGCCAGCGCATCCCTGAGAAAGCGGTCGACGCCGTGGATGTAGATCGGATTGTAGTAGCCCATCAACACGATCGGCGTTTCATTGTCGGCGGCACGGAATTCCGACGCCATCTTCAACGTCTTGACCAGGGTCTGGCCGCCTTTCAGCGCGCGCAGGCCGGCGGCCTGGATCGCCGGGCCGTCGGCCATCGGATCGGAAAACGGCATGCCCATTTCGATGATGTCGGCGCCTGCCTTGGGCAGTGCCTTCATGATCGACAAGGCGGTGTCGTAGTCCGGGTCGCCGCTCATGAAATAGGTGACGAGCGCCGGACGGCCCTCGGCCTTCAGCTTGGCCATGCGGCGGTCGATGCGGGTGGTCATGATCAGATCTCCATGCCCAGCATATTGGCCACCGTATGCACGTCCTTGTCGCCGCGGCCGGACAAATTGACGATGACGATCTGGTCCTTGTCCATGGCGGGTACGATCTTCACCGCATGCGCGATGGCATGGGCGGATTCGAGCGCCGGGATGATGCCTTCGACGCGTGTCGTCAGCTGGAACGCCTCCAGCGCCTCGTCATCGAGGATCGGCACATAGTCGACGCGGCCACTGTCGCGCAGCCAGGAATGCTCCGGTCCGACGCCCGGATAATCGAGGCCGGCCGAGATCGAATGCCCGTCCATGATCTGCCCGTCGGCGTTCTGCAGGAGGTAGGTGCGGTTGCCGTGCAGCACGCCGGGCGCGCCGGCGCTCATCGAGGCGCAATGCTCGATGCCATCGAGGCCGCGGCCGCCGGCCTCGATGCCGATGATGCGAACCTCTTTGTCGTCGAGGAAGGGATGGAACAAGCCGATGGCGTTCGAGCCGCCGCCGACGGCGGCGATGATCGTGTCCGGCAGCCGGCCTTCCTGCTCCAGGATCTGGGCGCGCGCCTCGGTGCCGATCACCGACTGGAAGTCGCGCACCAGCTCCGGATAGGGGTGCGGGCCGGCGGCGGTGCCGATCAGGTAATAGGTGTCCTCGACATTGGTCACCCAATCCCGGAGAGCTTCGTTCATGGCGTCCTTGAGGGTGCCGTGGCCGGCGGTCACCGGCCGCACCTCGGCGCCGAGCAGCTTCATGCGGAAGACGTTCGGGCTTTGCCGGGCGACGTCGGTAGCGCCCATGTAGACGACACACGGAAAGCCGAAACGTGCCGCAACGGTGGCCGACGCCACGCCATGCTGGCCGGCGCCGGTCTCGGCGATGATACGCTTCTTGCCCATGCGCTTGGCCAGCAGAATCTGGCCGAGGCAGTTGTTGATCTTGTGCGAGCCGGTGTGGTTCAAATCCTCGCGCTTGAAGTAGACCTTCGCGCCGCCGCCCAGGCCCTTCGCCGAGGAAACCTCGCGAAGATGCCTGGTCAGGCCTTCGGCGAAATAAAGCTTGGAGGGCCGCCCGGCATAGTGGGTCGAAAGGTCCGTCAGCTCGGCCTTGAAATCCGGGTCGTCCTTAACCTCGTTCCAGTGCCGCTCCAGGTCGAGGATCAGCGGCATCAACGTTTCGGCAACGAAACGACCGCCGAAGATGCCGAACATGCCCTGCTCGTCGGGTCCGGTGCGGAAGGAATTGGGTGTCGCCGGCCTGTTCATCGCCGATCTCCTAGCTTGTGGTTTGAAGCACGGTCAGGCGGCGCGGTTGTCGCGTGCTGCCCTGACGGCCCGGAAAAACTGTTCGATCAGCGCCGGATCCTTGACGCCCGGTGCGCTTTCCACGCCCGAGGAAATGTCTAGTCCGGGCGGGTTGGCAAGCCGAAGGGCATCGCCGATATTGGCGGCGTTGAGTCCACCGGAAAGCATGTAATCGACGCCTGCGTCAAGGCCAGCCAGAACGCGCCAGTCGAAGGCAATGCCGTTGCCGCCCGGCAGTTCCGAACCCTTCGGCGGCTTGGCGTCGAACAGGAAACGGTCGGCAATGCCGACGAGGGGTCTTATCCGCTCCAGGTCGGCAGTCTCGCTGACCGGCAGCGCCTTCATCACCGGCAGGCCATAGCGGGCCTTGATCTTGGCCACCCGCTCCGGCGTTTCCGATCCATGCAGCTGCAGCATGTCCGGGCGCATTTTTTCGACGATTTCATCCAGAAACGCATCGCCGGCGTCGACCGTCACGGCAACCGCCTTGGCCTTGCCGATTGCCGCTTCGCGCAAGCGGCCGGCTTCCGCCGGCCCGAGATAGCGCGGGCTTTTGGCAAAGAAAATAAAGCCGACATGGCTGGCGCCGCCGGCCAATGCCGCGGCCAACGCCTTGTCGGTCTTCAATCCGCATATCTTGATGTCAAGCGCCATGACGCGGGGATTGGCACGAAACGGCAAAAGAGTCGAGAAAAAGCATCCTGTTTGCCGCCAGCGCGGAACGCGCTACCTATCTAGATAAGGATGCGGAACGCGCTACCTTACTTCAGACGGCACAGGCGGGAGCAAACAAGCATGGCAGACCAAACCGTCGCCCAACTCAGGCAAAAGCTCGCGCAAGCCCGCGAGGTCATCGCGCATCTGATGGACAAGGCCGCCTTCAACGGCGCCGAGGCACACCGCGCGCTCGACTATTTCCGCAACGATGCCTTCGAGAAGAATTTCTTGCCATGGCCGCGCCATACCGACGAGGGCTTGCGTCCTGAAGAGCTCAACGCTGCCAACGACGACTGATCGGGCGATTTACTCGAACATGATCGCTTGCAGCGCGCCGCCATTGCGCTTGAGCCAATCCTTGCAGCGCTCGGTGTCGGGGCAGAGCTGCTCGCACAATTTCCAGAATTTTGGGCCGTGGTTCATCTCCTTGAGATGCGCCACCTCATGCGCGACGAGGTAGTTTATGACCGGTCGCGGCGCCATCATGATGCGCCAGGAGAACGACAGGTTGCCGTCCGACGTGCACGATCCCCAGCGGCTCGACGTGTCCTTGAAGCGGATTGCCTTGGCGCGCTTGCCGACCGCCCCGGTATGCTTGACCACCAGCGCCTCGATTTCGCGCTTGGCTTCGCGCTTGAGAAAATCGGCGATGCGGCGCGGCAGGTGCACACGATCGCCATGCACGATCATCAGCGGACCGCGTTCGTCGCGCGACAGCGTGACGGTCCCGCGTTTCGAAGGCTCATGAACGATGCGATGCGGCACGCCGCGCACCGGTATCTTGATGCCCGGCCGCACCTGCGGCCGGTTGGGCACCTTGGCCAGCCGCTGCTCCAGCCAGTCCTGATGGCGATCGAGAAATTTTTCCACCTCGCCCCGCCGCAGGCCCGGCGGCACGGTGATGCGCAGACCACGGCCGCCGGAATCGATGCGCAGCGTCAGGCGCCGTGCCCGGTCGCTCTCGACGATCTTGAGCGGCAGCGTGCGGCCGGCAACACAATGCTCCCGCTCCACGACGGGGGCGGCCCTGGGTTTGGTCAGGTTGCGGAAGAAGCCGAATGACATGGCGGGACGATACGTGATTCGAGGAAAACGAATAGAACATAAAAGAAACGGCGCCGCTGACGCGACGCCGTTTCTGATTATTTATATCAGGCCAAGTGCCTTACTCGTCCAGTAGCCCTGGCGTGGATTTGCCACCGTTGCCAGTCCCCGTCGAGCCGGTCGATCCACCAGTTGTAGGAGATGTCGGCTTGTTGCGGTTCGCCATGAAGCGATCGAACTCTTCCTGGTCCTTGGCGCGACGCAATTCCCTGGCATATTCGTCGAACTCGCTCAGCATCTCGTCGAGCTTGCGGCGCTCTTCTTTGAGCCGCTCGAGTTCTTTTTCGCGCCAGTCGTCGAAAGCGACGTTGCCGGTGCGGGCGGAGCCGTGGCCCCAGCGCGCCGCTCTGTCGGAACCGCGGCGGCAGCCGGCGAAGATGCCGTCGGTCGCGCGGTTGACATCGCGCTTGAAGCCGTCAAGCCGGTCGCCCCAGATGATGTAGGCGAGCATGGCGAGGCCGAGCGGCCAGAACACCATAAAGCCGATCACCATCAGTGCGATGGTCGCCGGCGTCCAGGCCGGACGGATCAATGCAGATGTGTTCATTTTCTCCCAATCCTTCAGTTGGAGACAGCCAATCCCGGCTGCGTGGAATCGAAATGGGATGGGAAAAACGGCGATTCAAGACAGTGCCGGCCAAAACCGGACAAGCAGCTGAAATGATTATCGCTTTTTGAGGGTTTCGAGGAAAAGTACGACCAAACCGGCGATCAGCCCCCAGAATGCCGCGCCGACGCCGAAAAGCGTCAGCCCCGAGGCAGTGACGGCAAAGGTGACGGTGGCGGCCATGCGTTCGCCCTCCTCCTTCAAGGCAATCGACAGCGCGTTGGTGAGCGGCGCCATCAGCGCCAGCCCGGCCACCAGCACGATCAGGCTCTGCGGCAGCACGGCGAAGATCGCCACCAGCGAGGCGCCGAAAATGGCGAAGACGAGATAGGCAAGCGCGTAGAAGGGACCGGTCTTCCAGCGCTCGCCCGGATCGGGATGCACATCGGGGCCGGTGCAGATCGCCGCCGAGATCGCCGCCAGATTGGTGGTCGAGGCCCCGAACGGCGCCGACAGGAGCGAAAGCAGGCCGGTGACGCCGATCAGCGGGCCAGGTTCCGGGTGATAGCCCGCGGCCCTCAGCACGGCGAGGCCGGACAGGTTCTGCGAGGCCATGGTGACGAGATAAAGCGGCAGCGCCAGGCCAATGACCGCCGTGACGGTGAACTGCGGCGCAATCAGCGTCAACGTCGAAAGTTCCGGGGTCGGCAGGCCACCGACCCGGCCGGTGAGGAAGGCGGCAGCGCCGCCGCCGACCAGCACCGCCAGCACCGAGAGCGCCGGATTGAACAAGCGGATGACAAAGAAGGTGGCGATCAGCGGCAGGATCAGCCACGGGTCGACGGGAATGGCCTTCACCGCATTGATGGCGAAGGTGACGACGATGCCGGCCAGCATCCCCGACGCGACCGAGGCCGGTATCCTGGCGATCAGCTTGGTCAGAGGCCTGAACAGGCCGGTGGCAATCAGCAAAATCCCGGTGACGATGAAGGCGCCGACGGCTTCGCCGATCGAAAAGCCGCTCGATGCCGCGATCAGCGCCACCCCCGGCGTCGACCATGCGGCGATGACCGGCATCCTGGTGCGCCATGACAGCCACAGGCTCTCGATCGCCATGGCGAGGCAGATCGCCGTCACCCAGCTCGCGGTTTCGACCTGCGTCGCGCCGACCGCCTTGGCGGCGGCGATGACGATGGCCAGCGTGCCGCCGAAGCCGACAATCGCCGCGACGAAGGCGGATACCGGAATGGAAATGCGCATGTCCCTAGCCTGCCTGCCGCACCATGGCGTCGACCGCCCGCACCAGCATGTCGAGATCCTGAGGCCGCGACAGGCGGTGGTCGCCGTCGGGGATCAGCGACAGCGTGACGTCGTCGGCCGGCAGCAGGCCGACCAGTTTCAGCGCATGGCTCGGCGGCACGTCGGCATCGGCCAGCCCTTGCAATATGTGGACGGGGCAATGGGTGTCGATCGGCCCGTTCATTGTCAGGTTGTTGCGGCCGTCCTCGATCAGCGCTCGGGTGTAGATGTAAGGCTCGGCCGAATAGTCCGACGGCTCCGCGAAAAAGCCCTTCTTGGCAAGATCGCGCTTCTGCGCTTTCGTCAGCGCCGGCTCGACCAGCTCTGCGGTGAAATCCGGCGCCGGCGCCAGCAGCACCAGGCCGGCGATGCGGTTCTGGCCTTCCTTGTGCAATTCTTGGCGCAATTCCTGGATCATGCGCAGCGCGATCCATGCGCCCATCGACGAGCCGACCAGGATTTGCCTGCCTTGCGTGAAATGGCGGAAGACAGCGAGGCTTTGCGAAAGCCATTTCGAGACGGTGCCGTCGGCAAAGGCGCCGCCCGATTCGCCATGACCGGAATAGTCGTGGCGCAGGAATGCCCGGCCTTGCCCGCTCGCCCATTCCGCCAGCTTCTCGGCTTTGGTGCCCAGCATGTCCGACTTGTAGCCGCCGAGCCAGACAATGCCTGGCGCGGCACCCGCAGCGCGCCTGACAGCGATGGTGGTTCCGTCGACATCGAGAAAAACCGGTGCGGTCACGGCGAACTCCTCACGCAAGTCTTTTGACACAGCTGGCGGTTCAACGAAAAGTGCTCCGGCAAGTTTCTTCGTTTGGTACAGGCAGGAGTCAGGCAACAGGTGATTTCCTGTGAACGCTGTGCTATTGACTCCGGCCGCGCGCTCACCACATTGGCGCGTTCGCAATCTGAAATGAAAATCCTGAACGAAACGGCTCAAGGAGACCACGACCATTCGCAGACCTTTCAAAGCAACGGCGCCCACCAAGGAGGGCCCGCGCTCCAACCGTGACATCCGGGTTCCCCGGGTCCAACTTATCGACGCCGAAGGCCACAACCATGGCGATGTCTCCATCAATGACGCATTGCTGCTCGCCGAAGAGGCTGGGCTCGATCTGGTCGAGATATCGCCCAACGCGGTGCCGCCCGTCGTAAAAATTCTCGATCTCGGCAAATTGAAATACGCCAACCAGAAGAAGGCGGCCGAGGCGCGCAAGAACCAGAAGGTCATCGAGATCAAGGAGATCAAGATGCGCCCGAACATCGACAGCCATGACTACGAGACCAAGATGAAAGCGGTCCGGCGGTTTTTCGAGGAAGGTGACAAGGTCAAGCTGACATTGCGCTTTCGCGGCCGCGAGATGGCGCATATGGAACTCGGCATGCAGCTTCTGAATAAAGTTCGTGAGGAAGTGGCGTCCATCGCCAAGGTCGAAGCCGAACCGAAACTCGAAGGCCGCCAGATGATGATGGTGCTGGCGCCCCGCTAAGCGATCCCGTCGAAAGCAAAGGCCGCTTCGGCGGCCTTTTGTTTTGTTTTGTCTTCGCCATGATTTCTCCGCAAGTTCCATCGACAAGGATTCGGGCTGCCGGTCCTCGCGGCGAAAGGATTGTCCCATGGCCGCTGCGGCACGTTCTCCGATTGAACAGTCGTTTGACGAAATGGGCCGCTATCAGCGGCGCCGGCGCGTCCTGCTGGCGCTGCTGATCGGTGCTTTTTGCGCTTTGCTGATCTTCGGCGGCTCCACGCACGATGAACTAGGCCACGAACGCATAGAGGGGCAGTACGGGATCGCCCTGATACTGATCGGGATCGGCGGCCGGCTCTGGTCGATCCTCTATATCGGCGGCCGCAAGTCGGCCGAAGTGGTTGCCACCGGGCCATATTCGGTGATGCGCAACCCGCTGTATTTTTTCTCCACCGTAGCGGCCGCCGGCATCGGCGCCCAGACCGGCAGCGTGATCGTCTCGGTGGCGTCGGCGGTTTTGTGCGCGGCCGCGTTCTACATCGTCACGCTGCGCGAGGAACGGCATTTGACGACCGTGCTCGGGGCGCCGTACAAGGACTACATCGCACGGGTGCCGCGGTTTTTTCCCAATCCGCTGCTTTTTCGCGATCAGGCCGAGGTCACCTTCACACCGCGCATCTTCAATCACACGCTGCGCGACGGCTTGATGTTGCTGGCTTCCATACCGTTTTTCGAACTCATCGAGTCCGGACAGGAAAGCGGTGTAATTCCCGTCCTCTTCTGGCTGTATTAGTTGCGGATGATGGCAAAAGAGGCGACATGCATTAAATACGCCTGAATCATCCTGCAAAGGCGTCCCGCGATCGGCGGGGACGCCTGTTTTCTTGGCCAGGCGCTGCGATCGCTGGCGAAGTTCCTCGACGATCGGATTTCCGACATGCTTAATGAAGTGCAATCGGCGCGGGCCGAACAAGCGCAGGCCAAGCGTGCGCTGGGCAGGTATCAGCACGCACGAAGGATGGTGCTTGCCGCCCTCGTGGTCGTCATGTTCGCAGCGCTGCTGTTTGGCCAGTCTGCTTTTCCTCCCGAAAGCGTGCCGCACGAAACGATCGAAATGGTCGGCGTCCTGCTGATCTTGCTCGGCATTGTCGGGCGTTTGTGGTCAACGCTCTATATCGGCGGACGCAAATCCTCCGAGGTGGTTACCGGCGGACCCTATTCGATCACCCGCAATCCGCTCTATGTCTTCTCCTCGATAGCTGCCGCCGGCGTCGGCGCGCAGATGGGCTCGATCACTGCGGCGATCGGCTTCGCGGTGATTTGCGCCGCCGCCTTTCATGTCGTCATCCTGCGCGAAGAGAAGTTCCTGAAGGAGGCCTTCGGTCCTCCATTCCAGGCGTATATGGCGCGGGTGCCGCGCTTCTTTCCGAAGCTTTCGCTGTATCAGGAAGGCGGCACCGGCAGCTTCAAGCCGCGCCTGCTGCGGACGACGCTGCTCGACGGACTGGTATTCCTCGTTGCCCTGCCGTTTTTCGAATCGATCGACGGCGCCCAGCAATCGGGCATACTGCCGGTGCTGTTCCGTTTCCCATAGGCACAGGGTGTTGCGCGCCGGCCCGCTTTGACGTATAGCACCGCCGTTCCCAAAAACCGCCCGGCAGGGCATGCCGTGGCGGTTTCATTTGCTTTTCGGGCATTGGTCGGCCTGAAGCGAACAAAACGCGCGATGATGCGCACATAAACGGAGTAGCAAAATGCCCAAGATGAAGACCAAGTCAGCCGCTAAGAAGCGGTTCAAGATCACAGGTACAGGTAAAGTTCTGTCGGCTGCGGCCGGCAAGCGTCACGGCATGATCAAGCGTTCCAACAAGTTCATTCGAAATGCCCGCGGCACGATGGTTCTGGCTGAACCGGATGGCAAGAAGGTCATCAAGAATTTTCTGCCGAACGGCCTCTAAGGCATTCGGTCTGGACAACGTTTTAAGGAGATCATGACATGGCACGCGTAAAAAGAGGCGTCACTTCGCACGCCAAGCACAAGAAGGTCCTGAAAGCCGCCAAGGGTTTTTATGGCCGCCGCAAGAACACGATTCGCATCGCCAAGCAGGCGGTGGAAAAGTCGCTGCAGTACGCCTACCGCGACCGCAAGAACCGCAAGCGTTCGTTCCGCGCTCTCTGGATCCAGCGCATCAATGCCGCGACCCACGAGCATGGCCTGACCTATGGCCGCTTCATCGACGGTCTCAACAAGGCCGGCATCGAGATCGATCGCAAGATCCTGTCGGACATGGCCATCCACGAGCCGCAGGCATTTGCCGCACTTGTGGCCAAGGCCAAGGTCGCGCTCGAATACCTCAAGAACACCACGCCGAACGCTTTTGAAAGCGCTGTAGCCTAACCAGCGCCTTCCCAAGCACTTCGACACTTGATTTGGGAAACCCGCGCTGGCAGGGCTGGCGCGGGTTTTTCTTTGCCTCCAATCGGGCCTGAAACATGAGTGATATGGAAACCCTCGAAAATTCCCTGATGACCGACATCGCGTCCGCCGCCGACGAGGCCGCGATCGAAGCCGTTCGCGTCGCAGCGCTCGGCAAGAAGGGCTCGGTCTCAGAAATGCTGAAGACGCTCGGCTCGATGAGCGCAGAAGAGCGCCAGATAAAAGGCCCGGCTATCAACGGCCTCAAGAACCGCATCACCGAGGCGCTCACCACGCGCCGCGCCGAGCTGAAGGACGTGGCGATCGCGGCACGGCTCGCGGCGGAAAAGGTCGACGTCACATTGCCGGTGCGGCAATCGCCGGCCGAGCGCGGCCGCATCCATCCGATTAGCCAGGTCAGCGACGAGATTGCCGCGATCTTCGGCGACCTCGGCTTTGCCATCGCCGAAGGCCCCGATATCGAGACCGACTATTACAATTTCACCGCGCTGAATTTCCCCGAAGGCCATCCGGCGCGCGAGATGCACGACACCTTCTTCTTCCAGCCGGACGAGAAGGGCGAGCGCAAGCTTTTACGCACCCACACCTCTCCGGTGCAGATCCGCACCATGGAGGTGCAGAAGCCGCCGATCCGCATCGTCATCCCCGGAAAAACCTACCGGCAGGACTCCGATGCCACCCATTCGCCGATGTTCCATCAGGTCGAGGGACTGGTGATCGACAAGACGGCCAATGTCGCCAACATGAAATGGGTGCTGGAGGAGTTCTGCAAGGCCTTCTTCGAGGTGCCGCAGGTCAAGATGCGCTTCCGGCCGTCCTTCTTCCCGTTCACCGAACCCAGCATGGAGGTGGACATCCAGTGCGACCGTTCGCGGCCGGGCGAGGTGCGCTTCGGCGAAGGCTCCGACTGGATGGAGATCCTCGGCTGCGGCATGGTCCACCCCAACGTGCTCCGCTACGGCGGGCTCGATCCCGACGAGTATCAGGGCTTTGCCTGGGGCATGGGCATCGACCGCATCGCCATGCTGAAATACGGCATGCCGGACCTGCGCGCCTTCTTCGACGCCGATGTGCGCTGGCTGTCGCATTACGGCTTCCGGCCGCTCGACATGCCGACGCTATTCGGGGGCTTGAGCGCATGACAGCGGCCCACACCGGCGGCTGCCGTTGCGGCGCCGTGCGGTTCGAGGCTTCGGCCGAACCGCACCATGTCAGCTATTGCCATTGCGGCGATTGCCGGCGGGCCAGCGGCGCGCCGGTGTCGGTTTTCGTCGGCTTCATGACCGAGCAGGTCGCCTTCACGGGCAAGGCGCTGAAGATGTTCGAGAACGGGTCGGTGACGCGCTCCTTTTGCGGCGTCTGCGGCTCGCCGATCGCCTATGTCGACGAGCGGCTGGCCGACCATATCTATTTCGTGCTCGGCGCCATGGACATGCCGGCCTATTTCAAACCGACGCACCATGCCCATGTGCGCGAGCAACTGCCCTTCCTGCACATGCCGGACGACTTGCCGCGCCATTTGAAGACCAGCGTGCCCAGACCATCAGACGGAACACAGTCATGAAACTCACCCTCTCCTGGCTCAAGGATCATCTCGAGACCGACGCCTCGCTGGCCGAGATCGTCGAGCGGTTGACCTCGATCGGCCTCGAAGTCGAGCATGTCGACGACAGGTCGAGCCTGAAGCCGTTCGTCATCGCCAAAGTGCTGACCGCGGTGCAGCATCCCGACGCCGACCGGCTGCGCGTGCTGACGGTCGATACCGGCGACGGCAAGGCCCCGGTGCAGGTCGTCTGCGGTGCGCCCAACGCTCGCGCTGGCCTGATCGGCGCCTTTGCAGCACCCGGCACCTATATCCCCGGGATCGACGTGACGCTGGCGGTCGGCAAGATCAGGGGTGTCGAAAGTCATGGCATGATGTGCTCCGAGCGCGAGCTGGAGCTTTCCGAAGAGCATGACGGCATCATCGACCTGCCCGCCGATGCGCCTGTTGGCACCAGCTACGCCGCCTACGCGCATGTCGACGATCCGGTCATAGAGATCAATTTGACGCCGAACCGTCCGGACGCGACCAGCGTCTATGGCATCGCCCGCGATCTGGCGGCGAGCGGACTCGGCCGCCTTGTCGGCGGCGCGATCATGCCGCATGCCGGCGACGGCATGTGCCCGGTCAAGGTGAAGATCGAAGCACCGGAGCTTTGCCCGGGTTTCGCGCTCAGGCTGGTGCGCGGCGTGAAAAACGGCCCGTCGCCGAAATGGCTCCAGCAGCGGCTGATCGCCATTGGGCTGAGACCGATCAGCGCGCTGGTCGACATCACCAACTACGTCACCTTCGACCGCGGCCGGCCGCTGCATGTGTTCGACGCCAACAAGGTCGCCGGCAACCTCACCGTGCGGCGGGCCAGCGATGGCGAAAAGGTACTCGCCCTCGACGGGCGCGAATACACGCTGACGCCTGACATGTGCGTCATAGCAGACGAGGACGGCGTCGAATCGATCGCCGGCATCATGGGCGGCGAGCATTCCGGCTGCGACGAGAACACTACCGACGTGCTGATCGAATCCGCACTTTGGGATCCGATCACCACCGCGCGCACCGGCAGGACGCTAGGCATCATCAGCGATGCGCGTTACCGGTTCGAGCGCGGCGTCGACCCCGAATTCATGGTGCCCGGGGTGGAACTGGCCACTAAGCTGGTGCTGGATTTCTGCGGCGGGACGCCGACCGAAACCGAAGTCGTCGGCTATGCCGGCCATGTCGAGAAGATCGTTTCCTTCCCGTTGTCGGAAGTGAAGCGGCTGACCGGCATCGAGGTGCCCAGGGACGGGAGTCTCGCCATCCTTTCGCGCCTCGGCTTCAAACCGGAAGGCGTGGGTGATGTCATCAATGTCGCCGTGCCATCCTGGCGGCCGGATGTCGACGGCAAGGCCGACCTGGTCGAGGAAGTCATGCGCATCCATGGCATCGACAATATCGCGCCGCAGCCGCTCGGCGCGCATGATGCCGTCAATGCCAAGATCCTGACCACGCTGCAGGTCCGCACCCGCGCCGCCAAGCGGGCGCTGGCGGTGCGCGGCATGATGGAGGCGGTCACCTGGTCGTTCATTCCGGCAAAACATGCCGAACTGTTCGGCGGTGGCGAGACAGCACTCAAGCTCGCCAATCCGATCGCCGCCGACATGTCCGACATGCGGCCGTCGCTGCTGCCGGGCCTGATCGCCGCTGCCCAGCGCAATGCCGACAAGGGCATCGGCGATGTTGCGCTGTTCGAAGTATCGGGCACCTACGAGGGCGATGCGGCCGACCAGCAGCGACGCGTCGCCGCCGGCGTTCGGCGCGGCACGGCCAAGCTCGAAGGCTCCGGCCGGCATTGGGCCGGCAATGCCGGTCCGGTCGGCGTTTTCGACGCCAAGGCCGACGCGATCGCAGCACTCGAAGCCTGCGGCGCGCCGGTCGAGCGGCTGCAGATCGAGGCCGGCGGCCCGGCCTGGTATCATCCCGGCCGTTCCGGCACGATCAAGCTCGGACCTAAAGTCATCTTGGGAACGTTCGGCGAATTCCACCCTAAGACGCTGGAGGAACTGGACGTCTCCGGGCCGCTCTGCGGCTTCGAGGTCTTCGTCGACGCCGTACCCGAGCCGAAGGCCAAGGCGACGCGGACGAAACCGAAGCTGGAATTGTCTGCCTTCCAGGCGGTCAAGCGCGATTTCGCCTTCGTCGTCGACAAGGCAGTCGAAGCCGGCACGCTGACCCGTGCCGCCCTTGCTGCCGACAAGAAACTGATCACCAACGTCTCGGTTTTCGACGTGTTCGAAGGGGCATCGCTCGGCGCGGCCAAGAAATCGATCGCCATCGAAGTGTCGATCCAGCCGATCGAAAAAACGCTGACCGACGAGGATTTCGAGACGCTGGCAAAGCGCATCGTCGAGAATGTGCACAAGCAGACCGGCGGCGTGCTGCGGGCATAAAAAATTTGGATTGGAAACAAAGAAGGGGCGCCGGAGCGCCCCTTCGAATTTTCATCCAGCCGCTGTCTATCCGTTGACCAGCGCGAGCATCTCTTCGGTGTAGCGCTTGCCGGTGACCTTCTCCGGCGACAGCGCGTCGCCGATGGCCGCCGCCTCGGCTTGGCTCAGCGCGATCTGTGCCGCTGCCGCGTTCTGCTTCAGATGGCGGATCTTGCGGGCGCCGGGGATCGGCACGATGAAATCGCCCTGATGCAGCACCCAGGCGAGCGCCAGCTGCGCCGACGTCACGCCCTTCTGGACCGCCATCGTCTCCAGCGTGGCGATAACAGCCGCATTGGCTGCCATGGCGTCGGCCTGGAAGCGCGGCAGAGTGAGGCGCCAATCGCCGGCACCGAGTGCCTCTGGCTTGGCGATCGTGCCGGTCAGCAGGCCACGACCAAGCGGGCTGTAGGGAACAAAGCCGATGCCGAGTTCGCGGCAGACGGCAAACACCTCTTCTTCCGGATCGCGGCTCCACAGCGAATATTCGCTCTGCACGGTTGATATCGGATGCACGGCATGCGCCCGGCGAATGGTCGCGGCACTCGCTTCCGACAGGCCGAGCGCGCGCACCTTGCCTTCGCGCACCAGCTCGGCCATGGCGCCGACCGTATCCTCGATCGGGACATTGGGATCGACGCGATGCTGGTAGTACAGATCGATCACCTCGGTGCCTAGCCGCTTCAATGAGGCTTCGGCGACCGCTTTGACGTGTTCGGGACGGCTGTCAACGCCTGCCATGCGCTCGACGCCATTGCCTTCTTCCCGGATCTTGAAGCCGAATTTTGTCGCGATCGTCACCTGATCGCGCACCGGCTTCAACGCCTTGCCGAGCAGGATCTCGTTCTCGTAGGGGCCATACACCTCGGCTGTGTCGAAGAAATTGACACCAATATCGACGGCGCGGCGCAGCGTGGCGATCGCGTCGGCCTCCGCCTGGCCGCCATAGACGAAGCTCATCCCCATGCAGCCGAGGCCGACCGGATAGACGTCAAGTTCATTTCCAAGCTTGCGGGTTTGCATTATGCGTCTCCTTGTTGTGATGCGACGGAAATAGCGTCTTGCACCGCGTTCGATAATCGGCTCTCCTTCGCACGGGCTGTTCTAAAAAACAGATCAATGAACCGAACTCACCTCTCACAGCTTGCAGTGTTAGCAACCGTCGCCCAGTGCGGCAGCTTTCGTGGCGCGGCCAGGGAACTGGCCATTGCGCCCTCCGCAGTCAGCCATGCGGTTTCCAGCCTGGAAGCGCGTCTTGGCGTGCGGCTCCTGGCGCGCAGCACGCGCAGCGTCGCCCCGACCGAGGAAGGCGCACAGCTGCTCGAGCGGCTGAGGCCGGCGTTGTCCGAAATCGACCTCGCCCTGGAATCGGCGGTCGAGGCGCGCGACCGGCCGGCCGGCAATCTCAGGCTGACCGTGCCGCGCACCGCAGCCCACCTGGCGCTGACGCCGCGGCTCGGCGCCTTTGCATCGGCCTATCCCGACATCGTGCTGGAGATCGTCATTGAAGATCGCTTCACCGACGTGGTCGAAGGCGGCTTCGACGCCGGCGTCCGGCTCGGCGAGAGCCTGCAGCGCGACATGATCGCGGTGCGCATCGGGCCAAACCTTCGCGGCGCCGTCGTCGGCGCGCCATCCTATTTCGCGACCATGCCCAGACCACACCATCCGCACGATCTTGCCGGTCACCGTTGCATCCGCTTCCGCTTTTCCAGCGGCATCCTCTACCGCTGGGAATTCGAGAAGGACGGCGAGGAGATCGAGCTGGCGGTGCAAGGGCCGCTGATCCTCGACGAGGACCATCTGATCGCCAATGCGGCGATCGACGGCGCCGGCCTTGCCTTCTTGTTCGAGGATTATGTTCGCGATGGCATTGCCGACGGCAAGCTCATTCGCGTGCTGGAGGACTGGTGCGCGCCCTTCGACGGTTTCTTCGTCTACTATCCGAGCCGCCGCCAGATGCGGCCGTCGCTCAGGGCCTTTGTCGATTTCTTCAAGATGAGCGGGTAGGCCACCCTCCCCCTTGTGGGGAGGGTCGGCTCGCAGTCGGAGCAAAGCGGAGGCTGCGAGACGGGGTGGGGATAGCGCCCTACGAGAACCCCACCCCGCTTCGCAAAATCCGCCTGGCGGCATTTGCTGCGCGACCCTCCCCACCAGGGGGAGGTGGAAGAACGCGGCCCCGGCATTCGTTCACCGACAATGCCGGCATGGATCACAAACACTACGACCCGCTATGGCTGGTCGGCGATCGTCCTCCATTGGCTGATCGCCGCGATCTTCATCGGCCAGTTCGCGCTCGGCTTAGTCATGATGCGGGTATCCAGCCAGCGCACCGCCTTCGAGCTGATCCAACTGCACAAATCTTTCGGTTTCCTGCTGCTCGGCCTGGTGATCCTGCGCATTGCCTGGCGGCTCGGCAATGCGGTGCCTGCGCTGCCACGCTCGGTCGGACGCTTCGAGCGCCGGACAGCGCCGCTCGTCCATTTCGCGCTCTACGCGTTTCAGCTCGCGCTGCCCCTGTCCGGCTGGGCGCTGGTGTCGGTGTCGATGCTGGAGATCCCGAGCGTGCCGTTCAACCTGTTCGTCATGCCGGACCTGCCACTCGCGGAATCGGACCCGGCGGAAAGCTTCTGGACGTCGGCGCATTGGTATCTCGCCTATGCCGGCATCGGACTTGTCGCCCTGCATTTCGCCGCGGCGCTGCGCCATCATTTTTGGCTGAAGGACACGGTGCTGACGCGCATGATCACGCCTTCGTCAAATCACAACGCGGAATAGAGTGGGAGGCTCATTCGTTGGTGGGGCGAGGGCGCTAAAAAGCGTTGCCTCCAAAAAGGATCACGCCCATGGTTGCGCGCATCTTCGGATTTGCGGCGGTCGCCGCTTGCCTTGCCGTGCCTGTTTTCGCGGCGGTGGCGCTCAGCGACGCTGCCGGCAGCTACACGATCAGCCCGGCCGGTTCCAGCATCCGTTTCTCCGTCGGCAAGGCCGGCGGCGGCGGGCTCGCCGGCGCCTTCGCCCGCTTCAAGGGCAGCATCCGCATCGATAACAGCAATATCGGGCGCTCCCAGGTCAATATCACGATCTTTCCCGAAAGCGTCGGCACCGGCCAGCGCCGCGTCGACGCCTTCCTTCGCTCCGACGCGGTGTTCGACGCAGCCAACAATCCGGAAATCCAGTTCCGCTCGACCAGCGTGAAACGCACCGGCGACACGTCAGCCCTTGTCACCGGCCGGCTGACGGCGCGCGGCAAGACTTTTCCGGAAAAGTTCACAGCCGAGCTCGCCGGCCTCAAGGCAGGCACGATAAAATTCCATGTCACCGGCAAGGTGCTGCGGTCGCGCTACGGCATGGATGTCGGCACGCCGATCTATTCGAACGTCGTCGACTTCGACATGACGCTTACAGGTAGAAGGGGATAGCCTTTGCAGGACCTGAGTTCCTCTCCCGACTTCGTGGCACGAAGAACCCAAGCTCTGCGGAGGGCAGCGCCGGCACCCGAACAAGCCGCAGACGATCGCCTTGCTCCCTGCCATGCTTCGCATTGGCTTTTCCGCCGATTTCAGGCAAACCTCGACGTCTGCAATTTAAAGATGGAGAAGCCTGATGTTCCGATGGGGTGTTTTGTCGACGGCCAAGATCGGCCGCGAGCATCTTTTGCCCGCAATAGTCGAGGCGGAGAACGGCGTGCTGTCCGCGATCGCCAGCCGCGACATGTCGAGGGCCCGTGCCCTGGCCGATCGTTTCGGCGCGCCCCATGCCTTCGGTTCCTATGACGAGCTGCTCGCATCCAAGGACGTCGACGGCGTCTACATCCCGCTGCCGACCGCGCAGCATGTCGAATGGACCGCCAAGGCGATCGAGGCCGGCAAGCATGTTCTGGTCGAAAAGCCGCTGGCGCTCGATGCCAAGGACATTCCGCCGCTGATCAAGCTGCGCGACGCCAAGAACGTGCTCGTCTGCGAAGCCTTCATGGTCGTCTACCACCTGCAATGGATCAAGGTGCGCGAGCTGATCGCCAACGGCGCCATCGGCCGGCTGCGCCATGTGCAGGGCGCGTTCTCCTACTACAATGTCGATCCCAAGAACATGCGCAACCAGCTCGATCTCGGCGGCGGCGCGCTGCCCGACATCGGCGTTTACCCGACGGTATCGACTCGTTTTTCGACGGGCAAGGAGCCGCTGCGCGTCCAGGCGACGATCGAGCGCGACAAGACGTTCGGCACCGACATCTACTCCTCGATCCGCGCCGATTTCGGCGACTTCGAACTGTCGTTCTACCTGTCGACGCAGATGGCGGCGCGGCAGGTGATGGTATTCCACGGCGAGAAGGGCTTCATCGAGGTGCTTTCGCCGTTCAACGCCGGCATCTACGACCATCATCGCATCGAGCTGCACAACCAGAACCACAGCGAGGCGCAAGTGTTCCGCTTCCCCGGCATGCAGCAATACCGGCTCGAGGTCGAGGCCTTCGCGCGGGCGGCACAGGGTGGCACCGACCGCGTCTTTACGCTGGAAGAGTCGGTGCTCAACCAGAAGGTCATCGACGCCATCTTCCGCGCCGGCGAGAAGGAAGGCTGGGAGACGGTCTGACGATCCGTCAAAGCCGGGAGGAGAGCCGGGGGAGGAGAGAATGGCTGACGATGCCGATGTGATCATTGTCGGCGCCCGGCCTTGCCGGCCCTCGTCGCCGCGGCGGAACTGGCCGAGGCCGGCAAGAAGATCGTCGTCGTCGACCAGGAGCCGGGCCAGTCGCTCGGCGGCATTTTCCTCGTCGATTCGCTCATGGTACGCGGCGCTGGAAGGCACGTTTCTCGGCGGCTGCATCTTTTCCGGGCCGCAGCGCCGGCCGCGCGGCGTCACGCGGGGTGGGCTAGACCCTTACCAGATCCACTCGCCGCGTCCCAGAACCGCTACCGCGTCGACGATCCGGGTAAAGCTCGAGCGGGCGCGGCCGACCGTATGCCTGGCTCTGAGATAGCCATGCACCAGACCCGGCTCCTCCAACCAGAAGGCGTATCCCTCCGCCGCGACGATGCGGTCGCGATAGGCCTCGCCGTCCGACGACAGCGGGTCGCATTGTGCGGTGATCAGCACGGTCGGCGGCAGATTGGCAGAATCGGCGTCGGCCAGCGGCGACAGCGTGAGATCTCCGGTACGGTCTTCGCCGCCGGTCCTGATATTCGTGTAGAAATCGAGGTCGCGCACTGTCAGCATCGGCGCCTCGGCATGGGTCACGTAAGAACCTTGCGAGCGGTCGCCGCCAAGGCCGGGATAGATCAGTACCTGGCCGATCGGCCTTCGCGCATGGCCGCGTGTTGCGTGGCTGACCGCAGCGGCGAGATTGCCGCCGGCGCTATCGCCGCAAAGCAGGATCGGACGCTTGTAAATCGTCGCCGCCCATTCGAAGGCGCTGATGGCATCGTCGAAGGCGGCCGGATGAAGATGTTCCGGCGCCAGCCGGTAGTCGACCGAAAATACTTCATAGCCGGTGCGGGCGCAAAGCTCGGCGCAGACGTCGTCATGGCTGTCGAGCCCGCCGAGAATAAAACCGCCGCCGTGGAAATAAAGCACCATCGCCGCCGCTTCCGGCGCTGGGTTGCGATAGATGCGGATCGGGATCGGATGCGAGGGCGTGACAATGGCGGTGGTTTCCGCCGTAACCCCTTGCGGATAGCCGGCAGAGAACTCGCGGCACATGCGGTCGTAGATTTCGCGCTGCTGGTCGATCGTGTAGTCGATCGTATCCGGTGGATAATAGGAATTGGTCCGCTCGATGAAGGCCCAGGTCTCGGCGTCGATCAGCTTTTTGTAGTCGGTCATGGGAACTGAACGGATCGTAACGAATCCGGCTGGGCACCCTCCTCTGGCCTGCCGGCCATCTCCCACTCACGGGGGGAGATCGGATGTCGCATCGGATTTCGCCAATCTCCAGCGCGGCAGGAAGGGTGAATGGGCCGAAGCTGCCAATCTCCCCCCTTGAGGGGGAGATGCCCGGCAGGCCAGAGGGGGGTGGGAAGAAAAGCCATCATCTCCGCAGGATCATTTTCCCTTCCACACCGGGTCTCGCTTTTCCGCAAAGGCGCGAAAACCCTCGAGATTGTCCTCCGAGCCGTACAATGCGTCAACCGTCGGCAATTGGCGGCGCGTCACCCGGTTCATCGCGTCCTGGAAGGTGAGCGATTCGGCGATCCGCGCCGTCTCCTTGATCGCGGCAAAGACCAGCGGCGGACCGTCGGCCAGCAGCCGTGCGATCTCCCAGACGCGGTCTTCGAGTCTGTCCTTTGGCAGCACCTCGTTGACCAAGCCCCAGCGATGCGCCTCGGCGACATCCATCCAGCGGCCGGTGAGCAAAAGATCCATGGCGACGTGATAGGGAATGCGCTTCGGCAGCTTGATCGTCGCTGCGTCAGCCAAAGTGCCGGCACGGATTTCGGGCAGCGCAAAGGAGGAATGATCCGACGCGTAGATGAGGTCGCAGGATAGCGCCAGCTCGAAACCGCCGCCGACTGCCATGCCGTTGACGCAGGCGATGATCGGCTTGTTGAGGTCGCGCAATTCCTGCAGCCCGCCGAACCCGCCAACGCCATAGTCGCCGTCGACCGCATCGCCGCCGGCCGCGGCCTTGAGGTCCCAGCCGGCGCAGAAGAACTTGTCGCCGGCGGTCTTGACAATGGCGACCCGCAGACCCGGATCGTCGCGGAACGCCTTGAACGTTTCGCCCATCAGGCGCGAGGTCTTCAGGTCGATGGCATTGGCCTTGGGCCGGTCGAGCGTGACTTCGAGGATGGTGCCCTCGCGGCGGGTGGTGATGACGTCAGACATTCTTTTTCTCTCCAAGCACCAGCAGCGCGTCGGCGATCCAGGCGCCTTTCCCTTGCGCGCAGACGATCAGCGGATTGATGTCGAGTTCCTCGATCTCGCCGGCATTTTCCTGCACGAAGGCGGCGATGCCTGATATCGCATCGATGGCGGCCGCGACATCGGCCTTGGGCCGGCCGCGATAGCCTTCGAGCAGCGGGAACAATTTGAGCCCCCGCAATGCCGCCTCGATGTCGTCGCGTGTCGCCGGCAGCATCAGCGTGACGCTGTCGCGCAGCAGTTCGACCAGCACACCACCGGTGCCGAGCGTCATAACCGCGCCGAACATCGGGTCGCGGGTGAAGCCGACGAGCAGTTCGGCGACGCCGTCGCGCACCATGCGCTCGACATAGAGGCCGGTGCCTAGCGCATAGAGATCATGGGCGGCGGTGCTGACGGATTCGGCATCCCTGAGGTTAAGCCGCACCGCGCCGAGCTCGGATTTGTGATTGATGCCCAAAGCCTTCAGCGCAACCGGAAAACCGAGCGCCATCGAGGAGATCACCGCCTCGACCGCATTGCCGGCGCGTTCGCCCCTCGGCACGGGAAGCCCGGCCTCGATCAGCCGCGCTTTCGCCTCGGCCTCGTCAGGCGTGACATGGTCGCTGGCCGGCGCACCTGACGCGGAGGTGTCGATCGGCTGCGCCTGCGGCTCGCGCCAGGCCCAGCCGATGAAGGCGGCCGCCTGGGCGGCGTCCATTGCCTCGGAAATGCCGAACAACGGCACCATGCCGCGTGCCATCAGCCCGGCGGTGTATTCCTCGGGCAGGTTCTCCGGCAGCGAGGAGACGATCGCGCCCTGCGCCTTGTTGGACGTCAGCGCCGATTCGAAGGCGCGCAGCGTCGTCCACCAGTCGGTATCGGAGCAGCGTTCGGGGCGGGGGAAATCGAGCACCAGCATGTTGAGGTCGAAGCCGCCCGACACCATGGCGGTGAAGGTGGCGGTCATCGCCGGCTCGTTGTTCCAGATGAAGGTGTGGTAGTCGAGCGGGTTGGCCACCGCAACCAGCGGCCCCAGCGTCGATTTGACGTGGGCGCGATGCGTGTCGGTCAGCGCCGGGAAATTCACCCAGCGGCCTTCTGCGCTGTCGGCCATGACAGACGCTTCGCCGCCCGAACAGCTCATCGACGACAGCCGGTAGCCGGGCAGGGGACCGGTGACGTGCAGCAGCTTGAGCGCCTCGATGAATGCAGGGATGGAATCGACGCGGGCGATGCCGAGCCGCTTCAGGAAGGCGCCCGAGGCAGCATCCGAGCCGGCCAGCGACGCGGTATGCGAGACGGTCGCTTGCCGCGCCTGCTCGGAGCGGCCGACCTTCATGGCGATGATCGGTTTCTTCAGCTCTCGCGCTCGCGCGGCCAGCCTTTCGAAGCCGGCTACTGAATCGAAGGCCTCGATATGCAGGCCGAGCGAAGTGACGCGATCGTCCTCGATCAGGCCGAGCGCCATTTCGGAAAGGCCGGTCTGTGCCTGGTTGCCGGCAGTCATCAGAAAGGCGATCGGCAGGCCGCGCTTCTGCATAGTCATGTTGATGGCGATGTTCGACGATTGGGTGATGATGGCGACCCCGCGGCCACCCTCGGCCAGCCTGATGCCGCCATGCTGGTCGGGCCATAAAAGCGCGCCGTCGGCATAATTGATCAGGCCGTAGCAGTTCGGCCCGATGATCGGCATCTGGCCGGCCGCTGCGACTAGTTCGGCCTGCAGCCGCTCGCCGTCCTCGTCATAGGCCTCGGTCTCGAGAAAGCCGGCGGCAAAGCAGACGGCGCCGCCGGCACCGCGCTCGGCCAACGCCTTGACCACTTCGATGGTCAAATGCCGGTTGACGCCGACAAAGGCAGCGTCCGGCGCTGCAGGCAGGTCGGCCACCGAGCGATAGGCCTTGCGGCCGGCGACCTCCTCCTTGGTCGGGTGCACCGGCCAGATCTCGCCGGCAAAGCCCATCTTGATCGACTGCGCGACGACAGCGGCAGCCTGCGCGCCGCCGAAGACGGCAATCGTTCGCGGGCGCAAAAGGCGCTCAAGTTTGTGCATCGATCAGCCCCCGAACGGGCGCAACAGCGCCCGCGAGATAATGTGGCGCTGGATTTCCGAGGTGCCTTCCCAGATGCGCTCGACGCGGGCGTCGCGCCAGATGCGCTCCAGCGGCAGGTCGTCCATCAGCCCCATGCCGCCGTGGATCTGGATTGCTTCATCGGCGACGAAGGCGAGCATTTCGGTGGCCTTCAACTTGGCCATGGCCATGTCCTGATCAGTGACGGTGCCCTGATCGTACTTCCAGCCGGCTTCGAACACCATCAGGTCGGCCGCCTTCAGTTCGGTCGCCATGTCGGCGAGCTTGAACGACACGCCCTGGAACTTGCCGATCTGCTGGCCGAATTGCTGCCGCTGCGCGGCGTATTCGACGGCATGGCCAAGCGCCCGCTCGGCCCGGCCGAGACAGGTGGCGCCGACCTGCAGGCGGGTTGCGCCAAGCCATGAATTGGCGACGTCGAAGCCCTTGTGGACCTCGCCGAGCACTTGGGCTCCGGGCAAGCGGCAATCGTCGAATTCGAGGATGGCGTTGGTGTAGCCGCGATGCGAGACGTTGCGATAGCCGTCGCGCACCGTAAAACCCTTGGTGCCCTTGTCGACGAAAAAGGCGGTGATCTTCTTGCGTTTGCCGCGCGGCGTCTCCTCTTCGCCCGAGGCCATGAAGACGATGGCAAAATCGGCAAGGTCGGCATGGCTGATGAAATGCTTGGTGCCGTTCAGCACCCAGTCGTCGCCGTCCTGCACCGCGGTCGCCTTCATGCCGCGCAGATCGGAGCCGGCACCTGGCTCGGTCATCGCCAGGCAGTCCCATTTCTCGCCGCGAATGCAGGGATAAAGGTATTTCTCGCGCTGCTCCGGCGTGCCGGCCAACAGGATGTTGGAAGGCCGCGCCACGCAGGTCCAGTGCAGCGCGTAATTGGCACGGCCGAGCTCTTTTTCGTAAAGCAGCCAGGTCACCGTGTCGAGCCCGGCGCCGCCGACTTCCGTCGGCATGTTGGCGGCATAGAGACCGGCTTCGATTGCCTTGGCCTTGATCTCCTCGATCAGCTCGCGGCGCAGCACGCCGGTGCGCTCGACTTCGCTCTCATGCGGGTAGAGCTCATTCTCGACGAAGGCGCGCGTCGTCTCGACGATCAGTTTCTGTTCTTCGGAGAGGCCAAATTCCATAGTATTAGCCTTTCTTCTTTTTCTTCGGCTTTTCAGCCTTGGCTTTTTCGGCCGCCTTGGAAGCGGTGGGCTTCTTCGCCGCAAGCTTGGCGAGCTGCTTGGTATAGTCCTTGTGCAAGGCGCCGGCGCCCCAGCCCTTGCCTTTGTTCTGCTTCGACAGCGCCTCCATGATGGCGACCAGATTGTCGTCGCGGATCTTTTCGAGCTCACGGATCGACAGGCCATGCGCCTGGTCGTCCGACTGGGTGGCGATCAGGTCGACCAGTTCGTCGTTGAACTCCGGCACATCCATCAGCTTGGTCCATGGCCATTTCAGGCACGGCCCGAACTGCGCCATGAAATGGCGCATGCCGGCCTCGCCGCCGGCGACGCGATAGACCTGGAACATGCCCATCTGCGCCCAGCGCAGGCCGAAGCCATAGCGCATGATGTCGTCGAGTTCCTCGACCGTGCAGATGCCGTCCTTGATCAGCCACAGCGCCTCGCGCCATGCCGCCTCCAGCAGGCGGTCGCCGACGAAAGCCTCGATCTCCTTGCGGATCACCACCGGCTTCATGCCGATCGAGACGTACATCTCCTTGGCGACTTCGATCGCCTCGGGAAAGGTCTGTTCGCCGCCGACGATCTCGACCAGCGGCAGGAGGTAGACCGGGTTGAACGGATGGCCGACGACCAGCCGCTCCGGATGCTTCTTCATCGCCACCTGCATATCGGTCGGCTTGATGCCGGAGGTCGAGGAGCCGACGATGGCGTTGGCCGGCGCATAAAGGTCGATCTCGGCCAGCACGCGGTGTTTCAGTTCGAGCCGTTCCGGTACGCTTTCCTGGATGAAATCGGCATCGGCGACGGCATCGGCGATGGTCTTGGCAAAGGTCAGTTTGCCCTCTTTTGGGAGGCCGTTGGGCAGCATCTGTTTGTAGGCGCGGCGCGCGCCTTTCATCACTTCGCCGACCTTGCGCGAAGCTTCCGGGTCGGGATCGAAAATCGACACGTCGATGCCGTTCAAGAGCAGCCGCGCTACCCAGCCGGCGCCGATGACGCCGCCGCCGATTGCAGCTGCCTTGGTGATGATGCTCATGCGGAGGCTCCGGTTCTTGTCCTGGCTATTTCCAGGTCGATGAGAGGTACGCGCTCGCCGGCGCGGATCACGGCGGGGTCATAGGCCTTGCGGGCAAACACTTCGAGCACGAAGGGCCGGAAGAAATCGATCGGCAACGTGTCATAGCCGGGGTCGAAGCTCGACTGGTCCCAGCGCTCGCAGAACTGGTCGCAATCGTCGAAATAAGGATGGCCGGCGAAACGGTCGCGGGCATGGGGATTGCCGCCGAGATGGTGGGCGTAATAGAGGCGCTGGAAGTCGCCGTGCTTTTCCACCACCCAGGTGCACTGCTCGCGCACGAAGGGTTTTAGGATCGAAGCTGCATATTCGTCGTGATTGTAAGGTGCGTAGATGTCGCCGATGTCGTGCAGCAGCGCGCAGGCGATCCAGTCGGTGTCGGCGCCGTCGCGCCATGCGCGCGTCGCCGCCTGGAGCGAATGGCCGAGCCGGGTGATCTTGTAGCCGGACAAGCCTTCGTCGAGCTGGACAAGCGCATCAAGCAGCCGTTGCCCGGTCTTCGCCGCATAGTCGATCTCGTGCTCGGTGAGGAGCGCGTAGTCGTCGCGGTCGCCGTCCTTCATGGCGGTGAATTTCACGGTCTTCATCGGCGGCTCCTCCCTACCGATTCCCTGTTCAAAGCGGCGCGCGCTTCGTCAAATTGAGCTTCTTACGCACCTCGTCCGGGCCGATGACCCTTGCGCCCATGTTCGACACGATGCTGACCGCCCGCTCGACCAGCTGCGCATTGGTCGCCAGCACGCCCTTGTCGAGCCAGAGATTATCCTCGAGCCCGACGCGGACATTGCCGCCGGCCAGCACCGCGGCAGCGGCATAGGCCATCTGGTTGCGGCCGATGGAAAACGCCGACCAATTCCAGCTCGACGGCACATTGTTGACCATCGCCATGAAGGTGTTGAGATCATCGGGCGCGCCCCATGGCACGCCCATGCACAATTGCACGAGAGCATCCGGATCCAGCACCTTTTCCTCGACGAGCTGCTTGGCAAACCAGAGATGCCCAGTGTCGAAGGCCTCGATCTCCGGCTTGACGCCGAGCGCTGTCATCATGCCGCCCATGGCGCGCAGCATGCCGGGCGTATTGGTCATGACATAGTCGGCTTCGGCGAAATTCATCGTCCCGCAGTCGAGCGTGCAGATTTCCGGCAGGCACTGGCGCACATGTTCCACGCGGTTGGTCGCGCCGCCCATATCGGTGCCTTTCTCGTTGAGCGGTAGCGGATTCTCCGGCGAACCGAACACCATGTCGCCGCCCATGCCGGCGGTCAGGTTCAGCACCACGTCGACATCTGCAGCACGGATGCGCTCGGTTACTTCGCGATAGAGCTGCACGTCGCGCCGTGGCTTGCCGGTTTCGGGGTCGCGCACATGGCAGTGGACGATCGCCGCACCCGCTTTTGCCGCATCGATGGCCGAATCGGCAATCTGCTTGGGCGAACGGGGCACATGCGGGCTACGGTCCTGCGAGCTGCCGGACCCGGTCACGGCACAGGTAATGAAAACCTCACGGTTCATCGTTAGCGGCATGGACTTTCCTCCCAACCAGCACAGACGGCCCAATCAAACATGGGCCTGATCGAACAGACGGCAACAATGCCTGACTTGCCGGAAACTGTTTTGCGTTTTACGAAGATCGCATGATGAAAAACGAAAAGCCTTCGATCTTTCGCGCCGAACGCTCGACGCTCAAGGTAACGCTTCTGATATTTTCCGGGTCGTCGATCATGTGCGTGGCATCGGCGGTCGATCCGCTGCGCGCCGCCAACCGTATTGCCGGCGAGACGCTGTTCGATTTCAGGCTGGTTTCGGTGACCGGCGAAGCGCCGGTCACCACATGCGGCCTGCCGGTTGCGGTCAGCGGCCGCTTCGATGCGGCGGATATAACCGATATGCTTGTCGTCATCGCCGGTTTCGGTACGCAGAACTATGCCACATCCGCTCTGCTTGCCGGCTTGCGCCGGGCGGCGCGCGCCGCACGCGCCTGCGGCGGTGTCGAAGCCGGCACCTGGCTGGTGGCGCGCGCCGGCCTGCTGGAAGGACGCAGCGCCACCACGCATTGGGAGGACATGGAAGATTTTTCGTCGGCCTTTCCAGGCGTCGATGTGCGCCCCGACCGCTATGTCATCGACGGGCCGGTCTTCACCTCGGGCGGCGCTTCGCCGACCTTCGACCTGATGCTGCATCTGATCCGCACGCGGCTCGGCATGGCTGTCGCGCTCGATGTGGCAAGTGTCTTCATCTACGATCAGGCGCGCGCCGCGACCGACGCGCAGCCGCTTGTCTCGCTCGGCCGACTCGACGGCTACGATCCCAGGCTGGCGCAAGCCATCCGGCTGATGGAAGCCCATGTCGACCAGCCCTTGACCATTGCCGCGGTGGCAAAGCGCGCCGGGGTGACGGCGCGAACGCTGGAGAGCATCTTTCGCAAGTCGATCGGCGAGACACCGGGCGCCTATTATCTCAGGCTGCGGCTGGGTGCCGCGCGCCGGCTGGTGATCGACACGCGGGTGGCCATGGCCGATATTGCCGGGCGAACAGGATTCTCGTCCGCCGCGGCATTTTCCAGGGCGTTTTCAAGGGCTTTCGGCGAAGCGCCGGTCAGGCTGCGTAAGGGATAGTCGGGATTAGGCAGCGTCCTGGCGGTCGCTTTTGCCGTCGATGTGCGAGCGCATCTGTCTCGCAAGATGGGTCTCAAAGCGGCTGGCGACCGCGCGATCCCATTCGTTTGCACTGCGCGCACCGTGCTTCGGATGCGGCAGCGCCATCAGCCGGTCGATGATCGATCCGGCCTCGCCAGATGAGAGCAGGGCGTCGATTTCGCGTTCGTGCTGCATATCGTTTCGCCTCCTTCTTTCTGTTCCCGCCACGGACCACATATACGAGATTCGTGACGGCTGTTTGAAGGCAAGAGCGAGGCGATTGAGGGGCGGTGCGAGGCAAAACCTTGTCGTCAGTTCCGTCCCCGCGGAAAGCTGTTCCGGACGGCGGGTCGGTCAAGAGACCCGCCGGTGCGACACCTCAGACATACCGGTTGACGATATTCTCGAGCAGTTCCTGGCGGCCGGATCTCGGCTGCGGCTCGATCTTGTTCTTGACGACGCGTTCGGTGATCTCCTCCAGCGTCCTCTTGCCGGCAAGCATCGCCTTGGCCTCAGCCGAGTTCCAGCCGGCATAGCGCTCGGCCAGCGGTCCCGACAGCGCCTTGTCCTCGACCATGCGCGCCGCAGCCTTGAGGCCGCGTGCACAGCAATCCATGCCGCCGATATGGCCAATCAGCAGGTCCTGCGGGTCGAGCGACTGGCGCCGCAACTTGGCGTCGAAATTGGTGCCGCCGGACTTGAAGCCGCCAGCCTGCAGGACCTGGTAATAGGCCAGCGCCATCTCCGGCACATTGTTGGGGAACTGGTCGGTGTCCCAGCCCGACTGGTAGTCGTTGCGGTTCATGTCGATCGAGCCGAAGATGCCGAGCGCACTGGCCAGCGCCAGTTCATGCTCGAAGGAATGGCCGGCCAGGATGGCATGGCCCTGCTCGATGTTGAGCTTGACCTCCTTCTCCAGCCCGAAGCGTTTCAGGAAGCCGTAGACCGTGGCGACGTCATAGTCGTACTGGTGTTTTGTCGGCTCCTGCGGCTTCGGCTCGATCAGAATGGTGCCCTTGAAACCGATGCGGTGCTTGTAATCGACGACCAGGTTGAGGAAGCGGCCGGCCTGTTCCTGTTCGCGGGCAAGGTCGGTGTTGAGCAGCGTCTCATAGCCCTCGCGGCCGCCCCACAGCACATAGTTCTCGCCCTTCAACCGCTTGGTGACATCGATGCAGTGTTTCACCGTCGCTGCCGCATAGGCAAACACATCCGGGTCGGGATTGGTGGCGGCACCCGCCATGAAGCGGCGGTTGGAGAACAGGTTGGCCGTGCCCCAAAGCAGCTTGACCCCGGTCTGCTTCATCTTCGCCGCAAAGTAATCGGCGATCTCATCGAGGCGCGCGGCACTTTCGGAAAAATCTTTTCCTTCCGGCCGCACATCGGCATCGTGGAAGCAGAAGTAGGGGGCACCGAGCAGCGCAAACATGTCGAAGGCGACATCGGCCTTGAGCTTGGCCAGCTCCATCGTGTCGGTGCCGCCGGCCTTGGCGAACCATGGCCGCTCAAAGGTCTGGCCGCCGAACGGATCGCCGCCCGGCCAGGCGAACGAATGCCAGTAGGCGACGGCAAAGCGCAGATGGTCTTCCAGCCGCTTGCCGGCGACAATTTCGTCGGGATTGTAGAACCGGTAGGCCAGCGGATTGGTCGAATCCGGCCCCTCATATTTGATCTTCTGGATGTCGCCGAAAAAGCCACTGGTCATGATTGTCTGTCCTCTCGCATGGTTCTGTCCTGATTACCTCAGGCGTAATTGGTTTCGCGTTGGCGTTGGATGAAAACGGTCATGTCAAAGCCCCTCAACAAAGGAGACAGACCATGACCGACCTCAACACGATCGCCGAAAACTACATCACTGCCTGGAACGAGAGCGACGCCGTGCGCCGGCAAGCCTTGCTCAAGGCGGCCTTCACCGAGGACGTCAGCTACCGCGATCCGATCATGCAGGGCGACGGCCATGACGGCGTCGCCGCACTGATCGAAGGCGTCCAGCAGCGTTTTGCCGGCTTCCGGTTTTCGCTGAAGGGCAAGCCGGACGGATTTGGCGACACGATCCGCTTCTCGTGGAATCTCGGGCCGGAAGGCACGGATTCCGTCATCGAAGGCACCGACATCGGCGTCATCGAGAATGGCCGCCTGAAGAGCGTCACCGGCTTTCTCGACAAGGTTCCGGCACAGTGAGGTCATCTCAGGCCTCGGCGGGGGTGGGAAACCACTCACGCCGTGGCGGCCTTGATGGCTGGGTAAAGCAAGCGGTAGCGCTGATAGGCATCCGCATAGGCATTGCTTAGTGCGGCGACCGGCTCGATGGTGGCATCGGTGGCCGGCGCCGTGCACACTCTGAGCGGATCGGCGCCCGTCGCCGCGATCATGCCGAGTCGCGCCGCACCGAAGGCAGCGCCGAAATCGCCATCGGCCGGGATGTCGACGGGCAGGCCGAGCGCGGTGGCGATTGCCTTCAGCCAATAGCGCGAGCGCGAGCCGCCGCCGATCGCCGTCACCCGCGTCAGCGTCGTGCCGGCCGTGGCCAAGGCCTCGAGACTGTCGCGGAAGGCGAAAGCCACACCTTCGACTACCGCCTGGGTCAGCACAGCGCGGCTCGATTCATGCGCAAGCCCGGTGAACGCGCCGCGGATGGCCGAGTCATTGTGTGGCGTACGCTCGCCGGAGAGATAGGGCAGGAAGGACACGCCGGTCGGCGCCTTCAGCGTATCGCCGAGTTCGGCGGTCAGCTCGCCGGCGCCTTTCCCTGATATCTCCGACAGCCAGTTGAGCGAATCGGTTGCCGACAGGATGACGCCCATTTGGTGCCAGGTGTCGGGCAGCGCGTGGCAGAACGTATGCACCGCGCTTTCCGGGTTTGGCAGATAGGCAGCGTTGGCGGCAAACAGCACGCCTGACGTGCCAAGCGAGACGAAGGCCTGGCCGGCTGCGACCGTGCCCATGCCGCAGGCCGACGCCGCATTGTCGCCGGCGCCGCCGGCGATCGGGATGCCGGCCTGCATTCCCCATTTCGAGGCCAGTTCGCTGCGCAGGGCCCCGGCCTTCTCAGTGCCTTCGACCAGTGACGGCATCTGCTTCTCGTCGAGCGACGTGGCGGAAAGCAGGTCGGATGACCAGCCTCGCTTGCCGACATCGAGCCAGGACGTGCCTGCCGAGTCCGACATCTCCGAAATATGTTCGCCGGTGAGCCAGAGCCGCAGGAAATCCTTCGGTAGCAAGACCTTTGCCACTTTGGCGAAAACATCCGGCTCGTTGTTTTTCACCCAGACCAGCTTTGGCGCGGTGAAACCGGGGAAGACAATGTTGCCGGTCAGATTGCGAAAGCGCGGGTCGGCGTCGAGCTTGGCCGCCTCGGCATGGCTGCGCGTATCGTTCCACAGGATGCAGGGGCGCAGCACCTGGTCGCCGGCGTCGAGCAAGGTGGCGCCGTGCATCTGGCCGGAAAGGCCGATGCCCTTCACGGCGGCGAGTTGTCCTGGATACGAGGCGTTGAGCTCGGCAATTGCTTCCTCGCAGGCGCGGATCCAGTCGGCGGGGTTCTGCTCGGACCAGCCGGGATGCGGCCGCGACACGTCGAGTGAAGCATGGCCGGAGCCGATGACAGTCTGCCCGGCATCGATCAAAAGCGCCTTGACGCCCGACGTGCCCAGATCGAGGCCGAGATACATGGTATCCTCCCAATGTCATTAATTTTTTCGGATCTCGAAAAAATCTGACTTGGCAGTTTTTAAGACAAGATCCGCCTCCGGTCAATTCTCCGACAAATCGGCCGCGCGCCGCGAGAACAGCCTCGACAGCGGACTGTCCGGCCGTGCCAGCGCGCGTTCCGCGGCAAGCGCCGTTGCCAGCGCATGATCGCCGGAACGCAACGCCGCTTCGATCAGCGTCAGGTCGATGACGTCGCGTTGCGCGTGGCTGCCCCCGAACCGGTGGGCGATCGCCCGGATTGGCCGGATCAGGCGTAGCGTCTCGGCATAATTGCCCTCGCCGAATGCCTTGATGGCGAGCGTCAAGGGATGGCCGACATCGCGGCTGAAGGCGGCGTTGTCGTCGTTGCCGTGCATGGCCTCGCTCTGCGCCTCGAGCAAGGCGCGAACCGGCGCTTCTTGGCCGGCGCCGACGAAGGCCATCATCGCGTGGCATCGTTGAAGGCATAGTTGCCGGCGCTGGCCTTGGTCCAGTTGGCGGCGAGCGCCGCCCAGCGGGGGCCGACATCGACGCCGCCGAGATGCAGCCGCCACAGGATCGCCGAAGCGTCGACCATGTTGAGCGCCAGCGTCGAGCGCTCGCCGTAGATCGGCCCGTCATAGAGCGCCAGCACCTGTTCGGTCTCGCCGAGATCGTAGTGAAACAGCGCCAGATGCCCACCAATTGTGCACTTGCAGGAAGCTTTCCTTCGTCCAAGCTTCGGGGTTGGCTCGCATCCAAGCGATGCCGTCCTTTTGCCGGCTCTGCATTTCCATGACGTGGGCGACGGCGTGCTGTGCCCAGCCGTCGCGCGGCTCGATGTCGACTGACATGCGGCCAAGCTTTTCGGCGCGCGCATAGTCGCCCATTTCCTCCAGCCCGAACGCCTGCATGCCAAGTATGGCGTGGTATCCCGGCATGCCGCTTTGCCACGACGGCAGCGCGCGGCCGATGCGGTCGCGCAGCATGCGGGCATTGCCGGTGAAGAAATCGATCTGGTGCCCGGTCTGCAGCGCCAGCGCATCGAGCGGAAACTCGATGGCGATATCCTCGAGCAGACGGGCGGCTTCATGCCAGCCTCCTGCGGCAAGACGGCCGAGCGCAGCGACATGCGCCTGCTCACGCGGCGTCGCCGCAAGCGGCAGCGACGCCTCATAGCAAGTCCTGGCCACGGCTGTCGCCTCACGCTCGGTGGCGAGGCCGAAGAGATAGCCCTTGAACACATGCGCCATGACGAAGCCGGGATCCTCGGCGATGGCGCGATCGACCGAGCCGACCGGATCGCCGATGAAGCATTGCAGTTCGCGGACAGCCTGGCTGTAGGACGAGAACCCGGCCTCGGTCGCACCCGAAAATGTCAGGCCGAATGCATCCCTGACTGCCATGTCATGTCCTCAATTGCCCGAGCGCATCGCCACCGTGGCGATGCCGGCGCCGACCAGCAGCGTGCCGCCGGTGCGGTTGAAGATGCGGATCGCCAGGGGATTACGCACGACGTTGCGCGCCCTTGCCGCGATCAACGCGTAGCCGAAGGCATTGGCGAAAGCGAGCGCCAGGAAGGTCGTTTCAAAGATCAGCATCTGCGTCCAGAAGTCGGCGTGCCGGTCGAGGAACTGCGGCAGGAAGGCGACGAAGAAGGTGATGCTTTTCGGGTTGAGCGCGGTGACCAGCCAGGCATGCGCCATCATCTTGGCCGACGACACCGCGTCTAGGCGCGGCTCGGCCTTGAGCGTGCCACCGGCGCGAAACAGCTTTACGCCGAGATAGATCAGATAACCGGCGCCGATCACCTTCAGCAGCATGAATACGGTGGCCGACGCCGCCAGCAGCGCGCCGATGCCCAGCATCGACAGCGTCATCGCCGTGAAGTCGCCGAGCGCCACGCCGACCGCCATCGGCAGCGCAGTGCGCCAGCCCTGGCCGAGAGCATAGGACACGACCAGAAGGATGGTCGGGCCGGGAATGACAAGAAGGATCGTCGAGGCGGCGGCAAAGGCGGCCCAGTTTTCGAAGGACATGTTCGTCTCCTTGAGCTCAAAGAAAAGGATAAATCCTTGGGCTCGCAAAGATGTAAAGGGGCAGCATCGAAAATGTGCGGCGCGACGGCTCGGCCGGGAGGTTATGGCAGGGTAAGAAGTCTTCACGCTTTTTCAACCATGATTGGTGAAAATGCATTCTATCCGGCCGGACCGTGTTTCCCGCCGACAGCGTAGGGTTTGGGTAGATGCGTGAGTTGCCGCAAGGTCTGACGCCGCCGTACAATGGCGACGAAATCGAAATCGAAATTTCCGAAATCCAGCTTTCCCGCCGCGCAGTGTTGTCCGGCGCCGGTGCGCTGGCGCTGCTCGGCGTCGCCGGCTGCAGCCAGACGCTCGATTTGTCGGCGCTGCAACTCGACGGCGTCACCACCGGCGCGATCATCCCCATCCGCCCGAGCATCAGCGTCGACAAGAACATCACCAGTCCCGATGTGATGTATGCCTCCGTCACCGACGGCGGCTTCACGCTGCCGGAAGTGCCCTACCTCAAAGTCAAGCCGGAGTTCCGTCGCCAGATCGTCGTCGACCCGACCGGCGAGCAGCCCGGCACCATCGTCGTCCATTCGCAGGAGCGGCTGCTCTACCTAGTGCAGCCCGGCGGTGACGCGATCCGCTACGGCGTCGGCATCGGCAAGGAAGGCTTCCGCTGGTCCGGCCGCGCCAACATTCAGTACGGCAAGGAATGGCCGACCTGGACGCCGCCGGCCGAGATGATCGCCCGCAAGCCGGAACTGGTGAAATGGCAGGCCGGGCAACCCGGCGGCCTCGACAACCCGCTCGGCGCGCGCGCGCTGTACATCTACCAGAACGGCCACGACACCGGCTACCGCATCCATGGTTCGCCCGAATGGTGGAGCATCGGCCAGGCGATGTCGTCGGGCTGCGTTCGCCTGATCAACCAGGACATCATCGACCTCTACAGCCGCGTCTCCAGGAAGAACCCGGTCGTCGTCGTCTGACCCTCCCGGTCGTCGTCTGATCTGATAGCGTGGCCGGCGCGGCCGCTCGACTCTCCCGTTGCGTGATCTCGCAAGACAGGCGAATGTGCCTGCAAAGCCACTGCTCGGGAGACGTGAAGCATGTCCGGAACTTTTGTGATCGCGCAAGGCGGCGGTCCGACCGCCGTCATCAACCAGACGATGGTGGGCGCTGCGCTCGAAATCCGCAAGCGGCATCCCGGTGCTAAGGTCCTGGGCTCGATCCATGGCGTGCGCGGCATTCGTGACGGCAACTATATCGATCTCTCAGCGATTCCAGAGGATCGGCTGCGGCTGATTGCGGCAACGCCGAGCGCCGCGCTTGGCTCGACGCGCGACAAGCCGGATGACGCCTATTGCGAGATCATCCTCAATGGTCTGAAGAAGGCCGGCGCCGACGCGTTCATCTATATCGGCGGCAACGACACGTCGGGCACTCAGCAGATCCTGACCGATGCCGCCGGCGGCAAGATGGCTTTCGTCCATGCGCCGAAAACCATCGACAACGATCTCGAGGAGAACGACCACACGCCCGGCTTCATTTCGGCAGCCGAGTTCGTCGCCGGCGCCTTCCTCTCGGTCGACCTCGACTTCCGTGCTCTGCCGGGTATCTATGTCGGCATCGTCATGGGGCGGCATGCCGGCTTCCTCACCGCCGCCGCTGCCGCATGGCAGCTTGACCCCGACAGCGGCCCGCATCTCGTCTATGCGCCGGAGCGGCCGTTCTCGGCTGCGGCTTTCATCGACGACGTGCGCGCCACGCTCGACCGCCACAAGCGCTGCATCGTTGCCGTGTCCGAAGGCGTCAGCACCGCCGACGGCAAGGCACTGGTCGAAAGCCTTGTCCCGCCGGAGAAACTGGAGCGCGATGCGCATGGCAACGTCAAGCTGTCGGGCAGCGACCTGCCGGCCGCCCTCGAGCGCGCGCTAGCCGAAGGATTGCCGGGCAAGCGGGCGCGTGTCGATGCGCTCGGCTACATGCCGCGCGGCTATGTCGGCGCCATCAACGCCGTCGATGCGCAGGAAGCTTTCGATGCCGGCGTTTTTGCCGTCGCTGTCGCCGAACAGGGCGGCGGCTCGGTGGCGCTGCAATATGACGGCAAGAAAACCGTGCTGAAGAAGGTGCCGCTGAAAAACGTCGCCGGCAAGACCCGCCACATGCCCGACGATTTCATGCTGCCGGAGGTCAACCAGCTCTCCGATGCAGGCATGGCCTATCTGAAGCGACTGGTTCCAGAAAAATACAAGGTTGGAAAACCGTTCGTCTGATGCCGGCCCTCTTCTGATGCCGGAAATCTTGTGATGCTTGACTGGTTCAGCAAAACGAAGGTCGACGCCGTTACAACCATGCTGACCGAGCCGTTCGTGCATGATTTCGTGCGCGCCAACATCTGGCATCTTCGCGGCCGCGACGTCGACCTGCTTGTCGACACCGGTATGGGCATCCGCCCGCTGGCGCCGGAGATCGACACGCCGGCGGGCAAGCCGCTGCTCGTCGTCGCCACCCATATCCATCTCGACCATGTCGGCTCGCTGCACGAATTCCCGCTGCGGGCCGGGCCGAGACACAGCGCCGCGTATTTCAACAGCATGGATGACGCCGTCACCTACGCCCACATGTTCCACGATCTCGACGGCGCCGTCTCGAAGCTGCCGGCGCCCGGCTGGAAAGCCGCCGATTACAAGATTCCGCCGGCGCCGCTGATGCGAACACTTGACGAGGGCGACACGGTCGATCTCGGCGACCGGCAATTCCGCGTGCTGCACCTGCCCGGCCATTCGCCCGATTCGATCGCGTTGTTCGACGAGGCCGACGGCCTGTACTTCGCCGGCGACGCCATCTACGACGCGATGCTGATCGACGACCTGCCGGACTCCGACCGATCAGCCTATCGCCGGACGATGCAGCGGCTGCTCGATCTGCCGATCCGCATCGGTCATGGCGGCCACGGCCCGAGCTTCGACGCCAAACGGATGCGCGAGATCGCCAACGGCTATCTCAGGCGGACAGACGGGATCGGCGCATAAGAGGCTTCGATGGCCGGCAGGACAGAGCCGGGGAAGACATGCGAGCTCGTGATCCTTGTCGGCAATTTGTTCTTGCTTTGTGCCGGCAACTATGTTATCGATTTCCGCATGGTGCTGATCGCGCCAACAACCCGCCGCAAGGCGGGTTGTTTGTTTCAGGTCGGCGCTACTCCACTTCATCAAGGGTTCGACCCCAGCCATGCATCTGGCGAGCGGGCGACACCGACCCGATAAATTAAATCTTCGTAATATCATCTGGTAACCGCAATCGCCGCCCTAGATGCGGGGGCTGTCGATCCGGTCGGCTGCCTGCCAGGCGAGACAGGCAAGACGACCCTCGACACGCCGAATGGGCGATTCCCCAACCGGAACGCCACGGTGCCCGACCAATTTCTCGCCCGGACAACGGCCATGTCACCCATCCACATTCTTCGCAGACATCGCGTCGCCGCCTTGCTGGGCGCCGCACTGATTGTCAGCCCTTTCATCGTGCCCCTCGCCCCCAGACTGAATGGCGCTCTGGCAGAAACAGTGACCCCTCCCGTCACCGGGATGACGGTGCCGAATGGATCGTTTGCCCCGATCGTGGCGGCCGACAAACCGGCAGTGGTGACGATCACCACTGTCATGAAGGCACAGTCGGAGACCATGAGCGACGCTGCTCCGTTCGGCGACAACTCACCCTTCGACGACTATTTCCGCCAGTTCTTCGGCGACCAGGGACTGCCCGGCCCCAGGACACCGCCGCCGCAGCAGGCGCCCCGCGCAGAGGCGCTGGGTTCCGGCTTCATCGTCGCCGCCGATGGCACCATCGTCACCAACAATCACGTCATCGACGGCGCCACCTCGATCAAGGTCACTCTCGACGACGGCACCGAACTTCCCGCGGAGCTGGTTGGTCGCGACGCCAAGAACGACCTCGCCGTCCTCAAGATCAAATCCGACAAGACTTTGCCGACCGTCAAATGGGGCGACTCCGACAAGCTCATGCCGGGCGACCAGGTGCTCGCTTTCGGCAACCCGTTCGGCCTCGGCACCACGGTTACATCCGGCATCGTCTCGGCGCGCGGCCGCGATCTCCACAGCGGGCCGTTTGACGATTTCATTCAGATCGACGCACCGATCAACCACGGCAATTCAGGCGGTCCGCTGATGGATGTGAGCGGCAACGTCGTCGGCATCAACACGGCGATTTTTTCGCCGAATGGCGGCAGCGTCGGCGTCGGCTTCGCCATCCCGTCGGACCAGGCGCAAAAAGTGGTCGCCAAGCTGATGAAGGGTGGCTCCATTCAATACGGCTATCTCGGCGTCCAGATCCAGCCGGTGACGCCTGATGTGGCCAGCGCCGTCGGCCTTGGTCAACCCAGCGGTGCGCTGGTTTCCGCGGTCACCGACGGCTCGCCGGCAGCAAAAGCCGGGATCGAGACCGGCGACGTCGTCACCAGCTTCGCCGGTCAGCAGATAAAGGATCCCAAGGACCTGTCGCGTGCCGTTGCCGACGTCTCGCCTGGCGCCACGGAAAGGCTCGATGTCTGGCGCAAAGGGAAGAATGTCGAAATTTCCGTCGATGTCGGGCGCAACGGAGACGATGTGCAGACGGCATCGGTGGGCGGCGGACCAGAGGCACCGTCCGCACAGCCGGGCCTTCGTGCTCCTGCGATCGGCCTCGGTCTGATGGACGTCACCCCGGATGTCCGACAGGCGATGAACCTGGCGCCCAACCAGCGCGGCGCGCTGGTCGAGAGCGTCAATCCCGACAAGGCGGCCTCGGCTTCCGGTATCCAGCCGGGCGACATCATCGTCGCCGTCAATCAGGCGCCGGTGCGGGACGCCAGGCAGGCAGACCAGGCGATCGCGCAGGCCGGAAAGGCTGGCAAAAAGTCCGTGCTCCTGCTCGTCGAACGCGGCGACGCGCAGATGTTCGTCGCCGTGCCCTTCGCTAATGGCTGAGGCGGCGCATTGCCGCGAGGTCGCGGGCAAGATTCTGGTTGCCCGCCAGAGCATCTTCGAGAAGACTGGTGAAGGCCGACAGATGGCCTGATGCACACGGATGTTTCGATGGTCACCCGCGGCTTCTCTTCAGGACGAAAGCCCCCGACGGATGCGGATGCGCGCATTCCGCCGGGGCAGTATCTCGAGCAAGGGTTCCCGGTGCTGTCGGCCGGGCCGACGCCGCGCGTGCGCACCGAGGAGTGGTCGTTCACGCTCAAGCACGGGCCGCGGCCGGTCAAGAAGTGGAGTTGGACAGAGTTCAACGCGCTGCCGTTGACCAAGATGACCCGCGACATCCATTGCGTGACCGCATGGACCAAGTTCGACACAGCGTGGCAGGGCGTGCTGGTCGACGATATTCTGGCGGATGCCGGCATTGAGCCACTGAGCCCCTTCACTCTGGCGCTGTCCTTCGACGGCTACACCACCAACGTGCCGACGAAGGATCTCACCGCCGGCAAGGCGATGGTGGCGCTGCTTTACGAAGGCAAGCCGATCACGCCGGACCATGGCGGCCCGGCGCGGCTGCTGGTTCCGCATCTCTATTTCTGGAAATCGGCCAAATGGCTGAACGGGCTGCAGTTCACCGAGCGCGACGAGCCCGGGTTCTGGGAGTTGCGCGGCTATCACATCTATGGCGACCCGTGGCGCGAGCAGCGCTATACGGGCGATCCATGAGCGACGGGCCGGCGGCGCAGTCGCCCTGGCAGACCGTCACCATCCGACGCATCGAAAAGCGCACGCCGCGCGTCACCAGCTTTTTCCTCGAGCCGTCGCGGCCCTTCGCCTATCGTGCCGGGCAGCATGTCGATGTCAGGCTGACGGCGCCGGATGGCTATCAGGCGCGTCGCTCCTACTCGATCGCCTCGGGGCCGGAAGCCGGCGAGATGATCGAACTGGCGATCGAAAGGCTCGATGATGGCGAGGTCTCGCCGTTCTTCCACGATATCGCGGCTGTTGGCGACGAGGTCGAATTGCGCGGGCCGCTCGGCGGCCACTTCGTCTGGTACGACGGCGACGGCGGTCCGCTTCTGCTGGTCGGCGGCGGGTCCGGCGTGGTTCCGCTGATGGCGATGATCCGCCATCGCGCGGCGCGCAGGTCGGCGGTGCCCGTGGCACTGGTGTTTTCCGCACGGGTCTGGGACGAGGTGATCTTTCGCGACGAGCTGATCGGCCTCGACGATCGTCGCGACGGCTTCGATCTGGTGCTGACGCTGACCCGCGAGGCCGCCCGGCGCCCGGCGGACTATTCGCGGCGGGTCGATGCCGCGATGATAGAGCAATCGATGGTGCGGCTGCCCGCGCCGCCAAGGTTCGCCTTTGTCTGCGGCTCGAATGCCTTCGTGTCGGCCGCCGCTCAGGCGCTGATCGATGCCGGCGTTCCGGCAGGCCTCATCCGCACCGAGCGCTACGGGGTTTAATGCATGTCGCGCAAAAGTGTGCAGCGGTTTTTGCGATAATGACATGCATAGAAAACGACAACGTAAAGCGCGTCGCATAAGGCCGGCCAAACGCGACGCGCTTTAGCCGCCTCGCCGGTCAGGCGTCGATTTCGAGTGCCGTCAGTGGCTTCGAACAGCAGGCAAGGATGAAGCCGTCATCGATCTCGTGATCGAGGATGCCGCCATTGTGGCTCATCTCGACTGTGCCCGAGACCTTTTTCACCTTGCAGGTTCCACACAGGCCGAACTCGCAAGCCGCTGGGATGCGTACGCCCGAAGCGCGCGCCGTCTGCAGCACGGTCTGGCCGGCAACGCAGTCGGCATCGACATCCGAAAGCGAAAAGCGGATCGGCGTTGCGGCCTCGGCAGGTGTCTCGACCCCGCCCTCTGCCGGCCCACCCTTTGCCGGCCCACCCTTTGCCGGTGATGTGAACGGGGCCAGTATTTCCTCCACTATTGGGGCCGCAAAGCTCTCCTGATGATAGTTGGCCATGTCGAATCCGACCGCCTCAAGCATCTGCCGCACGGCGCGCATGAACGGGTCGGGACCACAGCAGAAAATTTCGCGCTCGCGAAAATCGGGCGCCAGCAGCGGCAGCCGTATCGCGTCGATCCGGCCCATATGGCCGAACCAGCCCTCGCGGCTGGAGCGCTCCTCGATCATGAAGCCAAGCGTTAGGCCCGGCATGCGGCTGCCGAGCAGTTCGAGCTCCTTGCGGAAGATGATCTCCTCGGGCTTTCGTGCGCAGTTGACGAAGCCGACATCTGTCCATGGCGCGCAGTCGTTCAGCCAGCGCAGCATTGACATCATCGGCGTCACGCCGGAGCCGGCCGAAATGAACAGATACTTGGCCGCGGGGTGGCTGTGCAGCGAAAAGTCGCCGGTCGGCCCATAGGCTTTCACGTGAACGCCGGGTTTGAGATTGTCGAACATCCAGCGTGTGCCGAGGCTGCCGGCCTGCGCTTTCACCGTCACCGCGATCGAGAACGGCCGCGACGGCGAGGACGACAGCGTATAGGTCCGCATCAGCGGGCCGTCAGTGGTCGGCAGTTCCAGTGTCACGAACTGCCCCGGTCTGTAGCGGAACCAGGTCTGGTTGTCGGAGCGGAAGGTGAAAGTCTTCACGTCAGGCGCCTCGTCGCTGACGCCGATCACTTCCAGCACCTGAAGCCTGTCGTTCCAGGGCGCCATCTCGTCGAGATGGCGGTAGAGCCCGAGATCCGTCATCGCATTCATACCCTTGACCTTTCTCAGGCGACGCTGCGCAACGCCGGCCGGCCGTCCTCGGCAAGGCGCGGCCCGATGAAGGAGGCGTACCATTCGACGAACTGGATGACGCCGCCCTCATGCAGTTCAGAATAGGGGCCGGGCTCATAGGCCGGCGACAGGATGCCGAAGGCGTTTTCCTCGACGATGCGGCGGTCCTGATCGTTGGTCTCGGTCCAGACATGGGTGAGTTCGGCGAGATCGTAATCGACGCCTTCGACCGCGTCCTTGTGGACGAGCCATTTGGTGGTGACGGCCGTTTCCGTGGCGCTGATCGGCAGCACGCGGAAGGTGACGGCATGGTCGCCGAGGATGTGGTTCCAGGTCGTCGGATAGTGATAGAGCAGCAGCGAGCCGATGCGCTCGGTCGAAACGCTGTCGGAAAGGTTCTTCTTCACCGCGCGTCTTCCCGTCATCGTGTAGCTGACGGCATCGCGCAAGAGCGGCGCGCGGGTGGCACGATACTGCCCGGCCGGATCGATGCGGAACTTGCTCGGCAAGCCCGCCGCCTCGCATTTCGCCCAGTGCGCAAGCATCTCCGGATCGCTATCGGCGCCCTGCACGCCAGTCACGGTCGGCGCTTCCGGGAATGTCTTGCACAGTTCCGGATGGTTGCCGGCGCAATGGTAGCACTCGCGGTTGTTTTCCCAGACGAGCTTCCAGTTGCCCTTCTCGACGATGGTCGATTCGAAGGCGATTTTTGCGTCGCGCAGCCGGTGCGGCAGGAGGTAAGGCTCGATCATGGCGCGCATCGGCGCGAAATCGGCGGGCTCCTTGGCCAGGCAGATGAAGATGTAGCCGCCAACGCTTTCGCAAGCCACCGGCTTCAGGCTGAACTGGCTCTTGTCGAAGCCGTCCGCCATCTGCCTTGCGAACAAAAGCCGGCCATCCAGCTCGTAGGTCCACTGGTGATAGGGGCAGACGAGCTTCGCCGCCGTGCCTTTGTCGGCGTTGCAGACGCGGCTGCCGCGATGCCGGCAGGAATTGTGGAAGGCATTGATCCTGCCTTGCTGGTCGCGGACCAGCACAACCGGATAGTCGCCTATCTGGGCAGTGATGTAGCTGCCCGGCTTCGGCAACTCGCAATCGTGGCCGATGAACAGCCAGTCGCGATACCAGATCAGCTCCATGTCGAGCTTGAAGAAATCGGCATCGGTATAGAAGGGCTGCTCGAGCGAATAGCCTGCCCTGCGGCCGTGCAAGAGCCTCAGCATGTCGTTGCGCGCTTCCATTTCCTGTCCTTATAGCCGTCGCATCGGCCCGAAATCGGAATCGATTTCGGAAAGCACGATGCGCAATTCAAAAGTCTTGGAGCGTGTTTTGTGCGTCCACATGGACGCACGTCGCTCCAAAGACTGAACTGGTGGTGATGGAGGAAGGATCGCTCGCAGACCGGCGACAGGCCAGACATGCATCATCCACCTCTTGACCGCCCACCGCGATCAGTCGTGTCTAGAAATCTCGGGCTGGTTTCCGGGCTCTGGAGTGTCCTTGCGGACTCATCGCGACACCTTCCCAGGCTTGTGGCCCAGTGGTCTCCCGTTGCGACTTGAACTCCACCACCGTTGCGGGGGCAGCGCCGGGTTCTGACCGGCTTCCCAATTCTCCGCTTCGTCGTCACCAAGCGGCACCTGAGTTGGCGTGATCTAATCATGACGGCTGGCTGACTGTCGGCATGAAAGCGACATCGTATCCATGCGGCGCGACACGGCGGCGAAACCCTGTGGGCCGGGATTTGAGGGGGGATGAATTTGCACCCGGCTGCGAGCGCTGCCGGTTCTGAAAGCACGCCGGATTTAACCATTGCAGGGCGCCTAAATGGTTAATGATTCGACAACAACTCAGCACCGGCTTTTTAAGCCGCTTCTAAAATCGAACCGAACGGTTCGTTTCTGTTGACAATGCGTGCATGACGCTGTGAACGCAGGTCCGGCAATTCGTCAAATGGTCGAATGGCGCCTTGGCATAAACCTCTGAAACAAAACACAAAATAACACTATTGGAAGCATCTGGTACAATTTCAAGGTGTAGATTCTTGGTCCACACGGAACAACTTAGTGATTGGAATCCGCCGAATGGCCTTCCCACATCGGGGCTGTCCGAACGACGCGAATTCCTCCCAAGACACGCCGCTAGACGGACGGAAAATTAAGATACTGGAGTACCAAAAATGAAAAAGATTGCTCTTACTGCCGTCGCCGTTCTGGCCATCACCGGCAGCGCCTTTGCTGGCAGCGACCATTATGGGTCCAACGGCGCCAACCAGCCGGCCGCTGCGGTCGACAACAGCTCGTATACGGCTTCCATTCAGAAGCCGGCTCACGCTGAAAAGCCCGTTGTCCAGGGCGCCGACCGCAACCTTTTCGGCAACAATTAACAGCTGATCCCAAACAGCAGAGCGGCGTTGTCTTTTCATAAAGACCGCTGCCGCCGCGCTGAGGGGATATGACAATTCAGGAGTACTAGAAATGAAGAAGATCATTCTTGCCGCCGCCGCCGCCATTCTGGCCGTCTCCGGCAGCGCTTTTGCCGGCAGCGACAATTTTGGATCGAACGGCGCCAACCAACCGGCCGCTGCGGTCGACAACAGCTCGTACACGGCTTCGATTCAGAATTCGGCTTCGGCGCAGAAGCCGGTTCAGGCTGACGAGAAGCCCGTCCACGGCAGCGACCGTAACCTCTTCGGCAACAACTAATGTCGATCCCAACAGCAGCGGCGGCATTTGCCCGCCGCGTTGGTGGAACACGAAAAATCCAGGAGTACTGAAATGACGAAGATCGTTCTTGCGACCGCCGCCGTTCTGGCCGTCGCCGGCAGCGCATTTGCCGGTAGCGACAATTATGGATCGAACGGCGCCAACCAACCGGCCGTAGCGGTCGACAGCTCGTACACGGCTTCGATCCAGAATTCGGCCTCGGCGCAGAATCCGGTTCCGGCTGACGAGAGGCCTGTCCACGGCAGCGACCGCAACCTGTTCGGCCGCTAACAGCGACCTGAACGCACAAGAGCGGCGGGCTTTGCCCGCCGCTCTTGTTTTTTGCCTTCGCCAAACTGCCTGTATCCAGCAGTTAGGCCGCCAGCCTCAGGCTGCCTTTGCTTCCGCTTTGTGGAGTGTGAAGGAATGTCCGTCGGCATCGAAAATATGCAGGTCGCCGGCATCGGCATTCAACCGCAGCGCAGCACCCCGCTTGACCTCGACATTGCCGGGCAGCTTGGTCACCAGCGGCAGTTCGGAGCGGCCGATGTCGACATAGACGAGCTGAACCTCGCCGAGTTGCTCGACATAGTCCACCGTTCCCTCGAAAAGATAATCCGTCCCGGTGGCGATCATCAGATCCTCCGGCCGCACGCCGAAGCTCACCGAAGCGCCCTTCACTGACGCTGGCGTGGCGATCGGCACCGTCGCCTTGCGCCCGCCGACATGACTGACGACGGTCGGGTCGCCTGATTTGTCGATCGTCGCCGGCAGGATGTTCATTGCCGGCGAGCCGATGAACTGGGCAACGAACAGATTGCCGGGTTTCTTGTAGAGATCCATCGGCGTGCCGACCTGCTCGATATGGCCCTCCTTGAGCACCACGATGCGGTCTGCCAGCGTCATCGCCTCCACCTGGTCGTGGGTGACGTAGATCATCGTTGTAGCCGGCATCGACTCCTTGAGCTTGGCGATCTCGATGCGGGTGGCGACGCGCAGTGCCGCGTCGAGGTTCGACAGCGGCTCGTCGAACAGGAAAACCTTCGGGTTGCGCACGATGGCGCGGCCGATGGCGACGCGCTGGCGCTGGCCGCCCGACATCGCCTTGGGCAGGCGGTCGAGATATTTTGTCAGCTGCAGGATTTCCGCGGCCTGGCGCACTCGCTTGTCGATCTCTGCCTTGCTCTCCTTGCCGATCTTCATAGAGAACGCCATGTTGTCGTAGACGGTCATGTGCGGATAGAGCGCATAGGACTGGAACACCATGGCGATGCCCCGCTTCGACGGCGGCACGTCGTTGACCACCTCGCCGTCGATCCTGAGCTCCCCGGAGGTGATTTCCTCAAGCCCGGCGATGGACCGCAGCAAGGTCGACTTGCCACAGCCGGAAGGGCCGACAAAGACGATAAACTCGCCCGACTTTATGTCGAGGTCGATGCCGTGGAGAATGTTAAGATTGCCGTATGATTTCTTCACTTGCCTTAGCGTGACATCGGCCATGATTCCCTCCAGTGAATTGCAAATTCAGTTGACACGCCCGAACCAGGCGCCGTAGCCACCGAGGCGGATAGAGCCGACGCCAGTCTGTCCCGAAAACCCGTGCCCCGGCAAGGGCTGCAGCGAGCGTCCGCCGAGATCGATTTCGGCCGGTCGGCTGCCGAGATTGAAGGCGCAGACGATCTGCTCGTTGCCCTCGCGGCGCGTGAAGGCGACCGTATCGCCCTGGCTTTCGATGAAGTCTATTTCGCCCTTGGCCAGCGCCGGATGCAAACGGCGGAAAGCGAGAAAGCGCCGGTAGTGTTCGAGCAGCGAGCTGTCGTCGCCCTGCTGCACATCGACCGCTTGCGAAAGGTGCTTGACGGGCACGGGCAGCCAGGGCCTCGCCTTGGAGAAGCCGCCATTGCCGTCGGCGCCATTCCAGACCATCGGCGTGCGGCAGCCGTCGCGGCCCTTGAACTCCGGCCAGAAGCGGATGCCGTAGGGGTCCTGCAGGTCCTCGAATTGCAATTCCGCTTCGCCAAGGCCAAGTTCCTCGCCCTGATAGATGCAGACCGAACCGCGCAGCGACATCAGCAGCGCCGAGATCACCTTGAGATAAGCGGTCTGGTCGGCCTCGCCCGCCGCCCAGCGCGAGGCAGTGCGCATCACGTCATGGTTGGAGAAGGCCCAGCACGACCAGCCGTCGCTCGCAACCTTGCCAAAGGCTTCCAGCACCGAACGCACCTTTGCCGCGCTGATCTTTTCGGGCGCCAGGAAGTCGAACGAATAGCACATGTGCACGCGCTTGCTGCCGGCGGTATAGGCCGCCACCACCTCGAGCCCGCGCTGCGAATCGCCGACTTCGCCGACCGCCGCCGTCGCCGGATATTCGTCGAGCAGCGCGCGGAAGCGTTCGAGAAAGCCGAGATTTTCGGGGCGGCTCTTGTCGTAGAGATGGTCCTGGTAGTTGTAAGGATTGACGGAAGGAGCGGTCTGGTCGTTGCGCTCTTCGGGCGGCAGCGGCGGATTGTCCTCCAGGCCCTGGCTGTGGAAGTAGAAATTGATTGTGTCGAGGCGGAAGCCGTCGACGCCGCGCTCCAGCCAGAAGTGGGTGACATCGAGCAGCGCATCCTGGACCTCGCGGCTGTGGAAGTTGAGATCGGGCTGCTCGGCCAGGAAATTATGCAGGTAATATTGCTGGCGGCTGGTGTCCCACTGCCAGGCCGATCCGCCGAAGATCGACAGCCAGTTGTTGGGTGGCGTGCCGTCGGGCTTGGCGTCGGCCCAGACATACCAGTCCGCCTTCGGGTTGGTGCGGCTCGAGCGGCTTTCCCTGAACCACGGATGGATGTCGGCGGTATGCGACAGCACCTCGTCGATCATCACCTTGAGCCCGAGCCTGTGCGCCTCGGCGGTCAGGGCATCGAAATCGGCCAGCGTGCCGAACATCGGATCGACGTCGCAATAGTCTGATACGTCGTAGCCGAAATCCTTCATCGGCGACTTGAAGAACGGCGAGATCCAGATGGCATCGACGCCGAGCGCCGCGATATAGGGCAGCCTGCGGATGATGCCCCTGAGGTCGCCGATGCCGTCGCCGTTCGAGTCCTGATAGCTGCGCGGATAGATCTGGTAGATCACGGCACCTCGCCACCAGTCGCGGTCGACGGCGAGGTCGGGGCTCAACGTTGCTTTCACAGCGGATTGCATGATCTCAACCCCCTTTGACCGAGCCGGCGAGCAGCCCGCGGACGAAATAGCGCTGCAGCGAAAAGAACACGATCAGCGGCACGACAATGGTGATGAAAGCCGATGTCGTCAGGATCTCCCAGTCGCCGCCGCGCGAGCCGAGCAACGCGTTGAGCTTGGCGGTCAGCACGATCTGGTCGCCCTCGGTGCCGAGGAAAACCATCGCGACCAGCAGATCGTTCCACACCCACAGGAACTGGAAGATGGCGAAGGAGGCCAGCACCGGGAACGACAGCGGCAGCACGATCTTGACGAAGATCTCGAAATCGCTGGCGCCGTCGATGCGCGCCGACTCCATGATTTCGCGCGGCAGGCCGGCAATGTAGCTTCTGAGGAGATAGATGGCGAAGGGCAAGCCGAAGCCGGTATGCGCCAGCCAGATGCCGAGATAGGTCTTCGACGGCACGCCGAAGAAGCTGCCGACGCCGTTGTAAAGCTTCAGCAGCGGGATCAGCGACATCTGCAGCGGCACGACCAAGAGGCCGATGATCACCGCGATGAGCAACGCCCGGCCGGGAAAGCGCATCCAGGCCAGCGCATAGGCAGCGAACGCCGCGATCAGGATCGGGATGACCGTCGCCGGAATGGTGACGGTCAGCGAATTCATGAAGGAGCGGCCGATACCTTCCGAAAACAGCACCGTACTGTAATTTTCGGTGGTGAATTTCGGTGGCGCCGACGAGGCGTAGTAGACGCGCTGGCCGCGCTCGCCCTCAAAGGGCTTCGTTGAGGTCATGACGAAACTGCCGTCGGCGTTGAGCTGCAAGGTCTCGCCGTCGCCGAGATCGGCTGTCGTGCCGGCGGGATATTGCGTCGGCGCCGACGACTTGACGCCGAAGGCGCTGATGTCGCGGGCCGGATCGTCGCCGAAGATGTTGCCCTCGAGGACGAACTTGCCGTCCTTCTCGACTTGCGCCGAGGCGGGTGGCAGCCGGCCCGCTTCCGTCTGGGTGGAACTGGCGAACGAGTTCCACCAGCCCGAGGCGATGATCTGATCCTTGTCGCGCAGCGACGAGACGAGAATGCCGAGCGTCGGCACGGTCCAGATCGCGACGAAGATGAAGACAGCGATATGGACGCCGAAACGGCTGGCAAAGGACTTTCCGGTCGCCACGGCCATCTCAATGTCCCCCCGTCTCTTTGTTCGCCTGGCGGATGTTCCAGACCATGATCGGAATGACCGCGATCATGATGATGATGGCAATGGTGGCGCCGCGGCCGAAATCGCCGCCGCCGCGGAACATCCAGTCGAACATCAGATTGGCCAGCACCTGGCTGTTCCATTGGCCGTTGGTCATGGTCAGCACGATGTCGAACACCTTCAGCACCAGGATGGTGATGGTGGTCCAGACGACGGCGATCGTGCCCCAGATCTGCGGCACCATGATCTTCCAGAAGATCTGGAACGGATTGGCGCCGTCGATGACGGCCGCTTCCAGCGTCTCTTCGGGAATACCTCGCAAGGCCGAGGACAGGATGACCATGGCAAAGCCGGTCTGGATCCAGATCAGGATGATCATCAGGAAGAAATTGTTCCAGAACGGCAGCGATATCCAGACCTGCGGCTGGCCGCCGAAATACTGGATGATGGCGTTGAGCAGGCCGATCTGCGTCTGGCCGGCGCCGCGATACTCGTAGATGAATTTCCAGATGACGCTGGCGCCGACAAACGAGATGGCCAACGGCAGGAAGATGAGGCTCTTGGCGATGGTGCCCCACCAGATCTTGTCGGTGAGGACGGCGATGATCAGCCCGAGGAAAGTGCAGGCGGCAGGCACGACCGCCAGCCACATGATGTTGTTGAGGATGGAGGTGCGGAACTCGCGGTCGCCGAACGCCCATTCATAATTGGCGAAGCCGACGAAGTTGGCGCCACCGCGATCGAGGAACGACAGCCTGAGCGTCTCCACGACCGGGTAGATCAGGTAGATGGTGAGGATGATCATGGCCGGGCCGACGAACAGCCACGGCCGGATCATCCCCTGCCGGCGCAGATTGTCGATGGCCGCAGCACCTGCAACGCCGCGCGACGGGAAGATGATGTCCACCAGCTTATTGGCGCCCCAGAAATAGGCGACGCAGCCGCCGACGCCGACGATGATGACGAATATGGCCGAGAAAATCTGAGCCGCCACGGGTCCCTCCCTCTGCGCATGATCCGCCAGTCGAGAATGGCTTTGGCGACCGGATCATGCGCCGATTCAGTTGTTTGGAACGCGACCGGATGCAAGGCGGGGTTCTAGTCTTGCTGGTCGCGCGTCAACAAAGATTGCTGCGGCGCGGGCCCCCGGTCGGATCCGGGCCACTGAGCCCCGGATCCATTCAGGATCGGCAGTCCGCACGTCAGCCGGGACCGCCTACTTGATCGCGTCCCAGCTCTTCTGGATGTCAGTGGCGACATCCTGGGCGGACTTGCCGCCGACGAGATCGATCATGCCGGTCCAGAAGGCGCCGGCGCCGATCTTGCCCGGCATCAGGTCGGACCCGTCGAAGCGGAAGGTCGAGGCTTCGGCAAGGATTTCGCCCTGCTTCTTCAGCGCGTCGCTGGCATAGGCCTCCTTGTTGACCGACTTGAACGGCGTCACGAAACCGCCCTGGGCCATCCAGATCTCATGGGCGAGCGGCATCTTCAGGAATTCGATAAAGGCGCGCGCGGCCTTGGAGTCCTTGGTGATCATGGCCAGCGTGCCGGCGCCGAGCACCGGGGTGCCGAGGTCGGGCTTGGAAGCATAAGGTGGGAAGTAGAAGAAATCGGCGTCTTGGCCGATCTCAGTGCCTTCCGGGAAGAAGGTCGGGATGAACGACGCCTGATGGTGCAAATAGCATTTCGGCGGCACCGAGAACAGGCCTTTCGGGCTGTCGCGGAAGTCGGTCGCCGCCACCGCCTTGGCGCCACCGTCGACCATCTTGTCATCGGTCGCGATCTTGCCGAAAATGTCGATGGCGTTGACCACCGCGGGATCGTTGAATGGGATCTCGTTCTTCACCCACTTGTCGTAGGTCTCGGGCGTCTGCGTGCGCAGCATGATGTCCTCGACCCAGTCGGTCGCCGGCCAGCCGGTGGCGCCGCCCGAACCGAGCCCGATGCACCATGGCGTGCCGCCGTCGGCGATGATCTTCTTTTCAAGCTCGGCGAGCTCTTCCTGCGTCCTCGGCACCTCGTAATCGGCTTCCTCGAAATTGTCCGGCGAGTACCAGACCAGCGATTTCACGTCGGCCTTGTAGGGGAAAGCGAAGAAGCCCGGCTTGCCGTCCTTGTCGTTGAAGGTGCCGAGATCGACCCATGACTGGCCGGCGCCGTAATTGTCCTTGATCCAGTTGGCGGTGTCGTCGCCGAGCGGCGTCAGCAGGCCCTTGGACGCCAGATCCTGGATTAGGCCCGGCTGCGGCAGCACCGCGATGTTGGGCGGGCTGCCGGCCTGCGTGTCGATGACGATCTGCTGCTCGTAATTTTCCGACGACGAGTATTTGATCTCAGCGCCGGTGGCCTCCGAGAAATAGTCGAGAACGGTGCGCACAAGGCCCTCGTCCTCGCCGCGCCATGGCCCGAAGATCGATAGCGTCTCGCCCTTGAGGTCAACCTTCTTGAGCTCTTCGTAGTTTGCCCAGTTGAAACGGGGGTCCTCACCCGGCTTGAACTTCAGTTCGGCTTGCGCCGGTGCGCCCAGGGCGAGCGTGACAAAAGCGGCGCTCAGCAGAAGCATTTTCGTCATAGGTATTCCCTCCCAGTGGTGACAAACACCGGACGGAACCTCCATTCCGTCCGCCGACGCCGCAGGACTGTGACTCAGTCGGAAAGGAACCGCAACCTTTCGAAGAGTCTTCCAAAGCGCTTTGGTTCTTTCCGATCACGCCACTGAATGGATCAGGAGTCAAGAGGGAGATAAGCTAATCGATTTAATTCTGCCGACATAAGGAGCAACTAAAAGCGATGCAGTAGGCTTTTTTGGCGCAGCAGCAGCAAATTTTGCTTCAAACCGGTCAGAAACAGTGCTTATGATCTTAAATGCAGCAGCGCTGCCGTGGCGGGGCCGACGATCCGTAGTTAAAAGCGCTTTGAGGCTTGGAGGCCTCCGGTGAACCTCAAACAGCTTTCCCACATGCTGGCGCTTTCGCAGACAACGGTAAGCCGTGCGCTCAACGGCTACCCGGAAGTCAACGAGGAAACGCGCCGGCGGGTGATCGACGCCGCCAAGCGCCACGGCTACCGCCCCAACCCGAGCGCGCGCCGGCTGGCGACCGGCAAGACCGGGATGATCGGTTATGTCTTGCCGACCGGGACGACCGTCGACATCGACCCGCATTTCGTCGAATTCCTGTCCGGTCTCGGCGACTACGCCCGTTTGCACGAACTCGACCTGGTGCTGTCCCCGGCCGATGCCGACGACCAGGAGACGACCTACCGGCGCATCGTCGCCAACCGGCAGGTCGACGCCGTCTACATCTCATCGCCGAGGCCGGCCGACCGGCGGGTGGCGCTGGTCAGCACGCTCGGCATCCCCTTCATCGTCCATGGCCGCAGCGAAGGGCTCGATTTCGCCTACCCCTACACCGACATCGACAATGAGGGCGCCTTCCACGAGGCGGCTCGGCTGCTCGTCCAGCTCGGTCACCGGCGGCTGGCGCTGATCAACGGCGACCACCGCGAGACCTTCGCCATTCACCGCGAGCGTGGCGTGCGCCGGGCGCTGGCGGCGAGCGGTCTGGCCCTAGGCGAAGGCCATGTCTGTTCCCTCGCCATGACCGAGGAGAACGGCTACCGCGCCGCCAGACGGCTGCTCGAGCGCAGCGATGCGCCGACCGCGATCGCCTGCTCCAGCCTGATCATGGCGCTCGGCGTCGTGCGGGCGGCGCGCGATCTCGGCCTGACCATCCCCGGCGACCTGTCGCTGATCGCCCATGACGACGTCTTCCCCTGGCTGAAGCCGGAAAATTTTTCGGTGCCGTTGTCGACGACGCGTTCGTCGATCCGTTTGGCCGGCGCGCGCGTCGCCGAGCGGCTGGCGGCGCGGATTTCCGGATTGGAGGAGGGCGCCCGCGGCGAAGTCTGGCCGGTCGATCTGGTGGTAAGGGGATCGGTCGCCGGAGCCCGGGCCTAGCGCACTGGTTTCGGCTCGACCTGACCTGAATCAACACAACCCCAAAGCGCCAGAGCTATACCATCGCAGCCTCGGCCGCCTTGGTGACCAGCAGGCCGTAGTCGAAATCTTTGTCCCTGCCCTTGGGGCCGAAATTCACGGCCGTGGCGCTTCTGTCTGCGCTGATCGGGGCAAAACGGTTCACCACTTCCGCCCAGGATTTTTCCGGAGCCTAGCCGAAGAGCGGCAACGTTGCCAAAGGCGCGCAAATTCCTTCTCGCACAAGGGGGAGAAGTGGAGACGCGCATCAGTCGAGGAACGGCTTGGCCTTCATTGTCGCGGGCACCGGCACGCCAAGGCGCGCAAGCACCGTCGGCGCAAGCTGCAGCTGGTCGAGCAGCGTATCGGCCTCCGGACCCTTGCCCTGTCCGAAATAATACAGAGCAAAATCCTGCATATCGTCGTCATGGCCGCCATGATGGCCGCGATCGGTCTGGCCGTGATCGGCGGTGACGATCACCTCGTAGCCGGCTTCCCGCCAGCGCGGCAGGAAGGTGGCCAGCATGCCGTCCATCGCATAAACGGCATGGTCCATCTCGTGGCAGTCGTGGCCGAAGCGGTGGCCCATCGAGTCCAGTGTGCAGGTATGCAGGATGCCGTAGTCGATGCCGTGGCGCCTGGTCAGCATGGTCAGCGTCGCGAACAGGTCGATGTCGCTCGGCGTCATCTGGTTGCGGGCGTTGTAGCCGGTCATCGTGTGGAAACGGCCATACGTGATCGGCCCGCCCGGCTCGTCGAATTCCATATCCTCGACCAGATCGAAAGGATAGGCCCGGAAGAATTCGGACCAGTAGGAATGGGTGACCGCGCCGGTCTTGCCACCGGCCTTGCTGACCTCGGAGAAGATATCCGGTTGCTCGACGCGAAACCGGTTCTCGTTGGTCAGGATACCATGCACCTGCGGCGCCACGCCGGTGTGGATCGAGGCATAGCAGCAGGCCGAGGTCGACGGCAGCACGGAACGCATCTTCCAGATGCGCGCTTCGCCCGATAGCACCCAGCCTTCGAGATTGCCCATCAGCCGGCGCCAGTTGCGGTAAGGCACGCCGTCGAGGATGATCAGCAGAAGTTTTGTCTTCAGCGCCACCGGGGTGTCTAATTGCCCGCGCTGGCCATGCGCCGTCCCTTGATCGCCTTTTCCAGCCAGCCGATCTCCATTTCGGGGACCGAGGACAAGAGAAGGTCGGTGTAGGCATCGAACGGCGGCGCCAGCACCTGGCTCTTAGCGCCGTAGCGCACCACCTCGCCGCGATACATCACCGCGATCGAATCGGCGATCGACTTCACCGTAGCGAGGTCGTGGGTGATGAACAGATAGGCGACGTTTTCCTCTTTCTGCAGCTCGAGCAGCAGCTTCAGGATGCCATTGGCCACGAGCGGGTCGAGCGCCGAGGTCACCTCGTCGCAGATGATCAGCTTCGGCTTGGCCGCAAGCGAGCGGGCGATGCAGACGCGCTGCTTCTGGCCGCCGGAAAGCTCGGCCGGGTAGCGGTCGATGAAACCCTTGCCCATTTCGATCTTGTCGAGCAGCTCGGCGACGCGGGCGTCACGTTGCCTTCCACGCAGACCGAAATAGAATTCGAGCGGCCGGCCGATGATGGTGCCGACGGTCTGGCGCGGGTTCATCGCCACGTCGGCCATCTGATAGATCATCTGCAACTGGCGCAGATCCTCCTTGGGCCGGTCGGCGAGCCGGTTGGGGAGCGGACGTCCATCGAAGGTGACGGTGCCCTCTTCGGGTGGCAGGAGGCCGGTGATGGCGCGCGCCAGTGTCGACTTGCCGGACCCGGACTCGCCGACCACGGCCAGCGTCTGGCCCGGATAGATGTCGACCGAGACGTTCTTCAGCACCTTGATATGGCTGCGGCCATAGGCGGCGGTGATGTTCTTGACCGACAGGAACGGCGTCGTGCCGGGCTTCTGCTCCTGGTGCTCGATCTCATGCACGGAGACCAGCGCATTGGTGTATTCCTGGCGCGGCTCCTTGATGATCTGGCGGGTGCCGCCCCATTCGACCAGCCGGCCATGGCGCAGCACCATGATCTCGTCCGAGACCTGCGCGACGACGGCAAGGTCGTGAGTGATGTAGAGCGCCGCGACATGGGTGTCGCGGATGGCGTCCTTGATCGCCGCCAGCACGTCGATCTGCGTCGTCACGTCGAGCGCCGTGGTTGGTTCGTCGAAGACAATCAGGTCGGGCTCGGAGCACAGCGCCATCGCCGTCATCACGCGCTGCAGCTGGCCGCCGGACACCTGGTGCGGAAAGCGCTCGCCGATGCTTTCGGGGTTCGGCAGGCTGAGCTTCTTGAACAGCGCGACGGCGCGTTTTTCGGCCGCGGCCCGTGTCGCCGTGCCATGCAGCAGCGTCGCCTCGACCACTTGGTCCATCAGTCTGTGCGCCGGGTTGAAGGCGGCGGCAGCCGATTGCGCGACATAGCACACCTCGCGGCCGCGCAGCTTGCGAAAGCCCTCCTTGCCGGCCTTGAGGATGTCGCGGCCGTTCAGTATGACCTCGCCGCCGGTGATGCGCACGCCGCCGCGGCCATAGCCCATCGACGCCAGGCCGATGGTCGACTTGCCGGCGCCGGACTCGCCGATCAGGCCGAGCACCTTGCCCTTCTCGAGCGTCAGCGACACATCATGGACCAGCACGATGTTCTTCGGCGGCTCGCCCGGCGGGAACACCGTGGCCTCGATGCGCAGATTGCGGATGTCGAGCAGCACGGACTTTGCTCGCTGGTCAGCCATTATCCGCGCCCTCCCTTCAGACTTGTCGTGCGGTTGAGCACCCAGTCGGCGACGAGGTTGACGGAAATCGCCAGCATCGCGATCGCCGCCGCAGGGATGAGTGCCGCCGCTATGCCGAAGACGATGCCGTCCTTGTTTTCCTTGACCATGCCGCCCCAATCGGCGCTAGGCGGCTGCACGCCAAGTCCGAGGAAGGACAGCGTCGACAGGAACAGCACCGCATAGATGAAGCGCAGGCCGAGTTCCGAAACCAGCGGCGACAACGCATTGGGCAGGATCTCGCGGAAGATGATCCACATGCTGCCTTCGCCGCGCAGCTTGGCCGCCTCGACGAAATCCATGACGTTTATGTCGACGGCGACCGCCCGCGACAGGCGATAGACGCGGGTCGAGTCGAGAATGCCCATGACCAGGATCAGCGTCACCAGATTGGTTGGCAGCACCGACAGCACGACGAGGCCCATGATCAGCGTCGGGATCGACATCAGGAGATCGACAAGGCGCGACATAAGCGTATCGAACCAGCCGCCGAAAACCGCCGCCGAGAAGCCAAGGATTGCGCCGAGCGAGAAGGACAGCGCGGTGGCCAGCACCGCGATGAACAGCGTGACGCGGGCGCCATAGATCATGCGCGAAAGAAGGTCGCGGCCGAGATTGTCGGTGCCCAGCCAATGTGTCGCCGACATCGGTCCCCAGACATCGCCGACGATCTCCCCATTGCCGTACGGCGCGATCCAGGGCGCGAAGATCGCTGCCAGCACGAACAGCGCCGTCAGCACCAGGCCGATCAGCGCGGGGATGGGGATGCGTTTTATGTCGAGCATGCCCGCTCCCCTATTTCGGATGTCTGAGACGCGGATTGGCGACGATCGCCGCTATGTCCGCAATGATGTTCAAGCTGATGTAGACAGCGGCGAAGATCAGGCCGACCGCCTGCACCACCGGCACGTCGCGCTTGGTGACGTGGTCGACGAGATATTGGCCCATGCCCGGATAGACGAAGATCACTTCGACCACGACGACGCCGACGATCAGATAGGCGAGGTTGAGCATGACGACGTTGATGATCGGCGCAATCGCATTGGGAAAGGCATGCCTGCGGATGACGGCGAATGCCGAAAGCCCCTTGAGCTCGGCGGTTTCCACATACGCCGATTGCATGACATTGAGGATAGCGGCGCGCGTCATGCGCATCATGTGGGCGAGCACCACCAGCGTCAGTGCCGCCGCCGGCAGCATGATCGCCTGCATGCGCTCGCCGAAAGGCATTCCGTCATAGACTGTCGAGATGCCGGGGAAGATCTGGTATTTCACGGCGAAGAAATAGACGAGCACGTAGCCGATGAAGAATTCGGGAAACGAGGTCGAGGCAAGCGCCAGTCCGGAGATCAGCTTGTCGACCCAGCCATTGCGGTAACGCACTGCGATCAGGCCGAGGACGATCGCCAGCGGCACGGCCACGACCGCCGCCCAGAAGGCGAGGAACAGCGTGTTCCACAACCGCCCCTTGATCGACGCCGCAATATCCTGCCCGCTCGACATGGCGGTGCCGAGATCGCCGGTCACGACGCCGCCGAGCCAGCGGAAATAGCGGATAAAGGCCGGATCGTTGAGGCCGAGCTGCTCGCGCAGATTGGCGAGCGACTCCGGTGTCGCCGACTGCCCGAGAATAGCTTGGGCGACGTCGCCGGGCAGGATCTGGGTGCCGGCGAAGATCAGGACCGATACGGCCAACAGCAGGAGAATGCCCAGCGCAATGCGCTGGGCCACCAGTTTCATGATGGGTGAGGACATATCCGCAAGGCCAGGCTCAGGCTTCGAGCCAGCACTTTGCCAGAGCGTACCCGTTCATCAGTTCCTGATGCGGATCGTCGACCCAGCCGGCGACCTTGGCGCCCGTCGCGTCGATGAACTGATTGAACATCGGCAGGATCAGGCCGCCCTCGTCGCGCACAAGGACAGCCATGTCGTGGTACATCGCCTTGCGCTTGGTCTCGTCGAGCTCGGCGCGGGCCACCAGCACCATCTTGTCGAAATCCGGGCGCTTGAAACGCGTATCGTTCCAGTCGGCCGTCGACAGATAGGCGGTCGAATACATTTGGTCCTGGGTCGAGCGGCCGCCCCAGTAGGAGGCGCAGAAGGGCTGCTTGTTCCAGACTTCGTTCCAGTAGCCGTCGCCCGGTTCACGCTTGAGCTCGATCTGGATACCGGCCTTGGCGGCGCTCTGCTGGAAGAGCTGGGAAGCGTCGACGGCGCCGGGGAAGGCGACGTCCGAGGTCCTGAGCAGCACCGCGCCGTCGTGACCCGACTTCTTGAAGTGGAACTTGGCCTTGTCGGGATCATACTTGCGCTGTTCGATCTCAGTGAACAGCGGATAGGACGCATTGATCGGGAAGTCGTTGCCGAGCGAACCATAGCCTCTGAGAACCTTGTCGAGCATCTCCTCGCGGTCGATCGCCAGCTTCAGCGCCATGCGCAGGTCGTTATTGTCGAACGGCGCTGTGTCGCAGTGCATGATGAAGACATAGTGACCCGGCCCCGCATGATTGCGGATGGTGACGCCGGGCAGGCGCTTGATCAGGTCGACGATCTTCGGCTCGACGCGGTTGATCATGTTGACCTGGCCGCCCTGCAGGGCCGAGGTGCGCGCAGTGGCATCGTTGATGACGATGATCTCGATCTGGTCGGCATGGCCCATCTTGTCGCCCTGCCAGTAATTGGCAAAGCGCTCGCCGCCATGGCGCACGCCGGGCTCGTTGATGGTGATCTTGTAGGGTCCGGCCGAGATGCCGGCATCGGCCTTGTCCTTGCCCCCATTGGGCTGGACGATCAAATGGTAGTCGCTGAGCAGATAGGGCAGGTCGGCATTGGCTTCCTTCAGCGTCAGCACGACTTCCTTGCCGCTGGCCTTGATGCTCTCGATGCCCTTCATGTAGCCGAGCGCGCCCGACTTCGACTTCTCGTCCGAATGGCGTTCGAGCGTCGCCGCCACGTCCTCGGCGGTCACCGTCTTGCCATTGTGGAATTCGACGCCGTCGCGGATCTTCAGCGTCCAGACCTTGGCGTCGTCCGACGAGCCGATCTCCTCGGCAATGCGGTTCTCGAGACTGCCTTCCGGGGAGAGCTCGACGATTAGTTCGCCCCACATCTTGCCGAAGGCGAACGGCACCTGGGTCATGAACAGGGCCGGATCGAGGCTGTTGGTGGACTCGCCGCCGACCAGGCCGGCCTTCAGCGTGCCGCCCTTGACCGGACCCGCGGCGCGCGCCGCGCTTGAAAGCAGCGAGTTGGCGAACGTCGCGGTGACGCCGAGTGCTGCCGCCCGGCCGAGAAAATCACGACGGCTCAGTTTGCCGGATGCGACGCGCCGGCTAAGAAATTCCAGTTCGTTCGACATGTTGAGTTCCTCACTCTGTTGGTTCGACCTTGTGGTCGTTTTTTATCGTTTCTTGTGAGGAGAATAATGACCGCAACGGAACGCCGTAAGCAAGACCGAATGCGACATGCCGTGGCGTAAATCGCACGTCGCAATTGGACCAATCCGCATAAGCGCTCAAAGCAGAGCGCGCGGGATTTTCTCTTCGAAATTGCGCTCGAAAACCAGTTTCTCGCCTTCATAGGCTTCGATTCTGGCGTTAACCATAAAGTTTTGCGCGTCGGACCGCATCTCGGCGAAGGTTTCGGTGCGCACCGACCATCCATTTCGCGACAGCGTCTGCGTCCAATGCGTCTTGCCCGACGCTGACAGCGGATTGTCGGGATGGATCGCCCATGTCTCTCGCGCGATGCTGCCATTGGCGAGGCCATGCTCCAGATCGCGCACCTCGCCGAAATCGTCGACGATGGAAAGCGTGACAATTCCGGTCTTTTCGTCGCGATCGACATGACGTTCGGAATTGGCAGCGCGGATCGTTTCGGTCGCCCAAGGCGATGCTGCCTCGGGCGTGGGGAACGTGACTTCATCGCCTTGCGCCAGCGGGCGCAGCGGCAATTTCAGCGTCGCCGCCGACAGGTCGAGCCGGACCGGTTCCGGAGATGGCCAGATCATCGGCCAGTAGGCGTTCGAAACGGCAATACGCAGGCGATGGCCTGATGGCACGCGATAGGCGCATTGGTCGAGCACCACCCGGGCGCTGACGGTTTCGCCCGGCACCAGGGCTTGCGGGAATTCGTGCGAGTTGTGGTGCGTCAGGTTGAGCACGCCGTAGGAGATCAGCTCCGATGCGCCGTCCGGATGCACATCGCACAGCCGGATGGCGATGTTCGCTTGAGGCCGGTCGGACGAAACCCTGACCAGCACTTCCGGTGCGCCGACAATGTCGATCGCCTCAGTCAGCGCCGGCTGGTCGAAACACACCGATAGTGCATCGTCGGGGCGCTGCTCGCCGGGCAATTCCGGGCCGAACGTGAAGGGAAAATATTCGCCGCCGGCAAGGCCGCAGCTTTGCGGTGAAGCCACTATGCTCGGCTTGCTGCCTTCTGCGATCAGCTCGACTTCCTGCGTCTTGATATCAGACGACGGCCACACCGGTTCCGCGACCCAGCGGCCCGGCCGCTCCGGATGCCAGCGTGCGGGGCGGACGCTGTCCATGACATAGGCGCGGTAGGCCGGGTCGTCCTCGACGCCGGTGTCGATGTCCTTCAGCCAGCGGTCCCACCAGCGCAAGGCCTCCTGCAGGAAGCCGAAGCGCGGTTCGGGTGCGGCATAGTGAGGGTATTTGTGGATCCAGGGACCAACGATCCCTTTGACCGGCGCCTCGATATTGGCGGCGAGATGGGAAATGGTATTTCGATAGCCGTCATGCCAGCCGCCGATCGACAGCACCGCAGCTTGGATGGCCGAATAGTCCTCGCAGATCGAGCCGCGCCTCCAATAGGCGTCGCGGTGCTGATGCTTCAGCCACAGCGGCGCCAGGAAGGGCTGGTTCTCCAGCCGGGTCAGCCACAGGTCGCGCCACCTGACGTCGCCGGCCAGCAGCGGATCCGGCGGCCGCGAGGAATAGGACAGCATGGTCGAGGCCCAGCCGAAATTCTCGATCAGCAGGCAGCCGCCCTTGTAGTGGATGTCGTCGGCATAGCGGTCGACGGTCGAGCACAGGCTGATGACTGCCTTTAGCGCCGGCGGCTGCTTGGCAGCCGTCTGCAGGCAGTTGAAGCCGCCCCAGGAGATGCCCATCATGCCGACACTGCCGTTGCACCAGGGCTGGGCCGCCGCCCAGGCAATCACGTCGCAAGCGTCCTGCAATTCCTGCTCGGAATATTCGTCATCCATCAGCCCTTCGGAATCGCCATTGCCACGCATGTCGACGCGGATCGAGGCGTAGCCGTGGCCCGCGAAATAGGGATGCGTCAGCTGATCGCGAAAGATCGTGCCGTCGCGCTTGCGGTAGGGCAGGTGCTCGAGGATCGCCGGCACCGGATCGTCGGCAGCATCGGCCGGCATCCATACCCGCGCCGACAGCCGGCAGCCATCCGGCATGACGATGCCCATGTCAGGAAATTCGACGACCTTGCGGGGAAATTCTGTGACGGTTTTCATGCGGCGCTCCTGGCTGGCCGCATGATGGAGCCCGAGCCTGCCGCGTCGTGGGCCAGCCAACGAATTCGGCTGGTCAATCCGCGTCAATTCAACGGAATGTCGTTTTCGGCCTTGCTCGCCTGATAGGCGCCGGACAATTCGTCGTAGCGCTCGGCGATCTTGCCGATTCTCGCTTCCAGCCGCGGGCGCTCGGCCTCGGACAACGACCGCACCAGTTTGCGGATCGAAAAGCTCTTCCAATAGACGTTCTCGGCATTGTAGCCACCGGGGTCGAGGGTGAAGACCTCCTTCAGGATCTTCAGGTCGTGAGGGATGGCAAAGCTGTCGCGCGAATCCTCGTGGCTGAACAAATAGTAGAAATTATCGAAACCGGTCCAGGTGATCGCCGACAGGCACAGCGAGCAGGGTTCGTGCGTGGCGAGGAAGATCGCGTCCTTGGTATCGACGCGCTCGGCCTTCGGCATTTCATAGAACCGCTTTAGGCAATGCACCTCGCCATGCCAGAGCGGACTTTCCGTCTCGTTGTTGGTTTCGGCGAGCACCAGCGAGCGATCATCCTTTCTCAGGATCGCCGCGCCGAACAGCTTATTGCCGTGGGCGACGCCTTCGGTGGTCTTCGGTATGATGTCGTGCTCGATCACGTCGAGCAGGCGATCGATCAGCGAGACGTCGGCCATCAGGCGGTCCCGTCGGGGAGATCGATCTCGTAGGCGTGCGAGAAATGGCACTCTTCGAGATTGGAGCCGTCGCCACCGCGGTCGACGACGAGAAAGTCCTGGGCCTCGCCGATCGGCGTCAGCACGCCGTGCCACCGATTGCGCGGATAGTTGATGCCTTGCCCGGGCGCGGTGATGAAGGCGTGCGGCTCACCAGGGCCGTCGTCGCCATCATGGCAGACGACGACCAGGAACGGCCGTGGCGACAGCGGGATGAAAGCCTGGCTGCCGAACGGGTGACGCTCGACCATGGTGAGCTTCAGCGGAAAATCGTAAGGCGTGCCGCGCACCATGGAGATCAGCACGCGCGCATTCGGCCCCAACGCTTCGGCGGTGGCGAGGTCGTGATAGCGCTCGGCCTTGCCGCCATTGATCGGATAGTGATTGTCGCCGCCCATATCGATGACGTCGCCGAATTCGGCGAAGGTCTCGCGGGTCAGCGGCCGGGCGACGATTCGGGTCATGGCGCGCGCCTCGCGACGCCGGCGCCGCCAAGCTGGGCATGCCGGTTGACGTCCTTGTAAAGCAGGTAGCGGAATTTTCCGGGACCGCCGGCATAGCAGGCCTGCGGGCAGAAGGCGCGCAGCCACATATAGTCGCCGGCCTCGACCTCGACCCAGTCCTGGTTGAGGCGGTAGACCGCCTTGCCTTCCAGCACGTAGAGACCGTGCTCCATCACATGAGTCTCGGCGAACGGGATGACCGCGCCCGGCTCAAGCGTGACGATGGTGACATGCATGTCGTGGCGCATGTCGGCCGGATCGACGAAGCGCGTCGTCGCCCATCTGCCTTCGGTGCCCGGCATCGGCGTGGGCGCGGTGTCTCGTTCCTTGGCGAAGAAGGCTTGCGGTACATCGATGCCCTCGACGGCGTCGTAAGCCTTGCGGATCCAGTGGAAGCGGACAGCAGCACCGCTCTCGTTGCGAACGGTCCATCCGCTGGCCGGCGGCAGGAAAGCAAAGCCACCCGGCTGCAGGACATGTTTCTCGCCAGCAAGCAAAACGGTCAGCTCGCCCTCAACCACGAACAAGGCGCCTTCGGCGCCGGCATCCGGTTCAGGCCGGTGGCTGCCGCCGCCGGGCGCGACCTCGACGATATATTGCGAAAACGTCTCGGCGAAGCCGGACAGCGGGCGCGACAGCACCCAGACGCGGGTCTTTTCCCAGAACGGCAGGGCGCTGGTGACGATGTCCTGCATCACGCCCCGTGGAATGACCGCATAGGCCTCGGTGAAGACAGCCCGGCCGGTCAGCAGCTCACTCTGGCCGGGGTGGCCGCCCTGCGGCGCGTAGTAGAATCGGTCGGCCATTTTCACACCATATCCATAAGTTCAAAGCCTATTGCGGAAGCCAAAGCCTATCGCGGGAGTATGTCCCTGAGGCGGAGCAGTGCGATGCGCTCGACCTGTTTGCAGGCGGTGTCGAATTCAACGTCGTGGCTGTTGCCGATGCGCGCCTCGAACTCTGCCAGGATTTCCGCCTTGGTTTTGCCTTTCACCGCGACAATGAAGGGAAAGCCAAAGGAAGTGACGTAGGCGGCATTGAGTTTGGAGAACAACTCCCGCTCCTTGTCGGTCAGCGCGTCGAGCCCGGCGGAAGCCTGTTCCCTCGTCGATTCCGCCGACAGCCGCTTGGCCTGCGCCAGTTTGCCGGCAAGGTCGGGATGGGCCTTGAGCACGGAGAGCCGCTCGGCCTCGCTGGCGCCGCGAAAGACGCGGCACAGCGCATTGTGGAGGCCGCCGGCACTGTCATGCGCCGGGCCGAGTTCCAGTTCGAAGGCGCGCTCGGCGATCCACGGCGAATGCTCGAACACGGCACCGAATGCATGGACGAAGGCCTCGAACTCCATTTTCGACGGGCGCAGCGCCGGCGGCCGGAAGGGATGGGTCTCTTGCCAGTGCCTAGCGATATCGATGCGCCGCGCCAACCAGACCCTGTCGTGCGATCTGACGTAGTCGACGAAGCGCTTCAGCGCCGCGGCCCGGCCCGGCCGGCCGACGAGGCGGCAGTGCAGGCCGATATTCATCATGCGCGGCCTGCCTGCCTTGCCCTCGGCGTAGAGCGTGTCGAAACTATCCCTGAGATAGGCAAAAAACTGGTCGCCCGAGTTGAAGCCCTGCGGCGTGGCGAAGCGCATGTCGTTGGCATCGAGCGTATAGGGGATGATGAGCTGCGGCTTTGTCGACCCGTCCGGCCCGTCATGCTCGAACCAGTAGGGCAACTCGTCGTCATAAGTGTCCGACACATAGTCGAAGCCGCCTTCTTCCGCCGCCAGCCGCACGGTGTTGATCGACGTGCGGCCGGTGTACCAGCCTGCCGGCCGCGCCCCAGTGACCTCGTAGTGCAGCTGGATCGCCGCTTCCATGTCGCGGCGCTCGTCCTCCGGCGCATGGTCGCGGTAGTCGATCCATCTCAGCCCGTGCGAGGCGATTTCCCAGCCGGCCTCCTGCATCGCTGCGACCTGGTCGGGCGAGCGCGCCAGCGCTGTGGCGACGCCGTAGCAGGTGACCGGTACCTCAGCCTCGGTGAACAGGCGCAGCAATCGCCAGAAGCCGGCGCGGGCGCCATATTCGTAGATCGATTCCATGTTCCGGTGGCGCTGCCCGGGCCATGGCGCGGCGCCGACGATCTCGGACAGGAAGGCTTCCGAAGCCTTGTCGCCATGCAGGACGCAGTTCTCGCCGCCTTCCTCGTAATTGACGACGAACTGCACTGCGACATGCGCCCCGCCAGGCCACTTCGGATCCGGCGGATTGGCGCCGTAGCCGCGCATGTCTCGTTCGTACCGCATCGTTGCTCCTGCCGGATTGTGTGATCAGGATAGTCGAAAGCGCCGTTTGCGCATTCCCCCGAAAATTTTGAAAGTGTTTTTGCAGCACTCCGCTCGACCGGGACTTATGCATCGCCTTTAATTGGCGCACAATTCGTCAAACATGTTCGGCTGTACCGGGCATGTTCGACTGTACCGGGAATGGGAGCAGCCAGTGGCGGAAACGTCGAAAGCCGAAGGCGGACGTCTGACGACCCATGTCCTCGACACCGCGACCGGCCGGCCGGCGGCAGGTCTGTCGATCGAGCTTTACCGCATCAACGACGATATGCGGACGCATCTGAAGACGACGGTCACCAATGCCGACGGCCGCTGTGACGCGCCGCTGCTTGCCGACGCGGAATTCCGCACCGGCGAATACGAGCTGGTCTTCGCGGCCGGCGACTATCTGCGCCGGCAGGGATTGAGGCTGCCGGAACCGGCCTTCCTCGACAGCGTGCCGATCCGCTTCGGCATGGCCGAGCTGGTGCACTATCATGTGCCGCTGCTTATATCGCCCTACGGCTATTCGACTTATCGAGGGAGCTGACACATGGCCGGGCTCAAGACACGCAATGAGATACGCTTCATCCTCAATGGCGAGCATGTTGCGCTGACCAGGGTCGCGCCTGAGGAGACCTTGCTAGACTGGCTGCGGCTCGAGCGCACGCTGCGAGGCACCAAGGAAGGCTGCGCCGAAGGCGATTGCGGCGCTTGTACCGTGCTGATCGGAAGGCTCTCAGCCGGCCGGCTGGTATATGAAAGCGTCAATGCCTGCATCCGCTTCCTCGGTTCGCTCGATGGCACGCATGTCGTGACCGTCGAGCATCTGCGTGGCGACGGCGATAGGCTGCATCCGGTGCAGCAGGCCATGGTCGACTTTCACGGCTCGCAATGCGGCTTCTGCACGCCGGGCTTCGTCATGTCGCTTTACGCTCTGTGGATGCGGTCGCCGGAGCCGTCGGATGCGGCCATCGAAAAGGCGCTGCAGGGTAATCTCTGCCGCTGCACCGGCTACGAGGCGATCGTCCGCGCCGCGCGTGCCATCTCCAGCTACGGCAAGGCGGCAAAGGACCCGCTGGCTGCGGAGCGCAAGGCGATCGCCGAGAAGCTTGCGGCCATGAAAGACGGCGAGCGCATCGAGATCGGCGCCGGCAAGCAGCGGCTGGTCGTGCCGGCCGATGCCGACGACCTCGCCGCCGTGCTGGACAAGGAGCCGGGCGCCACCATCGTTGCCGGTTCGACCGATGTCGGCCTGTGGGTGACCAAGCATATGCGCGAGATTTCGCCGGCGATCTTCATCGGCAATCTCGACGGGCTCTGCGCGATTTCCGAGGACAAGGGCGTCATCTCGATCGGCGCCGGTGTCACCTATACGGAGGCCTTTTCGACGCTGGCGAAACGCATCCCGGCGCTCGGGACGCTGTTCGATCGCATCGGCGGCGATCAGGTGCGCAATATGGGTACGATCGGCGGCAACATCGCCAATGGCTCGCCGATCGGCGACACGCCGCCGCCGCTGATTGCACTCGGTGCGCAGCTGACGCTGCGCCGGGGCAACAAGCGGCGGACGATCCCGCTCGAAGATTTCTTCATCGCCTATGGCAAGCAGGACCGGCAGCCGGGCGAGTTCGTCGAGGCCGTGCATGTCCCGGTACCCGCGAAAGGCACGAAGTTTGGGGTCTACAAGATCACCAAGCGTCGCGACGAGGACATCACCGCAGCACTTGGCGCATTCCTGCTGACCCTGGCCAGCGACGACATGGTGACGGATATCCGCATCGCCTATGGCGGCATGGCGGCAACGCCCAAGCGGGCTTTCAGCGTGGAAAAGGCGTTGCTCGGCAGGCCCTGGACCGAGGCGACAGTCGACGCGGCGATGGCCGAATATGCCAGGGATTTCACCCCGCTGACCGACATGCGGGCGAGCGCCGAATATCGGGCGCTAGCGGCACGGAACCTGCTGTTGCGCTTCTTTGCCGAGACCAGCGGCACCAAGGCGCCGATCCAGGTTTCGCGGCACGAGGCGGCGTGATGACCAAGCACGCTCCCAACCTCAAGGCGCAAAAAATTTCCGGTGGCGTTGCCGCCGACCAGCGCCATGATTCTGCGCACAAGCATGTCAGCGGCACGGCCGTCTATATCGACGACATGCCGGAATCATCAGGCACGCTGCATGGCTGCCTCGGGCTTTCGACGGCCGCGCACGCCACCATCACCAGCATGGACCTGTCGGCGGTGCGCGCAGCACCCGGTGTCGTCGACGTACTGACGGCGAGCGACGTGCCGGGTGAAAACGACATTTCGCCGACCGGCCGTCACGACGAGCCGGTGCTGGCCGACGGCAAGGTACAATTCTTTGGCCAGCCGATCTTCTGCGTCGTCGCCGAAACGCGCGAGCAGGCGCGCCGCGCCACAAGGCTGGCCAAGGTCGAATACAAGGAATTGCCCTTCGTCACCGACGTCGGCGTGCTCGATCCCAGCAAGGACAAGCTGGTCACGCCGCCGTTGACCCTGAGGCGCGGCGATGCAGCGGCTGCGATCAAAGCGGCGCCGCGCCGGCTGAAGGGAAAAATGCGCATCGGCGGTCAGGACCATTTTTATCTCGAAGGCCAGATCGCCATGGCCATTCCCGGCGAGGATCAGGACGTCACGATTTATTCCTCCACCCAGCATCCGAGCGAAGTCCAGCACATGGTCAGCCATGCGCTCGGCGTGCCAAGCCATGCCGTCACGGTCGAGATCCGCCGTATGGGCGGCGGCTTTGGCGGCAAGGAAACGCAAGGCAACCAATTTGCCGCGCTCGCGGCGATTGCTGCGAAAAAACACCACCGCGCGGTTAAAATCCGGCCCGACCGCGACGACGACATGATCGCCACCGGCAAGCGCCACGACTTTCTGGTCGATTACGAGGTTGGCTTCGACGACGAGGGCAATATTCTCGGCGTCGATTTCATGTTCGCGGCGCGCTGCGGCTTCTCGGCGGACCTTTCAGGCCCGGTCACCGATCGCGCGCTGTTCCACTGCGACAATACCTATTTCTGGCCGGCGGTTCATGCGCAATCGGCACCGCTCTACACCAACACCGTGTCGAACACCGCCTTCCGCGGCTTCGGCGGGCCGCAAGGCATGGTCGGGGCCGAGCGCGTCATCGACGAGGTCGCCTTTGCCGTTAGCAAGGACCCGCTCGAGATCCGCAAGAAGAACTTTTATGGCACCTCAGACCGCAACGTCACGCCCTATCACCAGACGGTCGAAGACAACATCATCCACCGCATCGTCGCCGAACTGGAGGCGAGTTGCGACTATGCGCGGCGTCGCCGCACCATTGAAGCCTTCAACGCAAACAGCCGCTTCATCAAGCGCGGATTGGCGCTAACGCCGGTCAAATTCGGCATCTCGTTCACCGCTACGCATTACAACCAGGCCGGCGCGCTGGTGCATGTTTACACCGACGGTTCGGTGCATCTGAACCATGGCGGCACCGAAATGGGGCAGGGCCTCTACGTCAAGGTGGCGCAGGTTGTGGCGGAAGAGTTCCAGATCGACCTCGACCAGGTCAAGATCACCGCAACGACGACCGGCAAGGTGCCGAACACCTCGGCGACCGCCGCGTCGTCAGGTTCCGACCTCAACGGCATGGCGGCGCAGAACGCAGCCCGGCAGATCAAAGAGCGGCTGACCAATTTCGCCGCCGAACAATACCAGGTGCCACGCGACCAGGTGCTGTTCCTGCCCAACCGGGTGCGCATCGGCAACCAGGAGATCGCCTTCGCCGATCTCGTCAGGCAGGCCTACATGGCCCGAATCCAGCTTTCGGCGGCGGGCTTCTACAAGACGCCGAAAATCCACTGGGATCGCGACAAGGGCGAGGGTCGCCCCTTCTATTATTTCGCCTACGGCGCCGCGTGCTCGGAAGTGTCGGTCGACACGCTGACCGGCGAATACATGGTCGAGCGCACCGACATCCTGCACGAGACCGGCCGCTCGCTGAACCGCGCCATCGACCTCGGCCAGGTCGAGGGCGGTTTCATCCAGGGCATGGGCTGGCTGACGACGGAGGAACTTTGGTGGGACGACAAGGGCCGGCTGCGCACCCATGCGCCGTCGACCTACAAAATCCCCTTGGCCTCGGACCGACCGAAGATCTTTAACGTGACACTGGCCGACTGGCCTGAGGCGCACGAGCCGACGGTGCACCGCTCCAAGGCGGTCGGCGAGCCGCCGCTCCCGCTCGGCATGTCGGTGCTGCATGCTCTGTCGGATGCGGTGGCGAGCGTTGCCGACCACCGGATCTGCCCGCGCCTCGATCCACCGGCGACGCCGGAGCGTGTGCTGATGGCGATCGAACGGCTGAAGAGGGAAGCCAAGACCAGCACGTGACCAGTCTTTGGAATCCCAGAAAGCGTGCAATTCAGGCCGAAAACTCTATATTTTCCGATAGGGAATGCGAATGATGACCTCGAAAGTGCAAAGCTTGAAAGCCTTTCTTGCCGACGCCGGCCGGGTCGCCCTGGTCGAGGTGGCCGGGACAAGAGGTTCGACGCCGCGCGAGAAGGGCGCCTTCATGCTCGTCTCGGGCGCGGCAAGTTTTGGCACGATCGGCGGCGGCCAACTCGAATACATGGCAATCGACAAGGCGCGGCAGATGCTTTTCTCCCCCCTTGAGGAGGGTGAGGAGAGGTCGGCCAATGGCCGAGAAAAAGCCAACGATTTGGCTTTTTGCGCGACGAACGACCGGAGCCATACGGAAGGGCAGGCCGCGAAGCGGCCAGAGGGCGTCGTCTCAGAAGGCATCGCCAGAGCGTCGAGCACTGCCGCGGCGACCCGACCCGACGGCTTCGCCGCCGCCCTCGCCTCAAGGGGGAGGGATGTCAGCGCCACGCTCGATATCCCGCTCGGACCCGAAATCGGCCAGTGCTGCGGCGGCAGGGTCGAGGTGTCGATCCGGCTGGTCGACGCTGCGTTGGCGCAAGAGCTGATTGCGGCCGCGGAAGCCGAGGAGGCTCAACTGCCGCATGTCTATATCTTCGGCGGTGGTCATGTCGGCCAGGCGTTGGCCTCGGCGGTGGCCTTGCTGCCGGTCCGTGTCGTCGTTGTCGAGACGCGGGTCGAGGCGCTGGAGGGCATGCCGGACACGGTCGAAACCAGCCTGACGCCAATGCCCGAGGCTGTGGTGCGCGAGGCTCCGCCCGGGAGCGCCTTCGTCGTCCTCACCCACGACCACGCGCTGGATTTCCTGATCGCCACCGAGGCGCTGAAACGCCGGGATGCCGCCTATGTCGGCATGATCGGCTCGAAGACCAAAAAGGCGACGTTCAGGAGCTGGTTCCTGAAGTCAACGGACGGCAGCGAGGCGGAATTTGCCCGCCTGGTCTCGCCGATCGGCGGTGAAACGGTCAAGGACAAGCGCCCGCAGGTGATCGCGGCACTGGCCGCCGCCGAGATCATGACGGCGCTGGCCGCGCATGCCACGGCGTCAGCCGCTCCGCAACCCGCCTCTCGTGGCAAGGCAATGGCCGGCTGACAGCCAAGCGCCCACAGCCTGCTGCTCACATCGGCCGTTTCATACCCAGATGGTCGCGCAGCGTGCTGCCTTCATAGTCGGTGCGGAACAGGCCGCGCCGCTGCAGCTCCGGCACGACAAGCACGGCAAAGGCATCAAGCTCGCCAGGAAAATAGGACGGCATGACGTTGAAGCCGTCTGCCGCGCCACCCTCGAAGCGTGCCTCGAGCTCGTCGGCGATCTGGGCCGGCGTTCCGACGACGCGCCAGTGGCCGCGAGCGCCGGCGAAATGGCGGGCAAGCTGGCGAATCGAAAGGTTGTCGCGGCGCGACTGCTCGATGACCAGCGCCTGCCGGCTCTGCATGCCTTCGCTGGCCGGCAGCTCCGGCAGCGGTCCATCTATGGGATAGCGCCACAGATCGGAAATGCTGAGATAGCTGGAAAGCAACGCCACGCCGACATCGTCGGGGATCAGCTCCTGCAGCTCCTCATATTTGGCCGTGGCTTCCGCTTCGGTTGCCGCCACGATCGGTGCGACGCCCGGCATGATCTTGATGTCGTCCGGCTCGCGCCCATAGGTCGCCAGACGCCCCTTGAGATCATCATAGAAGGTCTTCGCCTCCTCGAATGTCTGCGCTGCCGTGAACACGACATCAGCGGTCCGGGCGGCAAGATCCCTGCCCTCGTCCGATGCTCCGGCCTGAACCATGACCGGTGCGCCCTGGGGCGAGCGCGGCAGATCGAGTGGGTCCCGCACTGAAAAGCTTCTGCCGTCGTGACCAGGTCCGGAAACCCCGTCCAGCTTGCCTTGCCAGAGTGCGGTAACCACGGCAGCGAATTCGCGCGCGCGCTCATAACGGTCGGCGTGCGGGCGCAGGCCGGTCGCGCCGAAATTAGCCGCTTCGATGTGGCTGGCGGAGGTGACAAGGTTCCAGCCGGCACGGCCGCCACTCAGATGATCGAGCGACAAGAAGGTCCGCGCCAACCCGTAAGGCTCGGTATAGCTCGTCGATGCCGTGGATACGAGGCCGATGCGGCTGGTCTGGGCCGCGAGAGCCGAAAGCAGGCTGATCGGTTCGAAGCCGATCGAGCGTGACGTCTGGCTGGCGATGTTGATATCGGCCTCGCGCACGCCGGCGGCGTCCTCGCAGAAGATCATGTCGAATTTCGCCGCCTCCGCCGTTCGCGCCAGCTGGATGTAGTGCTCGATGTCGACGCCTGCCGTCACATGCGCTTTTGGGTGGCGCCAGGCGGCAATGTGGTGGCCTGTTGCCCACAGGAACGCCCCGAGCTTCATCTGACGTCGATGGGCGGTCATCGTTCATCTCCCCCAGCAAGTCCGAGATGGGAGCGCAGCGTCGCGCCGGGATAATCCGACCGGAGAAGGCCGCGACGGCGAAGCTCCGGCAGCACGAGGTCGACGAAATCGTCGAGCACAGATAGCGCCGGTGGCATGAGTATGTTGAAACCATCGCAGCTTTTCGATCGGAAGGGCTCTTCGAGCCTATCCGCGATCAGGTCCGGCCTGGCGGCCATGTCAGCACCCGGCGCGACGGTCATCAGCACCTTTGTCGCGCCAGGACTGCGCCCGAACGCAAGCTGGCGCTTCAGATCGTCGGGCTTCGCGCCCGCGATCGATGGCTCCTCCAGCAGGATGACATCGGCGAAGCGGGCGGCGATCTCCATGTCGGGCTCCGACAGGCCTGACATGACGAGCACCGGCATATCCTGCGGCGAGCGTGCAACGTTCAGTGGCCCGCGCACAGAGAAAAACTCGCCCTTGTGGTCGAGCAGGTGCATCTTTTCGGGATCGAAGAAGCGGCCGCCGCGCTGGTCGAACAGCAGGGCATCCGCATCCCAACCTCTCCACAAGCCCCGCACGATCCCGATGAATTCTTCCGCGCGTCGGCGGAAATCGTCGCGGGAAAACCCTTCCGGACGGCTGAAATTGGTCGCCTCGCGCGGATCGGGGACCATGCTCGCGTGCCACCCGGCACGGCCATGGCTGATGACGTCGAGCGATGCGAAACGGCGCGCGAGGTTGTAGGGCTGGTGGGCGACCGTCGACGCCGCGGCGACGAGGCCGATCCTGCTGGTAATCGTCGCAAGCGCTGCCAGCAGGGTCGTCGCTTCGAAGGGCACTTGCCGGTTCGGTGCGTCGCCGCCTGCAGCCGGCGCGGAATCAGCAAGCAGCACCATATCCAGCCCGGCCGTCTCGGCCTTTTGCACAAACCGGGCCAAAAGAGTGAAATCCGGACCGGCGTCGGATGGAGGGGAAAGAGCGCTTTCCGGAAACAGTGAAACGGCGAGATGCATTTTGGCACCGCTGGCCATCGGTCTTCCCTGGTGAGTGAATTCCGCAGGGACTATCTTCGCCGGCTTGACGGGACGCAACCGGCCAGCCGGCGATCATTTGCCCGCCAGAATATCCTTGATCAGCCGTTGGCAGCGCTCGGCCATGAAATCGAGCAGCAGCCGCACCTTCGGGTCCTGCAGCTTCTTGTGCGGGTAGACGGCGGCGAACTGCACCGGTGTCGGCGGCGTGTCGGGCAGGATCACCTTCAGCCGCCGGTCGCGGATGAACGGCTCGACCTCGAAGCGCGGCTTGTTGATGATGCCGCGGCCGGACAGCGCCCAGCCGGTCAGCACGTCGCCGTCGTCGGTGTCATAAGGCCCATGCACTTCGAATTTCCGCGGGCCGTCAGCCGTCTGCAGCGTCCAGACGTATTCGCGCGCGCCGGAATAGCGAAGCATCAGGCAGTCGTGCTTCTTGCCGATCAATTCCTGCGGTTCGGTCGGCTCACCGCGCGTCTCAAGATATTTCGGCGCCGCCACCAGCACCCGCTCGCACTCCATGATGCCGCGCATCCTGAGGCTGGAGTCCTCGATGATACCGAGCCGGAAGGCAACGTCGATGCCTTCCTTCATGATGTCGACATTGTGGTCTGAAAGCCTCAGCCGTACCTCGATATCAGGGTATTTGTCGTGGAAATCTGGGATGCCCGAGGCCACCAGCCGCCGGCCGAGGCCGAGCGGCGCTGTCACCTTGATGGTGCCGCGCGGCTGGCCTGACAACGCGCTGACCGCGGCCTCCGCCTCGTTGACCGCCTCAAGCACCTGCTTGGCGCCGGAGTAGAACACCGTGCCGTGCTCGGTCGGCATTAATTGCCGCGTCGTGCGGTTGAACAGCCTGACACCAAGGTGCTTTTCAAGCTCCTTGATGCGGTTGGAGGCGACCGCCGGCGAAATGCGCATGTCGCGGCCCGCCGCCGATAGATTGCCAAGCTCGACGACGCGGACGAAAACGGCGATGTTGTCGAGGTAGGCCATGCGGCTTAGGGCTCTCATACGGCTGCGTAGGAATAACCCTAGTATTTTCCATTTTTTTTTGAAAGTCATCGTGCAGCTCGGCCCTTTCCGTTTGCGCTCCAGTCCGTAAAGTCAGCCGATCGGCAGGGACGACTTTTCAATGTTGGATTTCGCAATTTTCTGGGACTGGCTGAGTTTCGCCGTGCGCTGGCTGCATGTCGTCACCAGCATAGCCTGGATCGGTTCATCCTTTTATTTCGTCGCGCTCGATCTTGGCTTGCGCCAGCGTCCGGGCATGCCTGTCGGCGCCTTCGGCGAGGAATGGCAGGTGCATGGCGGCGGCTTCTATCACATCCAGAAATATCTGGTGGCGCCGGCCGAAATGCCCGAGCACCTGACCTGGTTCAAATGGGAATCCTACGCCACCTGGCTGTCGGGCTTTGCCATGCTGTGCGTGGTTTACTATGCGGGGGCGGACCTGTTCCTGATCGATCCCAATGTGCTTGCCATGTCGGTGCCTACAGGCATCGTGCTGTCACTGGCGACGATCGGCGTCGGCTGGGTGGTCTACGATCTCTTATGCCGTTCGCCTCTTGGCAACAGCGACACCGGCCTGATGCTGGTGCTCTATGGCGTGCTTGTGTTCATCGCCTGGGGTCTTACCCACCTGTTCACCGGCCGCGCCGCCTTCCTGCATCTTGGCGCTATCACCGCAACGATCATGTCGGCCAATGTCTTCATGGTCATCATCCCGAACCAGAAGATCGTCGTCGCCGACCTGATCGCCGGCCGCAAGCCCGACCCGAAATACGGCAAGATTGCGAAGCAGCGCTCGCTGCACAACAATTACCTGACGCTGCCCGTTTTGTTCCTGATGCTGTCGAACCACTACCCGCTGGCGTTCGGCACCGAGTTCAACTGGGTGATCGCCTCGCTGGTTTTCACCATCGGCGTGCTGATCCGGCACTATTTCAACACCATGCATGCGCGCAAGGGTAACCCGACCTGGACCTGGCTGGCTGCCGCCGTCCTGTTCGTCATCATTATCTGGCTGTCAACGGTGCCGAAAGTGCTGACCGGCGAAGTCAAGGCGTCCTCGGCGGCACAGGTCTATGTCGCCTCGGCGCACTTTCCCGCAGTGCGCGACACGGTGCTTGGCCGCTGCTCGATGTGTCATGCGCGGGAGCCATCCTACGAGGGCATCTATCACGCGCCGAAAGGTGTGATGCTCGACACGGACGCCGGTATCGCCGAGCAGGCCCGCGAGATCTACCTGCAGGCCGGCCGTAGCCACGCGATGCCGCCCGCCAACGTCACCCATATCACCGACAAGGAACGGGCGTTGCTGGTGGCATGGTTCGAGGAGGCAGGGAAATAAGCATGACCAGCACGCTCCTGCGCGGCCGCACGCTGTCCTTTCTGCGCTGGCCTGAGACAGTCGACGATCATTCCGCCTGGCGCTACGAGGACGACGGCGGCCTGCTGCTCCGCGACGGCAGGATCGTTGCCGCGGGCGCCTTCGCCGACGTCGAGAAAAAAGCTGATGAAGGCGCAAAAAAGATCGACCACCGCCCGCACCTGCTGCTGCCTGGTTTCATCGACGCGCATGCGCATTTTCCGCAGATGCAGGTCATCGCTTCCTATGGCGCGGAACTGCTCGACTGGCTGAACACTTACACTTTTCCCGAGGAGACAAAATTCCAGAACGCACAGCATGGCCGCCGCATCGCCAGGCTGTTCCTCGACGAGATGGTGCGCCACGGCACGACGACAGTCGCCACCTATTGCTCGGTCCACAGGGAATCGGCCGAAGCGTTCTTCGCCGAGTCGCATGACCGCAACATGCTGAACATCGCCGGCAAAGTGATGATGGATCGCAACGCGCCGGAGGGCGTGCTCGACACAGCGCAGTCGGGCTATGACGACAGTAAAGCGCTGATCGCCGAATGGCACGGCAAGGGGCGCCAGCACTATGCCATCACACCGCGCTTCGCCATCACCTCATCACCCGAGCAGTTGGAGATGGCAGGCGCGCTCTGCCGCGAATATCCTGATCTGCACATGCAGACGCATCTGTCGGAAAACCACGCCGAGATCGCCTTTACGCTGCAACTTTACCCGCAGGCACGCGACTATACCGATGTTTACGAGCATTATGGGCTGCTCGGGCGCAAAAGCCTGTTCGGCCACTGCATCCATCTGTCGGAACGCGAGGCGGATGCGCTTTCGGAATCAGGCTCGGTGGCGGTGTTCTGCCCGACCTCGAACCTGTTCCTCGGTTCGGGCCTGTTCGATTACCAGCGCTACCGCACGCGTGACAAAGCCCTCCGGATCGCCGCCGCCACCGATATCGGCGGCGGCACCAATTACTCGATGCTGCGCACCATGGATGAGGGTTATAAGGTGATCGCGCTGAACGGCGAGAAGCTCAACCCGTTCCAGTCGTTCTGGCAGCTCACCCGCGGCAATGCCGAGGCTCTGTCGGTCGTGGAAAAAGTCGGCACGCTCGACCAAGGCAGCGATGCCGACATCATCGTCCTCGATGCCCGCGCCACGCCGGCCATGCGGCTGCGGATGGAGACGGCGGACACGCTGGCGGAGGAACTGTTTCTGCTGCAGACACAGGGCGACGACCGCGCCGTGCGCGAGGTCTATGTCGCCGGACGTGCGATGAAAAGCGATCTGGGACTTAACGTCGGGCTATGAAGTAATCGGTGGGTTCAAGCATGACAGTGCGCCAGTCCAAGCTGATCGGAATGGTCGGAGGAATGAGCTGGGAGTCGAGCGCCCTCTACTACCGGCTGCTGAACGCGGCCGCACATCGCCGGCTTGGCGGCCATCACAATGCGCGCTCCGTGCTGTTCACGCTCGATTTCGACGAACTTAACACCATGGCTTCCATGGGTCGATGGGATAGCGTCGGTGAAAGAGTTGCCGAGGCCGCGCGGTGCCTGGAAAGGGCCGGGGCAGACTTCGTGATCATCACGGCGGTAACCCCGCACTCGGTTGCAGATCAGGTTGAGGCGGCGATTGGTATTCCGTTGCTCCACCTGGCCGATCCGACTGCAGTTGCGATTCGCAACGGGGGTTTCTCGCGCGTCGGACTTTTGGGAACCGGTACACGATGGAGATGGATTTCTTCAGACAACGGCTCAGGGACCGTCATGGCCTCGACGTGATCACGCCGCTACAGGAGCAGCGCACCGCTCTGCACCGGATCATCGTTGACGAGCTGACCTTGGGCGCCGTCAAGAACGCCTCCAAGGCGGCGCTCCTGCAAATGGCGCGTGATCTCCAGGCCCGGGGCGCGGAAGCGATCATCGTCGGCTGCACCGAACTGCCGCTTCTGCTCGACACGGACGACTATCCTGTGCCAGCCTTCGACGTAACGGTTCTTCATGCCGAGGCCGCGGTCGATCTGGCGCTGGAGACGGATCCGCGTGAAGCATCCGAGGCTTGACCCGGCGGCAACCATCGGTCAAAGCGTGGGGTTGACAGGGGAACGACATGGCCGTTGCGGACGATATCGCTCTGATCCAGAAACAGGAAGCCGAGCTTGTCTTCCCGGCCTTTGATGAGGCTGTCGCCTTCAAGATCGGCTCGGCGATCCGCGACCGGGCACTAGCCGAGAATCTGCCGATCATCGTCGATATCAGAACCTTCGACCGGCCGCTGTTCTACGCGGCAATGCCGGGCTCAAACGCCTCCAATCCGGATTGGGCGCGGCGCAAGATCAACGTAGTGCGGCGGTTCCTGAAAAGCACCTACCGCATGGTGCTGGAGCAGCAGCGTCCCGACCGCAGCTTCAAGCCGGGCGAGGGGCTCGACATATCAGACTACGTGCTGGCCGGCGGCGGTTTTCCAGTCACGGTCAAGGGCGCCGGTGTGATCGGTGTGATCGCGGTCTCGGGCCTGCCGGAGCGCGAGGATCACGGCGTCGTCGTCGATGCGCTGTGCAGCCATCTCGGCGTCGACGGGTGCGAGCTGGCACTGCCGCCGGAAGCAAAATGACCGAGATCGATCCCAAGACCTTCCTCACCGCTATCTTCAATGCCGCCGTCGCCGCTGCCGATCCCCAGAGGACCATCAGGGATCACCTGCCGGCAAGGCCGAAAGGGCGCACCATCGTCGTCGGTGCCGGCAAGGGTTCGGCGCAGATGGCGGCGGCTTTCGAGAAGGTGTGGGACGGGCCGATCGAAGGGCTGGTCGTCACCCGCTACGGCTACGCTGCGGCATGCCAGCGCATCGAGATCATCGAGGCGGCGCATCCGGTGCCGGACGTCGCAGGGCTCGAAGCGTCGCGCCGGCTGCTCGAAAAAGTTCAGGGGCTGACCGCGGATGATCTGGTCGTGGCGCTCATTTCCGGCGGGGGCTCGGCGCTGCTGCCGGCGCCCGCGGAAGGTCTGACGCTGGCCGACGAGATCGCCGTCAACGAGGCGCTGCTCGCCTCCGGCGCGCCGATCGCCGCCATGAACACTATCCGCAAGCATGTTTCCATTATCAAGGGCGGTAGATTGGCCGCGGCCGCCTATCCGGCCAAGGTCATGTCGCTGGTCGTCTCCGACATTCCGGGCGACAATCCGGCGCTGGTCGCTTCCGGTCCGACCGTTCCCGATTCGGGCAGCCGCCAAGAGGCGCTGGCATCGATCGCCGCCTATGGCATGAAACTGCCGGCTGCGGTGATGGCGCACATCAATTCGCCGGCCGCAGATGCGCCGCGCGCCGACGATTCGCGTTTTTCGCGCAACGAAGTGCATCTGATCGCCTCGGCCGGCGTATCGCTGGAAGCGGCTGCAGCCGAAGCTAGGCGCCATGGCATCGAGGCGGTCATCCTCTCCGATTCCATCGAGGGCGAGGCACGCGAGGTCGGCGGTGTCCACGCTGCGATCGCCCGCGAAGTCGCGACGCGCAACCGGCCCTTCCGAAAGCCCGTGTTGGTCTTGTCTGGTGGAGAGACGACGGTGACTTTGCGGGCAAAAGGCAAGGGCGGCCGTAACAGCGAGTTCCTGCTCGCCTTCGCTATCGGCATCAGCGGCATGGATGGCATCCACGCGCTGGCCGCTGACACCGACGGCATCGACGGCTCTGAGGACAATGCCGGCGCCTTCGCCGATGGCTCGACGGTGTCGCGGATGCGGGCGACGGGCGTCGATGCTAAGGCCATGCTCGCCGGCAACAATGCCTGGACGGCATTCAACGTCGTCGGCGATCTTTTTATGCCCGGCCCGACCGGGACGAATGTCAATGACCTAAGGGCGATCCTGGTCAGATAGGTTCAGGCCGCCATCAGCTTTTTTACCGCCTTCATGTCCTGCAGGAACCGCTCGCGCTCGGCCTGTTTGTCCGCCGGCTCGCGAATACGCAGGATGAAGGACGGGTGGATGGTGACGAACACACGCAAGCCATCGTCGCGCTCCACGACCTCGCCGCGCATCTTCATGATCGGCACGACCTTGCCGAGCAGCGACTGCGCCGCTGTTGCGCCGAGCGCCACCGCCAGATTGGGCTTGATCATTTCGAGCTCCTTGTCGAGCCACCAGCGGCAGGCCTGCACCTCGCCGGCATTTGGCTTGGAGTGGATGCGCCGCTTGCCGCGCGGCTCGAATTTGAAATGCTTGACCGCGTTGGTGACATAGACTTTCAACCGGTCGACGCCGGCATCCTCAAGGATGGCGTCGAAGACCTTGCCCGCCGGCCCGACGAAGGGTTTGCCGGCCAAATCCTCCTGGTCGCCAGGCTGTTCACCGACGAAGATCACCTTGGCCTTGTCAGGCCCTTCGCCGAACACGGTCTGTGTTGCATTGCGCCAAAGCGGGCAGCGGCGGCAGGCTTTCGCCACTTCGCTGAGTTCGGGAATAGATCTTGCGTCGTCGCCTTCCGTCGTCTCAGGCAATTCAGGCTTCGGCCAGCGTCTTGCCTGCACCTTAGCGTGGCGTGGCGTGGGATTTGTCTGCATCCTGGCGATCATGGCTGATGCGGCCTTGTCCGCTGCTGCGATCAGACACGCAATGAGCAAAGCCCGCGGAAGGTTCCGTTGAAATTACATACGCCTGCGCCTTCACCGGCGGATGGCCGACAACGCGACGCCTACACCTCGTGCAGATAGAGATGATAATCCAATTCGCTGACCGTGCGCGCCACGCGCAGATATTCGGATTGCTTGATCGCCACAAATGTACGGTGCAGGTCTTCGCCCAGTGCGCCTTTGAGGAACGTCGACGCGCGCGCGGCCTCGATCGCGGCGCGCCAGTCCACCGGCATGGTCGTGCGCGTGATTGCCGATTCGTAGCCATTGCCGGTGGTTTCGGGGCCGGGATCGAGGCCTTCGTCGAGACCCTTAGTGATGCCGGCCAGCACAGTTGCCGCTACCAGATAGGGGTTGGCGTCGACGCCCGACGGCCGGTGCTCGATGCGCCGGTTTTTCGCATCACCCGCCGGCACGCGCAGCGCCACCGAGCGGTTGTTGACGCCCCAGGTCGGCGCCACCGGCGCATAGGATTGCGAAACGAACCGTCGCCATGAATTGGCGTGCGGCGCAAACACCAGCATCGATTCGGCCATGGTCTGGATGAGGCCGCCAAGGCCGCGCAGCAGCGGCAAGGACCAAGTCTCGCCGCTAGCCTCAGTGAAGACGTTCTTGCCGGCGTTGTCCCGCAGCGAGACATGGAAATGCATGCCAGAGCCGGCATACTTCTCGATCGGCTTGGCCATGAAGCAAGCGGTGACGCCGTGGCGGCGCGCCTGTGCCCGCACCAGCCGCTTCAGCATGACAAGGTCGTCGGCCGCGCGGATCACGTCCTGGCGATAGTTCAGCGTCAGCTCGTACTGGCCGGGCGCATATTCGGAAATGACCGTCTCGGCCGGGATGCCTTGCACCTTGGCCGCGGCATAGATGTCGGAAAACAGCGGCTCCATACCGTGCAGATGGTCGACGGAATAGACCTCGGTCTTGGCCGAGCGTCGGCCGTCGAGCACCGCGTGCGCCGGCTGCACCTTGCCGTCGGCGTCGCGCTCGTTGGCGAGCAGGAAGAATTCGAGTTCGAAGGCGCCGGCCGGATGCAGGCCCTTGGCCGCCAGTATCTCCACCTGACGGGCCAGCGCCAGCCGCGGGTCGGAGGACATGGGCTGACCGTCGAGATGGTACATCGCCATCAGCACCTGGCCGCGCGGCGGCTGTGTGCCGAACAGCGGTACCAGCGTACCCGGAATCGGCCATGCTCTGAGATCGCCGTCGCCGGTCGTCCAGATCAGCCCAGTCTCGTGCACGTCCTCGCCGGTAATGTCGAGGCCGAGGATCGAGATCGGCATGTGCCGGCCGCCCTCGAAGATGCTCATCAGTTCGTGCCGGCGCACGATCTTGCCACGCCCGACGCCATTGGCGTCGGTCAGCACGATGTCGAACGCTTCGATTTCGGGATGGGCGTCGAGAAATTTCTGCGCCTCGGCAGGCGTCGAGCCCGAAGGTGATGTCATAATGGCGTTCAAAATTTGCTTGTGCGCTTCTCTCATGTGCAAGCTTGTCTCATGCCGCGAGCCTTGCCGCAACCGCGCCGAAGGCGGTGATCAGGCGGCTGACCTGGGTGGCGCTGGTCGCCGGCGAGATCAGCATCATGTTGTGGAACGGCGCTATCAGCACGCCGCGATTGACAAGTGCGACATGGATACCCGCTTCGAGCTCCGGCGCGTGCGCTGTTTCCGCCTCGCCGCCATTCCTCAGCGGGCCAGGCGCGCAGATGAACTCGACGCGGGCGCCAACTCGGGCAACATGCCAAGGCAGGCGGTAACGGTCGATGACCGCGGTCAGCCCTGCGTCGAGCCGCCGCGCCAGATGGTCCATATGGGCATAATTCCCGTCGGTCATCACTTCTTCGAGCGTGGCGCGCATCGCCGCGAACTGCAGCGGATTGGCCGACAGCGTCGTGCCCATGCCGGAATAGCCGGGCTGTTTCTGGCTATTATGGGCGGCATAGCGGGTGGCGACGTCTTCGCTCATCCCCCACACACTGGCCGGCACACCGCCGGCGATCGGCTTGCCGAGCACGAACAGGTCCGGCTCCAAGCCGTGTCTTCCGGTGTAGCCGCCCGGACCGGTCGAAATCGTGTGCGTCTCGTCGATCAGCAGCAGGGTGCCGGCCGCGCGGGTGAGACGCCGCAGCGCCTCGTGGAAGCCGGGGTCGGGCAGCACCATGCAGGAATTGGTCAGCACCGGCTCGGTGATGACGCAGGCGATATCCTTATTTCGGAGCACGGCCTCGAGTGCCGGCACATCGTTGAACTCGATGACATCGGTCGTCCGGGTCAGGTCGCGGAATTCGCCGGCCAGTCCCGGCCGGTTGGCCGGTCTGCCGCCGACCAGCCGCACCATCGTCTCGTCAACCGAGCCGTGATAGCAGCCGTTGAAGACCAGGATCTTTTCCCGGCCGGTGATGGTGCGGGCGACGCGCAGCGCAAAGCGATTAGCATCGGTCGCCGTCGTCGCGATCTGCCAGAACGGCAGGCCGAAGCGCTGTTGCAGCAACGGGCCGATCGCCACCGCATCTTCGGAAGGCAGCATGTAGGTGAGGCCGTGTCCGGCCTGCCGGCGGATGCCGCGCGCGACCGGCGGCGGCGAATGGCCGAACATCGAGCCGGTGTCGCCGAGGCAGAAATCGTCGAGCCGGTGGCCGTCGATATCGGTGATGGTGGCGCCTCTGGCGCTGTCGACCAGGATCGGAAACGGCGTCGGCCAGTCGTTCATCCAGTGCATCGGCACGCCGCCGAAGAAGCCCGGCAGGCCCTTGCCGACCTTGGCTGCCGATTTCGGCCTTGACTTGCGGAAGGCTTCGGCCTCGGTCTCGCGCAAATCGGCGATGCGGGCAGTGCTGATGCCGCCGATGGAAGTCTTTAAATGGTCGATTGTATGCATGAAGGTCCCTCTCATACGTCACTCTGCCAATCGGCGTGCGGAACCGCAATTGGCCGCACAGCTGTCCTGCATTGGTTCAGCGGCCACGGTGAAGAGGACGGGCGCTTGACCTGAGGGCATCCTCCAGCATCAATGCGGATAGGGTTTGTGGCTGGGGAAAGAAAGATGCGGACGATCTTCTGTGCAACAACGCTGCTGTTATCGGCCGGCTCGGCCTTTGCCACCGGCGGCATCTGGTGCTCGGCCGAGGATGCAGCGGTGAAATTCCAGGTCGAAGCCGGCGTCACCAGAGGCATGGGCGGTCCAACGTTCAATTTTCGCGGCGATCTCGAAATTCTCGGCAGACCCGTCGGCGACGATTTGCGCAAGACAGTGTTCGAGGATTCCAACCTCACGCAATACTGGCTCGACGGCAAGGAATTGCGGCTGCTCGTCTATCGCGAGCACGAGGTCGCAAACACCTACAGCTCTGTCGAACTGACGATCGTGACCAAGTCCAGTGAAGAAGGCACTTATGACGGGCGCTATTCGCTCGCCATCTATGAGGGCTCGGCTGACACGGGTGGCAATGGCATGCCTGCCGCGTTGACCGGCAAAGTCTCCTGCGGGGCCGAGTAGAGAACTCCCGGTTATGCGGAAATATCGATGACGCCGCAATCGCCGGCGGCACTGCCGAAGGCGACGCAGCGTTCCTCCCTATCCCACATCATCGAGGTGATGGCGCCCTTGCCCGGTCGGCGCAGAAGCACCTCTTTGGCGTCAGTGAAACGCACCGCCATCACCATACCGTCGTCATAGCCGACGGCGACGACATCCTGGCTTGGATGGCAGGCGACCGAGGTCACCATGGCGTTGCCGCGCGTGCCGAGTTCCAGCGGCGCCTTGCCCATCGGCCCATCCTTGCCCGAAAACGGCCAGACGATCGCCGCCGGTGCGCCGGAACTGGCCAGCCATTTTCCCTTGGCGCTCCACGACAGGCTTTTGACTTTGCCGGGATAGCCGCTCATGCGCATATGCTTGCCGTCGGCCAGCTTCCAGCCATGCAGGGCGTTCTCCTGCATGGTGGTGACGAGGAAGGCGCCATCCGGCGAGAAGGTGATGCCGGTATGGGCGCCGGCCCATTCCAGCTCGACCGGCTTGCCGTCCGCCGCCGGGAAATGCAGCGTCGCGCCATTGTAGCGGGCGACGCCGAAGCGCATGCCCTTGGGCGAGAACGCCAGCCCTTCGACCGAACGCGGATGCATGAATTCTTTAGTCTTGCCGTCGGCAAAGCGCACAAAAGCGATTTTGCCCGAGGCATAGGCGACGGCGCCTTGTGGTCCGGCGGCGACGCTGGTGATCCATTTTTTCCCGGCGCTTGCCAATTCTGCCGCATTGCCGCCGGCGGTAACCGAAAAAATCTTGCCGTCCTCGCCGCCGGTGATCAGCCGGTCGTTGGCCGCATCGTGGAACGCGGCGAGCAGCCCGTCATTGGCCTGCGCCGTCTTGTGGCCATGGTCCAGCCGATGGATTGTGCCGTCGGCCAGTGCGAAATGCGGTACGTCGCCAAGGAAGACGGCGGCGATGCAATGACCCTGGAGATCAAGTGGGGCGACTGTGGGCATGGCTATCGTGGTTCACAGCTAGACGGGATTGCAGGGGCGGTTCAGGCGGCTTACTCGACGTTTGCGGTTCCGGCAACCATGAGGATCTGCATCGAAACCACAATTGTGGCGACTCCGATCGTCAAAGCAGTCCCTTGGCCCGCAGACCAGTTGCGAAGATCGCCAATGGCATCACCAAGGTCAAATCCTGGCCTTGGAGGCTCTCGGCACCATAGCTGGCATACAACCGTGCTCCCCGCTCTTTCTTGGCGTCGATGATGAGCAGGATGCCGCCGCCCTCACCTGCAAGCCGCAGGCAGCGCAACGCTGCGGCGGCTAGCAGCTGACCTCCGAGCCCTTGCCCGGCGACGGCGCGGGCGGTCGCAAGCCGGGCAAGCTTGAAGCCGGAAACCTCGTGTCGCGCCAAGCCTCTCGTCATGGCGTCGGGGACTGCTTCATGGGCTACAGCGGAAGGGGCGATTGTATAGAGACCGAGGAGCCGGTCCGAAGCCGCGTTGTCGATTGCACAGAAGGTCTTGGCCGCGTTCTGATCGTGGCTCTGCCGTGCGAACCGCCGCAGAAAATCGTTCATCTGCGCATCACCGCAACCGAAAGAAGCCCGATCGTGGCGTTTCGCAATCGACTCCTCGTGCCAGAACGGAAGCGTCACACAGTATCCGGCAAGGCAGCGATCGCCGCTCGCAGCCTAGCATTGGGTTTCGGCGGGTTCTCAAGTAGGTCAAGGATGCGTGTGAAGTCGCGGTTGGACGCCCTCATCACCTCGGCAACTTCGATCACGGCCTGCGCTTCGGGTACGATCTTGTCGAGGATGAAATCGGCCATGTCCTTGTGCGACAGCGCAGCTGCGCGGGCGATGATCGCCTTCTGCGCCGGTGGAATGCGTATCTGATAACGTTCGGTTTTATTGTCGGCGGATCTGGATATAATCTGTCCGCTTTTGCACTTCTGTACACATGATATGTGTACAGAAGGCAGTAACCAACCCCTATTCGGTCCGTTACGCCTGGCAGGCGTCGAAGCTCTTCTTAAGGCGCTCGGCGTCGAGCTCGCGGCCGATGAACACCAGCCGGCTCTCGTGCTTCTCGCCGTCCTTCCAGGCGCGCTGGTGGTCGCCCTCGATGATCATGTGGACGCCCTGGATAACGTAGCGCTCGTCATCGCCCTTGAGCGCGATGATGCCCTTCAGCCGCAGGATGTTCGGGCCTTCCATCTGGGTGATCTTCTCGATCCACGGGAAGAACTTCTTCGGGTCCATCTCGCCGCCGCGCAGCGACACCGATTGCACCGTCACGTCATGGATATCGGAAGGGTGCGTGTGATGATGGTGGTCATGCCCGTCATGGTGATGATGCCCATCATGATCGTGATGGTCATGGTCATCATGGTCGTCATGCGCCTCAAGGAAGTGCGGATCGTTCTCCAGCGCTCGGGAAAGATCGAAGGCGCCACGGTCGAGCACCTCGGACAGCGCCAGGCCGGCGCGGGTGGTGCGATGAATCCTGGCCGCCGGGTTGATCGCGCGGATCGTCGCCTCGACCTTGCTCAGTTCCTCCGGCGTGACGAGATCGGTCTTGTTGAGCACGACGACATCGGCAAAGGCGATCTGGTCCTCGGCTTCGCGGGAATCCTTCAGCCGCAACGGCAGGTGCTTGGCGTCGACCAGCGCCACCACGGCGTCGAGCCTGGTCTTGGAGCGCACATCGTCGTCCATGAAGAAGGTCTGCGCCACAGGCACCGGATCGGCGAGGCCGGTCGTCTCCACCACGATGGCATCGAAACGGCCCGGCCGGCGCATGAGACCCTCGACAACGCGGATCAGGTCGCCGCGCACCGTGCAGCAGACGCAGCCATTGTTCATCTCGTAGATTTCCTCGTCGGATTCCACGATCAGCTCGTTGTCGATGCCGATCTCGCCGAACTCATTGACGATGACGGCGTAGCGCTTGCCGTGGTTTTCCGAAAGGATGCGGTTGAGCAGCGTCGTCTTGCCGGCGCCGAGATAGCCGGTGAGAACGGTTACGGGGATCTGCGTCGTCTGTGCGTCGTTCATGTTGGGCCTCGAAAAGGATTGTTGGCTCCATATAGGATGTGCGCCGTGCTTTTGCACGCGGCAAACCGATGGGCCAAACACGTCGCCAACATTGCCGGCTTTCCCAACATCGCTGAACTTTCATTGGCGCTGGCGGATTTCACTGCCTAGATAAGAACAAGGCAGCTTGCTCGAAAGAAACCAAAAGAGGCGCCGAATGTCCGACAAACCGTCCCCGTTGAGCCGGCGTCAGGCGCTCGGCTTCATTGCCGTCAGCGCCGGCGGCGGCGTCTTCCTTCCGGGCATCGCGCTGGCTCAGCAGGCCTCGCCCTATGTCGGGCTTGCCCTGTTCGATAGCGGTGCCGGCGTTTGCGCGATCACGCCGGAAGCGACTGAGGGGCCGTTCTATTTCGACCCGAAGCTCCAGCGCGCCGATATCACCGAAGGCAAAGCGGGCATTGCTCTCAATGTGCGGCTGCAGGTGGTCGACGCGGCCTGCCGACCGCTTGCCGGCGCGCGTGTCGACATCTGGCATTGCGACGCGCAAGGGCATTATTCAGGCTATCCGGGACAAGGCGACGGCCAGGACGTCGATACGTCAGGCCAGAGTTTTCTGCGCGGTTGGCAAAAGACCGACGAGAGCGGTATCGTCTCGTTCGCCACCATCTATCCCGGCTGGTATCGCGGCCGCACCACCCACATCCACTTCAAGGTCTTCCCCAACGATAATTCGGTGATGACCGGCCAGCTGTTTTTCCCCGATAGTCAGAGCGAGCAGATATTCACCACTGTCGCGCCTTACACCGACCGGTCGGGCAAGCGCGATACGTCGAATGCCAGGGACGGTATCGCGCGGCGCGCTGGGCCGCTGTCGCAGGCGGCGCTGCGCGAGGTGGCGGAGGCCTACCAAGCCTTGATGATCGTCGCGATGAAGGCTGGTTGAGTCTCGTCGTATGTGGAGTGCTCCTGCTGCAAGCGTCCCACCTCTACCGAAAAGTCGTTTGTCATCTAACTGAAATAAACATCTGGCATTAGCCACGGCGGACACCGCATTGCTTGCCGGCAAAGCTGTTTTGCAAAGCCGGATCTTTTGATCGTCGATTGCCAACCGGGCGGCTGCCTCTATGCTGTCCGCACCGGTTCGGCCGAAGAGGGATGACCATGGCCAAGGCGGACAAGACTGCGACAATGAGCCGGCTGCATTCGGCGGCGCGGCTGGCACGTACTGCGCTGGCGGCGCGGCTTCTAGGGCACGGCTTCTATGCCGGTCAGGACCAGATCATGCTCGCACTCGACCGTGAGGACGGGCAGACGCCCGGCAATCTTGCCGGTCGCCTCGGTGTGCGCCCGCCGACCATCACCAAGACCATCAACCGGCTGCAGGCGCAGGGCTTCCTGGAAAAGCGCGCCTCTTCCGCCGATGCCCGCCAGGCCCATATCTTTCTGACCGACACGGGCCGCGAAATCATTCATGCCATCGAGAAATCGGTGAAGAAGACCGAGAAGCAGGCGCTGAAGGGTCTCGATAAAAAGGACCAGAAGGCGCTGTTCAAGCTGCTCGCCCGCGTTGAGGCGAACCTCTCGAACGGCGAGATGGTTCTCGTCGACGATGAGATCGACGCCGACGAATGATCAGCGGCTGACCCCATCAGGCAGCGGCTGCTGACGATCCATGGACCAATGCCGACCAGCGGCCCGGCGTGACACCGAACGCTTTCTTGAAGTGTCTGTTGAAATGACTTTGGTCGCTGAACCCGGCCGCTATCGCGATCTGCGCCAGTGGCTCGCTTGCCTCGATCATGCGGCGTGCTCGTTGAAGCCGGCGCATCAAGAGAAAGCGATGCGGGCTGGTGGAGAAGGCAGCACGGAAATGCCGCGATAGGGCGTAGCGATCCAGCCCGGTGATCGCCTCCAGCTCGTCGGAGCGGACGATACTGAAAACATTCTCTTCCAGATAGTCGCGCGCCAGGCTGGCCGCGCGCCATGCTGTCCTTGGGATCGGTTTCGCCGGCAGGCCTGCATGCCGTGCCAGGCTTTGCATCAGCTGCGCAATGAAGTCGGCGACAAACAGATCGTCCAGCTTCTGGTCCAACGGCCCCAGCGCCGAAAGCAGCCTCGTGCGGAAGACAGGATCCGTCAGCACGGCATCCCTGACGAAAGGCAGCGATGCGTCGATCGTATCAAGGCAGTTCAGCACGACGGACGGCTCCAGATAAAGCATCCTGTAACGCAGGCCCTCTTCGGTGCCGGCACCGCCGTCGTGCAATTCGTCGGGATGGAGCACGATAATCTGGCCGGGCAGGCTATGATGCGACGCGCCGCGATAACGGAAACTCTGGACGCCATGCAGCGTCACGCCGATGGCGTAGGTATCGTGACGATGGAGATCAAACGCGCTGCCGTGGAACCGGGCCTCGATACGCTCCATGCCGGCGGAATCGGGTGCCGAGATGACGCAGTTCTCAGCCGCGTCAACGCACAAACGTCCAAGACCTTGGAAGGCCTCGCCATCTAGACTGTGTGACATCGCTTCACTCACAAACCTCGAATGGCAAATGTCTCATGTTCGACACGAAATTTGCAATCGTGCTGCAGGACGACCTTCCCATCTGGCAAAAGCTCAATGTCACCGCCTTCCTGACCAGCGGTATCGTTGCGCAGTATAGCGACATAATCGGCGAACCCTATCGCGACCGCGCCGGCAATATCTACAATCCGCTCTCGATCCAGCCGGTCATCGTGCTTTCGGCCGATCGCCCGACGCTCAGTGCGATCCACCGGCGGGCGCTGGACCGCGGTGTGACGACCTCGCTCTACGTCGACGAAATGTTTTCGACCGGCCACGACGCGGCGAACCGCGCCGTCTTTGCCCAATTCGCACCCGATGACGCCAAGGTCGTCGGCATCGCGGTGCGTGCCGAAAACAAGCTTGTCGACAAGATCACCAGGGGCGCCCGTATGCATCCCTAGTTTACGTAGTCAGCTGTTGTCAGCCTCCTCTGGCTTGCCGGCAGGTGACAATTGCCTCAAAGGTAGGGCTCTGCCCTGCTTCCATCCGGCCTGAAATTGAGTGCTCTCCCAAGACAAGACGAAAGCGCGACGCCTCCGGCGGCGATCCTCTGCATGCTTTCCGTCTATGTATTTTTCACCTTCCTCGACACCAGCAGCAAATATCTTGTCATGGCCGGCGTCTCGGCGCTGATCGTCGCCTGGGCTCGCTTCGCCGTCCATGTCGTGCTTGTCGGTGTCTTTCTGCGCGGATGGCGCGAGCCGGCGCGCTTTCGCGCCAACAATCTGCCGGCGCATATCCTGCGCGGCGCCTTCCTGTTCGGATCGACCATTTGCAACGTCATGGCGCTGCGAACCTTGCAGCTGGCCGAAACCACATCGATCTATTTCTTCGCGCCGATGGTGATCACAGCAATCGCCGGTCCTTTGCTCGGTGAATGGGCTGGCTGGCGGCGCTGGCTGGCAATCCTGAGCGGCTTCGTCGGCGTCCTCATCATCACCCGGCCAGGCGTTGGCGTCTTTGGCGTCGGCCATCTCTTTGCGCTCGGCTCGATGCTGTCGAACTGTTTTTACGTCATCATGACGCGGCGCATGTCGGCCACGGAAACCTCGGAGAGCCTCATTCTCTTTTCGGCGCTGGCGCCGGCCGTACTTCTCCTGCCGATGCTGCCGTTTTCGCTTTCGCTGCCGCAGGATAGCTGGCACTGGTTCATCCTGCTGATGCTTGGCGTCTTTGGCGCAATCGGCCACTGGCTCCTGGTTCAGGCCTATCGTCTTGCCACCACCACGGCATTGGCTCCCTATCCCTATTCACAGATGATCTGGATGATCATTGCCGGCTGGATTGTCTTCAACCAGTTTCCCGACCGCTGGACGCTCGTCGGGGCGATCGTCATCGTCGCCAGCGGCCTTTACATCGTCCATCGCGAGCACCGGCTTCGCGTGCGCAACCGCGCCGCCCTCGACGTCGAGGTGGAAGCGCTGGCAAAAAAACTTTGATTTGTTCCGGAAGGGTGGCATAAGGCCGCGTTTAAACTGTTTAGATCATGATCCCGAAAGTGGAATCCGGTTTTCGCTGGAGATCATGGTTCAGCTCTAGATCGTCGGGGGAGCGCAAGGCGCTGGCACAGAAGATCAAGCTTTCGACGATCGCGGATGCGCTCGGTGTGTCCACGGCCACGGTCTCGCTGGCTCTGCGCGACAGTCCGCTGGTTGCCGGAAACACCCGCGACCGCATCAAGGAACATGCCCGCGCAATCGGCTATATCTACAATCGCCGTGCCGCCAGCCTGCGCACCTCGCGTTCGGGCATCGTCGGCGTCGTCGTTCACGACATCATGAACCCGTTCTTCGCCGAGATACTGCGCTCGATCGAAAGCGAGCTCGATCGCAGCCGGCAGACCTTCATCCTGTCGAACCATTACGACCAGCTCGAAAAGCAGCGCACCTTCATCGACACGCTTTTGCAGCTCGGCGCCGACGGCGTCATCATGTCGCCGGCCATCGGCACGCCGCCCGAAGACATATTCATGGCCGAGGAAAACGGCCTGCCCGCGGTGCTGATCGCGCGCACCGTCGAAGGCGCCGACGTGCCGGTGTTTCGCGGCGACGATGCCTACGGCACTGGGCTTGCCACCAACCATCTGATCTCGCTCGGCCATAAGCGCATCGCCATGGTCGGCGGCACCGACCAGACCTCGACCGGCCGCGATCGCTACCAGGGCTATGTCAACGCTATGGAGGCGGCCGGGCTGGAGGTCAGGCCGTCCTGGCGCATCGCGGGTCCGCGCACCAAGCAGGCCGGCTTCGAGGCCGCCGGGCAGTTCCTTGCGCTGAAGGACAAGCCGACCGCGGCCTGCTGCTGGAACGACCTCGTCGCCATCGGCCTGATGAACGGTATTGCACGCGCCGGGCTGGTGCCGGGCATTGACATCTCCGTCACCGGCTATGACGATCTCGAGGAGGCGGCGATCGCGACGCCGGCGCTGACCACCGTGTGGAACGGCCAGCGTGAAGTCGGCCGCCGCGCAGCCAGCGCGCTGCTCGACAAGCTCAATGGGCAGATGGTGCGGCCGTCGCAGGAACTGATCAAGCCGGAACTGCATGTGCGCCAGTCGACCGGCAAACCGGTGGAGCGTGAATGACAAAAGCCGAACAGCAGCAAGCAGTCGCCATTCTGGTGCCGGGCCAATTCAATGATCATGCGGTCGGTCGCATCGACCGGACGTTCAGCCGCGTCTGGATCGAACGGGCCGATGCGTCGCTGGTCACCGACGAGCTGCGCCGGACGGTGCGCGGCATTGCCGCCTTTGGCGGGATCAACGCAGCCCTCATCGACGCGCTGCCGAACCTCGAGATCATCGCCAATTTCGGCGTCGGCTATGATTCGGTCGATGCCCGTCACGCAGCACAGCGCGGTGTCATGGTCACCAACACGCCTGACGTGCTGACCGAGGAGGTCGCCGACACGGCGATCGGGCTTTTGATCAACACCATCCGCGATCTGCCGCGCGCCGAGACCTGGCTGCGCGACGGCAGTTGGGCACGCAACGGCAACTATCCGCTAAGCCGGCTGACTTTGCGCGGTCGCAGCGTTGGCATTTTCGGCATGGGCCGCATTGGTCTCGCCATTGCGCGCCGGCTAGAGGCCTTTGGGCTGCCGATCGCCTATCACAATCGGCGCCGCGTCGAAGGCCTGGCCTACGAATACCACGGCACGCTGAAAGGCCTTGCCGAGGCGGTCGATACACTGATCTCGGTGGCGCCCGGCGGCGCCTCGACGGAAAAGGCGGTCAACGCCGAGATCCTGTCGGTGCTTGGCCCGAATGGCGTCTTCGTCAACATCGGTCGCGGCAGTACGGTGGACGAGGCAGCTCTTGCCGCAGCCCTGGCCAATGGCACCATCGCAGCTGCCGGGCTCGACGTCTTCGCCGATGAGCCGAACGTGCCGCCGGCGCTGCTCGCCGCTCCCAACACCTCGCTTTTGCCGCATGTCGGCTCGGCTTCGGAACATACCCGCCGCGCCATGGCCGATCTGTGCGTAGACAATCTGATTTCCTGGTTTTCGGAAGGGAGGGCGCTGACGCCGGTGCCGGAAACGGAAAAGGTCAAGGCGCGCAGCTGAGTGGCACGCTTTCTTATTTGTTAACTACGGCTTAACGCTTTGAAATCATTCTATATCTTTCGCCAAACACCCGGAGAGCGCAGATGAAAGCACTTGCTGCATTGATGGCGGTGGCCGCGCTGTTCGGCAGCGTTCAGCTGTTTCACGGCGGCAGCGGCGAAGGCCGCACAGCCGCCGATGAGCCAACGCCGTCGCCCGACGACTACAGGCTGGTGGCCAATGGCGACGAAGCCTCCTGCGCGGTCAAGCGCGGCACTGAGATTTCGCATGGCCTGTCGCTGTTGACGGTCACTGCGAATTGCCGCCGGGTCTTGCCCGGCATCGAGCGCGCGAAATTCTGGCGTGAGCAGGATGACGGCACGGTCACCTTCAGCGCGAACGGCATCGACCCGATCGTCACTTTCGGCGTCGCCGACGGCGACGGTTATGAATCCTACGCGCCAGCCCTGCCGCTGCTGTCGCTGGCGGCCGGCAGCGATTGATGTTGACGTGTGACCGCTGAACTATTCCGCGGCGGCCCGCGTGCCGGATTTCGCTGCGGCGTGCAGGCGCACCGCGTCGCCGAAGGCGCGGAATATCCTTGCTGAGATGCTGTCCGACTTGACCCAGTATTCGGGATGCCACTGGACGCCGACGGCGAAAGCACGGGCGTCCCGCACCGAAACCGCCTCGACCGTGCCGTCAGTGGCGACCGCCTCTATCTGCAGCTTCGGGCCGAGCCGGTCGATGGCCTGGCGGTGCACCGAATTGACCATAATGTCGCCCGCCCCGAACACGCCGGCGAGGCAGGTTCCAGGCTTGATCGAAATGGACTGGCGGATGGCGAAGCGTTCGTCCTGATTGTCGCTCGCCGGTGCGCGATGGTCCAGCGATCCCTCGCGCTCCTGAATCTCTGTGGCCAGCGTGCCGCCCAGCGCCACATTCATTTCCTGGATGCCGCGGCAGATGGCGAGCAGCGGCACGCCGCGCTCCACTGCCTTGCGGATCAACGGCAGCGTCGTCGCGTCGCGGGCAGGATCGTAGGGACCATTGGCCTCGCTGGCATCGCCGCCATAGAGCGAGGGATGCACATTGGACTTCGAACCGGTGACCACGACGCCGTCGACCGATGACAGGAGTTCGTCGAAATCGAGCCGGTCGCCGAAGGACGGCACCAGCACCGGGAATACGCCGGCGCCCGAAAGCGCCGCCTCCAGATATTGCTGCGGAACGGCATGCCAGGTGTAGTTATCGAACTGGCGGACGTCGGTCGATATGGCGACGAGCGGCTGCTGCATTTTTGATCCGGGTTCCATTCAGTGCAGGGACATATTCTGCCTTTAAAATAGGCGATCCGAAGGGGCTTTGCCATGACAAGTTCGGCATGTCGCATGGTCCACGGAAACGGCGTTAGACTTAAGTTGCAAGAAGTGCGTTCGCGCCGCGAATTTCGCGGAAACGCCGCCGGCAAAACCGGCTGCCATGGCTGGACTCGACTTCTTGCCCGTGTATTGTCTGCCGCGAAGCCGATCCGGGGCACAGAGCATTTTCCCGAACGTCGGTCTATTGATCCAATAGGGAGGACTTCATGGATCGTCGATCATTCATCCGCAAGGCCGGCGCGACCGGTGTGGGCGCCGCGGCGGCTACAGCAGCGCTTGCCGCGCCGGCTATCGCCCAATCCAATCCGAAAGTGACATGGCGCCTGGCGTCGTCGTTCCCGAAATCTCTCGACACGATCTACGGCGGCGCCGAGGTCTTTTCCAAGATGCTTGCGGAGGCAACCGACGGCAACTTCCAGGTCCAGGTCTTCGCCGCAGGTGAACTCGTGCCCGGCCTGCAGGCCGCGGACGCCACCACCGCCGGCACCGTCGAGGCCTGCCATACGGTGGCATATTATTATTGGGGCAAGGACCCGACATGGGCGCTGGGCGCTGCGGTTCCGTTCTCGCTCAACGCGCGCGGCATCAATGCCTGGCATTACCACGGCGGCGGCATCGACCTGTTCAACGAGTTTCTCGCCACGCAGGGCCTTTTTGGCTTGCCGGGCGGCAATACCGGCGTGCAGATGGGCGGCTGGTTCCGCAAGGAGATCAACACCGTCGCCGACCTTTCGGGCCTCAAGATGCGCATCGGTGGCTTTGCCGGCAAAGTGGTGGAAAGGCTCGGCGTGGTGCCGCAGCAGATCGCCGGCGGCGACATCTATCCGGCGCTGGAAAAAGGTACCATAGACGCCGCCGAGTGGGTCGGCCCTTATGACGATGAGAAACTCGGATTCTACAAGGTCGCGCCCAATTATTATTATCCCGGCTGGTGGGAAGGCGGGCCGACCGTCCATCTGATGTTCAACAAGGCGAAATACGAAGAGCTTTCACCGGCCTATAAGGCGCTGGTGCACACCGCCGCGCAGGCCGCCGACGCCAACATGCTGCAGAAATACGACTTTCTGAATCCGGCGGCCGTGAGGCGGCTGGTGTCCGGGGGCGCCAAATTGCGCCCGTTCAGCCCGGAAATTTTGGCAGCCTGCTTCGAAAAGGCAAACGAGGTCTATGCCGAGATGGAAGCCTCGAACGCGCCGTTCAAGAAGATCTGGGACTCGATCAAGGCGTTCCGCAAGGAGCACTATCTCTGGGCGCAGGTGGCCGAGTACAATTACGACACCTTCATGATGGTCCAGCAGCGCACCGGCAAGCTCTGACAACAGTTATGGCGCCACGCGATCTTCGGACGCGTGGCGCCGTCACACTTCGATTTGCCGGATCAGCGCGGCACAACCAGCACCTTGACTTCGCCTGGCGCAGGCGGATTGGCGATCACCGCAGCCGCCTCCTCAAGCGTCACATGCCGTGAGATGAGCTTGTCGATCTCGATCGCACCCGAGGCGATGAGATCGGCGGCCCGGCGATGCGTAAACGGATTGAGAAACGAGCCCAGGACCCTCAATTCCCGGAACAACAGGTCGAAAGGTTCGAACTCGGCCTTCATGCCTTGAGGCATCACGCCGACGACGACAACCGTACCGCCGGCTTTGGCCAGCCGCATCGATTGCTCGACTGTCTCTCTTACGCCAGCACATTCGAACACCACATCGACACCGCCTGGCATCAGGCCCGACGCACCGACGACCGTGTCGATGATATCGCAAGCGCTTGGGTCGACCGTCGCCGTTGCGCCCAATTCTTCGGCGAGGGCACGCCGCGAGGCCTGCCGCGTCGACAGGATGATTGTCGTCGCGCCGGCAAGCCTCGCCAGTTGCACGGTGAGCAGGCCGATCACGCCGCCGCCAAGCACGGCGACCGAGGAGCCGGGTCTGATCTGCGCCAGGTCGAAGCCATGCAGGCAGCAGCCAAGCGGCTCGCAGAACGCGCCATGCGTCGGCTTCAGGTCTTTCGGAAGGGAGAAGGCCTGCTTCTGAGGCAGCACGACATATTCGGCGAAGCCGCCGTCGCGGCGGATGCCGATGGCAATCAGATTATGGCAGAGATTGATGCGACCGGCATGGCAGTGCGGACAGCTCCCGCAGGCGATGTTGGGATCGCCGGTGACGCGGTCGCCGACCGAAAAGCCGGACACTCCGGTTCCAATCGCCTCGACGATCCCGGAGAATTCATGTCCGAGCGTCACCGGCGGCGTACAGGGAAATTCGCCATGGAAAAGATGCCGGTCGGTTCCGCAGACGCCGCATGCCTCGATCCGCACCAGGAGATCGTCCGGCCCGGCGGCCGGTTTGCCGACCTCCCGCAGGGCGATACTGCCTACGCCTTCCAGCCGCACCGCTTTCATCTCTGTTGCGCCTCTGGCATCAATTGAAACTCGGTGGTTGGGACAGATCGGGTGCTGGCGCTGCTGGCTTGGCAGGCGGCGTTTCACCGAAATTCGGCGGCTGCGACAGGTCCGGTGCAGGCGCGGTCGGCGCCGTGCCGCCATCCGCCGGCGGTGTGCCAAGCGGCGACAGGCCCGGCGTTTCCGGTACCTGGTAATCGATCGTACCCGGGTCGACTGGCGTGCCCTTGTAGTGCATCACCATCTGCGGGAAAGCGATGGTCAGGCCGATCATGATGACCTGGATGCAAACGAAGGGAACCGCGCCCCAATAGATCTGGCCGGTGGTCACCGGTGCGATCTGTTTGCCGGTGAGGCGATCCAGATAGGGCACCCGGGCGGCGACCGAGCGCAGGTAGAACAGCGCGAAGCCGAAGGGCGGGTGCATGAAGCTGGTCTGCATGTTGACGCCGAGCAGCACGCCGAACCAGATCAGGTCGATGCCGAGTTTGTCGGCAGCCGGCGCCAAAAGCGGCACGATAATGAAGGCGAGCTCGAAGAAGTCGAGGAAGAAGGCGAGCAGGAACACGAGGATGTTCACCCCGATCAGGAAGCCAATTTCGCCGCCCGGCAGCGATGTCAGGAGGTGTTCGACCCAGATATGGCCGTTGACGCCGTAGAAGGTGAGCGAGAACACCCGCGCGCCGATCAGGATGAACAGCACGAAGGACGACAGCCGCGTCGTGGACGCCAGCGCCTGCTTGATCACGTCCAGCGACAGACGCCCTTTCATCGCCGCCATGATCAGCGCGCCGACGGCGCCCATGGCGCCGCCCTCGGTCGGGGTGGCGATGCCGAGAAAGATGGTGCCTAATACCAGGAAGATCAGCGCCAGCGGCGGAATCAGCACGATGATCACCTGCTGCGCCAGCCGCGACATCATGTTGATCTTCAGGCGCTGGTCGGCGATCGCCAAGACGTAGATGAAAACCACGCCGATGGTGGCGCCGAGAATGTCGGCGTTTTGGCCCTGCGACGGCGCAAGATAGCGACACGCCGCGTAGGAAACCACGACTGCCGTCAGCAGCGCGACCAGCAACGAGAGGATGCCGTGGCCGAGCGTGCGGGCCTCGAGCGGCAGGGCCGGCATCGACTTCGGCCGGACAATCGACATGATCAGGATGTAGAGCGTATAGAGGCCGGTCAGAACCAGCCCCGGGATCAGCGCGCCCGCATACATGTCGCCGACCGAGCGGCCGAGCTGGTCGGCCAGAACGATCAGCACCAGCGAGGGCGGAATGATCTGGGCGAGCGTGCCCGACGCCGCAATGACGCCGGACGCCACACGGCGGTCATAGCCGTAGCGCAGCATGATCGGCAGCGAGATCAGGCCCATGGCGATGACGGAAGCAGCCACCACACCCGTGGTTGCGGCAAGCAACGCACCGACGAAGATCACGGCATAGGCGAGGCCGCCGCGGATCGGTCCGAACAATTGGCCGATCGTATCGAGAAGGTCCTCGGCCATGCCCGATCGTTCGAGCACGATGCCCATGAACGTGAAGAACGGGATGGCCAGCAGCGTGTCGTTCGACATCACCCGGCTGCCGTAGAAATTGTCCGGCAGTGCGTGCAGCAGCGGCCAAGCGAGATTGATCGAGCCGCCCGAATAGGGCGACAGAAGGACACCGATAAAGAAGAACAGCAGGCCGTTGGCGGCGAGCGAAAACGCGACCGGGTAGCCGATCAGCAGGAAGATGACCAGCGAGGCGAACATGATCGGCGCCATGTTCTGGGCGATGAACTCGATCACGAGCGCACCTCTTCGGCGAGCGCCTTCGCTTCGAGTTCGGCCTGCTCATGGACCGATATGAATGGAGTGGGATCGTCCATCTCACCGCGCATGATGGCTATCTTCTTGATGATCTCCGAGATTCCCTGGAGCGCCAGCAGGAAAAAGCCGACCAGCAGGATCGCCTTTGCCGGCCAGATAATCAGCCCGCCGGAATTGTTCGACATTTCGCCGCTGCGAAACGACAGCGACACATAGGGAACGAAATAGATCACCATCAGCGTCACGAATGGCATCAGGAAAAAGAGATGACCGAGAAGGTCGATCCAGTGCTGCACGCGGCGCGAGAACATGCCGTAAACGATGTCGATGCGGATATGGTCGTTCTGCTTCAGCGTGTAGGCAGCGGCCAGCATGAAGGCCGCGCCGAACAAATACCACTGCAGTTCCAGCCAGGCGTTCGACGACATGTCAAACGTCTTGCGGATGACCGCATTGGCGGCGCTGACCAGGATTGCCAGCAGGATCAGCCACGACACCCATTTGCCGATGAATTCGTTCACACGGTCAATGGTTCTGGATAGAGCGAGAAGCCCTGCCATGCATTCCTCCCTTATGTCAGCAGCGGCGCGCCATCCCGCTTGTTTTCCGCCGTTTCGATGTGGCCCAACGGTATGCCGTGCGTGGCCCGGCGGGTCAACACAGGGCAGACCGAGTAAAACAATCTTGTGAGGTGAGGAAGGGTCTTGTGAGATGAGGAAGGGGCCAAACAGCGCCTGACGCAGCGCATGGGCCCCGAAAATCGGATTCGATTTTCGTTGGGGATCATGCGCAAAATCAAAGTGCTACAGCGTCCTTTTGCGCGTCCGAGAGGACGCGCGGCGCTGTAGACGTCATGCAACCAAAGTCTACCCAAGTCTGATTGGAAGTTAGGCAATCTTGCTCTGGTCGCGGCCCGCACCGATCAGCACCAGCATGGCGACGAGGAACAGATACATCCAGGCATCGCGCCACTCGACCGGGAAGTAGCCGGCCCACAGCGATTCGGCCATGCCGAAGGCGGCAGCGCCAAGTGCTGCCCGCAACGGCGAGAGATAGCCCCCCACCGCCGTCACGAACAGGATTTTCAGCCCATAGACCAGGCCGGAGCCGAAGCTGATGTTTCCATAGTAAAGGCTGGCGAGGACACCGGCCAGCGCCGCGCAAAGGCCGCCGGCGAGCACCGCGTGCCGAAACACCGCACGCACGTCGACGCCGCACATGGCCGCGGCTTTGGGGTCGTCGGACACGGCGCGCCAGCGCCGGCCGAAAGTCGAGCGGGCGAACGCCCAGGCGGCGAGCCCGATGGTTGCCGCGACGACCGCGCAGTCGAGCAACTGGATAAGCGTCAGCGTCGCATTGAAATTGGCCCCCTTCGCAAAAATGATGGGCTGGGCCAGCATTGGCGGCAGCCACAGATCATGCGTGTCGGCGGCGATGCGGCTTGCCTCCGACAGCAGCAGCAATATGCCCAGCGTTGTCACCACGATCGCATTGGGCGTGCGGTCGGCCAGCGGCTCGAAGATGCTGCGCGACAGGACGTAGCTGATCAGCGCCGCATACAGGAACGCCGCGACAATACCGAGCGCGACGGCCGCGAACAGGGTCAGCCACAGGGCCTGATAGCCGAAAGCCGCGGTGAGGATCATCGTCTGTCCGCAAAAGGCGAAGAGCGCGCCATAGGCAAGGTTCGTCCGGTGCAGGATGCCGTTGGTCAGCACATAGCCGAAGGCGAGCAGCGCATAAAGCGCGCCGGAATGCAGCCCGTTCAGGACCTGCTGGAAGAAATAGAGCATGCGAATGTCCTTGGATCGCGGAGAACCGCGTCCATGCGGAGCAGATTTGCATCGGGATTCTAACTTGTCAAACGTGATTTATCGGTTAGAAATGGCGCTCATGACGGTTTCCTGGACTCCGCACCGCTTCACCGGGGGTCTTCTTGCACTCGACACGGCGAACACCGTTGTGCTACGTGGCGATTCCCAGAAAACCTTCGACCGGTTCAAAGATCCGGCGGAGATCGCCCGTTTCGCCGACGCGGCAAGCGGCTTTCGCGCCGCCGAGCTTGGCGGCAGGCGGCTCGAAGCGCCGTCGCCGGACAAGATCGCGCCGGTCGTGCTGGCGATCCGCGAGACGACCGATCGGCTTTTTCGCGGTGCGGTGTCAAAAGGCGCGGTCGCCACAGGCGATCTGCCCGGCTTCTTGGAGGCTTGCGCCGAGGGTCTCGCGCACAGCCGCACCGAGATCGGTGCGCCGGGACGGCCGTTCGGCGATCCGGCGACACCCATCGCGTTCGAGGCGGCACTGGCGATCTCCGCGCTGTCGCTGCTGCAGGGCGACACCGTCGCAAGGCTGAGGATCTGCCCCAATTGCACTTGGCTGTTCCTCGACAGAAGCCGCAATTCCAGCCGACTTTGGTGCGACATGGCGGTGTGCGGCAACCGCCAGAAGGCAAGCCGCCACTATCGCCGCCGAACGGCAGCCAGAGTAGGGATCGCCAATGTCTAGGAAAATCTTGCGCCTAGTCGTTGTCGGCGCCGGGCTCGTGGCAGCGACGGCGCTCGGCGCCTGCCGCGATACCGGCAAGGACAGCGAAGGCCGATTGTTCGAGATTTCCGGCAAGCTGGTCGTCTTCAATTATCGGCTGGCAAGGGCAACTTTTGTCGTCACGCTGAGACCGTTGCAGCCGATCGGAGAAGGACAGGTCGCGGTCGCCAGCTTCCAGGATCCGGCAGGCGGCGAGCCGCTGATGGTCGAACAGAAAGTCTGGCCGAAGCTCGGCAAGGTGTCGCTGGAGAGCCCGGCGCTTTTCTGCATCGTCAAGGACAAACCCTATGCGATTGCGATCAGCATCAAGGATGCCAATGGTGGGGTCCTCCAGAAGATCGACACCACGCTAATGTCGACGCAGGACCAATCGGTCCTGCCCGACAGGCCACTGGTCATCGATCAGCTCTATACGCCCAACCCCGAGCTTGCCGGCCATCCTGACGGCAAGCTGCCGGGCGCGCCTAAGCCCGACTGTTCTAAGGCCAGCTGACGCATCACCGCCAGTATTGGCCGCAGCCGGAATTCTCGTAAGGCGGTGGACCAACCGGTGTGCGGTTTCTTACACCATCGGGCGCGGACCGGATCATTTGTTGCGCCTCGTCTGGCATCTTCGATTTTGTTTGACCTCCCCGGCAAGGGAAGAAAGACTGTAGGCACTCGACTCCGACGTTGGCTGCGCACCTCTAGCCGTGGCCGCACAGGAAATGCCTGATGACGCTGTATGATGTCGCGCTCGACGACAAGTTCGACCTGGGGAAGGAGCGCATCTTCCTTTCCGGCGCGCAGGCGGTCATCCGCATGCTGCTGATGCAGCGCGCGCGCGACCGCCGGGCTGGCCTGAACACCGCCGGCTTCGTCTCCGGCTATCGCGGCTCGCCGCTCGGCGGCCTCGACATGCAGCTTTGGAAGGCCAGGAAGCAGCTCGCCCAGTCGGACATCGTCTTTCAGCCCGGCCTCAACGAGGAACTCGCGGCCACGGCCTGCTGGGGATCGCAGCAGGCCGAATTGCTGGGCGAGGGCACGCATGACGGCGTCTTTTCGGTCTGGTACGGCAAGGGACCGGGCGTCGACCGATCCGGCGACGTGTTCCGCCATGCCAACCTGGCCGGCTCGTCTAGATATGGCGGCGTGCTTGCCCTGATGGGCGACGACCACATGGCCGAATCCTCAACCAACGCGCACGCCACCGAATTCCTGTTCGTCGACACCATGGTGCCGATCCTCAATCCGGCCGGGGTCCAGGAGATCATCGACTATGGGCTCTACGGCTTTGCCATGTCGCGTTTCGCCGGCACCTGGGCGGCGATCAAATGCGTCAAGGACAACATTGAATCGACGGCTTCGGTCGATGCCGCACTCGACAGGCTTGATATCGTCGCCCCGGACTTCGACATGCCGCCCGGCGGCCTCAACATTCGCAACGAGATCGACATGCTCGGCCAGGAGGAGCGGCTGCATGAATACAAGCGCGCCGCCGCTTCGGCCTTCATCCATGCCAACGGGCTGAACCGGATCGTCTATTCCGGCGGCAGCAGCCCGAAGCTTGGCATCGTCACCATCGGCAAGAGCTATCTCGACGTTCGCCAGGCGCTGGAAGACATCGGCGTCGACGAGACTGCCGCCAACCGCATTGGTATCAGGCTGTTCAAGGTCGGTTGCCCGTGGCCGCTCGACCTGCAGCACATCGCCGATTTCGCTCGCGGCCTCGACGCCATCGTCGTCGTCGAGGAGAAACGCTCGCTGATCGAGGTGCAACTGCGCGAGAACCTGTACGGCACCGCCATGCAGCCGGTCATCGTCGGCAAGAAGGACGAGCGCGGCGACGGGCTGTTCCCGGCCAAGGGCGCTCTCGACCCCAATGACATCGCAATCGCGCTCGGCGAGAGAATCTTGCGAACGATCGGTCCGTCGGACGAGATTGCCGCACGAGTGGCGAAACTTCGCCAGTTCCAGGCGATGCTCGCCGACACGTCAGACATCGCCTCGCGCACCCCCTTCTTCTGCTCCGGCTGCCCGCACAATTCCTCGACCAAGGTGCCCGACGGCTCGCTCGCCGCCGCCGGCATCGGTTGCCATTTCATGGCGCTGTGGATGGACCGCAACACCGTTGGTTTCACCGCCATGGGCGGCGAGGGCGCGCAATGGGTCGGCCAGGCGCCGTTCTCAAAGCGCGACCACATCTTCCAGAATCTCGGCGACGGCACCTACAACCACTCTGGTGCGCTGGCGATCCGCTTCGCGCTGTCGACCGACGCCAACATCACCTACAAGATCCTCTACAACGACGCCGTCGCCATGACCGGCGGCCAGCCGCACGAGGGTGGCCTGACCGTGGACATGATCGCCAGGCAGGTGCGGGCCGAGGGCGTCGAGCGGATCGCCATCGTCACCGACGAGCCGGACAAATATACCGGCAAGGTCGAATTCCCCGCCGGCGCCACCATCCATCACCGCGACGATCTCGACCTCGTCCAGCGCGAATTGCGCGCGGTCAAGGGCACATCCGTGCTGATCTACGACCAGACCTGCGCCGCCGAAAAGCGCCGCCGCCGCAAGCGCGGCACATTCCCCGATCCCGACAAGCGCGTCTTCATCAACGAACTGGTCTGCGAAGGCTGCGGCGATTGCGGGGTGCAGTCGAATTGCGTGTCGATCCAGCCGGTCGAGACTGAATTCGGCCGCAAGCGCAGGATCGACCAGTCGAGCTGCAACAAGGATTTCTCCTGCGTCAACGGCTTCTGCCCGTCCTTCGTCACCGTGCATGGCGCCAAGATCAGGAAGGCCGAGGGTATGGGCGGCACGACCGATCCGCTCGACGGCGTGCCCGCGCCCGCTGAATTTCCGCTCGGCGAACAGGGCTGGGCGGCGATCATCGACGGCGTCGGCGGCACCGGCGTCGTCACCATCGGCGCGGTGCTCGGCATGGCGGCCCATCTCGAAGACAAGGGCTGCGGCATGATCGACATGGCCGGCCTTGCCCAGAAGGGCGGCTCGGTGTTCACCCATGTCCGCATCGCGCGCAGCCCGGGCGATATCCACGCCATCCGCGTTTCGGCCGGCAAAGCAGACCTTGTGCTCGGCTGCGACCTCGTCGTGTCGGGCGCTCAAAAGGTGCTCGCCGCGGTGCGTGAGGGCCACACGATCTTCCTCGCCAACACCGCCGAGATCATGCCCGGTGAGTTTACCCGGTCGGCGGATTTCTCGCTGCCTGTCGAGCGGCTGAAAAAGGCGATCCGCACTGCCGCCGGCGACGACAAGGCGCATTTCTTCGACGCCACCCGCACCGCCACCGCGCTGTTCGGCAGTTCGCTCGGCGCCAACATGTTCATGCTCGGCTTCGCCTTCCAGCATGGCGGCTTGCCCCTGTCGGCCGAGGCAGTCGAAAAGGCGATCGAACTCAACGGCCAGGCCGTGGCGATGAACGTCTCAGCCTTCCGCTGGGGCCGCCGCGCCGCCCACCAGCCGGATTTCGTGCGCGGCCTCGTTGCCCAGCCGGGCACGGCTGCACAGAACGCCGCTGTCGTCGAAGCGCTGGACGACATTATAGCCCGCCGCGTCGCCTTCCTCACCGCTTATCAGAGCGCTGCCTATGCCACGCGCTACGCCGACAGACTGGCCGCGCTGCGCAAGGCCGAAGCCAGGGCGATGCCCGGTTCGACTGATGTGACCGAGGCCGCTGCGAGGAACCTGTTCAAGCTGATGGCGATCAAGGACGAATACGAGGTGGCGAGGCTCTACACCGACGGCTCCTTCGCCGCCGAGCTGGGCAAGCAGTTCCAGAGCTACGACAAGCTCGAATTCCATCTCGCGCCGCCGATGATGGGCAGGCGCGGCAAGGACGGCAAGCCGAGGAAGTCGAGTTTCGGTCCCTGGATGATGAAGGGGTTCCGCCTGCTGGCAGCGATGAAAGGCTTGCGCGGCACGGTCTTCGATGTGTTCGGCTACAGCTCCGAAAGGCGTATGGAACGGCAGCTTCTTGCGCAGTACGAGGCCGATCTGGAGCTTGTCGCCAGCGCGCTGGCGGCAGGCAAGGTCGAGGCCGCGGCCGCGCTTGCCTCGGTGCCGGCGCTCATTCGCGGCTATGGTCACGTCAGACAGGCCAGTGCCGAAAAGGCCGCTGGCGAACGCCTAAGGCTGCTCGATCGCCTGGCAAAAATGCCCGTTCGGCCGGAACTCCAGGCCGCCGAGTGATCGATATGCTTTGTTTGTTTGAAGGGTAGCTTCCCGGCGCCAACCGACTGACGGCGAAGCCCGGAACGGCCTCTCTAAATCTTTCTTAAGGCGAATGTGACACAGCTTGGCTCCCCAGGGTTGGGATTCAGGCGTGAATCTGAAAAGAAAAAACGAGATTCCGGTCGACGTCTATATCCCGTTCGTGGAAACTCTGTTTCGCGACGGGGTGACGCTTTCGATCGGCATTCTCGCGCAAACCTTCCTGATCGGCCTTGTCTGGTGGAAGAACGGCGATCCGCGTTACCTGGTTGTTGCGATTGCGATGGTTCTCGTCGGCATATTCCGCATGAGAAATTTCCAAAAATACAACAGCTTGCCATCACCAACGACCCGGGAGGAAGCGCACAAGCGCGAAAACGACTATATACTCTACGGCTCCATGCATGGGCTTACGCTCGGGGCTTTTTGCCTGCTCGGCATCTACTTTGCGCGCGACGATTTCGCCGAGATCGCCTCCGTCTGCCTGACGCTGGCGACCGCGACCTCCATTGCCGGCCGCAACTACGGCTCGCCGCGCATGGTGACCATCCTGACCCTTGCATTGACCTGGCCCATCTCGCTGGGCTTCCTGCTGCGCGGCGATATCTATCATGTCCTCCTTGGCCTGCTGTCAGCGCCGTTCCTGTTCGCGATCCGCAAATTCGCCAATACGGTGCGCGATGTGCTTTTTGCGGCGGTGTCGGAGGAGAAGAAGGCGAACCGCCTTGCCCAGCGCTTCAATCGGGCGCTGAACACCATGTCGCATGGCCTTGTCATGCTCGGCCCCGATGGCCGGGTGGCGGTGGCCAATGCCGAAGCCGCGCATCTGATGTCGCTCAAATCGCCCGACGCGCTGCTCGGGCGATCGATTCACGGTCTGCTGATGCGCGGCGTTGCCGGCGGCATGCTGGCGCCGAAGGACTGCCGCTACATCGAAGCCCAGCTTACACGCGCCCTGCGCGAGGGCCGCGACCGCAAGGTTCTCGTCTCGCTCGCGAACGGTCAGCACTATGAGTTCTCGGCGCGTGAAGGCAGCCAGGAACTGGGGGTCATCACCTTCGAGGATGTGACGGCCCGCGTTGAGGCGGAAGACAAGATCCGATTCATGGCGCGCTATGACAACCTCACCGGCCTGCCCAACCGCGCCTATTTCCACGAGCTGATCGGAGAGGCCATGGCATCCGGTGACCTCGAGCGTCTCTGCGGGCTCGCTGTGCTCGACCTCGACGACTTCAAGAGCGTCAACGACACGCTTGGCCACCCGGTCGGCGACGGATTGATCTACGCCGTCGCTGAACGGCTGGCGGCGGTCGCCGGACCAGGCGTCACCGTCAGCCGTTTCGGCGGCGACGAGTTCATGATCTTCTTCGACCGCGTCGAGGACGAGAGCCATCTGTCCAGCCAAATCGACGAGATTTTCATTGAGCTGCAGGGCGAGGTCGACGTCGCCGGCCATGGGTTGCGCATCCAGGCCAGCGGTGGCGCGGTGCTGTCGAGGGTCAGGGATACCGATGTCGACGCCATGATCGTGAAGGCGGACCTTGCGCTCTACAAGGCCAAGGAACTCGGCAAGAATACTTGGCGGTTGTTCGAGGCGTCGATGGAGGTCGCTTTCCGCAACCGTCAGCTGATGAAGGCGGATCTGCGCACCGCAGTAGAAAGCAAGGGGTTGCGGGTGGTCTACCAGCCAATCGTGGCGATGAGCACGATGCGCATAGCCTGCTGCGAGGCGCTGTGCCGTTGGGACCACCCCGATCTCGGACCAATTTCGCCCAGCATCTTCATTCCGCTGGCGGAAGAAATGGGCATCATTTCCGAGATCAGCACCTTCGTCCTGCATGCGGCGTGCACCGAATGCGCCAAATGGCCCGCACAGACCAGTGTCTCGGTCAATCTCTCGGCCAAGGACTTCCGCAACCGCGACGTTATCGAGAAGGTTCGCCATGCGCTCGCCAGTTCCGGTCTCGCCGCCGGCCGACTGGAGATCGAGGTCACCGAGACGGCACTGCTCGACGACAAGTCGCTGACGCGTCAGTATATCGAGGAATTGAAGCGGCTTGGCGTGCGCATCGCGCTCGATGATTTCGGCACCGGCTATTCGAGCCTGAGCTATCTCCACAAACTTCCGCTCGACAAGATCAAGATCGACCGTTCGTTCCTGATGGACGTTACCCAGAACAGCCGTTCGCTTGAACTGCTCAAGGGCATCGTCAATCTGTCACGGCCACTGGGGCTTTCGGTGACTGTCGAGGGCGTCGAGACTTTCGAGCAGCTCAAGATCCTGGCCTTGCAGGTCAAGCCGGACCTGGTTCAGGGATTCCTGTTCGGCTCGGCGCTAAGCGCGTCCGGTATCGAGACCATGTCGAGCACGGTCTGGCCCTTCGCCAAGGACATCAAGACGGCCAGGAAGGCCACGCATCGCTGATTTTCATGGAAGAAATCTCGTACTTTGGTATAATTTTTACAATCATTAACCTTAATAGCTGGTAAACGACCTCTATCTTGTTTTCATCTTTACATCTTACGACCCTGCCGTAGTGTTGATCGCGGCGGCAGTTCCGGGGATTGAGTTTATGGTTGTTGAGTTGATTTCGCCTCGCCAGGCGGCGGGTGCGGACGGGAGTGATGCGTCCGACACTATGTCCAGCTTTGCCAGGAATGTTTCGGCGATGCTCGAGCGGACGGAATACCGTCGCTGCGACAAGGGCGAAGACCTCGAGGACATTTACCGGCTGCGCTACAAGTCGTATCGCTCCAACGATATGGTGCCCGACAACGAGAACCATACCATTCACGACGAGCTCGACGACGCGCCGAATGTCTTTCGTTTCGGCGTCTACATCGACCAGGAACTCGTCAGCACGCTGCGCATCCATCACGTCACGCTGGCGACGCCGATGTCGCCTTCCACCAAGGCTTTCGGCGATATCGTCATGCCGATGCTGGCCGAGGGACTGAGCTTCATCTGTCCCAGCCGGTTCGCCTCCGACCCCGACTGGTCACGCGTCTATCCGCAAATTCCCTACCTAACATTGCGGCTCGCCGGCATGGCGTGTTTCCATTTCAACGCGCCTTACTGCCTGTCGACCATTCGCGAGGACCACGCCGGCTTCTACAAGCGGATCTACTATTCCGAGAAGATCAGCGAGGCCCGCGCCTATCCCGGCGTCTACAACAAGGTCGTGCTCTACCGTGCCGACGTCAATGCGATCCGCGAGCGGTCCCTCTCCCGGTTCCCGTTCTTCCGTTCGACTCCGATGGAGCAGCGCATGCTGTTCGACATGCCCCACATCGGTGAACTCGCGCCGCTGACCATCCTGCCCACAGCCAAGTATTTTCGCGAAGCCGCCTGATGTACGTCGCCCAAAAGCGCGCAGTGGTTTTGGGACAACAACATGCACCTAAACAAGGCAAGTCATTCGGCAACTTTGCAGCCTGGCCATGGAGCTTTCCGGCCGCTTCGGCGTTCTGGCAAGCGCGCCGGTGGCGCATGAACGACGTCGACCCGCATAGCGTTGGCGGCAATCCTATCGAAAGGAAACGACATGACCATTTCCACGCTCGCACTCGCTCCGCTTATCTCGCTGATTGCCGGCGTGCTGATCCTGGTGATGCCGCGACTCCTCAACTACATCGTCGCGCTCTATCTGATCGTCGTCGGCCTGCTCGGGCTGTTTCCGCATCTTGCCGGCTGATGTGACAAGCCTCAGCCGCAAGGAAGCGCGAGGCGGCAGCCGCGGGCGCCTCAGGAGCATCCTCCTGCATACCGGCGGCTTCAACTTTCCTTGAGGCTGCTGTCTCCAGCGATGCGGCAATAGCGCCATTGCCCTCGGCCTGGCTTTTCGCTATGTGCCTGAAAGATGTCTTCGAAGGGGTATTCCTATGGCTGATCACTCGCCGACCGGTCCTGTCGAACTAGGCGCGAAGATGGACTATGCCGAGCACGACCGCACCTATGCCGGATTCCTCAGGCTCGCGAAATACGGATCGCTATTTTGCCTCGCCGTGCTTCTGGCAATGGCTTTCGGCTTCTTTGCGGGCGGCTTTTTCTCGGCATTTGTCCTGTTCGTTCTGATCCTCGCCCTCGGCGCTTTCATTCTCCGGTAAATTCTTCAAAACCCCTTGCCCGTGACATCGCCGGAACTCCGGCCGGCGTCCTGCGCAGACAGGTTCCAGCCGAAAGGATCATGCGGTGGGACAGACGATTTTCATCCCTCGTGAGCTCGATGCGAACGAGCCGCGCGTTGCTGCCTCGCCCGACACGGTGAAGCGGCTGGCGGGCCTGGGGTTCAACGTGATCGTCGAAAGCGGCGCCGGCACGGCATCGCGCATTCCTGACGAGGAGTTCGGTAAGGCCGGCGCTGTGATCGGTAAGGCCGCCGATGTCGCCAAGGCCGATGTGGTGCTGAAGGTGCGCCGGCCTGATGAGGCGGAGCTGAAGGCCTATCGCCCGGGCACTGCCGTCATCGCCATCATGGATCCCTATGGCAACGATGCTGCCGTCGATGCTCTGGCAAGGGCCGGCGCCACCGCCTTCTCGATGGAGTTCATGCCGCGCATCACGCGCGCGCAATCGATGGACGTCCTGTCCAGCCAGGCGAACCTCGCCGGCTATCAGGCGGTGATCGACGCGGCTGCCGAATATGACCGGGCGCTGCCGATGATGATGACGGCGGCCGGCACGGTGCCGGCGGCGAAAGCCTTCATCATGGGCGTCGGCGTCGCCGGCCTGCAGGCCATTGCAACTGCAAGGCGGCTTGGCGCCGTCGTCACCGCCACTGACGTGCGCCCCGCAGCCAAGGAACAGGTCGCCTCGCTTGGCGCAAAGTTTCTGGCGGTCGAGGATGAGGAGTTCAAGGCGGCCGAGACCGCTGGCGGCTACGCCAAGGAAATGTCTAAGGAATACCAGGCCAAGCAAGCGGCGCTGACCGCCGAGCACATCGCCAAGCAGGACATCGTCATCACCACCGCGCTGATCCCCGGCCGTCCGGCGCCGAAGCTGGTTTCAGCCGCGATGGTCGCCTCGATGAAGCCGGGCTCGGTGATCGTCGATCTCGCGGTCGAACGTGGCGGCAATGTCGAAGGCGCCGTGCCCGGGCAGGTGGTGACCACGGCCAACGGGGTGAAAATCATCGGCCATCTCAACGTACCGGGCCGCGTCGCGGCCTCCGCCTCGCTGCTCTACGCCAGGAACCTTTTTGCGTTCCTCGAGACACTGGTCGACAAGACCACGAAGACGCTTGCCATCAACCGTGACGACGACTTGGTCAAGGCGACGATGCTGACCGATGGCGGGCAGGTTGTGCATCCGGCTTTCATCGGCAAGCCGGCGGTGATGATCGCCTCGGCCGAGCCTGCGAAGCCCGCTGCTGGAGAAAAACCGGCCGCGCCGAAGAAAGCTGCCACATCCAGGAAACTTGCCGCACCCAAGTCGCTCGCTAACAAGCCGAAAGGGATCGCGTGATGGACCAGACCTTGCAGAAAGCCCTTGACCAGCTCGATCAGGCGACCGCCGCCGTCCGTCTCGCTGTGCAGGATCTGGCCACAGCTCCAGGCGGCACCGATGCGGCGGGCGACGCCGCGCACGCGCTGTCCGGCGGGGCGATCGATCCGTTCGTCTTCCGCTTTGCCATTTTTGTCCTGGCAATCTTCGTCGGCTATTACGTGGTCTGGTCGGTCACACCGGCGCTGCACACGCCGCTGATGGCCGTCACCAACGCCATTTCTTCGGTCATCGTCGTCGGCGCGCTGCTTGCCGTCGGCATCTCGGCGTCCGGCATCGCCACCGGCTTCGGTTTCGTCGCGCTGATGCTGGTCTCGGTCAACATCTTCGGCGGCTTTCTCGTCACCCAGCGCATGCTGGCGATGTACAAGAAGAAGGACAAGTAGAGCGACATGAACGCCAACTTCGCCTCCTTCCTCTATCTGGTTTCCGGCATCCTGTTCATCCTGGCATTGCGCGGCCTGTCGCACCCGACCACGAGCCGTCAGGGCAACATGTACGGCATGATCGGCATGGGCATCGCCATTGCGACCACGCTGGCGCTGGCGACCCCTTCGGCGGGGGGCTTCGGCCTCATCGTGCTCGGCCTTTTGATCGGCGGCTCGGTCGGCGCGATCACGGCGCGGCGCATCGCCATGACCTCGATGCCGCAGCTGGTCGCCGCCTTCCATTCGCTCGTCGGTCTTGCCGCCGTCATGGTGGCGGCCGCCGCCATCTATGCGCCGGAAAGCTTCGGCATCGGCACGGTTGCCGACATCCACGCCCAGGCGCTGATCGAGATGAGCCTCGGCGTCGCTATCGGCGCCATCACCTTCACCGGCTCGGTCATCGCCTTCCTCAAGCTCGACGGTCGCATGTCGGGCAAGCCGATCATGATCGGCGGCCGCCATTTCATCAACGCCGCCCTCGGCATCGCGCTGATCGTGCTGATCGTGCTGCTGGTCACCAGCGAGTCCAAGCTGGTGTTCTGGCTGATCGTGGCGGCATCGCTTGTCCTTGGTGTCCTGCTCATCATCCCGATCGGCGGTGCCGATATGCCGGTTGTTGTCTCGATGCTGAATTCCTATTCGGGCTGGGCGGCTGCAGCCCTCGGCTTCACGCTCGGCAATCTGGCGCTGATCATCACCGGCGCTCTGGTCGGCTCGTCCGGCGCGATCCTCTCCTACATCATGTGCAAGGGCATGAACCGGTCATTCATCTCGGTCATCCTCGGCGGCTTCGGCGGCGAGACTTCCGCCGCTGCCGACGACGGCATCGAGCGCACGGTCAAGCAGGGCTCGGCCGATGATGCCGCCTATCTGATGATGAACGCGCAGAAGGTGATCATCGTGCCGGGCTACGGCATGGCGGTCGCCCAGGCGCAGCATGCGCTGCGCGAGATGGCCGACAAGCTCAAGGCCAATGGTGTCGACGTGAAGTACGCCATTCATCCGGTCGCCGGCCGCATGCCCGGCCACATGAACGTCCTCCTTGCCGAAGCCAATGTGCCGTACGACGAAGTGTTCGAACTCGAGGATATCAACTCTGAATTCGCGCAGGCCGATGTCGCCTATGTCATCGGCGCCAACGACGTCACCAACCCGTCCGCGCGGGACGACAAGAGCTCCCCTATATTCGGCATGCCGATCCTCGACGTCGACAAGGCCCGCACCTGCCTGTTCGTCAAGCGCTCGCTCGGCTCCGGCTATGCTGGCATCGACAACACGCTGTTCTACAAGGACGGCACCATGATGCTGCTCGGCGATGCCAAGAAGATGACCGAGGAGATCGTCAAGGCCATGGATCATTGATCCGGATTCGCGGTCCAGTGCACCGCTAATTGCTCGGAAAAAAGCCCGGCTCCGCGCCGGGTTTTTCTTGACTTGAACATCCGGCCTGCAGCGTCTTTGCTCCCATGCCGGTTTCAGCGCTACGATGAACAAATTCTGTTCCGGGCTTTGTCACCAAACGGAGGCACTGGTGTCCGACCCTCATCCTGTTGCGTCGCCGACCAAGACCAGCCCGCCGGCCTCCGGAAAGGCGGCGCGCAAGCTCAGCCAGGCCGTGGTGATCGTGCATGGCATGGGCGAACAGCGACCCATGGGCACGCTGAGGGAATTTGTTCAGGCTGTTTGGAGTCACGACCCTGCTCGCGTGCCGTTTTACGCCCGTGTCGCCGATTCGGGCGGTCCCGCCGGCTCGAAGATCAACCAGAGCTGGATCACGCCTGACAGCCGCACGAACTCGCACGAGCTTCGCCGGATCACCACCCCTTACGATGTCGATGGCCGCCGCACTGATTTCTACGAGCTTTACTGGGCCGACATCACGCAGGGCACGACGCGTGGCCGGCTTGCGGCCTGGGTGACAAATCTGCTCTGGCGCAAGCCCGCCGACATTCCGCGCGACGCCCGCGGGCTCTATGTCGTTACGCTTCTGGCCGTCATAACAGTCTTGGGCGCGGCGCTCGTGCTCGCGACCTCGGCCTTGCAAGGGTATATTTCCTGGACCACGGGCATGCTCGTCACGATCCTGGCCTCGTTCGTCGTCTGGTCGGTGGACCGGTTCGGTCTTCCTTATTTCGGTGATGTGGCCGCCTATGTCCGTGCTGAAGCGGCAACGGTCGAGAAGCGCGCGCTTGTACGCGACCGTGGCCTGACGCTGCTGAGGCGTCTCATGATGGACGATACCTACGACCGCATCGTGCTGGTCTCACACAGCCTGGGATCAATGATCGCCTATGATCTGCTGCAGATATTGTGGGCTGATTTCAGGCCGCGAAAGCTGGAAGCGGTCCGCGACAAGGCGAGACTGAAAGCGATCCGCGCCGTCGACAGCGCTACGCTCAACGCCGATGGTTCTGCGTGGCCCGACAGCTTGGATGACCTCTCCGGATTCCGGCGAGATCAATGGGAACTCTATCGCCAGCTCCGCGCCAGGGACGACGTTCATCCATTGCCGTGGAAGATCAGCGATTTCGTCACGCTCGGCAGCCCGCTGACCCACAGCGAATTTCTGGTGACCTACAATCTCGCCGAATTCAGGCGCGGCATCGCTGAGCGGCTGTTCTCGGCTTGTCCGCCAATCGCCGATACGGCGGCCGGTGGAACCGTCCTCTATCAGGAAGGGCGCAGCCGTTCGGGGAGGCCGCAGCGGGCGGTGCATCATGGCGCTGTATTTGCCGCGACGCGCTGGACCAACATCTTCGACAGGGGCAATGGCTGGCTGACGGGCGACCCGATCTCCGGACCGATGGCGGAAAATTTCGGCCCCGGCGTGGAGAACATTCAGGTCGAGCTGCGCAGTTCGCTTGGCCGCATCTTCACCCACAGGCTCTATTGGTCGCTGAAGGCGACCGGCGTCGAGGTCGCCGCAGCGGCCGGAACGCCGCCGCGCTCGCATATCGAGGTGCTGCGCGACGCCGTCGATCTCGGCCGCAAACTGGAGCCAAGCCAGGCGGTGTCCACGGTTTTGCCGGAAAGTAAGAGCCGGCGCTCGTTTCGGTGAACCGGCGCTGGCAATCACCCCATCGAAACAGCATGTCTATGCAGGGGCAGTGTCCCTGCATAGAAGAAACCGTCAAGCACTGATCAGCGGTTGGTCAGGAAGACCGCCTCCTCGTCGTCGCGCTGCCTGCCGCCAAGGGCTGCCGCGGCGCTTGCGATGAAAGCGCCGACAACCAGCGACAGTGCGCCAAGCAGCGCGAAGGTGGCACCGGCTTTCCTGGCGGTATCGGCAGCCTGCTGAGCTTGAACCTTCGCCTCTTCGACCCTGGCAAGCACGGCATCGACACGAGCCCTGGCATCCGGTTCCGACAGCCCGGCTCGGGCAGCCACCAGCTGCGACAGATAGGTCTTGTCGTCGGCAGACACTTCTCCTGCTGCTGCGCTCGCGATCAAAATGCGCGAAGCCTGCGCCGTCGCCGCCGCATCGCTCTCTGGGTTGGCGGCAGCAAGCCTGGCCGCATCGGCCGGGCGGAACAATGCATCGACGAAGTACGACGTTGCGTTGTCGGTCGCGGCGCCTCCGGCGTTTGCAGTGGCACCTGCCGAAGCGCCCATTGCCGCGCCCGACGCGACTGTCGAAGCGGCCTGGACGCCGGTTCCGACAGCTGCGGAAAGCGCCGAGCCGAGCACGCCGGCGACGAGCAACGTTGCAAGCGCCCAGGCGAGGAAGCCGTGGGCGGTATCGCGGAAAAAGACTTCATCGGTGTGGACGCCGACCCATTTGGTGCGCAGGCGCCCGGCAAGATAACCGCCGGCAGCCGACGACAGCCACTGCACGATGATCAGCCACGCGGCGGTGGAGGCCGCGAAAGTTGTGACCGATGTGCTCAAGCCGGACCACGGCGAAACCATGGTTAGCCCGAGCCCGGAGCCGAGCAACATCAGGATCAGTGTTAGCCCCGAGGCAGCAAAGGCGCCGGCCACGATCGGCCCCCAGCTGACAGCGGTGGAAGAGGATTCCGTCGGTGCGGAAACGTCGACAGCCGATAGGGTTGACTGCATGTCAGCCCCCTACCGTGCGAAAAGCATGATGAGAATAATGATCGGAATCGGGACTCCGAGAAGCCAGAGCAAAATGCCACGTCCCATAAGTGCCTCCTGCGGCGATTGTGATCAATCACAATGCCTTGGAAGCCTTTCCGTTCCGACCGGGCCCTCAGTGAACCTTTGTTGCGATGCAGCAGACATCATTGGCAGGCCTAGGTCCACCAACGATGTCTCGAGCGCTCGAAATTGAGCGTCCGGCCTGGGCTTTAAATATCCAGATTGGCGACGGACAGCGCGTTTTCCTGGATGAACTCACGCCTGGGCTCGACCTCGTCGCCCATCAGCCGCGAAAACAGGGAGTCGGCGTCCGTCGCGTCATTGACCTTGACCTGCAAAAGCGAGCGCACATTCGGGTCGAGCGTGGTCTCCCAGAGCTGCTCGGCGTTCATCTCGCCCAGGCCCTTGTAGCGCTGCATGGTCAGGCCCTTGCGGCCGGTGGCAAACACGGCGTTGAGCAGCGCCAGCGGTCCCGAGATGGTTTCCGACACATCCTTGCGGCGCAGCACCGGCGGCTCGCCATAGACTTCTGCGAGGCGCGGTGCGTAGCGGTCGATCTGGCGAGCATCGGCCGAGTTGATCAACGCGAGATCGAGATGCGCGAATTCCTTGACGCTGCGCACCGTGCGCTCGAACACATACCCGCCGACCCCTTCGTTTGAGGTCGACATGCGGCCCGTCCAGCCGCGTTCAGTGTCCTCGGCGATGATGTCGAGACGCCGGGCGACGCGATCGGCCATGGCGTTGGCCCGGCCGAGATCGGCGAACACGTCGGGGTTGAGCGCGCCGGCAATCGCGGCCTGCTCGACCACGCCTCTGTTGTAGCGCGTGTGCAGCCCGTTGATGAGCTGGCGCACCGCCAGCGCATCGTCGATGGCGCTGCGCAGGTCCTGTCCGGCCCGCACCTCGCCGGTGCTGAGCGCAAGCGACGCCTCCTCCAGCCCCGAGCCGATCAGAAATTCCTCGAAGGCGCTTTCGTCCTTGAGATATTGCGAGCTCTTGCCGCGCGTCACTTTGTAGAGTGGCGGCTGGGCGATATAGAGATGGCCGCGCTCGATCAGCTCGGGCATCTGCCGAAAGAAGAAGGTCAGCAGCAAGGTGCGGATGTGGGCGCCGTCGACGTCGGCGTCGGTCATCAGGATGATCTTGTGATAGCGCAATTTGTCGGCGTTGAACTCGTCCTTGCCGATCGAAGTGCCGAGCGCGGTGATCAGCGTACCGATCATGTCGGAGCCCAGCATGCGGTCGAAGCGAGCCCGCTCGACATTGAGGATCTTGCCGCGCAGGGGAAGAATGGCCTGGTTCTGACGCGAACGGCCGCCCTTGGCCGAGCCGCCGGCGCTGTCGCCCTCGACGATGAAGATTTCGGACTTCGCCGGATCGCGTTCCTGGCAGTCGGCCAGCTTGCCGGGCAGCGAGGTGACGCCGAGCGAGCTCTTGCGGGTGATGTCGCGCGCCTTGCGCGCGGCTTCGCGCGCCGCTGCCGCCTGGATGACCTTCTCGATGACCACCTTGCCTTCGGTCGGGTGCTCTTCGAGCCAGGTGCCGAGAGCTTCGTTGACGAGCCCTTCCACCACCGGACGGACTTCGGACGAGACCAGCTTGTCCTTGGTCTGCGAGGAGAATTTCGGGTCGGGAACCTTGACCGACAGCACGGCCGTCAGCCCTTCGCGGCAATCGTCGCCGACCAGCGCCACCTTCTCTTTCTTGGTGAGGCCCGAGGATTCGCCGTAGCCGGTTATCTGGCGCGTCAGCGCGCCGCGAAAGCCGGCAAGATGCGTGCCGCCGTCGCGTTGCGGAATGTTGTTGGTGAAGGCCAGCACGTTCTCGTGGTAGCTGTCGTTCCACCACATGGCGACCTCGACGGTGATGCCGTCACGCTCGGCTTTGATCGCAATCGGCTTGTCGATCAGCGGTTTCTTGACGCGGTCGAGATATTTGACGAACTCCTCCAGCCCGCCATCATAGTGCAGCTCATGGCGCACGACGTCGGCATGGCGGGCATCGGTCAGAACGATGCGCACGCCGGAATTCAGGAAGGCGAGTTCGCGCAGCCGGTGCTCCAGCGTGCCGAAGTCGAACTCGACCATGGTGAACGTCTCGGCTGACGGGAAAAAGGTGATCTCGCTGCCGCTGCGCCCCTCATAGGTGCCGGTAACCTTGCGCTGTTCGTAGGTGCCGGTGACCCTCAGCGGCGCGTCGGCATTGCCGTGCGTGAAGCTCATCTCGTAGATCTGGCCGTTGCGGCGGATCTTCAGCTTCAGCCAGCCCGACAGCGCGTTGACTACCGAGACGCCGACGCCGTGCAGACCGCCGGACACCTTATAGGAGTTCTGGTCGAACTTGCCGCCGGCATGCAGCTGCGTCATGATCACTTCGGCCGCCGAAATGCCTTCGCCGGTGTGGATATCGGTCGGAATGCCGCGGCCATTGTCGATGACCGTCACCGAACCATCGGGGTTGAGCGTTACCGTGACAAGGTCGGCATGGCCGGCCAGCGCTTCATCGATGGCGTTGTCGACGACCTCGTAGACCATGTGATGCAGGCCCGACCCGTCGTCGGTATCGCCGATATACATGCCAGGCCGCTTGCGGACGGCATCCAACCCCTTCAAAACCTTGATGGAATCGGCGCCGTACTCGGCCTCAGCGCCGTTGGCGTTGTCGATCTGATCGCTCATGAAAACCTGTCTGATTGATGCCGCACATCCAGCGCAGAAATCGGCTCCGAATCGCGCGTCTTTGATGTCCTAGATATAAGTGCAAAAGGCGGTTTTTCCAAGGTTTGCAAGCATTTCCGAATGGAAGAAGAGCACGCTCGGCCGGCCATGGCATCGGACCCAAAAAGTGGATCGGTTTTGGAACAGAGCGGCGGCAACAAGAGCAGGCCGCCCTGTTCCGGCAATCAGGTACTTTCCAGTGCCCCGGTTACATTCCGGAGAGGCCGGCGACATGGACGCTTGCCTTGCCAGCCACTACATTGAGGTGACCAGCGGAGCACGCCATGGACAGTCAGCCCGCCCCGTTCGTCCCGCCGGCACCGAAGCCGCGTACCTTGCCGCCTTCGACGCTGGAGATGATCCGCATCGTCTATCGCAATCCGCTCGAACTGTGGGGCGAGCCGACCTACAACGAACCCTGGATTTCGGTGACCGGCATCGGCGGGCCGCTGGTCATCGCCAATGACCCCGGCCTCATTCGCCACGTGCTGGTCGACAATGCGAAAAACTACAAGATGGCGACGGTGCGTCAGATGATCCTGCGGCCGATCCTGCGCGACGGCCTGCTGACCGCTGAGGGCGAGGTATGGAGGCGCTCGCGCAAGGCGATGGCGCCGGTGTTCACGCCGCGGCACATCTTCGGTTTTGCCGAGCCGATGCTGAGGCGCACACGGGAGTTCGTCACGCGCTACGAGGGCGGCGGCACGTCGGACATCGCCCATGACATGACGCTGCTTACCTTTGACATCCTGGCCGAGACGCTGTTTTCCGGTGAGATATCAGGTGAGCCGGGCGGCTTCGCCAAGGAGATCGACCGGCTGTTCGAGACCATGGGCCGCGTTGATCCGCTTGATCTGTTGCGGGCGCCCGATTGGCTGCCGCGCCTGACCCGCATCCGCGGCCGCAAGACCATGGCCTATTTCCGCAAGATCGTCACCGACACCGTCAAGATGCGCGAAGAGCGGGTCAAGCGCGATCCGGACAAGGTGCCGCAGGATTTTCTCACGCTTTTGCTCAAGGCGGAGGGACCGGACGGGCTGACGCGCGCCGAGGTCGAGGACAACATCATCACCTTCATCGGTGCCGGCCATGAGACCACGGCGCGTGCACTTGGATGGACGCTCTATTGCTTGGCCGAAGCGCCTTGGGAGCGCGAAAAGATCGAGCGCGAGATCGACGCGGTGCTGGCGCGCGAGTCCGATCCGACAAAGTGGCTCGACGCCATGCCGTTCACCCGCGCCGCCTTCGACGAGGCGCTCAGGCTCTATCCGCCGGCGCCGTCGATCAACCGCGAGCCGATCGAACCCGAAACCTGGAACGGCCTCTATATACCGAGGCGCGCCGCGGTGCTGGTCATGCCGTGGGTTGTTCATCGCCACCGCAAGCTGTGGGAGCGGCCCGACGCGTTCATGCCCGAACGCTTCCATCCGGGAAATCGCGAGAAGATCGACCGCTTCCAGTATTTACCGTTCGGCGCCGGTCCTCGCGTCTGCATCGGCGCCAGCTTTGCCATGCAGGAGGCGATCATCGCTCTGGCGATCATGCTGTCGCGTTTCCGCTTCGACACCACCGCCGAGACTAAGCCCTGGCCGGTGCAGAAACTGACGACGCAACCGCAGGGCGGCCTGCCGATGCAGGTCACGCGGCGCCTTTAGTGAGCGCCTGATTGGCTAGGCCGCCGTCTTGCGCTGGAACTGGCCCGCGGCCCGGTAACGCCAGAGATAGCTGGGCAGGATGCTGCCGATCGACTGTGGCTGGATATCGAGACCGGCGAGCGTCCTGTTTTCCCTGGTGGCCGCTTCCGACACGACGTTGTGCTCGCGCAATTGCAGGACCTGATCCTTGGTCAGCAGTGGATTGGGCAAAAGCCCGAGAATCGATGCCTGCATGTTCGCCACCCACCAAGGCACCGACACCAGAAGTCGCTTGCGGTCGATCATGGCAAGCATTTCCTGCATGCATTGCTTGAAGGTGAGCACCTGCGGCCCGCCAAGCTCATAGATCCGGCCGCCCTGGACTTTGCCGTCGACCGAGCGCGCCACCGCTTCGGCGACATCGCCGACATAGACCGGCTGGAATTTGGTCTGCCCACCGCCGATCAGCGGCAGGACCGGCGAATAGCGCGCCATATTGGCGAACCGGTTGAAGAAACTGTCCTCCGGCCCGAAATTGATCGACGGCCGCAAGACGACGGCATCGCTGATCGTTTCCAGGACCGCTTTTTCGCCGAGCGCCTTGGTGCGCGCGTAGTCCGATTGCGCGTTCAGATCGGCGCCCAGAGCCGAGATATGGGTGAGGCCAGCGCCGACGGCGCGCGCCGCTTCGGCGACGGCGCGTGCGCCGAATTCGTGGATGGAGGTGAATTTCTGCCGGCCGCTCTCATGCAGGATGGCCACCAGATTGACGACATGATCGGCGTCTTGCACGGCGCGGTCGACCGACCAACGCACGCGAACATTGGCCTGCACCGGTTGGATCTGGCCGACATTGCCGAGCGGCTGCAGATGGCCGGCGAGATCGGGCCGGCGGCAGGCGACCCTTATGCGGTAGCCGCGCCTGGCCAGCGCCCGCACGACTCTACGGCCGACAAAGCCGGAACCGCCGAACACGACGACGAGCTTTGGGGTCTGCAGGATTTCGGTCATTGCTGGCTCCGGCGCAGTTTCCAGATTTACTGGTGCTTGACTGAAGCCGTTTCTTAGTCCGTTTCGCGCCAAAGGCAAAGGGCGACGATAAGTCGCCGGAGACCTTGGTTCGACCGCGTCAGAACGCCCTGCCGATGCGTGCGTCGACCGATTGGCGGTTGCCGCCGCGAATGACGAAGAAGAACAGGATCGCCGCCCACAGCAGCGATTTTTCGGCGCCCGAAAAGCCCTCGCCCATAGTGACCCAATGGAACCAGACGGTGACCAGAAGCACGAACATTCCGGCGAAGGCGGCCGGTCGGGTCAAGAGACCTATGGCGATGAAAATGCCTCCGAAGAACTCGGTGCATGCCAAGAGCAGGGACCAAAATGCGCCCGGATAGAAGCCGAGGCCCTCGACCATCTCGGCGGCGCCAAACGGATCGGTGATCTTCTGCGAACCATGAATGGTGAGGAAGATGCCGGCTACGGCACGCAGGATGGTTTCAGAGGTGGTGTGCAGCGCCGCATAAAGGCTGCCAAGGGCTGGGACGAAAAGGCTTCTTCTGGAATTGTCGGTGCTTGCGGACATTGGGGCTCCTCTTTTGCTGCTTCGCGCAAACACCCGACCACCTCAGTCAAAGTCAAATGAACAAAAGTTGACTAGAAAGGCGTGTTAACTGACCAGATGCGAGAGAACGCAGAAAACCCCGCCGAAGCGTGGTTTTCGGGGTGACTCCCAAGGTCGGAGTCAGGGTCCGACGAGGCGGCCTAGCCTGAGACGGTATCAGGACGGCGTGAGACGCCCGCCCCAGCCCTGGACATTCGACCGGATGTCACCGCCCGGGCAAACCCCACCCCGGACAGGCATTGGTCGCGGCACCGCGCAAAAAGGTTCAACGGCGGCGAAAAAATCGCAGACAAACTTTTTAGGAAGAATACCGGGCGGCGAATTCGGAGATGCGCTGCACCACGGCTTTCGGAGCCGTTATGCCCCGTGCTGCTGCCTTCTCCGCCGCTTCGGCCCGGGCACGGCCGGGCACATGCACGCCGTAGCGGCGGCGCAACCGTTCGAGCTGGTCCTTCATGCGTTTCTCGAAATCCGGATCGAGCAGCTTAGGCTCGACGGCCAGCACGAAGAGGCCGGTTCCGGGACTGTCCGGTCCGCCGCTGAACCATGGCGCATCGAGCGACCAGTTGGCGCCCGACAGGCCAGCCGCCAGCACTTCGACCATCAGCGCGATGTTGGCGCCGCGCTGGCCGCCGAAGGCAAGCATCGCGCCTTTCATGGCGGCGGCGGGATCGGTGGTCGGGTTGCCGCTGACGTCCAAGGCCCAGCCTTCGGGAATTTTCTTGCCGTCCTCGGCCGCCTTGCGGATGTTAACGAAGGCAGTGGCGCTCGACGACTGGTCGATCACCAGCGGCGCTCCGTCGGCGGCGGGCGCGGCGAAGGACATCGGGTTGGTGCAGTAGACCGGCTTGACTGAGCCCGAGCCGGCAAGCACGGCGGGCCCGTTCGTCGCGGCGAAGGACACCAGTCCCAGCGCGGCCAGCCGCCCGGTGAAATAACCGAGTGCGCCGCATGTATAGGCGTTCTTCTGCGAAAAGATGGCGACGCCGAACAGGCGCGCCGCCTTGGCGAGATCGTCGATGGTGCGGTCGAAGCCGGTATGCGCCAGACCGCCGCGCGCGTCAGAGAGATAGATCGCCAAAGCCGGCCTGGTGATGACCGGCTCGGCCTTGCCGTCGATGCGGCCGGCCTCCAGCGCTTCGAGATAGTCGATGAAATGCGACAACCCCACCGTCGACAGCCCTTCCGCCTCGGCCGCTACGATGGAGGCTGCAAGCGACTGCGCCGCTTCTTCATTGGCGCCGGCGCCGAGCGCCGCCATCCGGCACAGCCCTGTCGCCTGGTCGAGACTGAGTTGCATTTCGTAAGTCCTGAATTCGTGAAACTGTCTCGATCAGCCGAGCCGGTTCGGAATCCGCGCCTCGAGCCGGCGGAAGCCGAAGACCAGGATACCGGTGATGGCCATATAGACCAACGCCAGAAGCAGCAAGGGTTCGTAGGTGACGAACAGATCCTGGCGCACCCTCGAGGCTACGGCATAGATGTCGACCATGGTTATGGTCGCCACCAGCGGTGTTGCCTTCAGCTGGAGAACGGTTTCGCCGGCCAGCGTCGGCAGCGCCCGGTGGATCGCCTGCGGAAGCCATACTCGCCTGAACATTTTCCAACGGCTCATGCCGAAAGCTCGGGCCGCCTCGAGTTGACCTTTCGGTACGCCTGCGAAGGCGCCACGCATTACTTCGCCTTCGTAGCCAGCATAGGAAATCGTCAGCGAAAGAACCGCATAGGGCCATGCCTGCCTGAGAATGGGCCAGAGGAACGACTCGCGTATCCACGGAAATTGTGGAAACAGCGAACCGAGTCCGAAGTAGAGCAGCCAGAGCTGGAGCAGCAGCGGCGTACCACGAATAACCGTGCAGAACACCTTGGCCGGAACGCTCAGAATCGGCGGGCCGATCACCTGCGCGAGGCCGAGGGGGATAGCGAGCGCGATGCCCAGAGCCGACGTCACCACCAGCAGCCATATGGTCCGCCATATGCCCTGCAAAGCCAGCGGCAAATAGGTGGGCAGCCAATCCCAGCGCATGAGGAAAATCGACGCCAATATGATAACCAGCGCGATCAGGATCAGCGCTATCCGATGTGGCCGCATCCAGAGCGAAGCTCGGGCGGCGGCGTTAATGACCGGGGTATCGGCAGCCGCCATCAGTGAGTTCCCGCGACCGAAGGCATGCCGCGTCGCGCCCAGCGCTCAACACGCCCAATGACGACGTTGGAGACGAGGGTCAGAACGAGATAGAGCGCGCCCGCCGCCATGAAGAAGGTGAAATAAGCCTTCGTCGCGCCGGCTGCCGTCCGTGTGGTTTGCGTCAGTTCATTGACGCCGACGATCGCGAGAAGCGCGGTGTCCTTGGTGGCGATCAGCCACAGATTTGCCAGCCCTGGGATGGCAAAGGGCAGCATCGCAGGTAGCGTGATACGCCTGAGAAGCAGGCCGGGGGGCATTCCATACGCCCGCGCGGCTTCGATCTGGCCCTGCGGAATGCCGAGAATCGCGCCGCGCAAGACTTCGGTAGAGTAGGCGCCCTGCACGACCCCGAGCACGCCTATTCCGGCGACAACACCGTTGATATCAATCGCGGCATGGCCGAGGGCGGTGAGCAACTGGTTGATGAGGTCGGTACCAGCGAAATAAAGCAGCAGGATCAGCACCAGTTCGGGCACGGCGCGGACCACGGTGGTGTAGACTTCCAGCAGGTCACGGACCACCGGCCCGCCATATAGCTTGCCATAAGCGCCGCCGACGCCGATCACGAGACCGACTCCAAAGGAGCCGAAAGCAATTCCGACGGAGTTTGCCAACCCATGCAGAAGGCCGAGACCCCTGCCGTTCGGCGGCTGGAAGGAAAGCAATTCCAGCGAACTGGCTCCGAAGATGGTGGCGAGAACGTCGCTCAGCTTATGTCCCCTGGACTTCCGGGTTGAGGCGCCAAAGATGTATCAAGCCGGACGTGCCATCGCGACGATGGCGGCTAGGCATGCCCGGCTTGATGCCGCTGCCGTCAGTTGGACTGCGACTCTTCGCCGTAGATGTCGAAGTCGAAGTACTTCTTGGTGATTTCGGCATACTTGCCATTGGCGCGGATGGCCTTGATTGCGGCATTGAGCTTGTCCTTGAGCTCGGTGTCGCCTTGACGTACGCCGGCGCCGACGCCAGGCCCGAGCACTTCAAGGTCCGGTGCGACATAACCTTTGAGGTCGCAGCACGCTTTGCCTTGATCCGACTTCAAAAATGCGTCGAGCGCGATCGAATCGGCCTGAGTGGCATCGATCCGGCCGGCGGCGAGATCCTGATTTGCCTCGTCCTGCGTCTGGTATTCTTTGATCTCGGCAGCATCGGTGAAGTGCTTCTTGGCGTAAGCAGCGTGCACCGTGGACGCCTGAACGCCGACAATCTTGGCTTTCAGCCCCTCTGGCGTCGCATCGAATTTCTGATCCTTGGCGCCGATCACCGCAGTCGGCGTATTGTAGTATTTCTCCGAAAAATCGATTTCCTTCTTGCGTTCGTCGGTAATGGACATCGAATTCATAATCGCGTCGATCTTCTTGGTTTTAAGCGCCGGGATAAGGCCGTCCCACGGGATTGGCGTCAATACGCAATCCAGCTTGGCTTCGCTGCAGATGGCGTTGACGATGTCTACTTCCCAGCCACCCCAGTTGCCGGAAGCATCCTGCGAGTAAAACGGCGGATAGGCTTCAGGCGAAAAACCCACCTTGATCTGTTCGGCGCTTGCCGAAAATGCGCCCGACAACGCGATCAGCGTAGCCGCGAGCGCCGTTTTGAGAAAAGGTTTCATTTTTTCATTTCTCCCGTTTTTTGGTTTTGACGTTCCCGTCTGCTTTTCTCGCAAGTCATCCAACATTGCGCAGAAACTGCTTCAGCCTTTCGGATTTGGGCGCACCGAAGATCTGCTCCGGCGGCCCTTCTTCCTCGACCAACCCGTTGTAAAGGTAGACGACATGCGTCGCGACTTCGCGGGCGAACTTCATCTCGTGGGTCACCAGCACCATGGTGCGGCCCTCGCGCGCCAGATCGCCGATCACCTTCAGCACCTCGCCGATCAGTTCCGGGTCGAGCGCCGAGGTCGGCTCGTCGAACAGCATGACGCGCGGATTGATGGCCAGCGCCCGGGCGATGGCCGCACGCTGCTGCTGGCCGCCCGACAGATAGGCCGGATAGACATCGCGCTTTTCGGCCAGCCCGACGCGGGCGAGCAGCTTTTCGGCCTCGGCGATGGCCACGTCGCGCTTGACGCCGAGAACATGCACCGGAACCTCGATTACGTTCTCGATCAGCGTCATGTGGCTCCACAAATTGAAATTCTGAAAGACCATGCCGAGCTTGGAGCGGATGCGCTCGATCTGCTTACGGTCGGCGGGAACGGTGTGGCCGTGACTGTCGGCCTTCATCCGGATCTCCTCGCCATTGACGCGGACGATTCCGCTGGTCGGGTTCTCCAGGCAATTGATGCAGCGCAGCAGGGTCGACTTGCCCGAGCCGCTGCCACCGATGATGGCGATGACCTCGCCGTCGCGCGCCGACAGCGAAACACCCTTCAGCACATGCAGTTCGCCGAATCTTTTATGCAGGTTCTCGACATGGATGGCTTCGGCGGCGTCGTTCTGCGCCGTGTACTTCAGGGCGGGGGCCGTGCCTTGCGCTATCACCTTTGGGGTGCCTCACGAAGCGGCTGGACCCGTCGCTGCTGGAATTTTTTACCCATTACCATCACTGGACAGACTTCTCATTCTCAAGATGGACCGTTCCGCTTGCCTCCGTCAACCATGCTTTTTTGGACCATTGATCGCGGCTCGCTGAGTGGCTATTGGCTGAATGGGATGTTTCAGGAGCACTTGGTGGGTAAAGCATACGGGTCGCAGTCCATGGCCGGGCCCCTGCAGCGCGTGCTGATGCGGTCCGCCGCAAGCGCCATGCCTCGCGCCAAAGCATCGGAATGGCACTATGGTCCTGGCTTCGATCCGCAAAAGGCCGCCGCCCAGCATCAGGCGCTGACGACGCTGGTTCTGGCATCCGGCGCCGAGATCGAATGGCTGACCGACGCCGATGACGGGCTTGCCGATTCCGTCTTCACACACGATCCTTCACTGATGACCGACCACGGCGCCATCATTCTTGCCATGGGCAAGGCGCTGCGCCTGGCTGAGCCCGGCCTGCACGAGGCGGCCTACAAGCGCATGGGCGTGCCTATCCTCGGCCGCATCGAGCATCCCGGCCAAGTCGAGGGCGGCGACTGCGTCTGGGTGGATTCTCGGACGCTGGCCGTCGGCCGCGGCGTGCGCACCAACCAGGATGGCATCCAGCAACTCGCCAACCTGCTAACACCCAAGGGTATCCAGGTCTATGGTTACGACCTGCCGCTCTGGCATGGCGAGGAGGCCTGCCTGCATCTGATGTCGGTGATCAGTCCGCTCGCCGACGATCTGGCGCTGGTCTATGCACCGCTTTTGCCGGCTGCCTTCTACCAGATGCTGCGGGCGCGCGGCATTCGCCTGGTCGAGGGCGACGCCGAGGAGTTCTTCGCCTCCAACGGTCTCAGCCTCAATGTGCTGCCGACCGCGCCGCGCGAGATGATCGCCGTTGCCGGCTTCCCGAAGACGGCGGCGGCCATGGCGGCCGCCGGCTGCAGGGTTTCAACCTTCGAGGCGGACGCGCTGTGCATTGCCTGCGAGGGCGGACCGACTTGCCTCACACGTCCGGTGCTCAGACAATGACGACAGTCGGCGAAGCGCTCATCACTTTGCTCGAAGCCCATGACGTCGACACGGTCTTCGGCATTCCGGGTGTGCATACTGTCGAACTCTATCGCGGGCTGGCGCGCTCGAAAATCCGCCACGTCACCCCGCGTCATGAGCAGGGCGCCGGCTTCATGGCCGACGGTTATGCGCGCGCCAGCGGCAAGCCTGGCGTCGCCTTCGTCATCACCGGACCGGGACTAACCAACACCATAACCGCCATGGGCCAGGCCCGCGCCGATTCGGTTCCGATGCTGGTGATCTCAGGCGTCAATGCCACGCCGACGCTCGGCAAGGGCCTCGGCCATCTGCACGAACTCCCCGACCAGCGTGGCATGATGGAGAAGGTAGCGCTCTTCTCGCACCGTGTCACCGACGCCGACGAACTGCCGGGCGTGCTTGCCCGCGCCTTCGCCCTGTTTTCGTCATCGCGCCCCGGTCCGGTCCATATCGAGATCCCGACCGACATTATGGTCAAGCCGGCGGACGGCATCGCAGCTTTGCTGACCAATGTCGCGCCGCCCGAACCGGATGCGGCGGCGATAGCAGAGGCGGCAAGGCTTTGCGCGGCTGCCCGCCGCCCGCTAATCCTCGCCGGCGGCGGCGCCAAGAGAGCCGACGCGCCGCTGAAGCGTCTCGCCGAAAGGATGGGAGCGCCGGTTGTCCAGACGGCTAATGCCCGCGGCCTGCTGCATCGCCATCCGCTTGGCGTGCCGGCGAGCCCGAGTCTGAAGGCGGTGCGTGCGCTGATGGCCGAGGCCGATCTGGTCATTGCCGCCGGCACCGAATTCGGCCCGACCGACTATGATGGGTATAGCGACGGCGGCTTTGTCCTGCCGACCAATCTGATCCGCATCGACATCGGCGCCGACCAGCTTGCCCGTCGGCCGGCCCGGATTTCGATCCAGGCCGATTGCGGCGTAGCACTCGAGGCGCTGCTTGCCGAAATCGGCAAGGGCCAGCCGCCATCGGACGACGGTCCGGCTCGCGCCGCTGCAACGAGGCAAGCGGCCTTCGCCGAAATCAGCCCGAGCCTCCAGGCGCAAACACGAGCCGTCGAGGCGATCCGCGATGCGTTGCCGGGCTCGACTATCGTCGGCGATTCGACCCAGCCGGTCTATGCCGCCAACCTCTATTACGATCACGATCGACCGGGCGGCTGGTTCAACGCCGCCACCGGCTTCGGCGCGCTCGGCTATGGTCCGCCGGCGGCAATCGGTGCGGCCCTTGCCGTGCCTGATGCGCCGGTCGTTTGTCTCACCGGCGACGGTGGTTTCCAGTTCACGCTGCCGGAACTGGGCGCCGCGCTCGACGCCTCGGCGCCGGTGATCTTCGTCGTCTGGAACAATCGCGGCTATCGCGAAATCGAAACCTCGATGCTCGATGTCGGCGTCGAGCCGGTCGGCGTCTCGCCGGCGCCGCCTGATTTCTGCAAGCTGGCCGAGGCCTATGGCATTGCCGCCGAGCGGCTTGCCGGCATCGGTCATCTGGCGGACGCACTCCAGCGCGCGCGGGCGACCGGACTGCCGTATGTCATCGAGATCCCTGTCGATTGAGTGCTGTGGCAGCGTCTGCTTGGGGATGCGATCCTCGTCGGATGGCCGCCGGCTTGAGGCGCGTAAACGACACTGTGTCATCGAGATTTCGGTTGAGTGATCTCGCGAAAGGCGCGACCTTCGGCGGCGGCGCGGCATATGAGTGACTGGAGCGGTCGAAGATGACGGATACACTGGACGGCAGGCATGTTGTGGTGACCGGCGGCACAGGAGCGCTCGGTGGCGCGGTTGTCGGCAAACTGCTGGAGCAGGGTGCGGTCTGCCATGTGCCCAATGCCCATGCTGCCGCGCCCGCGCATTTTCCCTTCCCGGCACATGAGCGCGTCAGGCTGGCGCACAATGTCGATCTCGCCGATCCCGCTAAGGTCGATGCGTTCTATGCCAGCGTTACCGATTTGTGGGCATCCATCCATCTGGCCGGCGGTTTCACCGCTGCGCCAGTCGAGAAGATCGAGCCCGCGTCCTTTGCCGAAATGATGGATACCAACGCCCGTACCACCTTCCTGTGCTGCCGCGCGGCGATCCGCTCGATGCTGGAATCTTCAGTGTCGGGGCGCATCGTCAATGTCACGGCGCGCGCTGGGCTCGACCTTCGGCGCGGTTCCGGCATGGTCGCCTACGGCGCCAGCAAGGCGGCGGTCGCGGCAATGACAGTGGCGATGGCGGAAGAACTCAAGGGCAAGGGAATCCTGGTCAACGCGGTCGCGCCCTCGACGCTCGACACGCCGGCCACCAGGGCAGACATGCCGGCCGCCGATTTCAGCAAATGGGTCAGCCTCGAAGCGGCCGCTGAGGCCATTGCCTATCTCGCTTCGCCGGCCAATCTGGCGATGAGCGGCACGCTGGTGCCGCTTTACGGCAGGGCCTGACACAGCAGGTCGTCGACCAAAGAAAACCCCGCCGGATCGCTCCGGCGGGGTTTTTCGTCACAGCCGCACCGAAATGCGGCAGCAACCAATCTTTAGCTGCCCTGCTTCTTCAGCGCGGCACCCAGGATGTCGCCCAGCGAAGCGCCGGAATCGGTCGAGCCGTACTGGGCGACCGCTTCCTTCTCCTCGGCGATTTCCAGCGCCTTGATCGAGACCTGCAGCTTGCGGGTCTTCTTGTCGAAGGCGATGACGCGGGCGTCGACCTTCTGGCCGACCGTGAAGCGCTCTGGGCGCTGCTCGTCGCGGTCGCGGCTGAGGTCGGAGCGCTTGATGAAGGTCTCGATGCCGCTCTCGACGAGCCGCACCTCCAGACCGCCATCCTTGACGCCGGTGACCTCGCAGGTGACGACCGCGTTCTTGCGCAGTTCGCCTGAAGTCGCCGCTTCGCCGGCCGTGTCCTTGGCTAGCTGTTTGATGCCGAGCGAGATGCGCTCCTTGTCGATGTCGACGTCGAGCACCTGCGCCTTGACGATGTCGCCGCGATTGTACTCCTCGATCACCTGCTCGCCCGGACGGGTCCAGTCGAGGTCGGAAAGATGGACCATGCCGTCGACATCGCCTTCGAGGCCGATGAACAGGCCGAATTCGGTCTTGTTCTTGACCTCGCCCTCGACATGGCTGCCGACCGGATGGCTGCTGGCGAAAGCCTGCCACGGGTTCTCGAGCGTCTGCTTGAGGCCGAGTGAAATGCGGCGCTTCGCCGGATCGACCTCGAGCACCACCACATCGACTTCCTGCGTCGTCGACAGGATCTTGCCGGGATGGACGTTCTTCTTCGTCCACGACATTTCCGAAACGTGGATGAGGCCCTCGATGCCCGGCTCCAGCTCGACGAATGCGCCGTAGTCGGTGATGTTGGTGACGGTGCCCTTGATCTTCTTGCCTATCGGGAATTTCGTTCCGATCTCGGACCACGGATCGCTCTCGAGCTGCTTCATGCCGAGCGAGATGCGGTGGGTTTCCTGGTTGATGCGGATGATCTGCACCTTGACCGTCTGGCCGATGTTGAGGATTTCGGTCGGATGGTTGACGCGGCGCCATGCCATGTCGGTGACATGCAGCAAGCCGTCGATGCCGCCGAGGTCGACGAACGCACCATAATCGGTGATGTTCTTGACGACGCCTTCGACCACCTGGCCTTCTTCGAGGTTCTGCACGATTTCCGAACGCTGTTCGGCGCGGCTTTCCTCGAGCACGGTACGGCGCGACACCACGATGTTGCCGCGGCGGCGATCCATCTTGAGGATCTCGAAAGGCTGCGGATTGTGCATCAGCGGCGAGACGTCGCGAATCGGGCGGATGTCGACCTGGCTGCGCGGCAGGAAGGCCACGGCGCCGTCGAGATCGACGGTGAAGCCGCCCTTGACCTGGTTGAAGATGACGCCTTCGACGCGCTCACCCTTGGTGAACTTCTCTTCGAGACGGACCCAGCTCTCTTCGCGGCGGGCCTTTTCACGGGAAAGCATCGCTTCGCCAAGCGCGTTCTCGATGCGCTCGACATAGACCTCGACCGTGTCCCCGACCTTGAGCGTCGAGTCCTTGCCCTTGACGCCGAATTCCTTCAGCGGCACGCGGCCTTCGACCTTGAGGCCGACGTCGATGATAGCCATGTCCTTTTCGATCGCGGTGATCGTGCCCTTGACGACTTGGCCTTCGCCGGAATGGCCGGCGGAAAATGATTCTTCGAGCAGGCTCGCGAAATCATCGCGAGTAGGGTTTGCAACTGACATAGTTTCTCCTGGAATGCCCCGCATCTCAAGCGGGACGGGCGCCGTCGGTTAGCGTTGCGTTGGCCTGCCGGCGTTCCGGGCTTCAGAAAAGCCCTTGGCCGCCTAAGCGGCAATTCCGGCGCATGAAAAATGCTGGCAGGCTGGTTCGTCCCCGATATGGATATCTTTTCGCCGCCGGCAATCGGCAGCGGAAGGAAAACCCAGCTCAGGCTTTGTTTCTCTTGGCCAGAACGTCGTCGATGATCGCCTTGGCCGCCAGGAACGCGGCTTCTATAGCCATTTCCGAGGTGTCGAGCAAGTGCGCGTCGGCGGCAGGCTTCAGCGGCGAGTCGGCGCGACCCATGTCGCGCTCGTCGCGGCGCAGGATATCGGCGAGGATTTCGTTGAAATCGGCGGTGCCGCCGATGCTCTCGATCTCGGCCAGCCGGCGCTCTGCCCGCACTTCGGCGCTGGCCGTCACATAGAGCTTGATGTCGGCGTCGGGACAGACGACGGTGCCGATGTCGCGGCCGTCGAGCACGGCGCCCGGCGGCGCCTTGGCGAATTCGCGCTGCTTTTCGACCAGTATGCGCCGCACCGAAGGGAACACCGCCACTTTCGAAGCCGCCTCGCCGACCGCATGCGCCGACAGCACCGACCGGTCGAGCTTGGCCAGGTCGACCTGGCGGGCAGCGGTCTCGGCGGCTGAGACATTGTCAAGCGGCAGACCGAGCCGAAGCAGCGCATGGGCCACAGCGCGATAGGTGAGGCCGGTGTCGAGCAGGTTCAGCCGGTAATGGTCGGCGACCCGGCGGGCAAGGGTGCCTTTGCCTGCGCCCGCGGGGCCGTCAATGGCGATGGTGAAGGTCAAAGGCGTAGCTTTCGGGCACGACAAAAAAGATGGGACAGCAGGCCAAAGATCGCCAATCCGCAAGCGCTGACGATCGGGTCATCTCCTGCGCACCAAGAGTTAGATGAGCCATGCCATCGACCAGGGTGACTGCACTGCTTCCAGCGAACAATATCGACATAATCAGGCAGAAATTACGCAAATACGGCGGAACCGATCTTGCTAACCCGGCAGCTATTAGGTCGATCGACACGTTTGGAAAAACAAGCTTATCGTGAGACAGCGGGGTGGTGGAGAGAATGGCTCCAGCCTTGGCTCGCAACCTGCGATGGATGTAATGGTTAAAAGCAATCCAGACAGCTGCAGCAAGGAGAACCCAGATGCTCGCTATCCGGCCTGCAAGCCAGAGCGCGATGAACATTAGCACAGGAATAAGAGTCAACAACACAAACGCCCATTCGCGATTCTGGATCTCGATGAGGCTGTTGAGTTGATCGGCATTGACGACCCGGGTTTTGGAGAGGACCTGTCCAAGCAGAACAGAAAAGTTCCGTCTGCTTGCCTTTGCCAATGAGGGCCCTTGGTTCCCGGCTTCTGAAAATCAGGACTAGCCATTTCTTTACCGCCTGCGCCGTTGCATACAAAGAAATCGAAAGTCAGTCACAAGATCACAGCCAGCGGTACTTCACTCAATCTCCGCGCCCAGCCCCTTCATCAGCCCCATGAACTCCGGAAAGCTGGTCGCGATCATCGCCTGGTCGTCGATGGTCACAGGCTTTTCCGTTGCCAGCCCCATGACCAGAAAGCTCATGGCGATGCGGTGGTCGAGATGGGTCTGGACGACGGTGTTGTGTCCATTGGGGTGCCGGCCGAGCCCCTTGCCGCCGGGTTTCCCGCGCACCGCCAACGAGGCCTCGCCCTCGGTACAGTCGACGCCGTTGACCTTCAGTCCGTTCGCGACTGCCGACAGCCGGTCGGATTCCTTCACCCGCAACTCTTCCAGCCCCTGCATCAGCGTCTCGCCCTCGGCGAAGCTGGCCGCGACAGCAAGCACCGGATACTCGTCGATCATCGTCGGCGCCCGTTCGGGCGGCACGGTGACGCCCTTCAACTCGGAATAGCGTACGCGCAGATCGGCGACATCCTCGCCGCCTTCATTGCGCGGGTCGACTATGTCGATCCGGGCGCCCATTTCCTGCAGCGTCAACAAAAGCCCGGTGCGGGTCGGGTTCATCAGCACGTTTTCGATTGTAATGTCTGAGCCCGGCACGATGAGTGCGGCCACCAGCGGGAAGCCGGCCGAGGATGGGTCGCCCGGCACAGCGATCGTCTGGCCGGTGAGCTTGCCCTGGCCCTCGATGAAGATGTGGCGCACGCCGCGCTCGTCGGTCTCGACCGACAGATTGGCGCCGAATCCCTTCAGCATCTTTTCGGTGTGGTCGCGCGTCATCACCGGCTCGATGACGGTGGTGACGCCGGGCGTGTTCAGCCCGGCGAGCAGCACCGCCGACTTCACCTGCGCCGAGGCCATCGGCACGCGGTAGGTGATGGGTGCGGCGTGCTTGGGCCCGTGCAGCGTGATCGGCATGCGGTCGCCGGGCGTCGCCTTCAGCACCTGCACGCCCATCTGGCGCAGCGGCTCAAGCACGCGGCCCATCGGCCGGCCGGACAGCGAAGCGTCGCCGATGAAGGTCGTCTCCATGTCATAGGTGCCGACCAGCCCCATGGTGAGGCGCGAGCCGGTCCCGGCATTGCCGAAATCGAGCGGGCCTTCCGGCTGCAGCAGCGCGCCGTTGCCGGTGCCGCGGATCACCCACTCAGTGCCGAGCTTTTCTATATGCGCGCCCATTGCCTTCATCGCGGCGCCCGTGCGCATCACGTCCTCGCCTTCCAGCAGGCCGGTGATGCGGGTCTCGCCGGAGGCGAGGCCGCCGAACATGAACGAGCGGTGCGAGATCGACTTGTCGCCGGGCACCCGCGCCGCGCCTGAAAGCGCTGACGATTTGCGGGCGGTGGCCGGTTTCGGGGCGGCAGTATGCGACATGGCTTTTCCCTGGGTGAAAATGCCGGTGGCCGGCCTTTTTCTTTTGGTTTGGGCGGTCTCGTATCACGGCGGACGGAAATGGTCATCCCCTTGCAAGAGGTCGCTCAACGCGGCGATTTATGACGCTGGCTTTAGGCTTTGACAGCGCCGCAAACTGTGGTTATGGGGACCAAACTTTCATCGACGAGGCTTGCTGTGGCAAAACCCGAACTTGGCACCAAACGCATCGACCCCGAGACGGGTCAAAAATTCTACGACCTGAACAAGGATCCGATCGTCTCGCCCTATACCGGCAAGAGCTATCCGCGTTCCTATTTCGAGGAAGGCAAGATCGCCGCCCTCGAGGAGGAAGAGGAAGTTGCCGAGAAGGAAGTGGACTCCGAGGAGGAAGAGGGCGTCGAGGTCGTCTCGCTCGAAGAGGCGGACGAGGATGCGAAAGCCGACGATCTTCCCGATCTCGGCGATGACGAGGACGATGTGGACCTCGGTGATGAGGATGACGATACTTTCCTCGCCGACGAAGAGGAAGAAGACGACGATGTCGCCGACATGATCGGCGTCGGCGACGACGACGACGAAGTCTGATCCGGCCTCTGGCGCAAGCGCCTGCCGACTTTCGCGGCGTCTTAATAAAAAGCGGCTCTTGAAGGCTTGATATTGACGGAAGGCGGGGTTAGAAGCCGCTGCACTAACGGCGCGGTCTCAACCCGCGCCGGATCTCTTCGCCGGCAACGGCGCCGGTAGACTGCCGGAGTGGGGCCATAGCTCAGTTGGGAGAGCGCTTGAATGGCATTCAAGAGGTCGTCGGTTCGATTCCGATTGGCTCCACCAGTTTTCTCCTAGCGAATACAAAAGCTTAGAGAAGCGGCCCCGGCCGCTTCTATTGCCTGGTGCAGCCTCGGGCACCCCCGGGAGCAATTTCGGCCTTTTAATTGATGGTTTCCAGAATGGGCTGGATCTAGGGCCAGTCCGTCTTGACGATCCGGCAAGTGTAGGCGCGCTCGACCTCGATGACGGCTTCCTCCTTGGTTTGGACCGTCCCGCGCGCACCGCCTTCATGGCATGTCCAGAACCAAGTCCCTGATTCCGACCCGTGCGTTCTTTTCATGATGCGGCCGACGCTGTCCTGCTGGAACTGGGCGGCAAAGTCATACGGCGGCGACTGCCCGCCAATCACCGTCCTGCCCCCATTGAGCCAGGCGCGCGCGCCAAGGTCGAGAACGAACCGGAAGGCATCTTCCTTGTTCTCGAAGGTGCTCAGAATGGCGCTGCCGTCCACTACTTGCCAGCCGCGTTGATAGGCGAACCGGACCTTTAGACGTTGGCTCATCCTCGGAACCGCTCGACAAACCACTCGATCTTGCCGCCTACCTTCATCGGCTTGTGGATCATGAGGCGTTTCGGCAGGTGTTCCGGATGCACCTCCAACAGCGTGACCTTGATCGACGGCTTGCACCGATCGCAGCTGAGGTTGAGAGTTTGCGGTCTCTGCCGCCGCCAAACACCATCATCAGGTCTGCCGAGCGATGGTAGCGAACGTTGCCGCAACTGCATTCGGCTTTGACCAGCATGTTGTGCCGGGTCGCCTTGCCCCGCGTGTCGATCGGTTCGTGCGCCATGAGAACGAATAAGGAACATTTTCCTTGAACGTCAAGCGGCTTGTGGGAATGTGCCGAGGTCGCTCGGCGGCAGCGAGAATTGTTGGGAACCAATCTTGGAACCAACTCTCACGAGCCGCGTTCTGGCCGGTTAATTTGAGACGGGGCTTGAGAGATGAATGAACTACCGCAGGCGAAGCTGATCGCCTTCAAGAACCCGAAATTATCCGGAGAGGATGGGCGGGACTTCGATTATCGGGATTTCTTCGAGAACGGCGCCATAGCGCTTCACCTGGTAAGCGCGGACGGCATCATTCTACATGCTAACCAGACGGAGTTGGACCTTCTCGGCTATCCTGCGGAGCAATATATCGGCAGCCACATTGCTGAATTCTATCACGATCGGGATGTGATCCAGGACATTTTGGAGCGCCTCACCCGTGGCGAGACGATCGCGCGATATCCGGCGCGACTGAGGGCCCATGATGGGTCGATCAAGCATGTCGAAATCACGTCGAGCGGCCATTTCCGGGATGGCGAGCTGATCAACACCCGGTGCTTCACTGTCGATGTAACCGACCTGGAGCGGACGCGTACGGAGCTAAGGCGACAGGACAGCACCTATCACCAGATTCTCGACGGCCTGCCGGTCGCCATATACACGACGGATCAGGATGGGACGATCATCTACTACAACCGCGCCGCCGCCGAGCTTGCAGGTACGGAGCCCGAGATCGGCAAGGACAAATGGTGCGTGACGTTCAAGCTGTTCACCCCCGACGGCAAAGAATTGCCGCATGATGAGTGCCCCATGGCGATTGCGCTCAAGGAAAATCGGCCCGTCCGCAACCAGGAAGCCGTAGCGCAGCGTCCGGACGGGTCGTTTTTTCCGTTCCTGCCCGTTCCAACACCGATACGGGATGAGGACGGCAATCTGATCGGCGCCGTCAACATGCTGCTCGACCTTACCGACCGCCACCGTGCTGAAGAGGCCAAGTTCCATTTGTCAGCCATTGTAGAATCCTCGTTCGATGCAATCGTCAGCAAGGATCTGAACACCATCATCAAGAGCTGGAATCACGGCGCCGAACGGCTGTTCGGCTACACCGCCGACGAAGCGATAGGCAGGTCGGTGACCATGCTGATCCCGGCCGATCACCAGGACGAGGAACCTCGCATTCTCGAACGCATTCGCCGTGGCGAGCGGGTCGAAACGTACGAAACCATTCGTCAGCGCAAGGATGGCAGCCTGGTTCCGGTCTCGCTAACGGTATCGCCCGTGCGCAACGCAACCGGACAGATCGTCGGTGCATCGAAGATCGCCCGAGACATCACGTCGGCGAGGGAAAACGAGCATCGCATCCGCATGCTGATGCGTGAGGTCAACCATCGCGTCAAGAACCAGTATTCGGTCATCCTTTCGATGATCCGCGAGACCAACAAGCGGGCCCAAACCCCCGCCGCCTTCGAACGAGAGGTTCGCGAGCGGATCATGGCTCTGTCGCGCTCGCACGATCTGCTTGTCTTGGGCGATTGGAAAGGCGTCACCGTTTTCGAACTCCTGTTGTCGCAGGCCAAGTCCTTCGGCAACGAGGAGCGAATTTCGATGTCCGGACCGTCCATTGTCCTCAGCCCCAACGCGGTCCAGTATCTCGGTATTGCCTTCCATGAACTCGCAACCAATTCGGCCAAATACGGCGTGCTTTCTGGTGATGAGGGCCAGATTTCGGTCATGTGGAACACCAGGTGTTCCGGTGCCTCGAGGCTCTTTCACCTCACCTGGGCCGAAACGGACGGGCCGCAAGTTCAGACCATCGGCCAGGGCGGTTTTGGAACTGTGGTGCTGAAGCGGATTGCGCCCCAAGCGGTCGGAGGAAAGGGAAATCTTGAGTACGGCCCACATGGGATCACCTGGAGCTTGGAAGCACCGCTGGCTGGTGTGGAGGCCACTATTGGGATGAACCCTGAGGGCTATTGACATTGCAGTTGGTCAACCAACCGAGTATCGGCGCACACCCTGCGATGTAATGGACAGGACGATCCTCGGGCCCGGCAGATCGGGCGGACCTGCAAGCCGCGAAGCGGGCATTGCACCGGTTTCGAACACGGAGCTGACGGCGAGCGGTTTCTATGAAACAGCCAACATCAGGCCCGAATGAAATGAAAGCATTGCTGGCAATGGTGTCGACGCTGTCCATGTTCTTTTCGGGTGCAGCGCTCGTTGTTGGCGGTCTCTTCGGATGCGTTGTGACAAATGAATTGTTTATGACGTCACATGCCGAGACGGTCTTTCACTGGATGGTGTGGGCTGCGCCGATTTTTGTCGCCTCTGTTATTGTGAACGGGATTACAAATAGGCGCTCGTCCGAATGACGAGTGTCAGTACTCTTCCCGAAAATCCTGCAGTGACGCATACCGCGGGTCTTCCTCGCCGCGCAGGTGCTTGACGCGGCCGATCAGCCCCGGCTTGACCCACTGCGTCGCCGGCCGCTCCATCCCCTTCGGCGGCGGCCCGGCATGCTCCTGGACGCGCTTCCACAGGCGCTCGCGGATCGCCCGGCTCGAATTGATGAAGGCCGATCCGACATATTTGCGCGTGCCGATCTCGCCCATGAGAGCGAATGCCGGCTTGCCGGCCTCGCGCTCGACGCCCAGCAGCTCGAACTCACCGATGGTGTGGCATTTCACCTTCAGCCAGTTGGTCGACGGGCCGCTGCGAGACTTGCTGTCCCGGCGTTTGGAGACCATGCCCTCTAGGCCGGCCTGGTCGACCAGGTGAAAGATCGCCTTCGTGTGGCCAGGCAGATCCTGGCTGAACTGGATGCGAATATCAGACGGGAGGATGGCAGCGAGGATATCGCGGCGTTCCTCCAGCGCCATGTCACGCAGATCATGGCCGTTGAGGTGCAGAAGATCGAAGGCGACGAAATAGAGGTCATGCTGGCGCCGCGTAATGGCCTTACGCAATTCCGCAAAGGCAGTCCCGCTTCGTTGAGCACGACTATTTCGCCGTCAATAATGGCGTTCTTCGACATCAAGCGTTGCAGCGGTCGCAGCGAGCGTCGGGTATTTCGCGGTCCCATTCCTCGCCTGGTGAAAATGCGAACTCCGGCGTCGTCGACGATGATCTGCGAACGGTAGCCGTCGAACTTGGCCTCATGGCTCCAGGCGTCGCCCTCCGGAGGCTTGTCGACCAGGGTTGGCATGAGCGGTTCGATGAACTGCAACCGGCCATCGCCGGAACTGTTACGCATACTGAAACCCCACCGCCACGGACGAGACTCAAATCCGACGCGCGGATTCAGTTCCGGAACATTTTAGCAAAAATGAATGTTTAGGGGAGATGACCAAGCTATCCGACCTAGGCCCGCCGATCACCAGCAGGCGTCACGGCGATCCGCCCAAGAACGAAGGCGACCATTTTTACATCTGCCCGATCTGTGCGCAGCCGGTCGATATGCGGGATCTCAGGCAAGTGATCTGGCATGACATGCCGGTGCACGATCGGCTGGAAATGGACGCCTAGGCATGCCGCGCCGACGGACCTCTTCCTGCATGGCCGGCGTCTCTACCTGCCCCCCAAACCCCAAGAGGCTCCGGCCATTCCCTTGAAAAACCTGTAACCTGGAAACGCAAAAAAGCCCGCTAGCCGGAGCCAGCGGGCATCGGAAGAGAGTCCAGGTTGGGGTCAAGCCCCGCCAGCTTCAAGATTGACGTGTCCGTGAAGACCCGCAACGTCCGAACGAATGAGAAGAGCCGTTCGACAAGAGAGCTATCGGGCCGTCGCTGTCTTGCGCTTCTTCGGTGCTGGCGTCGGTTCTGCAGCCGAAGCCTCCGGAAAAGCAGTTGCGGCCTTCAATCGCTCCTCCCGGAGCCGAGCTGTCTTTGCATCTCGTGCCGTGCGCTCGACCTCGATCAATTCCCGCGCAGCATCTGACGTGCGCTCCTTTCTCTCTTGTTTTTCTCTGTCGGTGAAGGTTTGCCTTTCCCGCATTGTTGCTCCGATCTGACGGAATGGTGCAGTGTTGCCGCACCGAACGATTGTCGCCAGATCGGGTTCCACCCGGACGAGCAAAAAAGCCCGCCGCACCTTTTTTACGGGCTCTACTCCGGACAAATTATAGCGGGGGCCGCCGGCTACCGTCCCAGCGGTAGCTTGGACGCCGAAACAGTTCTTCCTCCGCGCGAGGCCCGGATACTGAAGAGGAACCAGAAGCCGCAAGGAAAGTCGTGGCCACCGGAGCACTGTCGAGCAAAGCGGGCGCCGTTGTCCGTTAAGTTCGGCGAACTTCGTCAAAACGGTCCTGTTTGGAATTTCGATAGAGCACAAAGCCGCCGGCCAGCATTACCGCGCCCCAAACTAGGAAGGCGATGTCCCAAAAGATCCATAGATCGCGCGGAACGGTCTCATTTACGGGATGTAGTCCCAAGATCTGATGATTAACAACTCCTTCGATCAAATTGAAGAAACCGAATCCGATCAAGATCGTCGCGAAAAGCAGTTTGGCCGACCACCAAAAGTGAGGCTTTCTTGCTCTATTCCACAGAACGACCAAGCCAAGCACAGTGAAGATATAGTTGGCGGCATGGAAGAATCCGTCCAACATCGTGTTCAGCTTCAGATTTTCAATAGAGTTGGGCGGATAGCCCGCGCTTGTGATCATGTGGTGCCATTGCAGAATTTGGTGGAGCACGATCCCATCGAAAAAGCCGCCTAGGCCTAACCCTAGAAGGATACCGGCCGAAGCAGGAAATTTACGCTCTTTTCGGGGGCTGGTGGTCATTGGTGAGGCTCCGTGCCGTCGTCAAGCTAGACTGTCTGTTCCTAACGCGCGCCACAACGAGGTCCCCATTAGTAGGCGCTACACGGTACCGGAAGTGATTGCGGATGTGGTCGTTGAAGTAGCGGCCCTCGGCAAAGGCCGCTTTGAACGCGGCGAAGGTTTCCGGCGGCACGTCCTCAAACTGGTACCGTTTGCCGCTCGCCACGAACCACACCGAGAGGGTTCTGCTGTCCGGATCATATTCCGATTTGCGTATCGAGGTGGATGGCATGACGGCAGTCAACGACCTAGGTGACGACGTGTTCCAAGTCCATTCACGCTTCATGCGAAGGCATAGCCGCGAGCTTGGCAACCGCCGTTATGACGAGCCTATCAGCCAAAACAAACAGCGCCAACACTAGGGGCGAGCGCGAGCGCTCCCCCGACAGCCAATGGCAAGTTTCGGCGTTTGCCGCGTTTCTTGCCCTGTGCGGCAGCATAGGAACTGTAGATGCGCCGCACTCTCCTCTCGAAGCTTCATTGAGTACGCTGCGCTACAAAGACCTGGTTCGAACTTTCGCAAGTGAGTTCCCTGCCGTCGAAATCACCGAAACGCCACAGGACTTCCATCCCAGCCAAACTGAGGCGCGGCGGTATCTCCTTGGGAAAGAACGTTCGCAATCGCATTGGTGCAAGCGCCACTCGCTGTATACTGGGCGGACGTGTCAGCCTGACCGTCTCCACCTGATTTATCGGATCATAGGCGATGAGCTCTCTGTCGCGTCTCTTCTCCTTGGAGGGAGAGGCGAGTTCCCTCAGATCAGGATTAACGATGTCGAATGCAAAAATTCCAGCCGGCTGAAGGTGGTCGACAACTCTGTTAAGCACTGCCGACAAATCCACATCATTCGTCAGGTGCCCAAGGGTATTGCAGGTCGCAATGATGAGTGAGAATTTTTGCCGAAAACCGAACAGGCGCATGTCCCCATGAACAAAATGTAAGTGGGGAGTTGCTGAACCGGCCTTTATGGCAGCGGTCCCTAGCATCCAGCGCGATGCATCTAGCCCGACAACCTCGTGGCCGTCTGAGGCTAACGGCATACTTAGTCGGCCTGTACCGCAGCCGAGTTCCAGAATTGGCCCGCCATGTTCTCGGGCCAAATTTCGGTAGAAAGCCTCGCACCGGCTCGGGGGAACCATTAAATCATAGAGCCAAGGGAGATCATAAAGAACACTTACCATTCCAGCCATGGTTTGCCGCGTCCCAATTTGGTCGGCGGCCACAAAAGCTGGATTCCAGAGCACGCTCAAATGCAACTGCAAGCTGCTCCTGGAGTGTTGATCGCAACACAAGGTCAACTTCCTTGGCCAATCGCCGGGCAAGAAACTGGACGACAGACCCGCTACCCGGCCTTCCCTTGCTATCATCCTTGCTCATAGGGCAGCTCCTTAGAGCCGAACGCAAAGCGAGGCCGAATGTTTCTTCAAAGCAACCCGAATTGCGGGAACCTTCTGGCCAATTCCGCGGTCTCGCTTGGCCAAGGGGCGATCGAAGCGCGGTCGGCGGCTTCGTCAAGCGCGAGGTCATATAGATGAGCCCGCGTCATCCAATCGATGGATGAAGTCCATCATGGGGCGGTGCTACTTTGATGCGTGGCGGTTTTGCTGCCCCAAGGAGCGCGCTGGCTCTAAAGGCTAAATATGCGCAAGACGACTCTCATTGCAATCGCTATCCTCGCGATCAGCATCGGCTATGCCCAAGCCAAGGACCGTAAGGTCGAAACCGCGACTCTCGGGACGTACGCCAATGAGAGGAACCTGCCGATTTGCACCGCATCAAGCTCACTCTACGAAGTCCTCGGAGACAAGTGTTTTCTCGTCAAAGGTTCGATGATCTATGGCGACATTGCCGAGCTTTCCGCGTTAGGCATTTGGGCTGGTAGCGGAGGGTAGCGGAGCGGCTGGTGGCAGTTTTCTAAAGCCGGGGCTGATAAGGCCCAAGGCTGGCAGCTTGAGGAGCAATACCTTGGCTATGGTCACGCGCTTGACGGCGCGCTGCTTCCCGAGCCGGCGCGATATCGCACGATGTAGGACATTGCCCCGGTGGACCGAACGCGGATGCCGAAGCCGATCAACTCACTATCGAAAACGAAGTCGGTCGCGTTGGCCTTGATGGCGTCAACGGTCCGTTTGGTGATTTTGACAGCGCTTTCGCCGTGGGCCATTTTCGCAACCTGATTTTTGCGCTTGGGCACCCCCCAGGGCACCCCCAAAAAAGAAACAGCGCGATACAGTCGGAAACACCGTAGCTGATTTGCGTTGAAAACATGGAAACAGGGTGCAACGAACGGAAACAGAACGAAACTCAGGCCTTATGAATGGCATTCAAGAGGTCGTCGGTTCGATTCCGATTGGCTCCACCATTTTTCTCTTGGGAAAATTAGTCGTTGTAGGCCTGCCTATCACTCGCAGGCCGACAGCTCGGGCGGGTCCCTTGAAAATTTCGCTGTATTTCGGCTAGCCTGAAGCTGAAAACCCCGGCAATCACCAGGGTTTCAGCACACTGACTGCTAATAATACCAGGCCCAAACCCAAACACGCCTGCGAAAGCACCGTCTACGCGGAAGGCCATTTCGCCAGACGCGACGACAGATCCTTCTCCAAGCGCGCCGCCGGCGCCGCCGCCTGCGGTGCCACCGCCGATGGCGGACCGGCTCCGCTTGAGTATCTTCATCCACGAAGGCTTCCGTATCCGCCGCGTCGAGTTCATCGAGGATTCCACTTCGGGCGCCCGGTACGCCGGCTACCGCGTCGATGGGCCGAACTGCGCTCGCAAGGGCTGCTGCCCCAGCAATGCCAAACATTCCTGTCAAAAATGATCGCCGATCCATGGAAACCTCCAATCTTCTAGCCAGCGAGACAAGGTTCGCAAACTGAAAGATAGCGCAGGCGATAGAAAAGCAAAGTAGACCCTACGAATGGTATTTGAAGAAGCTTAACGGGTCAGCTCCGCGAACATATGGCAGTCCCCGAAGCGATAACTGCGTCAATTCTCAACATGCCGCATTGCACAATCGCGCGGCGTGCGCAAAATGCGGCATGATCCGGAAATCCCTCACCGTCCTGGTGATCGACGAAAACCACATCCGCGCCTCCATCATTGAGGCGGGATTGCGGGAGGCGGGGCATGAGCAGGTCACGGTCGTTCACGACGTTGCCGGAATAGCGCGGCGCATCGCCGAGATCGAACCGGACGTAATCGTCATCGACCTCGAAAATCCCAACCGCGACATGCTTGAAAACATGTTCCAGCTGTCGCGCGTCGTGAAGCGGCCGATCGCCATGTTCGTCGATCGGTCGGATCAGGCTTCGATCGAAGCTGCGGTGGCAGCGGGGGTCTCCGCCTATGTCGTCGACGGGCTGCGCCAGGAGCGCGTCAAGCCGATCCTCGATATGGCGATCAGCCGCTTCAACGCGTTCTCGCGGATGGCGCGCGAACTGGAAGAAGCCCGCAGTGAATTGGAGGACCGCAAGGTCATCGACCGCGCCAAGGGCATCCTTATGAGGTCGCGCGGCCTGTCGGAGGACGCGGCCTACACGCTTCTGCGCAAGACCGCCATGAACCAGAACCGCAAGATCAGCGAAATCGCGCAGAGCCTAGTGACGGCGGCAGGCCTTCTGGATCCCGGAGAGAGTTGAGCATGGCGGCCGAACACCAGATCAATGCCGGTTTCATACCGCTCTTCGACAGCGCGGTTCTTGTCGCAGCGCGCGAGATCGGCTTTGCCGCGCGCGAAGGCGTCGACCTGACGCTCAGTCGCGAGACATCCTGGGCCAACATCCGCGACCGCATCGCGATCGGGCATTTCGATCTGGCGCATATGCTGGGGCCGATGCCGATCGCCTGCAATCTGGGGCTCACGCCGCTCGCCTCCGATACGATCGTGCCGTTCTCGCTGGGACTGGGCGGCAATTGCGTCACGGTTTCGAACGTGGTCTGGGCGGGCATGGCCGCGCACGGCGCCTTGCCCGACCTCGATCCGGCGCGAGCCGGCAAGGCCTTGGGAGCGCTGATCCGTGAACGGGCAAATGCCGGTCGCGACGCGCTGCGCCTTGCGGTCGTGCATCCGCACTCCGGACACAATTTCGAACTGCGCTACTGGCTCGCGGCCTGTGGCATCGATCCGTCGCGCGAAATAGAAATCGTCATCGTGCCGCCGCCCTTCATGGCCGACGCACTCGCCGCCGGCAGGATCGACGGCTACTGCGCCGGCGAACCCTGGAACAGCGTCTCGGTTGTCGCCGGCACCGGCCATATCGCCACGGTCAAGGCCGCTATCTGGAAGACCAGCCCCGAAAAAGTCGTCGGCGTGCGCAAGGCCTGGGCCGAAAAACACCCCGAAGCCCTTTCAGCCCTGCTGCGCGCGCTCCATCACGCTGCGCGCTGGTGCGAGGATCCGGCGAACCGCGGCGAACTGGCCGCGCTGATGGCGCAGCCTTCCTTCCTCGGCGTTTCGCCGGCGTTGCAGATGCCGATCCTGACCGGACATCTTGCGCTGGGCGGCGGCGCGGAACTGACCGTCGAGGACTTCTTTCTGCCTTTCGGCAAGGCGGCGAATTTCCCCTGGAAGAGCCATGCGCTGTGGTTCTACACGCAGATGGTCCGTTGGGGGCAGATCAAGCACAGCGCTGCCCACATGGCGCTCGCGCGCGACACCTACCGGCCCGACCTCTATCGCGCCGCGTTGAAGCCGCTCGGCGTCGCCCTGCCGGGAGCCAACGCCAAGGTCGAGGGTGCCCTGACCGCTGCCACCCCGGTGGGCTCGGCCGGCGCCAGCCTCGTCCTTGGTCCGGATGGTTTCTTCGACGGCCGCATCTTCGATCCCGACAGGATCGACGACTATCTCGCTAACCGCGACTGGGCGATGCCGACGAGTTGAGCATTCCTTGCGCACTATCGTGCACTGCACAATATTTGTGCCACTGCACAATGAACGTGACTGCCGCATGAGCATCGGCGATCCGACGCTCCAGCCGTTACGCCCCCTCTCTCGATTGGTTTCATTGCTTAATCCGCCGCTTCTTCCAACTGGCACGGTTCCTGCATAGTAATCCATAGGCCTTCAGGCCACGGAATACGGCGTCCAATGGCGGGCGCCACAGGCAAAGCTGCCGCTCAGGTCACACGCGATCCGGATCAACGGACGCAGCGGCCTGGCCGGCGGCTTTTTTTGTTTGGTCGAAGACGCGGCGCAGATCCCAAGCCGCGCCCAACCGGAGATGACGATGACGAAACGCATCAAAACCCAATCCGCTCTCAAGGGTGTAACGCGCCGCGATTTCCTGATGATGAGCGCGGCCACCGCGGCAACGCTGGCGGCGGGACGCGCGCTGCTGCCGTCCGGCGCCTATGCGGCGACGGCAGCGCCGGAAGTCACCGGCGCCAAGCTAGGCTTCATCGCGCTGACCGATGCAGCGCCGCTGATGATCGCCAAGGAGAAGGGCCTGTTCGAAAAATTCGGCATGCCCGATGTCGAGGTGCTCAAGCAGGCCTCTTGGGGCGCGACACGCGACAATCTGATGCTCGGCGGCGAAGCCAACGGCATCGACGGCGCCCATATCCTGACGCCGATGCCTTACCTGATGCATACCGGCAAGGTGACGCAGAACAACCAGCCGATGCCGATGGCGGTCGTGGCGCGGCTCAACTACGACTGCCAGGCGATTTCCGTCGCGCAGGAATATGCCGGCACCGGCGTCGGCCTCGATGCCTCCAAGCTGAAGGACGCCTTCGCGGCCAAGAAGGCCGAGGGCAAAGAGGTGAAGGCCGCCATGACCTTCCCGGGCGGCACTCATGATCTCTGGTTGCGCTACTGGCTGGCTGCCGGCGGCATCGATCCCGACAAGGATGTCTCGACCATCGTCGTGCCGCCGCCGCAAATGGTCGCCAACATGAAGGTTGGCAATATGGACGTGTTCTGCGTCGGCGAGCCGTGGAACGAGCAACTCGTCCATCAGGGTGTCGGCTTCACCGCCACCACGACAGGCGAACTCTGGAAAGGCCATCCGGAAAAGGCGCTCGGCCTGCGCGCCGCCTTCATTGACAAGAACCCGAACGCCACTAAGGCGATCCTGATGGCCGTCATGGAAGCCCAGCAATGGTGCGAAGCCATGGAAAACAAGGACGAGATGGCGGCCATCATCGGCAAGCGGCAATGGATGAACGTGCCGACCGCCGACATCATCGGTCGCCTCAAGGGCGACATCAACTACGGCAATGACCGCGTCGCCACCGGCACCAACCTTTACATGAAGTTCTGGAAGGGCGGCGTGTCCTATCCATTCAAGAGCCACGACAGCTGGTTCCTCGCCGAAAACATCCGCTGGGGCAAATTTGCGGCGACCACCGACATCAGGGCGCTAGTCGATCAAGTCAATCGCGAAGATCTGTGGCGCGAGGCGGCCAAGGACCTCGGCGTCGCTGCGGCCGACATCCCGGCGTCTTCATCGCGCGGCGTCGAGACCTTCTTCGACGGCAAGATCTTCGATCCGGCCAATCCGTCCGCCTATCTCGACAGCCTGAAGATCAAGGCATCGGCCTGACGTCGCCGGCGAGCGGCGCCAGTGGCGCCGCCTGTCACTCCAATGCTCAAGGAGCTTTTTGCGAAAATGTCTATCCAAGCCATCGAGGACGCCAAGGTGAAGGCGTTCCCTACGCCTGCCAAGCCCGCAGAGGTCATAGCTTTCACCGCCAAGGTGAGGCGCCGCTTCGATCCCGCCGTGATCGCCGGCAAGCTGGCAAGCACGCTGGTGCCGCCGGCAGTCGTCATCGTCGTCATGCTCGTCATCTGGCAGATCGCCTGCTCGTCGCCCAACGCCAGCTTGCCGCCACCCAGCCAGGTATGGAACGAGGCCTACGATCTGATCGCCCATCCGTTCTTCGATTATGGTCCGCAGGATATCGGACTGGCCTGGCGGGTGCTGATCTCGCTGCAGCGCGTCGCCATCGGCTTCGGCCTGGCTGCAATCGTCGGCGTTGCGCTCGGCGCGCTGGTCGGCCAGTCGATCTGGGCGATGCGCGGCCTCGACCCTGTGTTCCAGATCCTGCGCACCGTGCCGCCGCTCGCCTGGCTGCCGCTGTCGCTGGCCGCCTTCCGCGATTCCAGCCCATCGGCGATCTTCGTCATCTTCATCACCTCGATCTGGCCGGTGATCATCAACACCGCCGTCGGCGTCCGCAACATTCCAGAGGATTATCGCAACGTCTCCCGCATCCTCAGGCTCAACCAGCTCGAGTTCTTCGTGAAGATCATGGTGCCGGCCGCGGCGCCTTACATCTTCACCGGCCTGCGCATCGGCATCGGTCTGTCCTGGCTTGCCATCGTCGCCGCCGAAATGCTGACAGGCGGCGTCGGAATCGGCTTCTTCATCTGGGATGCCTGGAACTCGTCGCGGCTGCCCGACATCATCGTTGCCCTCGCCTATATCGGCATCACCGGCTTTTGCCTCGATCGCCTTGTCGCGGCCGTCGGCGCCTTCGTCACCCGCGGCACAACGGCAAAGTGAGGAGAGGGCAATGACGGCCTATCTGAAACTCGACCATATCGACAAATCCTTCACCCGCGGCGGCCAGGTCAGCGAGGTGCTGAATGACATCCGGCTGACCATCGACAAGGGCGAATTCGTCTCGATCATCGGCCATTCCGGCTGCGGCAAGTCGACCTTGCTCAACCTGATCGCCGGGCTGACGAAAGTGTCCGCCGGGGCGGTCCTGCTCGAAGACAAGGAGGTCGACAGCCCCGGTCCTGAACGCGCCGTGGTGTTCCAGAACCACAGCCTGCTGCCATGGCTCACCGTCTACGAAAACATCAACCTGGCGGTGTCTAAGGTCTTCGGCCGCACCAGGAGCCGGGCCGAACGGCACGACTGGATCATGCGCAATCTCGACCTCGTGCAGATGGCGCATGCCAGGGACAAGCGCCCCGCCGAAATATCGGGCGGCATGAAGCAGCGCGTCGGCATCGCCCGCGCGTTGGCCATGGAGCCGAAGATCCTGCTGCTCGACGAACCCTTCGGTGCGCTCGACGCGCTGACGCGCGCCCATCTGCAGGACGCGGTGATGGATATCCATTCGAGGCTTGGCTCGACGACGATCATGATCACCCACGACGTCGACGAGGCGGTGCTGTTATCCGATCGCATCGTCATGATGACCAACGGTCCGGCGGCGACCATCGGCGAGGTGCTTCCTGTGCCGCTGGTCCGGCCGCGCCGCCGCGTCGAGCTTTCCTCCGACCGGACCTTCCTGCGCTGCCGCGAGGCGGTGCTGAAGTTTCTCTACGAACGCCACCGCTTCGTCGAAGCCGCGGAGTAGCTCAATGACCGAAAAACTCGTCATCATCGGCAACGGCATGGCGCCCGGGCGGATGCTGGAGCACCTGCTCGAACAGGCGCCGGACCGTTACGTCGTCACCATCTTCAACGCCGAGCCGCGGGTCAATTACGACCGCATCATGCTGTCGCCGGTGCTGTCCGGCGAGAAGGCCTTCGAGGAGATCATCATCCACGGCGACGGCTGGTACATCGCCAACGGCATCACCCTCTACAAGGGCCACAAGATCGTCGCCATCGACCGGACGGCAAAGACCGTAACCTCCGACCACGGCGTCACAGAGCCCTATGACAAGCTCGTTATCGCCACAGGCTCGGTGCCTTTCATCATTCCGGTGCCCGGCCACGATCTGCCGGGCGTGCTCACCTATCGCGATCTCGACGACGTCCAGGCCATGCTGCTTGCCGCCCAGTCGCGGGCCAAGGCCGTGGTCATCGGCGGCGGCCTGCTCGGGCTGGAAGCGGCGGCGGGCTTGAACTCGCAAGGCATGGACGTCACCGTGCTGCATGTCATGCCGACGCTGATGGAGCGCCAGCTCGATCCGGCTGCCGGCTATCTGTTGCAGCGCGCCGTCGAACAACGCGGCATCAAGGTCATCACCAAGGCCAACACCCAGGCGATCACAGGCAAGGGCAAGGTCGACCAGGTGGAACTCGCTGACGGAACCATCATCCCGGCGACGCTGGTCGTCATGGCGGTGGGCATCAGGCCGAATGCGGCGCTGGCGAAAGAAGCCGGCATTGCCGTTAACCGCGGCATCGTCGTCGACGCCGGCATGCGCAGCAACGATCCCAACATCTACGCGCTCGGCGAATGCGCCGAGGTCAACGGCCAGGTCTACGGGCTGGTCGCCCCGCTCTATGAGATGGCGCGCGTCGCCGCCAGCCAGCTTGCCGGCAACGAGGCGGCGGCTTTCGTCCATATGGACACGCCGACCAAGCTCAAGGTCACCGGTATCGAGCTGTTCTCGCTGGGCGACTTCGCCGAGGGCGAGGACCGCCAGGAGATCGTGCTGCGCGATGCCGCCGCCGGCGTCTACAAGCGGCTGGTGCTCAGGGATGACCGCATCATCGGTACCGTGCTCTATGGCGAGACGGCCGACGGCGCCTGGTTCAACGACCTCAAGAAGAAGCAGACCGATATATCGGGAATGCGCGACACGCTTATCTTCGGCCAGTCATACCAGGGAGGCGCCTCCCTGGACCCTATGGCGGCCGTTGCAGCCTTGCCGGATGATGCGGAAATCTGCGGCTGCAACGGCGTTTGCAAGGGAAAGATATCAGGCGCGATCACGGCCAAGGGCCTGACCTCGCTCGACGACGTGCGTGCCCACACCAAGGCTTCCGCTTCCTGCGGCTCCTGCACCGGTCTGGTCGAGAAGCTGATGGTGCTGACCATCGGCGACAAATACAATCCGGCGGCCGTGCAACCGATGTGCGGCTGCACCACGCTCGGCCATGACGAAGTCCGTCGGCTGATCAAGGCCAAGAGCCTGAAGACCATTCCCGCCGTCATGCAGGAACTGGAATGGACCACCTCCTGCGGCTGCGCCAAATGCCGGCCGGCGCTCAATTACTATCTCGTCTGCGACTGGCCGGACGAGTATGCCGACGACTACCAGTCGCGCTTCATCAACGAGCGCGTCCACGCCAACATCCAGAAGGACGGCACCTATTCGGTGGTGCCGCGCATGTGGGGTGGCGTCACGAATGCCGCCGAACTGCGCGCCATTGCCGACGTCGTAGACAAGTTCGAGATCCCGATGGTCAAGGTCACCGGCGGGCAGCGCATCGACATGCTGGGGATCCGCAAGGAAGACCTGCCTGCGGTGTGGGCCGATCTCGGCCAGGCCGGCTTCGTCTCCGGTCACGCCTATGCCAAGGGATTGCGCACGGTGAAGACCTGCGTCGGTTCGGACTGGTGCCGCTTCGGCACGCAGGATTCGACGGGGTTCGGTGTTCGCATCGAAAAATTCATGTGGGGGTCGTGGACGCCCGCCAAGGTCAAGATGGCGGTCTCGGGCTGCCCTAGGAACTGTGCCGAGGCGACCTGCAAGGATGTCGGCGTGATCTGCGTCGATTCAGGCTACGAAATCCATTTCGCCGGTGCTGCCGGCCTCGACATCAAGGGCACAGAGGTGCTCGGCCTGGTCAAGACCGAGGACGAAGCGCTCGAGCATATCGTGGCGCTGACGCAAATGTATCGCGAACAGGGCCGCTATCTCGAGCGCATCTACAAATGGGCCAAGCGCGTCGGCATCGCCGAGATTAAGCGCCAGATCATGGACGATGGCGAGAAGCGCAAGGCGTATTTCGACCGCTTCGTTTTTTCGCAAAAATTCGCGCAGGTCGACCCGTGGTCGGAACGCGTTTCCGGCAAGGACAAGCACGAATTCCGGCCGATGGCTTCGGTCGGTTTCGCGCAGGCGGCGGAGTAGGCGCGTGTTCCCGAAAAGTGGAAACCGGTTTTCGGTTAAGAACACGCGCAAAAGGATGAGGCAGATGAACTGGGTATCAATCGGCTCGATATCGGACATTCCGCGCCGCGGCGCGCGCTGCGTCGCCACGCCGCAAGGCAAGATCGCCGTCTTCCGCACCGCGGAGGACCAGGTCTTCGCCATCGAGGACCATTGTCCGCACAAGGGCGGGCCGCTCTCGCAGGGCATCGTCCACGGCGCGGCGGTGACCTGTCCCCTGCACAATTGGGTGATCTCGCTGGAGACCGGCAAGGCGCTCGGCGCCGATGAAGGTGCGGTGCGCACCATTCCGGTGCGGATCGAGGGCGAGCGTCTGTTCATTGCGCTGGAAGCGCTGGCCAGCCGCGCGGCCTGAGCATGAAGATCGACGAAGCGCGCGAGGTGAGGACCACCTGCCCCTATTGCGGGGTGGGCTGCGGCGTGCTGGCGAAGGTCGCCGCGGATGGCGAAATAACCATTCGCGGCGACCCAGACCATCCGGCAAATTTCGGCCGGCTCTGTTCCAAGGGCTCGGCGCTGGCGGAGACGATCGATCTCGACGGCCGGCTGCTCTATCCGGAGATCCACGGTCGCCGCACCGGCTGGGACGAAGCGCTCGACCTCGTCGCCTCGACTTTCTCGCAAACCATTGCCGAGCACGGCCCCGACGCGGTCGCCTTCTACGTTTCCGGCCAGTTGCTGACCGAGGACTATTATGTCGCCAACAAGCTGATGAAAGGCTTCATCGGCTCGGCCAATATCGACACAAACTCGCGCCTGTGCATGGCCTCGTCGGTTGCCGGCCACCGCCGCGCCTTCGGCGCCGACACCGTGCCGGGCAGTTACGAGGATCTGGAGCTTGCCGATCTGATCGTGCTGGTCGGCTCCAATCTCGGCTGGTGCCACCCGGTGCTCTACCAGCGCATTGCCGCGGCCCGGGAAAAACGGCCCGAGATGAAGGTGGTGCTGATCGATCCGCGCCGCACGATGACCGCCGGTATCGCCGACATGCATCTGGCGATCGCGGCCGATGGCGACGTCGCGCTGTTCACCGGCCTGCTCGCCTATCTTGGCAAAAATGACGCTCTGGACCGCGCCTATATCGCTGCACATACCACGGGCTTCGAAGGCGCGATTGCCGCTTCCGCGCTCGACCTTGCCGGCATCGCCGCTGCCACGGGCCTCGGCGAGGACGAGCTTGTCCGCTTCTACAGCCTGTTTGCCGCGACGGCGAAAACGGTGACCGTCTATAGCCAGGGCGTGAACCAGTCGTCCTCGGGCACCGACAAGGTCAACGCCGTCATCAATTGCCATCTCGCCACCGGCCGCATCGGCAAGCCCGGCACCGGGCCGTTTTCGGTGACCGGCCAGCCCAACGCCATGGGCGGCCGCGAGGTTGGCGGCCTGGCCAACATGCTGGCCGCCCATATGGAGATCGAAAACCCCGAACACCGCAGCCTCGTGCAGCGCTTCTGGAGCGCGCCGGCCATCGCCGAAAAACCCGGCTTGAAGGCGGTCGAGATGTTCCAGGCGGTGGCCGACGGGCGTATCCGGGCGCTATGGATCATGGCGACCAACCCGGTCGATTCGATGCCGGATGCCGATGCCGTCGAGGCGGCGATCAAGGCCTGCCCTTTTGTCGTGGTGTCGGATGTGCTGGCCATGACCGACACGGTCCGCCACGCCCATGTCCGGCTGCCCGCCGCCGCATGGGGCGAGAAGGACGGCAGCGTAACCAATTCGGAGCGCCGCATCTCGCGGCAACGCGCCTTTTTGCCGGTGCCCGGCGAGGCAAGAGCCGATTGGTGGATCATCGCCGAAGTGGCCAAGCGGATGGGGATTGCCGAGGCGTTTTCGTATGCGTCGCCGGCCGCGATTTTCGCTGAACATGCAGCGCTGTCGGCCTTCGAGAATGACGGCGCCCGCGATTTTGATATAGGCGCGTACGCCGGTGTTGACGCGGGGACCTACGAGGAGTTGGCGCCATTCCAATGGCCAGCACCGGCCTCACCCTCCCCCTCGAGGGGAGGGTCGGCGCGCGCGTTGAGCGAAGCGAAACAAGCGGGACGGGGTGGGGTCCGTGGAGCCTCTCCGACCCCACCCCGGCTCTCTCGCCTTGCTGCGCAAAGCTCGCTCGCCGACCCTCCCCTCAAGGGGGAGGGTATCCGGTTCTTCGCCAATGGCGGCTACTACACGCCCGACCGCAAGGCGCGTTTCATCGCCATCCACCCGACCGCACACATCCGCACCAGCCCGGACTATCCGCTGATCCTCAACACCGGGCGGGTTCGCGACCATTGGCACACCATGACGCGGACCGGCAGGAGCCAGCGGCTGTCGCAGCACATGGCCGAGCCCTTCGCCGAAATCCATCCGCTGGATGCGCAGCACCTCGCCATCGGCGATGCCGACATCGTGCGCGTCTCGACTGTGCACGGCGAGGTGCTGGTTCGCGCGCTGGTGACAGCGCGGCAGCGGCCGGGATCAGTCTTCGTGCCGATGCACTGGACGGACCAGTTCTCAGCGCGTGCTCGCGTGGATGCACTGGTGGCGCCCATCACCGATGCGATTTCAGGCCAGCCGGCCTCGAAGAATGTTGCCGCCCGCGTGGAACGCTTTGCTGCCGCCGCCTTCGGCTTCGCCGTGCTTGCCGAACGGCCGGGCTCGATCGACGCCGACTATTGGAGCCTCGCCCGTTGCGCCGCTGGCTGGCGCCTCGAGCTTGCACTGAAAGCTGGCCGGGATTGGTCGGCTTTCGCAGCTTCGCTTTTTGGCGCGGACGCGCAAGGCGAGACGCTCGCCTATCATGATGTCGCCGGCGGGCGCTATCGCTTTGCCCGCTTCGCCGGCAGCCGGCTGGCTGGCGCGCTCTATCTTGCGCCCAAGCCGGTCGCGGTGTCGCGCAGCTGGGCGGTGGAGCAGTTGAGTGCGGACCATGCCGATCGGCGCGGGCGGCTGGCGATCGTAGCCGGGCGGCCGGGCGGCAATACCGTCGATCGTGGCGCCGTCGTCTGCTCCTGTTTCGGGGTCGGCGCCAACCAGATCGCGGAGGCGGTACGCGGCGGCTGCACCAGCGTCGAGGCGATCGGCGCCACCCTGCATGCCGGCACCAACTGCGGCTCTTGCCGCGCCGAGATCAGGACCATCATCGAGGCGCGACGCCTTCAAGCGGCGGAGTGAGGGCGTCGAGAAACTCTGTCACGCCGAGCCTCGACGCTTACCAGCAATTTACAAACCATGGGCTACCAACGTCCTTATTCGATTCGTTCCGAACAGGACCCTTATGAGCAAAGCCCTCACTTCATTCGCATTGGTCGCCATATTGACGGCTTTGCTGATGGCGCTCAGCCTGGCAGTGGCCAGGCATGGCTATCCCTATGGTGCGATCGGCGCAAAACGCCTCGACGACGTCGCCGATGCCGGAACGTTTATCCCGCTTGCATCAGTCTACTTCTTCAGCGCGCTGCTCATGATGATCCTGCCGATCAGAGCCGCCAGCGTCGTCCTGACGAACGCCGCGGATGCGATCTTCTGGACAGTCATCGTGTTGTTCGCGGCCATCATTGGCTGTCTCGCTGCCAGATGGGCTTTCGATCGGGGCAACATCTTGCCGGCGCTGCTGAACTGGCGCTTCCTGTTTGTCGGAGCAGTCGTCGGATGCCATCTCTTCATGAACGAGTTGCGCCGCAATATCCTGCTGAGAAGCCTGTTCTTCGTCGTCTTCGCCGCTGCGACGCTGGCCTGCCTGTTTTGGTCGTTCGCCATCTGAGAACCGATGCAGGCGCTGGCTTGCGGCTCAGTTCTTGTCGACTGGCTTCGAACGCATCCGCGAAACGGTCTCGCGTTCGGCCCGCTTCGAACGCATCGGCGGCAGGCCGCGGTCGATCAGGTCCATGTCCTCCAGCACCATGTCGCCCATGCGCTTGAAAGCGATGTCGAGCGCGCCGGCCCGGTGGGCGGAACGCAGGAAGCCGGGCAGCGTGCGCACGGGATGATCCTGCGCCAGCGGCTCTTCCGGAAACACGTCGCTGGCGGCGACGATGTGGCCGCTGCGAACGGCGTCCATCAGCGCCGGAAAATCGACCACACCGGCACGGCTGAGCAGGATGAACGCGGCTCCAGTGCGCATTCTGGCAAAGGCGTCAGCGCCGAGAAACCCTTGGTTTTCACTGGTCACCGAAGCGACGACGAAGACGAAATCGCTAGTCCACAGAACCGTGTCGAGCGTAGCCGGCTCGACGCCGTTCTCGATGAGGATCGACGGCGGCAGCCACGGATCGAAGACCTTGGTCCGCGTGCGAAAGCCCGACAGCAGCCGGTTGAGCGCGCGGCCGAGATCGCCGAAGCCGATGATACCGACATCCGCGCCGGACAGAAGCCGCGCCGTCCGGTTGCCGTCGCCGCCCCACAGCTCCTTGCCCTCACGAAACGCGAGGTCAGCGTCGACGATGTCGCGGGCGAGATTGAGCGCCATGGCAAGGCCGAGCTCGGCCACTGGCTCGGCAAAGACCAGGCCGGTGGTAACAACATGGATGCCGCGGGAAAACAGCGTCTCATACGGCATGTTGTTGATGAGGTTGCTCTCGACATTGAAGACGCAGCGCAGTGTTCGCATCTTGTCGAGCGTCTCCGGCGCGATCGGCGGCTGGCCGACGATGTAGCGCGCCTCGGCGAGCACGTCGGCCGGCAGGGCCGCTACGCCTTCTGGCGACGTTTCGACGATACGATATTTGGCGCAGAATCTCGCCAGTGCCTCGGGCGTGAAAATCAGGTCGAGCGTGCGCGGCTCGGGCGCGCTGATCACCAGCGGCAACACGCTGTCGGACATGGCGGTTCCTCCCGGTGCGATCCGCGTCGCACAACACTAGAATCAACTTTTACCGCCTCGACACCTAGCACATGCCTGTCGAGCAAGAGAACTTTGCCGCCGGCGGCCTTGCGGTGTGGCGGCCGGTGGTCCAGATAGACGGCAATCGAAGGACGACAAGGAAGACAGCGACATGACCCCGTTTCGAAAGAACCTCATCGATGGCGAGTGGGTGGGCGACGCCGGCTCCCGCAACATCAACCCGTCCAATCTCGACGATGTGGTCGGCGAATATGCGTCGGGGGACGCCGAGCAGGCCCGGCAGGCCATCGCGGCGGCGAAAGCGGCATTTCCGGCTTGGTCCCGATCGGGCCTGCTGGCACGCCATGCGGTGCTGAGGAAGGCGTCGGACGAGATCACCGCGCGTAAAGATGAAATCGGCCGGGCGTTGGCGCGCGAAGAAGGCAAGACGCTGATCGAGGGCATTGGCGAGACCGTGCGGGCCGCCCAGATCTTCGATTTCTTTGCTGGTGAGACGCTGCGCCTGTCTGGCGAGCTGGTTCCAAGCGTGCGGCCCGGCGTCGGTGTCGAAATCACGCGGGAGGCGGTCGGCGTCGTCGGCATCATCACGCCGTGGAATTTCCCGATCGCGATTCCGGCGTGGAAAATCGCTCCTGCCTTGGCGTACGGCAACACCATCGTCTTCAAACCGGCCGAGTTGGTTCCGGAGAGCGCCTGGACCATTGTCGACATCCTGCACCGCGCCGGCCTGCCGAAGGGCGTGCTCAATCTCGTCATGGGCAAGGGTTCGGTGGTCGGCCAGGCCATGCTCGACAGCCCTGACCTCAATGCCATCACCTTCACCGGCTCGGTCGGCACCGGCAAGCGCGTGGCTGCCGCCAGCGTAGAGCACATGCGCAAGTTCCAGCTCGAAATGGGCGGCAAGAACCCGCTTGTCGTGCTCGACGATGCAGATCTTGCGGTCGCCGTCGACTGCGCGATCAATGGCGCATACTTCTCGACCGGCCAGCGCTGCACGGCATCGTCCCGCCTGGTGGTGACGGACGGCATCCATGACCGCTTCGTCGATGCGATGAAAGATCGCCTGGGCAAGCTGGCCGTCGGCGACGCTCTCGATGCCAAAACCCAGATCGGACCGGTGGTCGACCAGAGCCAGTTGAAACAGGACGAAGACTATATCGCCATCGGCCGCCAGGAAGGCGCCGATCTGGCCTTCGGTGGCGAGCGGCTCGATCGCGAAACCCGCGGCTTCTACCTGCAACCGGCGCTGTTTACGCAAGCCACCAACGCCATGCGCATCTCGCGCGAGGAGATCTTCGGGCCCGTGGCCAACGTCATCCGCGTCAAGGACTATGACGAGGCGCTGGCGGTGGCCAACGACACGCCGTTCGGGCTGACCTCGGGCATCTGCACGTCGAGCCTCAAGCACGCCACGCATTTCAAGCGCAACTCGGAGGCCGGCATGGTGATGGTCAATCTGCCGACGGCGGGCGTCGATTTCCATGTGCCTTTCGGCGGCCGCAAGGGATCGAGCTACGGCCCGCGCGAGCAGGGCCGCTACGCGGCGGAGTTCTACACCACGGTGAAGACCGCCTACACGTTCGCCGGCTAATCATTCCGGTGACTTGTCGGGCCAAATGAAATCGAACATGCGAGCAGGCCAGTGACTCCTTTCCCAGCAAGCGCGAGTTGCTGGGAAGGGCGAACATCTTAGTGTCCGACACGACAGCGACAGCTGGGCGGTAGCCGTCATTCAGCACGGTCCTTAGGGTTCGCCGGCTGCGATAGCCAGCCGCCGCTGAACCCGGCCTTGCACAGGCCGCGACGCATATGCGGGCTCGACCGCATCAGGTCCCAGATCAGGCGCGAGCGGTGGTTTTCGATCATCAGCACGACGATACCCTGGTCCAGTCCGTAATGCGCATCCGATATCCAGCCGCTCGGCCCGAACTTCCGCCGGTTCGCCAGCGTCGGGTTGAAACCGCTCGGCACCCTGAAACTGTCGACCACCTCAGGGTGGCGTTCTCTCAGGTGGCGCAGCGCCGGCAGGCAGATTTCCGGCGCGAAGGGCAGCGATGCGAGATACGACCACGGCGCTATCGTTCCGTCGTCGGGGCCGAACGGTGCGCCGCGCGCCGCGTAGCCGGAAAATTTGCGCGGTCGCCGCTCGATCTTCGCGCGGAAGTTGCCGGGTCCGTCACCCGCCGAAAGGCCCCAAAGTCCTTCGCCATAGCCGTCATAGCCAGAGGGGTTGTGCCGCGCATAATCCCGATGAAGGTAGGTCGCGCGGCGGCTGTTTTCGAAATAGTCCGAGTTCTTCTCCTGCATGAACGCATCCCGGATGCCGTCGAAGTCGATCCAGGCATGCGAGAACTGGTGCATGAACAGCGGACCGCCATAGAGCACGTCGTAGCCGTAGATGTTTTCCCATCGATATGTCGCCGTCCAGCCGGCATAACTGTCGTCCGAGGCTGGCTTGTCCGGGGAAGCCATTGCCAGAACGTAGAGCATGGTCGCTTCGTTGTAGCCTTCCCAGCCATAACGCAGAAAGCCGCTCTTCGGCTTCCAGCCCTGTCGCAAGGTCGAATTGCTGCCTTGCGCCCATCGCCAGTCGACCCGCCGGTAGAGGACTTCCGCCAGTTCGCGGATTTCGGTTTCTTCGTCATTGTCGCCCGTGAAATAGGCGCCAGCCACGAGCACGCCAGCCATCAAAAGCGCAGTGTCAACCATCGACAATTCGCATCGCCAGGTGCGCAGGCCGGTCCGGATGTCGAGGAAATGGTAATAGAAACCCTTGTGGCCGGTGACGTCGTCGCCATTGCCTTGCCGGCTGTTCCAGAAGAAGCGCAGTGCAGCAAGCGTCAGCTTTACGGCTGCATCTCGAGTCATCCAGCCACGCTCGACCCCGACCGGATAGCAGGACAGGGCGAAGCCGACGACCGCGATGCTTGCCGGCCAATTTGGCCGCGAGGTGTCGGCAACCAGCCCGTTCTCCGGGTTCACGGTTTCCAGAAAATAGCCGAAGGCCGCGCACTGGAAGCGGTCGAGCAGGTCTTCGTCGGACAGTCGAGGTTCGACCCTAAGCAAGCGACGGGAACTCCAGTCTGGCGGCCTTGGCGGTAGATCGCCCGACTTGCTTCAATAGGTGGCCCGGCCGCCGGAAACGTCGAAAACGGCGGCCGTGGTGAAGGAGCATTCCTCGGAAGCGATCCACGAGATCAGCGCCGCCACCTCCTCGACCTCGCCAAACCGCGCCATCGGTATCTTCGACAGCATGAAATCGATGTGCTGCTGGCTCATCTGCTGGAAAATCGCGGTGCGCACCGCCGCCGGCGTGACACAGTTCACCGTCACCTTGGTCTTGGCCAGTTCCTTGCCCAGAGACTTGGTCAGGCCGATCACCGCCGCCTTGGAGGTGCTGTAGGCAGAGGCATTCGGGTTTCCCTCTTTGCCGGCGATCGAAGCGATGTTGACGATCCTGCCGTAATTGCGCTCGAGCATGTGCGGAACCAGCGCCTTGTTGCAGTAGAAGACGCCGTTGACGTTGATGTCGATGACCCGGTGCCAATCCTCCACCGAATAGTCCCAAGTCGTCATGTTCGGTCCGGTGATGGCCGCACTGGTGACCAGGATATCGACCGCGCCAAGGGCATCGATCGTCTGCCGGGCGGCCTGTTCGACCGCCACGGCATCGGCGACGTCGACAGTCACGCTATGCAAATCGGCAATGACAGCCTTGGCCTGCTCGATCTGGGTGGGGTCGCGATCCCAGACGCAAACGCGCCCGCCCTCTTCAGCGATTCTTAGCGCGACAGCCAGGCCGATTCCGGACGCGCCACCAGTGATCACGGCCGACCGCCCGGCAAACCGTCCCGCAAAACTCATCGGCATGTGCTCTTCCTCCCAATCGGCGGCGAATGTGAAGTCAATGGCGGAGAAGTTCAAGCCAGAGGCTGGAGCTCCGAACAGGTTCATGGTGGGCCACGAGGCGGTAGGAAAAGCCGCGCCAGGGCTAGAGCGTCGGGCTAGCTGGAGTTACGCCGCGCGCACCGGGTTCAGACGTTCTTGATCGATTTCCAATGGTTCAGCCGCTCTGCGATCAGCTCTACTCGTCGCTGGTTGTCGCGCCCGTCCAGGATGCTCAAGTCCTCCGGCTCGGCGCGCAGATAGACACCGGAGGTGCGGGCGTTCAGTTTTGGCTGTGTGTCGGCTCGTGTGGTGAAGTACCCGGACGCGCGATCGGCTGACTCCAGCCGGATCTCTCCTGTCCCGTACAACTGCGACGCGTTCGCGTCCAAGGGCCGTTCTCCATTCCAAAAGTAAAAGATGCCGGCAGGCTCCTTTCTCTCCTTTACTGCTTCGCTCCAGTATCTCGCGGACAGACTGCCATTCTCTTGCCATGAGCGGCCGGCTAGCTCCAGCGCACCATCGCGGTCTCGCGAGATACGCAGGAGGCTCACCGCGGAAGGTTCCTTCACGGTCCGCTCCGACAGGGAAAACTGCCACCAAAGACCCTCTATTCGGGCGGCGCGGCCCTCATTTTCGATCGCTTTTCGCAGCTTTTGGTTGACCGCTCTCATCTCGGCGGCGGTTGTCGCTTCGCCGTACCTCACGGACGTCAGGCCGAGGAGATCGCTTGGAAGCTTGGAGCCGTTGGCATGGAGGATAAACGTTCGGCGCATTCCGAGGACACCGCCGAAAAGGCCGGCTTCGAAGACCACATTGTCTCGCGGAGAAGCTTGAGCGGATACAGGAGCAGGTGATGCCGGCAGGCTTGCACTCGTCCAGTCGTCCTGGGCGAACACAAAAGCAGCGAAGTCGACTTCACGCGTAAGCTCAAGGAGGCGCTCCAGTGTGGTTGTCCCGGGATTGAAGGATGTCGTCCAGGGTTCCACATACGCGATGTCTTCAAGACCGCGTGTCAGCGCCTGCAGCAGTTTTTTCTGCTTCCCCGACGAGCCCAGGAAGATTCGAGGTTTGTCCATCCGTTTGCTCCAGCCCAGCAGATCGGGACGACCAGCCTCTGCCAATTATCCCCGTGGCCATCGTCTGGTTGCCCCGACATAGCGTACGCGGAGGGCCTCATTCATTGCAACGATGCAAGGAATGCCGGCTGCTATTTTTCGGTCCGGTGCTGAAAGAACTGCGAAAACAGTTCCGCGGTGGTGATGCCGAGCTTCTCATGAATTCGGCGGCGATGGCTCTTGACCGTGATGCCGAGGCGCTCACAATCTTTGGAGCCAGAAGCCGGCCTGGATGCTCGGTTCTTGCCACACGGCCTGTCGTGGCCTTTTACCGCCTTCCCGGGGTGGCCTTGTGGCTGTTTTTGCCTCATTTGGGTGACAGGCTGCAGGGGATGGGTTATATTGCACTGCACAATGGAAGCGTTCACGCCTGGCGCGGCGGCGAATCGGCATTGAACTGCATGGACGGGAATTCGCTAGCGAGATGAAGATTCCAAAATCTCTGTTGGTCGACCCGGAGAAGAGCACGGTCTATGGCACATTTGCTGTTGCCATCTCCATTTGGGCGTTCTCCTACTCCTCCCTTTTCGGCCAGATCCTGATCCTGGCCTATTATGCGGTCTGGCTTCCCCTGATCATGGTAGATTACCGGCGGCTGTTGCGACATGCCTCCAGCGCGTGGCTGCCACTGGCGTTTGCAATCTACGTCTGCCTCTCGGTGTTCTGGTCGGACGCTCCCGGCATCACGTTGAGGACGGCGATCCAGTATTGCTCCCATATCGCCTGCGCCTACATCGCCGCGCACACCGTCAGCGTTCGGACGTTGACAATAGGCTCACTGATCGGGATCTTTCTCGTCCTGCTCTACTCGCTTATGGTCGGGGGTTATTCCTATGATGTCCTCGACGGGACGTATAATTTCGTCGGCGCATTCGGCTCCAAGAACCAGATCGGCTTTGTCGCCTCCCTTGGCATCTATTTTTGCGTTGTCTTCCTGACCTTTCTCAGGCGCGGCCGGATCAGCCTTTTCTTGACGGCGCCTGTCCTCGTCCTGTCGGCCTATCTGCTGGTCATTTCGCATTCAGCCACCTCGATGGCTTCGATACCGGCAGTTCTCGCTCTGGTCGCTCTGCTTGCCATGGCGAAGAAGCTTTCGCTCCGCTACCGACGGGTGATTTTCCTGGTCGGCGCATGCGGGCTGGTCGCGGTCACCGCGATTGCCTTTGCGGGGCTTCTGGATTTCGTCCTTGGCGTCTTCGGAAAAGATTCCACGCTCACCGGACGGACCTATCTCTGGGAGCAGGGCTGGGGTGCGGCGCAGCAAGCGCCCATCCTCGGCGTCGGCTACGCGGCCTATTGGGTGCAGGGCTTCGCCGAGGCCGAACGGCTTTGGAACGAATTCTACATCACGACCCGAAGCGGCTTCCACTTCCACAACACCTACATAGAAGCGCTCGTCGAGCTTGGCTATGTCGGGGCGACGCTGATTTCGCTGATCATCGTGCGCACGCTGTGGGGCCACATATCGGCGTTGATATTCAGGACGTGGCAGGCCGAGTCTGTGATTCTTGCCGGCGTGATGATGCTTCTGTTCATCCGGTCCTTCGTCGAGGTCGAGACCCTCAACCCCTACATCATGGGCTCCTTCCTCCTGTATTACAGCTACTTCAAACTGGTGAAGGTGCCTGTCGCCCGTCCTCGGTGGACGGCGGCGAGCCTCGCGGAACCAGAAGCCGCAAAGGGCTAAGGAAAGCGCCGAATGTCACCTTGATTTCGTTCGTTAAAATTACCGTCAAAAACGAATGTAGTCTTGGGCGCCACAATTTCGCGAATTATTCGGGCGGGATTTCCTGCAACCAGGCTTCGTGGGGGTGCACTTTTGGTGACCACAGAGCCGGCTCCAATACGCTATGATCCCCGATTTCGACCCCAGGCAGGATTATTGGATTTCGGCCAATCCAAACATTATCCCCAATCAGGACAGCTTTCGCTTTAACACCGGCACCCTCTTCGACCTCATGATAGTTAGAGTCTTGGATTACCACCGAATCGCCAATGAGGCATCCTTTTCCGATGCTTACTGCGACAGATGCGTCGATCGTAACTCCGCTGTTTATAAAAGATCTAGAGCCAATTGACACGCTTGCGTTCCGGCAGGCATGAAACCAGGAACGTGACCCAAGCCCTCGAAACGAAACGCGAGAGCCAAATCTAAAATTGCCATTTCCTGCTATATGTGGCGAGACGCCAGGTACCGAAACTCGATCGGATATTTCGATACCTCTCACTGCCCAAATGAATGTGATGATCGTGCCTTTAATATACCTTCTAGCACGATAGATATTCACTACGCTTCCCCCACCGATAGGCACTTCTCGCCGAGAAGCGTGCATCTATGCGGACGACCTCGGCATGACGCTCCCTTTGAGAGTCAGCTGACGTTGGGGTATTCGATCGCTCGAGTTCTATTGGCTGGCCATTGGCGCCAGCTTCACCTTGATCACGTCCCCGGGCAGCACGGGCGTGTCTTCACTGGCGGCAATTTCGCTGGTCTTGCCGTCGACCACCCGAACCAGGGCAAAGGACATGGTTGGCTCTTCGCCGTCGCGATAGCGTTGTAACGCCGGGTTCCCCGACATGGCTTCGGCCATCAGGCCGGTTTGCATGTTCATCTTGAGCATCGTCGCACTGAGATCGGCTTCTACCTGTTGCCGGTCGGCGGCGAGGCTCGCATTCTGAGTGTTTTCCAGGTCGATGGCATCCTGATTGGCCTTGCTGATCGACTGCTTGGCGGTAAGGATGGCCGTGTCGTAATCTAGGATCTGGCCTTCCAGGTCGGCGATCGTTTGTTGCGAAGTCAGAACCCGCGTGTTGACGACAAGGCCTTTCTGCGCCAGCGAGCCGATGCCGCTGAGCTGTTCCTTTGCCAGGTCGACCTGCCGCTGCTGGTTGACGATCTTTTTCTGCAGCGAATCGATCTCGCTCTGCAGCAGCTTCTTCAAATCGTCGAGCGCCTGAAGGCGCAGTTTGAGCTTCTTTTGATCGGCCGTCAGGATCGCCATCTCGTCCGCAACGACGCTTGCCACCTTCGGATCGTCGGCCACCTCCTTCGGCACGTTGAATGTCGACTTGTCCGCCATTTCCGCTTCGATGCGCGCGCGCCTGACGATCAGCCGGACCCGTTGGTCTTCGAGAACGTCAAAATCGCCCTTGGCATTGATCATGTCGCGATCGTACCGCTGTCCTTCGGGGGCCCGCCGGACACCGCCGGCGATGCTCATCGCCCTCAGGACGGTCAGACCAGGCACGTAGGGATACTGGCCAGGCGTCTGGACCTCCCCGGAAATGTAGAATGGCCTGTACTCCGCCATTTCGACGGAGGCTTCCGGTCGGTCCGCCAGGGCGAGCTTGCGCTGGAGCGCCTGGCCGATCGCTGCCGCGATCTCGGATGTGGTCTTGCCGGATGCCGGCATTTCGCCGACGAACGGCACGGACAATGTTCCGGCCGGGCCGACTGTGTACTCTCCGTTGACGGCCGTCCAGTCGCGGAACGTGCCTTCAACGGTCTGCCATTCGGCCACGCGGATGGTCAGCTTGTCCTGCGATCCAAGGCGATACTCATCGGCGGCGGCGAGTTGGGGAACGGTGAGTGCCAGCGCGAGGCAAGTGGCTACAAGCCGCATCCGCCGTATGGGATTGCTGACGGTGCCGGCGCAGGAGATTTCGAAGATATCTGTTTTCAACTGACGTTTTCCGATCCGCTTTAGCCCCGCCCGATGAAACTTGCTGCAGAATGCTTGGCGTCTGGACAGTCACTCTTCCACACAGAGCCGGCTCCCAGCCGGTCAGTAGCAGCCCCGCGACATCCAGACGGCAGGCACGGTCTTGACGATGATGCGAATGTCCTCGAACAGCGACCAGTTCTCGACATAGTGGCGATCGAATGCGACGCGGCTGTCATAGGAAACGTCGTTGCGGCCGCTGACCTGCCAAAGCCCGGTCAGGCCGGGGCGCGATTTCAGGTAATAGACGGCCGAACTGCCATAAATCTCGAGTTCGTCGCGTACGACGGGGCGAGGACCGACAAGGCTCATGTCACCCTGAAGGATGTTGATGATCTGCGGCAGTTCATCGAGGCTGAGCTTCCTCAGCACGGCCCCGACGCGCGTGACGCGCGGATCGTTCTTGAGCTTGCGGGTCGCTATCCATTCGGCTTTGGCGTCCGGGTTGGCGGCAAGATATGCAGCCAGCACCTGTTCGCCATTCTGAACCATGGTGCGAAACTTGAGGCACGGGAAAATCCGTCCTCCGCGACCGATCCGGCTGTGACCGTAGAAAATCGGTCCGCCGTCGGAGAACTTGACAAGCAGCGCGACCATCACAAACAACGGACTGAGAGCAACTAGGCCAATCAGTGAACCGGCGATATCGAAGCTGCGTTTGAGCAGGCCGCCGATCGGTGGAAAATCGATACCGACCTGCGAAAAATCCGCGTCGGCCGGCTTGGCTACGTCCCTCATGCATAAACTCCATACGTTGAACGGATGGTTTGCCGCACGATATCAAAAAAATGTTGCGTCGCAACACACAATTTCTTGAGCGCCTGAAATAATCACGTCATGAATTGACTAAATAATAAACCGATCCTGCACAAATTTTGGCCTTTATGGCGCGTTCGTGACAGATTATGGGCAACCATGAAAAATCTAGTGCGTTTTTGGGGCTGATCTTGGGCAAATCGCTCTTTGTGACGGGTTCTTGAGCGTTATCGTGCTTGAGTTTCGTAAAGTATAGAGAGGGTTTAAAGTAAAATACTGATTAATTTTTCGGCTCTTACTGAAGTGAGTCCATACTGGGGTGATTGGTCGTGAGGCCGATGTGTGCATCGCAACATGGCAGAGTCGATCCCGCGAACTTATCCAAAATAATTTGTGGTTGGCCTTGCCCGCTATTGCAACCTTAATAGAGTTGCAAATTGTTTCTGTCAGAGTATGGACAGCGTGAGAAGGCCGGAAGCAACCGGCCAAAGAAAGCGAGCGGCTCAACAAGCTCGCATGGCGAAGGGAGGCTCGGGGTGGGTCGATCATCGATTTTGCCCGAGCAGGTTGACGGGCTGTCGGGTATGTCGCTACCAAAATTCATTGTCGGCATGATTTTCGCTCTGGCGATCGTGGTCGCCTGGTCGTATCTCGACGGCGCTTCGCTGGGCGAAACGCTGTTTCGCGCTATAGCTTGCGCCATTGTCATCCAGCTGGGCTACTTTCTGCTGGTTTTCGTCATGGTTGCCAGAAACACCTCGACGTCGGCTGATAAGAGTCCAGATGCCGAACGAAAGCTGAGTTCGACCGAAGCGGCCGATGGCGAGAAGTTAAGTGCCAGGAGAAGCCTGCACTGACTTGACGAAGCGCCGGATTGCTGGCGGACTGCTCGCCCGACAGCATCCTGGGCAACCGGCCTCCGGATTTTTCATTCAGCCTCGGATCCTCAGACTCAGCTCTAATTTTCTGTCGATCAACCTGGTGATCAGAGATTCGAGTGCGCTGAGGCAGGAACGGTTTGCGAAGCAGTCCGTCTATCCGCGGGTATTTCACCGCCCATCGGTTGCGCCATGACGACACCGAAAGGAAAGACTGGACGGAGCGAATGATTTTCACGATGCTTTGCTTCGCAATTGCAGCATAAGCGCCGGCTGATTTTCGAACAGCCGGACAGTCAGTGCGAACGAGAGCTGCATTGGACATCAAACCGGGGGCGGCGAGAAATTCGGAGCTACCTGTGCAGTCGAGAGGCGAATTGATGACAGAACCCCAGGTCTGCGTGATCATCGCCGCCCGCAACGCGGCGCGGACAATTCCGGTTGCCATCGCATCGGCATTGCGCGAGCCGGAGGTGGCCGAAGTCGTCGTCGTCGATGACGCCTCCACCGACGACACCGCGAAAGTCGCTCGGGCGGCCGACGATGGCAGCGGCAGGCTTTCCGTCATCCGGCTCGACGTCAACGGCGGTCCCTCCTTCGCCCGCAACGCCGCGGTCGCCAGCTCCAGATCGCCGTTCATCAGCATTCTGGACGCCGACGATTTTTTTCTCGAGGGCAGATTTCGCGAGTTGTTCGCCAGCGTCGATTGGGATTTCGCTGCGGACAATATCATGATGATCAGGGACGATGCGGCGACCGACGTCTCGAAAATCACCGCTCCGCGGTTTTCGGCCGATCCGGAATTTCTCGATTTCGAGCGTTTCATCGAAGGCAACATCTCCAGTCGCCGTGTGCAAAGAGGTGAGTTGGGTTTCCTCAAACCGGTGATCAGCCGCGCTTTTCTTGACCGACATGGACTGCGCTATGACGAAAACCTGCGGCTGGGCGAAGACTATGAACTCTACGCGCGCGCGGTTGCTTGCGGGGCGCGCTTCAAGGTCATCAGGTCCTGCGGCTATGGCGCGATCGTTCGCGCGGACTCGCTGAGCGGCCAGCACAAGACGCAGGACCTCAAGCGTCTGGCCGACGCAGATCTGGCGCTGCTGGCGATCGATAGTTTGCCGGAAGGCTCTAAGGCCGTGCTCAGAAGGCACGAACGGCAGGTACGCGACAAATATCGGTTGCGAAACTTCCTCGACGTGAAGAACGAGCAGGGGCTGACATCGGCCGCGGCCTACGCCCTGGCCAGCCAATCCAACCTCATCCCCATCCTTCGCGGCGTGGCCGCCGACAAGCTGGATACGCTGTTTCGCCGCGCCGGCTTTGCCTCGAAGCAGCCTGTGCCGCCGCTGCGCTTTCTGATGGCCGCAACCAGCCCGGTCGGCGAGACTTGAGCTGGTCCGCAACCGGCGCCATGCCGATCATGTCAACAGGTCCTTACCCTGCTTCAAAGTGATGCAAATTTCCGGTTCGCCGCACTAGGTGGTTGCCTACTCGCTTTGGGGATGGCATGTATGTTGCGGTGCAGCAATTTTGATTGGCTGTTTGAATCGGCCCGAAAATGTCCCCTGTCAGAGGAGCTGGACGATGCGACAAGACTTTTTTGGCCCGGACGGGCACAGGGATAGCCTTAGGCCGGCTATGACAGGAAACTAAGCGCATGGCCTCGATATTTGGCTTCAGATCAAGGGATCCGGCCCGAGACAGGCAGACCGACATCTCGCGCCTTGACCGCCTGGCAAAGCTGCTTGACCAGATCGCAGCGGAGGTCGAGGCGGAGAAAAACGGCCTTGAGAATCGCTACCGGACCAAGGCCACCAACGCGGCCTTCCTGGTGGAGGCGATGGAAAATGGGGCGGCCTCCTCCAGCAGATCCTCCGAGGTCAGCGATCTGACGAAGTCGATCCTGAACTACGAGCGGCGCATCGCGGCGCTCGCGCGCCAGAACGAATTGATGAAGGATCTCCGTCATTCGCTGGATGCAATCTTTGACGAAAGCGCCCAGCGTAGCTCGACCGCCAAGGCAGATTTCGCCAAGCCGGCCGCCGGCACGGGTTGAATTTCAAGATCCCTGGATGGGCCCACAGGCAGGAGGTTTGGTGTCACTGGGCAAGTTAAGGCAAGCACAAGGAAGGTACTGGCAGAAGGTCAAGGTCAGCTCGTTTCGTCATGGTTTGAACATCGACTTTGGGTTGGGGGCGCAGCACAAAGGTGAGTTTGGTATGAACGCGGATCCGAAAAGCACGTCCACCCGAGCAACCGGCGGCAGGCCGCTCACGCGCTCGATCAGGCAAGGGAACCTGAGGCAGCTATCTTCGGGCGGCGCGTTTCTGCTGCTCGCACTCGGCAGCCTGGTTGCAGGCCCGACCCCTTCCCATTCGCAGGACATCCCGACTGCGCCATCGTTCGTCGATGATTTCACCAGCTTCGATCGTGCGCGTTGGTACATTGCCGACGGCTGGACGAACGGCAAGCACCAGAACTGCACCTGGTCCAAAAGCCAGGTCCGGCTTTCCGACGGCATGCTGACGCTCGGTTTCGAAAAGCGCAAACTAAAGGATCGCGACTTTGCCTGCGGCGAGGTCCAGACCAAGCAGCGCTTCGGCTATGGCACCTATGAGGCGCGGATGAAAACCGATGCGGGCTCCGGCATCAATGCCGCCTTCTTCACCTACATCGGCCCCACTGACAAGCAGCCGTGGGATGAAATCGACTTCGAGGTGCTGACCAAGGACACCTCCAAGGTGCAGGTCAACGCCTACATAGCCGGCAAGGGCAATAACGAGAAATTGGTGGATGTAGCTGGCGGGACCGACAAGGCTTTTAACGACTACGCCTTCGTCTGGGAGAAGGACCGGCTGCGCTGGTACGTCAACGGCCAACTGGTGAACACGATCACTGATCCGGCAAAGTTGCCCACTCATGCGCAAAAGATATTCTTCAGCCTCTGGGGCAGCGACACGATGAAGGAATGGCTGGGGCCGTTTTCGGATCCGGGTCGAAAACTCACCATGCAAGTGGACCGCGTCGCATTCACGGCGCTCGGCCAGCCATGCCAGTTTCCGGAATCGCTGGCATGCAGCATAAGGTAAAGACTAATCTGAACCGGCCGGACCGAAAGCGCTCCGAAGTCTTGAACAGGGATGAAACCAAATGAATTTGACGGTCTTTGGAATTGGCTATGTCGGTCTCGTGCAGGCGGCGGTGCTTGCCGAAGTCGGACACCAGGTGGTGTGCGTCGACATCGACGTGAAAAAGGTCGAGCGGCTCAATCAGGGCCTCATCCCGATTTTCGAGCCCGGGCTCGAAAACCTCGTCAAGGAGAACCACGCGGCCGGCCGCATCAAGTTCACCACCGATGCCGCGGCCGCCGTCAAGCATGGCCAGATACAGATGATCGCTGTCGGCACGCCTCCGGGCGAGGATGGTTCGGCCGACCTCAAATATGTGCTGGCCGTTGCCGAGGCCATCGGCCGGGAGATGGACGCGCCCAAGATCGTCGTCGGTAAGTCGACCGTGCCGGTCGGCACCTGCGAAAAGATAAAGGCCAGGATCGCCGCGACGCTGAAGGCGCGCGGCCGCGAGGATCTGGGTTTCGACGTCGCCTCCAACCCGGAATTCCTCAAGGAAGGCTCCGCGGTGGCCGACTGCATGAAGCCGGACCGCATCATCGTCGGCACCGACAGCGAGGATACCGAGGCAGTGATGCGCGAGCTTTACGCTCCGTTCAACCGCAACCACGAGAAGATGATCGTGATGGATGTGCGCAGCGCCGAGTTCACCAAATACGCGGCCAATTGCATGCTGGCGACCAAGATCAGCTTTATGAACGAAATGGCCAACCTGGCCGAGGAACTCGGCGCCGACATCGAGGAGGTCCGCAAGGGCATCGGCAGCGATCCGCGCATCGGCTACCACTTCATCTATCCGGGCCTCGGCTATGGCGGCTCATGCTTCCCCAAGGACGTGCGCGCCCTGATCAAGACCGCCGAAGGCGTCAAATTCGATGCCAAGCTGCTGCGCGCGGTCGAGGACCGCAACAACGAACAGAAGTCGGTCCTGTTCGACAAGGTGAACCGCTATTTCAAGGGCAATCTGAAGGGCAAGACCTTTGCGCTGTGGGGCCTCGCTTTCAAGCCCAATACCGACGACATGCGCGAGGCGCCGGCGCGTGTCTTGATGGAAGCGCTCTGGAAGGCCGGTGCCAAAGTGCAGGCTTACGATCCCGAGGCGATGCAGGAATGCCAGGCCATCTACGGACTGCGCGAGGATCTGCTTTTGTGCGGGACCAAGGAGGCAGCGCTGCGTGGCGCCGATGCGCTCATGATCGCCACCGAGTGGAAGAACTTCCAGGCGCCGTCGTTCGACGCGATGAAGGATGCGCTGATCACGCCGATCATCTTCGACGGCCGAAATCTCTACGACCCCAAGGTCATCGCTCGCTACGGCATCGAATATCACAGCATCGGCAGGATGGCGGCGTGAGATCATGCGGGAAAGGCCGGTGGCAAGGCCGGCTCGGACATCAGGAACGGTCACGAGGGCGCCGATGAACGCGCTCGTGTCAACAAGGGGTCTTATCTGATGGTGCTGGGCATCAGGCCGGAACAGATCGCCAACGAACATTTCGATGTTGTCGCTGTCGGTTCCGGTTTCGGTTCGGCCTTCTTCCTGCATGCGTTCGCCAAGCAGCGAAAGGCACGCATTCTGGTTCTGGAATGGGGCCGGCACAACACGCATGAATGGCAGCTCGAGCAGAACGTCAACACCGACATTGAGGACGAGACCACCTATAAAACCAACTCCGACAAGCCGTGGAACTACACCATCGGATTGGGTGGCGGAACGAATTGCTGGTTCGCGCAGACGCCGCGCTTTCATCCGAATGACTTCAGGCTGAAAAGCCTCTACGGCGTCGGCAACGACTGGCCGATCAGCTATGACGAGCTTGAGCCGTTCTACTGCGATGCAGAGGACGTCATGTCGATTTCAGGCGACCCCGACATGGCGGCGGTGATGCCGCGTTCCAGGCCGTTTCCCCAGCCGCCGCATCACATGTCGACGCCGGACCAGATGATGAAAGCGGCGCAGCCGGATCAGCATTTTGTCGTGCCGACAGCCAGGGCGCGCGTGCCGACCGCGCAGCGGTCTTCGTGCTGCGCCAACTTGCGATGCGGGTTATGCCCGGTCGACGCGAAATTCACCGCCAACAATGGCCTGATGCACGTCTTCGAGCATCCCGACGTTTCGGTCTGCCTTGGCGCTGAAGTGCGCCGGCTCGACCATGTCGGCGGATCTGTCCGTTCGGTCGCATTCGTGCATGGCGGCAAGGAATATTCGGTCAGCGGCGATCTTTTCATTCTGGGCGCCAATGCCATCCAGAGCCCGGCAATCATGTTGCGGTCCGGCCTGTCGGGCGAATTCGTCGGGCGCGGCCTGCACGAATCCTACGGATGGAATTTCGAAGCCTATCTCCACGGTGTCGACAATTTCGACGGAAGCACGATCACCACCGGCTTGAATTTCGGCCTTTATGACGGCCCTCACAGGGCGGGCCATGCGGCGGCGCTGGTCTATTTCGAAAACCGCTGGCAGCACGGGATGCGCCCCGAGAAGGGACGTGTCCGTCAGACGCTTCCTCTCATCATTGTCACCGAAGACCTGCTCGACCCGGAAAATCTCGTCGTTCTCGACGAGGATGAAAACGCCTTCGTCAGTTTCAAGGGAGTATCCGACTATGCCGTCAAGGGCATGGCGCAGGCGAAGGAGAACTTGGCGGCGCTTCTGGCTCCGCTGCCGGTCGAAGAAATTTTCGATCGCGGCATCCGGCCGACCGAGTCGCATGTCCAGGGCACGTTGAGGATGGGCTTGAGCCCGGCGGATTCGGTCGTAGACCAGGACATGATCCACCATCGGCTCAGGAATCTGGTTGTGGTCGGCTCGAGCACATATCCAAGCTGTTCCTGCGCCAATCCGAGCCTGACCGCGGCAGCCCTCTCCTTGCGGGCGGCGAGCCGGATAGCCGGAAAGGATATGGCCGGATGATCAAGGTTTCGCGACGCGCGGCACTGGCCATCATGGCTGGCGGAGTTGCTTCGACCGGCATCGCCTATGCCGCCGTTTCCTCGTTTTCGGACGAGGACCTGGTGCGCGTCACGCTCGAAAGATATTTCGGCAGGCTGAACATGCGCATCGAACATTTGCAGCAGTTCGTCCTGGAATTTCAGAAACGGAATCCCTGGATATTTCCAAACACAAAGCTGGGCGATGCGGTCACTCTGCTTGAGGAGCTGAAATTGGGCGCCGCACGCCGGTTTCTGCCCGAACAGAAAAAACAGGATCTGAGGCATTTCGACCGCTGGGTCATTGCCGAGTTCCATATGCTGACTGACTACGCCCGGCGCAGTTCGCCAACCGATCCGATCCGGTTCACCGGATGGCAGCCATGCACCAATCCGTTCGCCAATTTAGAGATGCAACAGGATGCCTGAGGCGGGTCGCAAACCATGCGCCATCGCCCGTAAACTTGAGAATGCGACAAGGAGCCGAAACCATGAAAGTGCTGTTTGCAGGCGGCAACGGTTACACGCCCCAGTTCAGTGGCGGTGTCCAGTCCAGCACCCATCATCTCGCCCAGCAGTTGCTCGAGCACGGGCATCAGGCTTCGGTGCTCGCCGCCCTGTTCGGCCAGGGTGTCTTTGGCTACAAGGCGCGCGCCAAGATGAAGCTTTTGAGGCAGCGCGCGGTCATCGACAGCTATCCGGGCTATCCAGTCGTGCGGGCCTGGTTTCCCTGGGAGGCGGCGGGTTTTGCGGTCGAAAAGCTGAGGCCGGATGTTGCCGTGGTCCAATGCCACAAGTCGGTTCCGATCGGCAAGGCGCTGCAGGCCGAAGGTGTGCCGCTGGTCGTCTATCTCAGGAATGTCGAGTTCCACGAATTGGGCGGGGATCTGCGCGAGCTGCATTCGGCGCTTTATATCGCCAATTCCGAGTTCACGGCGCGCACCTACAAGGCAAAATTCGACATCGATTCGACGGTCATACCGCCGACCATCAATCCCGCGCTCTACAGCACGCCGACGACAGGGGAGTTTGTCACGCTGATCAACCCCTATGAGGAAAAAGGTTTTGAGCTTGCGGTGCGCATCGCCGCCGCCTGTTCCGAAATCCCATTCCTGTTCGTCGAAAGCTGGAAGCTTGACGATGATCATCGGGCCAGGATCGAGCAGACGATCGCGCCCCTCGGCAACGTCACGCTGGAGAGCCGGACCAGCGATATGAAGACGGTCTACGGCCGCACGAAAATCCTGCTCGCTCCCAGCAAATGGGAAGAGGCCTGGGGCCGGGTGGCGTCGGAAGCCCATTGCAGCGGCATTCCCGTCGTCGGCTCGCGTCGTGGCGGCCTGCCCGAAGCGGTCGGCTCCGGTGGCGTGGTGCTGGATTACGACGCCCCACTGGCCGATTGGGTGGCAGTGGTCAGGCGTCTGTGGACCGACAGCCAGGAATATGGGCGGCTTTCGGCGGCGGCTCGTGAATTCTCCGAGCGCCCGGAACTCGATCCGGCGGGTCAGTTCGCGACCTTCTTCTCGATGCTCGACAGGGCGGCACGACAGCCTTCTTCGCGGCAAGCCGCCTAAAGCACTCGCAGGCAAACGTCTTCGTTTGGCGTCCGAAAAAAATACAATAAAACAAAGAGTTAGAGCGCGGTTTTGGTTCTACCAAAACGCAATGCGATCTAATGTAATGCATGTCGCGCAAACGTGCGCAGCGGTTTTGCGATAACTACATACATAAAACAAAGCTTAAAGCGCGTCGCATGAATCCGTTCGGACGCGACGCGTTTTAAGTCCCGAAGCCACAGTTTAAGCCGGTCGCTTGACCCGGCTCTTGAGCGTCTCGTAACCACGCTCGCCAAGCAGCGCGCGCGCAACGGTCTTGATCGCCGTTTTGCGCCCGTCAGGCGAACTGATCTCCCGCAATCTGCCGGGAAGGTTGCGCGCCGTCTGTCCAAGTGCCGGAAGCGACAACGTGTCGGGATAACTTAGCAGATGCGTTTCCACGCACAGCACCGGTTTACCGGAAAGCTTGGCGATCTTGAGCGCCTGCTGGTGCTCGCTCTCGATGAACAGGATGGCGTCGGATTTACGGTAGAAATCGGCTTTGAAGCTGCCATGCACGCCAAGCCGTTGCCGTTCCGCCTTGCTCGGCAGGTCAAGCATGATCAGCTTGTCGTATTCGATGCCGTGCTTTGCCAGCCATGCTTCGGTGAGCGCGCGATACTTCTCGAGCCGGCTGGTGACAAGCCAGCCGATCTTGCGGGTCGGGCCAAACAGAGGCAGTGCTTCGCTCAGGAATTTCTCATAAGCGGGGCCGTCGTCGTTTTCTGCTTCGGTTGGATCCAGGCAAAGCACGCCGTCAATGTCGACGCAGCATTGCGCGAGGAATTTGTGGTGCATGAAATTCCACTGGAACATCCTTGGATGCGGCACGACCTCGAGGACGAGGTCGGTTTCCTCGTACTCCGGCACCAGGCCGAACACTGCGGCAAACGTAAAGTCCGCCTTGATGCCGGCAGCCTCTATCCGGCTGCGTGCGTCGCGCATGGCGGCGCCGCCGCTGACGCTGTCGTCGATCACTAGGACCTTGTGCATGTCGGACGCCTGCCGGTCGAGCGCGGCGCGGCGTTTGGTGACCCCCGAAGTATAGATCTTTCCGGCCAGGAAACTGTCCAGATCGGTCATCGGGATGTTCGCCGTCAGGCTGAGCAGCGTGGCGGCGAGAATGCCGCTTCGCGGAACGCCGACCACCAGGTCGATATCGCGCGGCAACCGGTGAAGGTTCCTGACAATCGCATCGTTCATATCAGAGATCGATCGGTAGTGCATGGGATCAGACCTGGTCCTCGTATGGATGTCCGTGCAAGTTACTTCGCCTCGCTTGGTGCTGCCGCAGGCGCCCGTGCCGGCAGGAGCTTCAGGCCCTCCCGCAGCGCCTCGCGGCCGGAAGCAAACGCCAGCGCTGTCACGATGGTGATCATGTAGGACAGCGCCACCGCGCTCGCCATGGCGACGATGTGCTGTTGCGGCAGCAGCGGCTTGGCAAACCAGATCGCGGCAAGCGCCAGATGCGCGCCAAGCACGAAGGGCGTTGCCGCGCGAAGCATGTGGCTTGCCCGCAGCGGTCCGGTCTTGCCGATATAGAGCCACAGGAAAGGTGTTTTGAGATACTCGCTGATCGCATATGCGATCGCCACGCCCAGCGCGCCATAGGGAAGGCCGGCCAGGAAGGCCAGCACCGACGTCACCGCCGCTATGATGCCCCAGCGCATGAAATCGCCCGAGCGGCCCTGGCTGATGAAAAGCCATCCCGCCGGGTTGTTGAGCGGCTGCAGCAGCCCGGCAAAACCGAGCGCCAGGAAGATGCTGGAACTCTGCCGCCACTGCTCGCCGAGCACGAACGGTATCAGCACGTCGGACATGGCAGTGGCGAAGGCGACACCGGGAAGTGCAACCAGCAAGATCAGCGGCATGACGCGAAGATAGGCGCTGCGGTAGCGGTCCGGCTCGTCCTTCAGCCTGGAAAGAGCCGGCACCATGACCTTCGACAACGGATTGGTGATCTGGCTCAAGGGGAACAGAAGCAGCTTGTAGGCCCGGTCATAAAGCCCGAGCTGCGCTTCGCCCCAATATTTTCCGATCAGCACGTTGTCGAGATTGCGGGCAAAGAAATTGGTGAAATTGAACCCGGTGATGCCAGCGCCGAAATTGATCAGTTCGCTGATGCCGTCGACCTTGCGCGGCAGGCTGGGGCGCCATCGCGAGTTTGCCCAGAAGCAAAGCGTGGGCAGCACCGCTGCTGTCAGCGTGCCGGCAAAAAGCGCCCAGTAGGAACGGTCGATGAAAGTCCAGGCGATCGATACGACGAGGCCGGCGACGGCACTTGCGACGTCGATGAAGGCCAGGCGAGCGAACTGCATGCGGCGTGTCATCAGCGCCAGATGTTGGGCGCCCAGCCCATAGGCTATGATCTGCAACCCGAGTGCTGCCACCAGACCTGCCACCCGCGGTTCGCCGTAGAAAGCGGCGACCAGCGGTGCCGCGGCGGCAAGCACGCAAGCGAGCAATGCGCTGACCGCGACATTGACCCAGAAGAGGTAGTTGACCTCCTCATGCCTAATGCCGCTTTTCTGGATCGTCGCCTGGGTCAGCCCGAAGTCCTGGAACAGCGCGATGAAGGCAAGTACCGGCGCGCACATCGCCACCACACCGAAGTCCTGCGGCGACAGCAGTCGCGACAGGACGATAACGGAGACGATCTGCGTCGCAACCCGCACCGATTGCGCCAAAGCCGTGATGATAGCGCCGCGTCCGACCGATCTGCGGAGAGAGCCCTCTGGCGGGTCGAATGCATTGGCTTGCAAATTCAGGGTCCCTGATTTTTGTGCCGGTCCCGATGTTCCGACCCGCGCCCGATGCCAACATCAAACTACGGCAATAATTTTGCAGCGCAACAAAAAACGTTGATTTTTGCTACGCTGCACCAAAAATGTTGCGATGCAGCACGAGCTGTACTAGGATTCTTGTGGGCGGGCCAATAGCGGTCGAGTTTTCATGCTGCATGTCTTGTACTTGGTACACGACGTCTCCGACCCGGCAGTGCGCCGGCGGATCATAATGCTTAAGGCAGGCGGCGCCCAGGTCACACTGGCGGGCTTCCGTCGGACAGCAAGCCCGGTCGCCGACGTCGAAGGCTTGCGCCCGATCGACCTTGGCGCGACGCGCGACGGCCGATTCGCCCAGCGGCTGGCAGCAGTCACAAAGGCGGCGGTCTCGATCGGCTCGAAGCTCGGCTCAATGCCAAGACCGGACCTCATCATCGCGCGCAATCTGGAAATGCTCGCGCTTGCCCGGCGTGCCAGATCGGCGTTCCAGGCGACGGTGCCGATCGTCTACGAGTGCCTCGATATTCATCGCCTTGTGCTTCGCGACGACTCTTTGGGCAAGGCGATGCGCGGCGCGGAACGCTATCTGGCCAGGGATATAAAGCTGCTGGTGACCAGTTCGCCGGCGTTCATCGCCAATTATTTCAAGCCGTTTGGGCAGATTGCCGCGCCGGTCGAGCTGCTCGAGAACAAATATTTCGAGCCTGCCGCGGTTGCGCGGGATGATCGCATAGTGGCGGATGATCCCGTCGCTCCGCCTTGGCGGATCGGCTGGTTCGGTGCGCTCCGATGCCGCCGCTCCCTGGAGCTTCTGGCCGAATTTTCCCGACGGCTCGACGGTCGCTTCGAAATCATCCTCAGGGGCCGCCCGGCGCTTTCCGAATTTCCGGATTTTCACGGTTTTGTCGAAGCCGAGCCCTGGCTTTCGTTTGGCGGGCCCTATCGGAACCCCGAGGATATGGCCACGATCTACCGCGAGGTCCATTTCTCCTGGGCCATCGATTTTTTCGAGCAGGGGCTGAATTCCGAATGGCTGCTGCCCAACCGTCTCTACGAGGGCTGCCGCTTCGGCGCCGTGCCGATCTCGATGGCCAACACCGAAACCGGCCGGTTCCTCGACCGGCAGGGTATAGGCGTGCTTTTGCCTCAAGCCACGCCGGAGGCACTCGAAGCCGCCCTGGGGGATATGGACGAGCATCGTTTCGGGAAATTGCGGGCGCGTGTTCTTGCCCCCAATCCGCGAACCTGGAGCCATGATCGCAGCGATTGCCGGGCGCTCGTCGAAAAGCTTCGCGGGTTGACGGTTGTGCAGGGTCCGTATGCTGCCCAGGCACTGGCTTAGGATGGCTATCGATGGACATGGGCCGATGATGCCAACCGAAAAGCTTGCGCCCAGCCTGATCGTGATTCCGTGCCTGAACGAAGCGGCTCACATCGGTGCGCTTGTTCATGAGCTTCGACCGTCGGCCGAGAGGCTCGGTGCCCGGATTGTCGTTGCCGATGGCGGCAGCACGGACGGCACGAGGGCAATCGTCGAGGAGATTGCCGGGAAAGATCCGCGGATCATCCTTCTCCACAATGAAAAGCGCCTCCAGAGCGCGGCGATCAATCTCGCCGTTGCCAGTTACGGCGAGGGGGCTGAATATCTCATTCGCATCGACGCGCATGGCGGCTATCCCCCCGACTATTGCGATCGGCTGGTCGAGGAGGCGCTGGCCACCGGCGCCGATTCGGTCGTCGTCTCCATGCTGACCAGCGGCAGCGGCACGGTGCAGAAAGCGGTGGCGGCTGCACAGAATTCCAAGCTCGGCACGGGCGGCTCGAAGCACCGGCATCTCTCAGTGGGCGAGTGGGTCGATCACGGCCACCATGCGCTGATGCGGATATCGGCCTTCAAGGCGGTGGGCGGCTATGACGAGACGTTCAGCCACAACGAGGATGCGGAGTTCGACTATCGGCTCCGTCAGGCCGGTTACCGAATCTGGATGAGCGGCAAGACGCAAATGATCTATTACCCGCGCGCGTCGCTCGCCGGCCTGTATTTCCAGTATCTCGGCTATGGCCGCGGCCGCGCAAAGAACGTTCTCAAGCACCGCATGATACCGAAGGTCCGGCAGATGGTGCCGCTTCTGGTGTTCCCCGTTGTCCTTCTCTCTGCCTTTTTCTTCGTGCATTGGTTGGCGGTCGTGCCGCTTCTGGTGTGGGCGTCGGTTTGTCTCGGCTATGGCGTGTGGACTGCCATCAGCCAGCGCAATCCGGACAATGCGCTTGCTGGGATTTCGGCGATGGTCATGCATTTCGGCTGGTCCGTTGGCTTCTGGCTGCAACTGCTTGGACCGCGATCACAGAGTAGGAGGGTAGCGTGATGGGTGTGGCCGAAAAAAACCGCAGCATCGACATCTGCGTCTGCACGTTTCGGCGGCCGGAGCTTGCCGACACGCTTCGCTCCATAGCCGCCCTGGAGGTGCCTTCGGGATTCGACATCCGCGTCATCGTCGCCGACAATGATGACGGGCCGACGGCCGAGTTGCTGGTGGCGACGCTGGCGGAGACGTTGAAGCTGCCGATTAGCTATCGTCATTGCCCGGCGCGCAACATCTCGATCGCCCGCAACGCCTGCCTCGACGCCAGCATGGCGGATTTCGTCGCCTTCCTCGACGATGACGAAACGGCATCGTCCAGATGGCTCGCCGAACTGGTTGCGACGGCGGAAGTGAGTGGCGCTGCCGCCGTGCTCGGACCGGTGCGGGCGCGCTATCGGCCGGATGCGCCCGCCTGGATGCGCCGCGGCGATTTTCACTCCACCCTGCCGGTCTGGGTGGGCGGCGAGATCCGCACCGGCTACACCTGCAACGTCCTGCTCAGGATGGGTGCCGACAGCCTCCGCGGCCGGCGGTTCAGCCTGGCGCGTGGCCAGACCGGCGGCGAGGACACCGAATTCTTCGACCATATGGTCAAGGCCGGCGGTCGCATCGCCTTTTCGCCGCAAGCCTGGGTCGATGAAGTGGTGCCGCGCGCCAGGGCCGCATTCGACTGGCTCCGCCGCCGCCGGTTCCGCGTCGGGCAGACGCATGGGCACCTCCTGGGGCGCGACGCGAGTGGCCTCGCGCTGGTCAGGCAAGTCGGCCTCGCCTCGGCAAAGGCGGTCTACTGTTTCGCATTGGCAATACCGGTCGCCATCAATCCCGTGCGCAGGAACCGCAGCGTGCTTCGGGGCATCATGCATATCGGCGTCGTGAGCGGTCTCGTCGGTGTGCGTGAAATCCGCCAATACGGCCTGCCATCGCCGCAGGAAGGGGGCAAGCGTGCAGCCTGACGTCACCTTTGTCATTGCCGCCTACAATGCGGAGCTGACCATCGAGCGGGCGATCGCCAGCGCCATCGCCCAGCGCGATGTCAGCGTTGAGGTGATCGTCGTCGACGATCAGTCGCGCGACCGGACGCTCGATCTGGCGCGATCCTACCCCGAGGATATCGTGCGCGTCGTCGCCCTTGCACAGAACCGTGGTCCCGGCGGCGCCAGGAATGCCGGCCTTGAGCTTGCCCGCGGCCGGTGGGTCGCGGTCCTCGATTCCGATGACGCGATCTATCCCGGGCGGATCTGCACCATGATCGACCGCGCGGAGAAAGCGGGCGCCGAGATCGCGGTCGACAATCTCCAGGTCGTTCGCGAGGACGGCGTTGCCGAAGAGACGATGTTCCCGGCCGACTATCTCGAGGGCTTAAGTGAAATCTCGCTAGCGGACTATATCGCCGGCAATGTGGTCTTCGAATCCAGGTTCAATCTCGGCTATCTCAAGCCGATCTTCCAGCGACGCTTCCTGAACGAAAACGGGCTTCGCTATGACGAAGGCCTGATCATCGGCGAAGATTACATCCTGCTGGCCAGTGCTCTGGCCAAGGGCGGCAAATGTGTGGTCGAGCCGACGACCGGCTACGTCTACCATATCCGGACCGGCTCCATTTCCCGCGTGCTCGAACTTCATCACGTCGAGGCGATGCGCAAGGCCGATCTCGCCTTCGCCAGAACCCATTCGATGGACGCCAAGGCCGAGGCCGCTTTCGCAAGGCGCACACGCAGCCTGCGCAAGGCGGCGTCGTTCCTGTCGCTAGTCCAGCACATCAAGGCGCGGTCCCCGCTCAAGGCGGTGTGGACGGCGCTCAGCGATCCGGCGGCCGTTCGGCATATGAGCATGCCGATCGCCGTTCGGCTGCGAAGGGTGGCGGCACAATTTGCCGTGGGTGCGGGGGAGGTGAAAGGTGCAGGCAGGTGAAAACAGTTTTCGCGGCCTGCGACAGGTTGAAGTCGATCTCCTCAGAAGGAATATCCAATGAAAAAAGTCAGGAAGGCAGTCATACCGGTAGCGGGGCTTGGAACGCGATTCCTGCCGGCGACCAAGTCGATGCCGAAGGAAATGCTGCCGGTCGTCGACAGGCCTGTCGTGCAATATGCGGTGGACGAGGCGTTCGAAGCCGGCATCGAGCACATTGTCTTCGTGACGGGCCGCAACAAGGCAGTCATAGAGGATTATTTCGACCTGCATCCAGAATTGATCGGGACTTTGGAGCAGACCGGCAAGACGGCGCAGCTTCAGGCGCTCGAAAGCCTGCTTCCCGTGGCTGGTGCGACGAGCTTCATCCGGCAGCAGTCGCCGCAAGGTCTCGGCCATGCGGTATGGTGCGCCCGGGAAGTCATCGGCGATGAACCTTTCGCATTGCTGTTGCCGGACATGGTGTCCTTCGGCGGGCGTGGATGTCTCGCTGAAATTGCCGACCTCTATGCACAGACCGGCGGAAACGTCATCGCCGTCGAGCGCTGCGATCCGACCGAGACCAGCAAATACGGCATTGTCGGCTGCGGCGCCGATGTCGGCTCGGGCTTCGAGGTCACCGCCATGGTCGAAAAGCCGGCTCCAGCCAATGCGCCGTCGAATTACTACATCAACGGCCGCTACATCCTGCAGCCTGAGATATTCGCGTTGCTCGGCAATCAGCAGCGCGGCGCCGGCAACGAAATCCAGCTGACCGACGCCATGGTTCGCCTTGCGCAGAGCCAGGCTTTCTTTGCCCAGCCCTTCAACGGCCGGATGTTCGACTGCGGCTCGAAGGAAGGGTTCATCCAAGCCAATATCGCCTTCGCGCTGGCGCGTGACGACATGAAGGGGCCAATCTTCGAGATGCTTGAGGAGTTTGTCCGGTCGCATGAGCGCCGGGTGGAAGCCGCATAATGCTCATTTTTTGGGAGCATTAGCATATGGACGGTGACGCAAGACATGCCGATGCGCTTGGCGGCCCGGGTTTCGCGTTGTCTGGCATGAAGCTTGCGTCGTATATGTGCTGATGCTCCCGATCTTGCTTCAGCGCCTGCAAACGAGAGCATCGGACCCAAAAGTAGAGGCGGTTTTGGGAAATCCGATGCTCAAACAAGAGATAGAGCGGCGGCACAGGTCGACTTGAGGGACCGCCGCTCTAGATGCAAAGTAGAATTGGACCGAAGATGAATTATGCCAATTTTCCTCTCGACAAGAGGAAACCATTGCCGAGTTCGGATGCAGTCAGCGCCGACGACTTCATCGATGTCGAGCGCTTGCTCAGCATGGCAGCAAGGCAGGCAAAGGTGGTTGCGGCATGCGCTGCCATCGGTCTTTTTCTGGGCGTGCTCTATTTGCAGACCACGCCTCCCACCTACATGGCGACCAGCCGCGTGCTTATCGACGAAGGATTGAATAAGGTCGTTGACGAGGTGTCGGCGGCGTCGGTCAGCATGCAGACCGATTCCGCCATTCTGAGCCAGATCGAAATTCTTCACTCGGCGAGGTTGGCGGCGGTGGTCGTCGACAAGCAGAAGCTCGATCAGAACGACGCTTTCTTGTATCCTCCCACATCGGCCGTTTCGAAGGCGGCCGGCTTTGTACGCGGCGTGATCCGGTACTTCCGTCCCAGCCCCGCCGTGGGCACCACCGACGTCACCCAGCTTGATCCGGCGACGCGTGACGCGATGATTGCCTCGTCACGCCGCGATTACGCGATCCTCAAACTGCAAAACGAAGTGCAGGCCGAGCGCATCGGCCGAAGCTATGTGATCTCCATCGCTTATCAAGCGACGGATCCCGCACTTGCGACCGCGATCACCAAAGCCTACGCGGACGCCTACCTCGCGGATCAGCTCGATGCGAGCTTCGATGCGACCGAGCGCGCGGCGGTCTGGCTGCAAGGCCGGCTGACGGAGCTTCGTGAAAGTTCCCAGGCAGCGTCGCTCGCCGTCGAGAAGTTCAGGGCCGAACACGGATTGGCCGTCGACGACGGCCAGTTGATCAGCGACAAGCAACTGTCGGACCTCAATGGCCAGCTCATTGAGGCGCAGGCCGATACCGCCCGCGCCAGCGCCCGCTACCAGCAATACAAGTCGATCGTCGAAAGCGGTTCGGACAACGCATTCAGGGATGCCGCCATATCCGCCGACCAGCCAAGCAACTCGATCATTTCAACGCTCAAGACCCGCTATCTCACTGTCGCCAAGCGGCAGCAGGATATCGAAGCCAATTTCGGGGCTGAGCATCCCCAGGCGGTCGCACTTGCCAAGGAAAAGGCCGACATATCAGCGCAGATTTTCGGCGAGCTGAAGCAGTTGACCGAAAGCTACCGCAACGAATACGAAGTTGCTCTCGCGCGCGAGACGGCGCTCCGCGCAAATGTCGCGTTAGCGGCGGGCAAGAGTTCCATCGACAACCAGTCGCAGGTCAAGCTGCGCGAATTCGAGCAGAAGGCGACGGCGCTCTCGACGCTCTATCAGACGTTCCTTGGCCGCTACGAAGAAGCCTCCCAGCAGCAATCCTTCCCGGTTGGCAAGATCCGCGTCATCTCGGAGGCGACGCTGCCGCAGTCCGCGGCAACCCCGCGCACGTCCATAGTGCTGGGACTTTCGCTTGTGCTTGGCGTGATGATGGGGGCCGCGGTTGGTGGCCTGAATGAATTCAGGGAGCGGTTCTTCAGGACCGGCGAAGACGTTCGCGATCGCGTCGGCCTCAAATTCCTCGGCTACCTGCCGATCATTGGCAGCAAGGTCGCCAAGGACGACAAGCGCGATGATGGTCAGGCAGACGTCAAAACTGCCCAATCACCGTCGGCTGCTGAAAGACGCGCGCGCATGCGGGTGAGCATAGACGCCCCGGCATCGATGTTTTCCGAAACGCTTCGCAGCGCCAAGATTGCCTTCGACGTCGTGATGGAAGGGCAAGGCAGCCGGGTCATTGGCGTGATCTCGGTTCTTCCCGGTGAGGGCAAGTCGACCGTGGCGGCGAATCTGGCAGGACTGCTTGCTGCCAACGGGTCGAAAACCCTGCTGGTGGACGGCGATCTGCGCAACCCCGGCCTCAGCCGCAGCCTTGGCATGGAGGCCGAGCAGGGCCTGATGGAAGCGGTGGTGAGCGGGCAGACCTGGCAGTCCGTCGGCAAGATCGACCGGCAGACCAAGCTGGCGATCGTCCCGGCTGTGCCGCGCGGTCATTTCTCGCACACGAGTGAGCTTCTGTCGTCGGCCGGGATGCGGCGTTTCATCGACAATGCCAAGGAGACCTTCGAGTACGTCATCGTCGATCTGCCGCCGCTCGGCCCGGTGGTCGATGCCAAGGCCTTTGCTCCGCTTGCCGACGGTTTCGTGCTCGTAACCGAGTGGGGGCGCACGCCGCGTGCGATGGTGCAATCCATACTGAGTTCGGAACCCTATATCGCCAACAAGATCGTCGGCGTCGTCTTGAACAAGGTCGATTTGAAGAAGCTGGCGAAGTATGGATCGATCGGCGGCTCGGAAAAATTCTTCGACAGATATTCGTCCTACTATCTGGAAAAGTCGGAAGCGCGGACGAAAGCAAACACCTGAGGCCGGTCTATAGGAAACGGATATTGAGCAGATCGTCGTCGTCCTGCGCGGCGAGGCCGATACCGGGGCCCGCGTGAGCGAACACGGATGTCCCTCGAACAGACCATGACGGGCAGCCTGCGCACCAGCCGATAAGGTCGGCGGGGAATGATGTCTCTTAGGTGCGGTCGATCTCCTCGCTTGACGCGTAGAGGTCGCCGAGCCGCGACGGGTCGCGCAAAAAGCGTGCGCACTATGCTTCGCACCGCACATTCCACCGCAGGACGTTTGCAGCCAGGAACCGGCGTGACACGCTGGCGCGTTACGCCGCCTTGAGACGGTATCGGAAGACGGTGTGGTCGAGCAGAAGCCGGATTCGCGGTTCGGCCTCGATCGCAATCAGCCAGCTCGCGGCGATCATGGTCGCGCCGACGATGACCACCGAAAGCAGGTATGGCACTCCCGCACGCATCAGGGCGCCGAGAATGGCCGCGCCGACGACATCATGGATCAGATAGAGAGGATAGGTCATCAGGCCGATCCGGCGCCAGCCGCGCCAGGACAGGTCGAGCCGCAACGACCATGCCATCAGGGCGATGGCAACTAGGAAGAAGACGATCGGTGGCGCATAAGGCATCTGCTGTTCGACCTTCACCGTGTGAACATCGACCGAACTGGCGATTTGCAGGACGCAGCCGGCCAGAAACAGCGCGCAGAGGACAAGACGGAACGGCGTCACCGCCTTGAATCGCATCAGCCAGATCATGACGCCCGTCGCAAAGAAGCATCCGTGATGCACCAGCAGCAGGGCTAACCAACGCGTCTCGGCAAAGTCCGACCAGTCGAGCGGATAATACAGGCACCAGAAGAGCGTGCTGACCATGCCGATCACGATGGCCACGACCTCCATCAGATGGAAGCGGCCCAGCCACAGCAAGGTCCAGACGACGGCGTAAAAGGCGATCTCGATGCCGAGCGTCCAATAGACGCTGTCGACCCAGGGGGAGTAGGGAGCGAACAATGCCGTGCGAACGAGCCGGGTCACGGCATCCGTCGGCCAGCTGAGCCCGACGAGGAGCAGCACCGCCGCGGTGACCGGCGCGCAGATCCAGACCGCCGGCGCCAGCCGCCTCACCCTTGCCTCGAAAAACCGCAAGGCGGTCGAGTTTTCGGCGCTGAAGGCGATGACGAAGCCGCTGATGACGAAAAAAACTTGTACGCCGACCCATCCGGAGCCGAGCATCTCCAGTTCCGGATGCGGCGGGATGCCGCCGGTGGCCCGTGCCGAAACGCCGGCGGGAAAGGCCCACACCCAGTAACCATAGTGGTAGAACATCACGAGGACTGCGGCGAGAAATCGAAGTATGTCGACGCCGCCAAATGTGGTTTTTTGCTGAGCCATGCCGTATCGTCGGTGGGCGCCCCGACAAAACTGTATGGCGATTTGCTGCATCGCACAATAGCCAATTGGCTACCGGCGCGCTGTCGATGGTCCGATGTCTTCACAGGCCGATTCCGCGTCCCTTTAGCGCCGCGGTGATTTCATCGAGAATGACCGGGTCGTCGATGGTCGCCGGCATCGTCCATTCTTCCTTGTCGGCAATCTTCTGCATGGTGCCGCGCAGGATTTTGCCGGAGCGCGTCTTTGGCAGGCGCTTGATCGTCACCACCGTTTTGAAGGCGGCGACCGGGCCGATCCGCTCGCGCACCAGCGTGACCACCTCGGTCTCAATAGTGCCGGTGTCACGCGCGACACCCGCATTTAGCACAACGAAGCCGAGCGGAACCTGGCCCTTCATCGCGTCGGCGATGCCGATAACAGCGCATTCGGCAACGTCTGGATGCGCGGCCAGCACCTCCTCCATGGCGCCGGTCGAAAGTCGGTGGCCGGCGACATTGATGATGTCGTCGGTTCGGGCCATGACGAACAAATAGCCGTCCTCGTCCATCATGCCGGCATCCGCCGTCTTGTAAAAGCCGGGGAATTCGTCGAGATAGGCTTGGCGAAACCGGTCATCAGCATTCCACAGCGTCGGCAGGCAGCCGGCCGGCAGCGGCAGCTTGACCACGACATTGCCCAACGTGCCGCGCGGCACTTCGTGGCCGGCATCGTCGAGCACACGGATGTCGTAGCCGGGCATCGGCACCCCGGGCGAGCCGTATTTCACCGGCAGCAGGCCCAATCCGGCTGGGTTGATCGTCATCGGCGAGCCGGTCTCGGTCTGCCACCAATGGTCGATCACCGGCACGCTCAGTTTCTGCTCCGCCCATTTGATGGTTTCCGGATCGGCGCGCTCGCCGGCGAGGAACAGCGTGCGGAATTTCGACAGGTCGTATTTCGGAACGAATTCGCCCTTTGGGTCCTCTCCCTTGATGGCGCGGAAGGCCGTCGGCGCGGTGAACAGCGCGACCACGCCATGCTCTGATATCACCCGCCAGTAGGTGCCGGCGTCGGGCGTGCCGACCGGCTTGCCCTCGAACAGGATGGTCGTGCAGCCATGCAGCAGCGGGCCGTAGACGATGTAGGAATGGCCGACCACCCAGCCGACGTCGGAAGCCGCCCAGAACACCTCGCCCGGCTTGACGCCGAACTCGTTCTCCATCGACCATTTCAGCGCAACCATGTGGCCGCCATTGTCGCGCACGATGCCCTTGGGCTGGCCGGTCGTTCCGGACGTGTAGATGATGTAGAGCGGATCGGTGGCGAGCACTGGAACGCAGTCGACATTGGCGCCTGCGGCCCGCTCACGGGCGACGGCGTCGGCATAGTCGATGTCGTGGTTTTCCTTGAGCTCGCAGCGCAGCTGGTCGCGCTGGAGGATGAGGCAGGCCTCGGGCTTGTGCCGCGACATCTCGATCGCCTTGTCGAGCAGCGGCTTGTAGGCGACGATGCGCCCGGGTTCCAGGCCGCAAGAGGCGGAAATGATCAGCTTCGGCCTGGCATCGTCGATGCGCGTGGCGAGCTCGTGCGAGGCAAAGCCGCCGAAGACGACCGAATGCACGGCGCCGATGCGGGCGCAGGCAAGCATGGCAAACGCCGCTTCCGGCACCATCGGCATATAGATGATGACCCGATCGCCTTTCTGGACGCCGCGGTTCTTCAGCACCGACGTCAGCGCGACCACCTCGCGTTTCAGTTCGGCATAGGTGAATTTCCTGATCGTGCCGGAAATCGCGCTGTCATGGATCAGCGCGATCTGATCGGTGCGGCCACCCGCCACGTGGCGGTCGACGGCGTTGAAGCAGGTGTTGCAGGAGGCGCCGCCAAACCAGCGCCCGTAGACGCCGGCATTCGGATCGAAGACCGTGTCGAACGGTGTGAACCAGTCGATGTCTTTGGCCGCATTCGCCCAGAATTTTTCCGGGTCGCGTTTCCAGCCGTCATAGACCTCGTGGTAGCGTGACGCCATCCGACTTCCTCCCCAGGAATGTCTGCTGTCTTTGAATAGCGTATGCTGTTTTTGCAAGCATATGCAATTTCGTCTTTTGGCGTTCTCGCCTTGGTCGCAAATACCCGGCACGATGGTCTCGGGTCATAATTGGGGTGTGGGGTCATAATTGGGGGCAAGGCGCAATGAAGTTGCGATGCAAGTTTGGATCTGCCGTATTGGCGGCGATGCTGTTGATGGTCGCTTCCGCCGCCCAGGCCGGCGATGCGGCGGCACGGCGCATTATCGGCTTTTCGCCGGATGGTACCTACTTCGCCTTCGAACAGTACGGCACGCTCGACGCCGGTGCTTCGAATTCGGGCTGGTCGGAGATCGACATCATCGACACCCGCACCGATGAGTTCGTCGGTGGTAAGCCGATCCGCATCGTCGACGAAACCGAGGAGGCGACGCTCACTCTCGATCAGGCGAGGGCACGGGCTGCCGCGCAGGCGGCGCCGATCCTCGCCCAATATGCCATAGCGGCGCGCGGCGAGCGGACGGCCTTTGACAGGTTCACCTTTCCGGACGACATGGTCGCTTACCAAGACATTGCGCGCCTCGAGCAGGTCTCGCAGAAATGGCTTTCGCCGACCTATGACGAGCTCGGCATCTCGATCATCCAGCTCGACCAGATACTTGCCGACAGCACGATGGATTGCTCGTCGAGTTTCGACGAGCAGCAAGGCGCCACGGCCGGCAAGGCGTTCGGTTTCCGCCTGACGCTGCAGGCACACGATGCCGTTCCAACTGCTGCATGAGGACAAGACCGTGCCCGGCTCGAGGAATTGCCCGACCTCCTACAGCCTGTCGGAATCCTATGCATTCACCCCGGACGGCAAACCCGCAGTGCTTGCCGTGCTCGTGCAACGCTTCAGCCAGGGATTTGAAGGACTGGACCGCCGCTTTATCGCCGTGACCGGCCAGCTGCGTTGAAAAGCGCTGCTTGCGCTCAAATACGGTTCTAAAGCGGCAGCGCCGCGAGCATGAGGCCGACACCGCCGGCGATCAGCAAGGCAGCGGCCAGCGCCTTTCTGTGACGTTCGAAACCCGTCGGCGCTCGATCCCAATTGTAACGCATGTTCTGCCCTCCCAAAACCGCCGCATTCCTAACCTTACCGAAGGCAAACAAAGCAACATTGTGCCTAACTTCACCACACTGGCCTGATAATGCTCGGGATGGCGCATGACAGTTTTGTCACCGACTGCTGTTGGGAGTCCTTGCGAAGGCCCACTTCGCAGACTGAAGCGGGCTTTGCTTTTTGACCTCCACTTTTGTTGTAAGTGGCAGCGAGGTGTTGGAGGTTCTACATCCCCCAGCGCAGCGCAGCCGTATGCACCGGTGCGTCCCACAATGCGGTCGTCTCGTCGTCGACCATGGTCAGCGTGATCGAGCAGCCGGCCATGTCGAGCGATGTCACATAGGACCCGACCAGTGAGCGAGTGACCGTCACGCCGTTGTTCCCGAAGATTTTCCGGGCGCTGTTGTACATCAGATAGAGCTCCATCAGCGGCGTGCCGCCGAAGCCGTTGACGAAAAGCAGCGCCGGGCCTTTCGCCCTGTCGCGCAGATCGCCCAGGATTGCCGCGCAGATCTCCTCGGCGATGGCATCGGCGCTCTTCAACGTGTCGCGGCGGCGGCCGGGCTCGCCATGAATGCCGACGCCGAACTCCATCTCTTCGTCGCCGATATCGAAGGTCGGCTTGCCGGCCGCCGGTACGGTGCAGCTGGTCAGCGCAACGCCCATAGACCGCGTTGCGGTATTGACGCGTTCGCCAAGCGCCTTCAACGGCTTCAGTGCCATGCCTTGCTCGGCTGCGGCGCCGACGATCTTCTCGACCACCAGGGTGCCGGCAACGCCGCGCCGGCCGGTGGTGTAGGAGGAGTTCTCGACCGCGACGTCGTCATTGGTCACCACTTGCATGACCCCCTCCGACATTTCGGCGGCCATCTCGAAATTCATCACATCCCCCTCGTAGTTCTTGACGATAAACAGGCAACCGGCGCCGGTGTTGACCGCCTCTGCAGCCGCCAGCATCTGGTCCGGCGTCGGCGAGGTGAACACCTGACCGGGGCAGGCGGCGTCCAGCATTCCATGGCCGACCAGCCCGCCATGCAGCGGTTCGTGGCCAGAGCCGCCGCCGGAAATCAGCGCCACCTTGCCGGGCTTGAGCGCCTTGCGGCGAACGAATTTGTGATCGTCGCCCAGCACCAGTATGTCGGAGTGCGCGGCGACGAAGCCGTCCAGGCTTTCGGCCAGCACCGTGTCGACCGAATTCAGAAATTTCTTCATGACCGTCCTTCCGAAAGGGCCAGGCGTGGCGCGACTATGTCCCGCCCTTGCCGGCGATGCTGGTGATTTTCTGGATGAAATCGTTGACCGCCCGGTCGAGCGCTGCATTCTGCTTGTCGTCGCCGAAATCGGGAACGATCAGCGAGACATGCCGCGTCTTGCGCATGCCTGATGCCACCGACATTTTTCCGGGATGCGCCTGATGGTAGGCGGCAAGAAAATGGTCGCGTTCGGCCGGGCTGAAATGGCAGACGGAGAAAATAGCCGGCAAATGTTTCGACGGGATCGGGATCGAATAGGCCGGGCTGGAAATCTGCGTGACGAAGCTGCGGTGCTTGCCAAGCGCATCGGCCAAGCGCTGGCGCATGCCGGACGGACGTTGGTCGAGGACCTGCGACAGGATCATCTTATAGGCGCGGATCGCCTCTTCGGAGCCGGGTTCGGGTGTCTTCTCGGCCATGCCCGCGCCTAGATCGACACGTCCGCAATGGCCGCCTTGGCCATTGCGAGTTGGGCGGGAACCACGGAAAGGTCACGCAGGCCGGCCTCGATCAGCGCCGGGATCGCCGCCGGATCGCCGCCGGCGTCGCCGCACAAGCTGACCGGAATCTTTTGCGCGCGGCCGAACGCTGCAACCGAGGCGATCAGCCGAAGCACGGCCGGATGCCTGATCGAATTGAGATGCGCAACCGAAGCGTTGTCGCGCGCCGCCGCCATCACATACTGGGTCAGGTCGTTCGAGCCGATCGACAAGAAAGCGACCTCGGCAAAAGCCTCGGGAGCGATCGCCACCGATGGCACCTCGACCATGATGCCGAGCGGCGGCATTTTTTGCGCGACGCCGCGCGCGGCAAGCGCGGCCTTCTCTTCCGCGAACAGGGCGGCGGCACGCTGATATTCGTCCACAACGGCGATCATCGGGAACATCACCTTGAGATTGCCATGAATGGCGGCGCGCAGCAGCGCCCGGATCTGTACCCGAAAAACCTCCGGCCTTGCCAGCGATAGCCTGATGCCGCGCAGGCCGAGAAAAGGATTGCCCTCCTCGACGGTGAAGCCCGGCACCGGCTTGTCGCCGCCGGCGTCGACGGTACGAATTGTCACCGGTCTGTCTTCAGCCCATTCGAGCACTTTGCGGTAGGCTCGATATTGCGTTTCCTCATCCGGCAGCGTCTTGCCGAACAGGAATTCGGTCCGCATCAGCCCGACACCGTCGCAGGTCGAGACATCGATGCTGTCGACATCGGACGGATCGGCGATGTTGACCTGCACCCGCACCGCCGTGCCGGCTTTCGTCACTGCCGGCCGGGTCAAAAAAGTTTCCGCCCGGTCGCGACGTGCCGCGAAAGAGGACGATTTTCGCCGGAACGCCTCGACCTCTGCCCTTGATGGCGCCAATATGATGCCGCCATGCTCGGCATCAAGCAGGGCGACGCCGGCAAGATGAGCCGGCGAAGCACCGAGCCCCACGATCATCGGCACGCCGCGCGAGCGCGCCAGCATGGCGACATGGCTGGCGGCACTGCCCGCTTTCAGCGCAATGCCGCCGCCGGAACTCCAGTCGGTTTCGAGAAAGCGCGTCGGCGCGATGTCCTCGCCATAGAAGATGGCTCCTGCCGGCGCCGCAGCCTCGCTCTCTTCGGTCAGTGCACGCAGCACCTGGTCGCGTATGTCGCGCATGTCGGCGGCGCGCGCCCGGAAATAGTCCTGATCGGACGTCTCGTAGCCCACAATTTCGGCGTCGAGCGCCTGCCGCCATGCCGTATCGGCCGGCTGGCCGACGGCAATCGCGGCAAAGGCCGGGCCGGTCAGTGCACCGTCCTCCAGCATGGCGAGCTGGAATTCGAGAATTTCGGCTGCATCGCCCTCGGTCGCTTCGACGAGCGTGGCAAGTCGGCCTGTCGCTGCCTTGATTGCCGTTTCGAGCGCGAGCCTCTCGTCAGCGGCGGTCGCTTTACGGTTATAGCGCGCGACAACCGGATCGAGGTTGAACAGCGGCCCTTCGGCATAGCCGGCCGAAGCCGAAATCCCCTTCAGCCTAAGCGGTTCGGGCATGGTCCACGCCCTCGTCGAAGTCGCGTCGCACCAGCTCGACCAGCGCGCCGACCGCCTCGCCGGCGCCGTCACCCCTCGCTCGGATATGCAGCACCGTGCCTTTCGGCGCCTTGGCCGCCATCACCTTGACGATGCTCTTGGCGTCGAACCAAGGCCCGTTGGCGGCGAGCGCCACTTCGACTTCGGCTGAAAATGTCTTGGCGAGCTTGGTAAACTTCACCGAAGGGCGCGCATGCAGGCCGACCTCATGGGTGATCAGAACTGTGGCTTCGGCGGATGCGGACATGCTGTCAAAATTCCTGTTCATTCACGATGGCGACAATTCGTGTGCCGTCGCCACCACTTCCCTGAGCGAGGCGCCGCCGGACGCCTCCGTCGCCGCCATCACCGCGCCTTCGACGATCGGCGCATTGCAGACGATGATCTTGTGCGCGCGCGGCTCGCCGATCATCTCGACCGCCATCTCGCTGTTGGTCTCAGCGCCGCCAAGATCGACAAGTATGGCGACACCCGCCTCCGACCAGGCCTTGTCGATGGCGCCCATGATCGCCTCGACATTGGTTCCCAGCCCGCCATGGCCGTTTCCGCCGCACCATGCAAGCGGCACTTCGTCGCCGACCATCTGGCGCACCATATCGGCCGTGCCTTCGGCGACCAGCGGTGAATGCGATACGATGACGATGCCGACATTGCTCATGCTTGCCCCTCGATGCTTTCGATGACGGCCCGCACCAAAAGCGCGACCGAGCGCCCGCCGGCATCCATATGGCCGATCGAGCGGTCGCCGAGAAACGAGGCGCGTCCGCGCAAGGCTTTCATCGGCACGGTGGCAGCGGCCGCATAGTCCGCGACATCGGCGATTTCCGCCCCGGTTTTTCCCTGCAGCAGGGCGTCATGCACCGGCTTCAGCACGTCGAGCATGGTCTTTTGCCCGACCTGCGACTTGCCCCTGGCTGCCACCGCCTCGATTGCCTTACCGAGAGCCGCCGCCAGATTGGCGTGATCCGGCTCAGCGGAAATCTCCTTGCCGAGCTCCATGAACAGCGTCCCGAACAGCGGTCCCGACGCCCCGCCGACCGTCATCACCAGCTTGGTGCCGATCGCCTTCAGCGCCTCCGGCAATGGCTTTGCCGCGAACGCCTCGGCCTCAGCCCGCACCGCCTCAAAGCCGCGCTTCATATTGAGCCCATGGTCGCCGTCGCCGATCGCCTGGTCGAGCGCGGTCAGCTCGTCCGCGTGAGCTGCAATCGTGTCGGCGGTGGCTGGTATCAGCGTCTTCAGGTCAACCTTGTCCATCGTCCCAGTCTTGTCCAGCGTCCCAGGGCTCATCGGTTTGCAATCCTGTTGCCGGCCTGGTCGAAGAACAGCGGCGCCCGGTAACGAATAGCCACCCTGTCGCCTTTTTCCAATTGCGTGTCGGGGTCGGTCAGCGTCACCAGCTTTTTGCTTCCCACCGTCACATGCAGGTGATTCTGGTCGCCCAGATGTTCGACCCAGTCAACAACGCCGTCGGCGGGGCCGTTCGATGCCTTGCCGATCGACAGATGTTCTGTACGCGCACCGATCGTCTTGGTTCCCGCCGGCATGTCGCCATCGGGCAGCAGGCCGGTCGGCAACAGATTGATCGCCGGCTGGCCGAGCCTTGCGGCGACATGAAGGTTTGCCGGCTCGGAATAGATCGTCCGCGGCGTGCCGATCTGCACCAGAACGCCATCGGCGAGAATCCCGATCCGATCGGCCATCGTCATCGCTTCGATCTGGTCGTGCGTGACATAAAGCATGGTAGCGCCGACCTCGGCCTGAATGCGCTTCAGCTCAAGCCGGAGGTCGGCGCGCAGCTTGGCATCGAGCGACGACAGCGGCTCGTCCATCAGGTAGATCGAGGGCTTGCGCACTAGGGCGCGTCCGATGGCGACGCGCTGCATCTCGCCGCCGGAAAGTTTGGTGGAGCGGTTGGAGAGCTTGTGGTGGATACGCACCATCTTGGCCACATCCTCGACGCGGCGGCGCACCGCGTCCTCGCTCAGCCGCCGCGCCGGCGAGCGCAGCGGAAAGGCCAGGTTGTCGTAGACCGACAGATGCGGATAGAGCGAATATTGCTGGAAGACGAAGGCGGTGTCGCGCTCGGCCGGCGACAACATTGTCGCATCACGGCCGCCGATATGGATTGAGCCCGTATCCGGCCGTTCCAATCCTGCGACAAGCCGGAGCGTCGTCGTCTTGCCGGCCCCAGTCGGGCCGAGCAGCACGACGAATTCGCCATCGGCGACGTGCAGATCGAGAGTGTCTACGGCGACATGGTCGCCGAAGGCTTTTGTCACGCCTTTGATGTGCACGTCAGCCATGATGCGCTTTTCCTTGGGAGGCCCCGTCATGGATTGCGGTTCGCACCGCGCGGCCGGATCCCTTCTCGAACAGCGACAGCCGTGCGCTGCTCAGCGCCAGGCCGACATGGTCGCCCGCATTGAGCCGGATTTCGGCCGGCACCCGCGCCTTGATGATGCCGCCTGATGTCTCCACCGCAACGATCTGCGTGGTGCCGAGATATTCGGTGCCATAGATGGCGCCGCGCAGCTTCGAACCGTCGTCGAAGCGGATGTGTTCCGGCCGGATGCCGAGCGCCATGTCGATCGACGCGATATCCTCGCGCACCTCCGGCACTGCCACCTTGGCGCCTTGCACCACAATCTCCCTGGCGCCCTTTGAAAGCCCGCCGCCAAAGCCGAGAAAATTCATCGGCGGCGAGCCGATGAAATCGGCGACGAACATCGTCGCCGGCCGATCGTAGATTTCGCGTGGCGTGCCGAATTGTTCGATGACGCCGTGGTTCATCACTGCGATCTTGTCGGCCATCGACATCGCTTCCATCTGGTCATGCGTGACGTAGACGGTGGTGGCATGGATGCGGTTGTGCAGTTCGCGCAGCTCATGGACCATGAGATCGCGGAATTCGGTGTCGAGCGTGCCGAGCGGCTCGTCCATCAGGAAGCATTTTGGCCGCCGCACGATGGCGCGGCCGAGCGCCACGCGCTGGCGGTCGCCGCCGGCAAGGCCAGAGACTGATTTGTTGAGCAGATGGTCGATGCGCAACAGCTTCGCCGTCTCCTCGACGCGCTGGCGGATTTCGATGCCTGGCATGCCTTGCGCCAGCAGCGGGAAGCCGATGTTCCTACGCACATTCATATGCGGATAGAGCGCGAACAGCTGGAAGACGAAGGCGATGTCGCGCTCGCGGGCACGCCGCATGGTGACGTCCTCGCCGCCAAGCAGGATCTTGCCGCCGGTCGGCAATTCCAGGCCGGCGATCATGCGCAAGGTCGTCGTCTTGCCGCAACCCGACGGCCCCAGCATGACGAAGAACTCGCCATCTCTAACGACGAAGCTGGAATCCTGCACGGCGACGAAATCGCCGAATGCCTTTCTCAGATGCTCGACCCTGATCTCCGCCATCGTCTACTCCGGAAATTTCGAGACGATTATGAACATCGCCGTGCCGGCCAGCATGGTGATGAACGAATAAGTATAGAGCGACAGCGCGAAGGGCTGGAACAACATCAGGAAGCCAATGGCTATGATCACCGTCGCGATATTCTCCATCAGGCCGCGCCTCGCCCATGCCGGCCAGCGCGACTTGCGTTTTGCGGATTGGGTCAGGCTCATTTGCGCACCGCGCCGAAGGTGATACCACGCAGCAACTGCTTGCGGAGCAGGATGGTGAACACCAGGATCGGCACCAGGAAGATCGTCGTGCCCGCGGCGACGGCCGGCCAGTCCTGGCCGCCTTCGCCGATGATGGTCGGGATAAAGGGCGGTGCGGTCTGCGCCGTGCCCGAGGTCAGCAGTGCGGCGAACGCATACTCGTTCCAGGCGAAGATCAGGCAGAAGATTGCCGTCGCGGCAATGCCGGTGGTCGCCTGCGGCAGCACGGTGCGCCAGAAGGCCTGCAGCCGCGTATAGCCGTCGATCATCGCCGCTTCTTCGTATTCGCGCGGGATCTCGTCGATGAAGCCCTTGAGCAGCCACACGGCCAGCGACACGTTGACCGCCGTGTAGAGCAGGATCATGCCGAGTGCGGTGTCCGACAGGCCGAGCTCGCGGTACATCAGGTAGATGGGAATAGCGACCGCGATCGGCGGCATCATCCGCGTCGACAGGATGAAGAACAGCAGATCGTCGGCCAACGGCACCTTGAAGCGCGAGAAGCCATAGGCCGACATTGTGCCGAGGAACACCGCGCAGAAGGTCGAGCCGAAGGCGATGATCAGCGAGTTTATGAAGCGCGGCATGAAGTTGGACGGCCCGGCGATCACCATGTTGCGCTTGCGCACTGTCTCGTCGCAGACGCCCGTCGCCGGTCCCAGCGAGTTGATGTATTCCGGTGTCTGCCGGGTGCGGGTCGAGAACAGATTGCAGTAGCCCTCGAGGCTCGGCTGGAACAGGATCTTCGGCGGATAGGCGATCGAATCCGGCGGCGTCTTGAAGCTGGTGGCGAAGATCCACAGCAGCGGCACGATCGAGATCAGCGCGTAAAGCACGATGATCGTGCCGGCGACGCGCTTCGACGTGGCCGAGGGTGCGACGACTGAATGGGCTGACGTCAGGCTCATCTCTGCTTCACCTTGTTGAGCGCCTTGACGTAGATATTGGCCAGCCCGAACACCGCGACGAACAGGATGATGGCGAAGGCTGAGGAATAACCCGTCCGCCAGCTTTCGAAGGCCTGCCGCTTCAGCGTGATCGAGGCGACTTCGGTGGTCGAGCCCGGTCCGCCGCCGGTGAGCAGGTTGACCATGTCGAACATCTTGAAGTTCTCGATGCCCCGGAACAGCACCGCCAGCATGATAAAGGGCAGCGCCATCGGCAGCGTGATCGACCAGAACTGCCGCCAGTTGGAGGCGCGGTCGACCTCGGCCGCCTCATAGATGTATTCGGGGATCGAGCGCAGCCCGGCGAGACAGATCAGCATCACGTAAGGCGTCCACATCCAGGTGTCGACGATGACGATCGACCACGGCGCCAGCGACACGTTGGAGAGCATGCCGATCTGCGTTGCCGGAATGCCGGTGACGAACGAGACGGCATAGGCGAACAGACCGATCTGCGGCTCGTAGAGGAAGCGCCAGAAATTGCCGACAACTGCCGGCGACAGCATCATCGGCACGAGAATGATGGTCGTCCAGAAGGCGTGGCCGCGAAACTTCCGGTCTAGCAGCCAAGCCAGCGTGAAGCCGATCAGCGTCTGCAGCAGGATGGTCCAGAACACGAAATGCGCCGTCGTCTGCATGGCGATCCAGATGTCCTGGTCACCGAGGATGCGTTTGTAATTGGCAAGGCCGACGTTCCTGACCACCTCGTTGGGGCGATTGGCGCGGTAATTGGTGAAGGAGAGATAGATCGCCCAAAACAGCGGGAAGATGTTGATGGCGAGCAGCAACAGGATCGTTGGCGAGATGAACAGCCAGGCGAGGCCCTTGTCGCTGATGCCCCGGACCTTGCGGGCCAACGGCTCAGGCGTAGCCCGGGCAACGCTGTCCGCAGTCCGATTGAGCATGGTCAGTCCCGCTTCGGTCACTTGGTCGTCTCGACAATGGAATTTATCTGAACTGTGTCCCGTGCCAAGGGCGGCACGGGACACGCGGCATGGCTCGGGAGGAGCCGATTACATCTGCCCCAACTACATCTTGCCATCGTCCTGGAAGACCTCGGTCCAGTCCTTGACCAGGCCGTCGAGCGCATCCTTGGCCGACCCCTGGCCGGCGACGACATAGTCATGGAAGCGCTTCTGCGACGCCTGCAGCAGCGGCGCATAGCTGGGCTCTGCCCAAAAATCCTTCACGATGGCCATGGAGTCGAGGAAGGTCTGAGCATAGGGCTGACTGGCCGGGAAGCCTGGGTCTTTGACGACCGCGTTGAGGCAGGAAAAGCCACCGAGCGACCACCATTTGGCCTGCACGTCCTTGTTGGCGAACCACTTGATGTATTTGAGCGCGGCCTCCTGCTTGTCCGAGTAGGACACCACCGAAATGCCCTGGCCGCCGAGCTGGGCGAATTGATCGCCGTCGGGTCCCTTGGGATTGGCGAAATAGCCGATCTTGTCGCCGCCGACATTCTCGTCTTTCTGCAGGCCGGGCCAGGTAAAGGCGAAGTTCATGTGCATCGCCACCTGGCCGGATTTGAAGGCGTCGACGCCTTCCCCCATGTAGCTGTTCGAGGCCCCGGGAGGCGTGCAGCAGTCATAGAGCGCCTTGTAAAACTCCAGGCCCTTCACCGATCTTTCGGAGTTGACGAAGCCGTCCATCTCGTAGGGCTTGTCGGGATTCTCATATTTGAAGCCGAAGCTGTAGAGCACGTCCATGGCACCCATGGTGATGCCTTCGGAGCCGCGCTCGGTATAGATCGATGCGCCATAGACGGTCTTGCCGTCGATCTCGCGCTTCTGGAAGAACTCGGCGATCTGCTTCAGCTGGTCGAAGGTCGTCGGTGCAGCGAGATCCCAGCCGTACTTTTCCTTGAATTCCTTCTGCAGTTCCGGCTTGGAGAACCAGTCCTTGCGATAGGTCCAGCCGACGACATCGCCCATGGCCGGCAGCGCCCAGTAGTTCGGCGAGTTCTTCGGCCATTCCGAATACCCGACGACGGTCGCCGGGACGAAGTCGTCCATGCTGATCTTCTCCTTGTCGAAGAAGTCGTTCAGCTTGACGTAATGGCCGTTCTCGGCAGAGCCGCCGATCCATTGGCTGTCGCCGATGATCAGGTCGCACAGCTTGCCCTTGGAATTCAACTCGTTGAGGAAGCGGTCGGCATAGTTGGTCCAAGGCACGAATTCGAATTTCATGCCGATGCCGGTTTCCTTGGTAAAATCCTTGGACAATTCGACAAGCGCGTTGGCCGGGTCCCAAGCTGCCCAGCAAAGCGTCAGATCTTCAGCCTGCGCGACGTTCGAAACGGCGGTCGACGCAAGCATCGCCGAGGCCAGTCCCAACGTCAGTTTCAAGGTCGATTTCATGCCTTCCTCCCATTTACGAAACGCGTCCGGATGACGGTTTCAAAAACCTCAACCCCCCTCCTCAGGGGTCCAAACATGGCGACGCGGTTGAGCGTCGGGTGTTTAGTAATTTGTTTAGTGATGCAGTTTTTACTAAACAAGGCAAGCGAATTCGTCGCTGCGCTGCAGCATGGCGCATGGGTCGCTTGGTTCAGGAAAGGCGGATGTCAGATCGTCCGGCGCGCGGGCGCCGGATCATTTGACCGTTTTGGTGCTCACCGTCACCGGCCGGATCACTGGGGCCGGCGGCAGCAGGGCGCGGATATCGGCGAAGGGGAAGATCGGTTCGAAGCGGAAGGCCTCAGCGAAGGAACCGGTCCGCCATTGCACTGGCCGGCGCGAAACGCGTTCTGCGTGCGCGCCGCATCGACGAAACGTTCGGGGTCCTGCGACTGGTGCGCCCGGATCGCCATCGCCTTGAGCTCGAAATGACCGGAGATATCGACATAATGCGTCGGCGAAAAGCCGGTGCCACCGAGCGTATCGGCATGCAGCACCGGGACAGTGAAGGATGCCGCGATGTGCAGGCCATCCGACAGCGCACGGTGGTCGCCATGATAGTCGTTCGGCGCATGGGTGATCGCCAGATCTGGCTTCACGTCGCCAATCAGCGCCTTCAGCGCCGCGATCAGCGCGGCATCGGCAACCAGCGCGCCATCCGGAAAGCCGAGGAAGTGCGGTGTCGCGCCAAGCAGGTCCGCCGCCACAGCCGCTTCCTCGCGGCGGGCGCGGGCGAGTAATTCCGGATCGCCCTTCCCGCCCTTGGCGCCATCCGTGGCTATCGCAAAAACCAATTCTGCGCCTTGTGCGGCATAGGCCGCCATCGTACCGAACATGAAGATCTCGATATCGTCCGGATGCGCACCGAGCGCCAGTATCTTCACTCTGCATTCTCCCTGGAACTGGAATAACGTGGACGAACGGAATTCTGCTCGCCCAGCTCCCCTATGCAAGCTGTTCATGCAACGATGCCGTTGTCAAAAGCCTGGGCGGATCGCGCCGACGCATTATTCGCAGATACTCGGGCCAGTGATCCTGGGCGCGTTCTCCAGAAATATCCAGATCTTCTGTCACCAGATCTTCTGTCGCTTGTCGGCCTCGCCGTCATTGGCGGCTTCGGCCTTTTGACGATGGTGCGCGAGGATGTGAGGCTCGGCACGTGCGCTGGAACCCGTTCTCGCGGACCCGGCTTTGAGTTGGCCCGCCCCCGGTTGCGCGGCGGCCGCCACCGCTGATATGCGGGCGCTGCGGATCCGCCGCAATTGGATGGATGCATCCTTGGAACAATGACCAGAAAACCCTTGCCGGAGCTTCCGGTCTCCGCCGTGCTGCCGGCGCTCAGCGGAGCGCTCGGCCAAGGCAACAGCGCCGTGCTGGTGGCGCCGCCCGGCGCCGGCAAGACGACGCTGGTGCCGCTGGCGCTGCTCGACGCGCCATGGCTCGGCACGGGAAAGATCATTCTGCTCGAGCCGCGCCGGCTCGCCGCCCGCGCTGCCGCCCGCCGCATGGCCGAACTGCTCGGCGAGGAACCCGGCGAAACAGTCGGCTACGCCATGCGCATGGAAAACCGCACTTCTGCGAGGACCAAAATCCTCGTCGTGACAGAAGGCGTGCTGTCGCGGATGATCCTCGACGATCCGGAGTTGCCCGGTGTCTCGGCGGTATTCTTCGACGAGTTCCATGAGCGTTCGCTCGACGGCGATTTCGGGCTGGCGCTGGCGCTCGACGTGCAAGGTGCGCTGAGGCCCGAGCTGCGATTGCTGGTCATGTCGGCGACGCTTGACGGCGGGCGCGTCTCGCGGCTGCTTTCCGGCGCCCCGGTGATCGAGAGCGAAGGCCGCGCCTTTCCCGTCGACATCCGCTACGACGAGCGGCCGGCCGGCATCGCCATCGAAGACGCCATGGCCAAGGCGATCCGCACGGCCCTTGCCGATGAGAGCGGCAGCGTGCTCGCTTTCCTGCCCGGCCAGCGCGAGATCGAGCGCACCGCCGAGCGGCTGCAAGGCCGCGTCAGTGCCGACACCGATATCGTGCCGCTCTACGGCATGCTCGACAACAAGGCGCAGGACGCCGCGATCAAGCCGGCGCCGTCCGGCCGCCGCAAGGTGGTGCTGGCGACCTCGATCGCCGAGACCTCGATCACCATCGACGGCGTGCGCGTTGTCATCGATTCCGGCCTGTCGCGCCTGCCGCGCTACGAACCGGCCAGCGGCCTGACGCGGCTGGAGACGGTGCGGGTCAGCAAAGCCTCGGCCGACCAGCGCGCCGGCCGCGCCGGGCGCACGCAGCCAGGCGTCGCCATCCGGCTGTGGCGGGCAGAGCAGACGGCGGCGCTTCCCGCCTTCACCCCGCCGGAAATCCTCGAAGCCGATCTGTCGGGGTTGATGCTCGATTGCGCCGCCTTCGGTGTCGTCGACCCGGTGAGCCTTTCGTTCCTCGATCCGCCGCCGGCCCCAGCACTCAACGAGGCAAGGTCGCTGCTTCGTGCGCTCGACGCCATCGACGAGGCAGGGCGCCTGACGGAATCGGGTGCTGCGATGCGCAGGCTGGCGCTGCCGGTGCGGCTGGCCCACATGGTCGCCGACGCGGCAAAGACCGGCCAGGCGTTCGAAGCGGCCATGCTCGCCGTGCTGCTCACCGAGCGTGGCCTTGGCGGCGATGGCGCCGACCTCGAACGGCGGCTGATGCGGTTCCGATCCGAAAGATCGCCGCGCGCCACCGCCGCGCGGCAGCTCGCCGAGCGATTGGCGAAACAGGCCTCAGCCTCCCCCTCGAGGGGAGGGTCGGCGAGCGAGTTGAGCGCAGCGAAGCGAGGGAGGCGGGGTGGGATCGCCGATGGCGTGCCCGATCCGACCCCACCCCGCTCCGCTTCGCGGATCGACCCTCCCCTCGAGGGGGTGGGTAGGGTCGGCGCGCTCCTCATCCATGCCTGGCCGGATCGCGTCGCCAAGGCGCGCGGCGGGCGCGGCCGTTTCGTGCTGGCCAACGGTTCGGGCGCCATGCTCGACGCCGCCGACCCGCTGGCGGGCGCGGCCTGGCTCGTCGTCGCCGATCTGCAGGGCAAGGCGCAGAACGCCCGCATCACGGCAGCAGCGGCGATAGATGAGACCGACATTCGCGCTACGCTTGCGCAAAAAATCGAGACAAGCCGCGAAACCAGCTTCGACCGCGACAGGCGCGCGGTACGCGTGCGCGAAACCGTTCGCCTCGGCGCCATCACGCTGTCCGAACGTATGCTGCCGCCGCCGGCCGGCACTGAGGCGGATCGCGCCATCCTCGACGCCTTGCGCCAACACGGGCTGTCGCTTTTGCCGTGGGGCAAGGAGGCTGAAACGCTGCGTCAACGGCTCGGCTGGCTGCATCGCGGCCTCGGCCCGCCCTGGCCCGATGTTTCCGACGCCGCGCTCGACGATAGCCTCGACGACTGGCTGCTGCCGTATCTCTCCGGCGCGGCGTCCTTTGCGGCGATCGATCCGGGCGTGCTTTCGGCCGGCCTTATGGCATTGGTGCCGCACGATCTCCAGCGCAGGATCGAGGCACTGGCGCCGACCCATTTCGACGCTCCGTCCGGCAGCCGCGTGCCGATCCGCTATGATGGCGAGTGGCCGGTGCTGGCGATCCGCGTCCAGGAGTTGTTCGGTCTCGACCGGCATCCCGCGATCGCCAATGGCACCGTGCCGCTGACGCTCGAGCTTTTATCGCCGGCGCACCGGCCGATCCAGACGACCCGCGACCTGCCCGGTTTCTGGCGCGGCTCCTGGGCCGATGTGCGGGCCGACATGCGTGGTCGTTACCCAAAGCACGTCTGGCCGGAGAACCCGCTTCTCGCCACAGCCACCAGCCGCGCCAAACCGCGGGGGACCTAGCCTTTACCCTTTTCCGGCTATAAATCCTTGGCCATGATAAACATCCTGCGGGCGCCCGACTTCCAGCAAAGCCAGCGGCTGCGCCTTAACACGCTGATCAGGCTGCGCTGGCTTGCCATCGTGGGCCAGAGCCTGGCGGTTATCGTCGTTGCCTATGGGCTGAAGTTCCCGCTGCCCGTCAGTCCCTGCTTCGCGCTGATCGCCTGTTCTGCCTGGATGAACCTGTTGCTGACCTTCCGCTATCCGGCGGCGCATCGGCTGACCCCGCTGCCGGCTTTCGCTATCCTGACCATCGACAGCCTGCAGCTTGCCGGCCTGCTCTACCTGACGGGCGGCCTCACCAATCCGTTTTCAGTGCTGGTCACCGTGCCCGTGGTCATCTCGGCGACGTCGCTGCCGCTGCGCCTGACCGCCATCCTCGGCGCGCTGGTGATGGTGGCGGCGAGCCTGCTGGTGTTCTTCCATCTGCCGCTGCCCTGGTACGAGGGCGCGCCGCTGGAGATGCCGTTCATTTATGTCGCCGGCATGTGGATGGCGGTGTTTTCCTCGATCGCCTTCACCGCGATCTATGCCTTCCGCGTCGCCGAGGAAGCCCGGCTGCTCGCCAACGCGCTTGCCGCCACCGAGCTGGTGCTGCAGCGCGAGCAGCATTTGTCGGCACTGGACGGTCTTGCCGCCGCCGCCGCGCATGAGCTGGGCACGCCGCTTGCCACCATCACGCTTGTCGCCAAGGAGATGGAGAAGGCGCTCCGCAACGATCCGAAATACGGCGAGGACGTGACGCTGCTGCGCTCGCAGAGTGAGCGTTGCCGCGAAATCCTCAAGCGCCTGACCAGCCTGTCTTCCGAGGGCGAGGCGCATCTCTCCCGCATGCCGCTAACTTCGCTGGTCGAGGAGATGACGGCCCCGCACCGCGATTTCGGCATCTCGATCAAGCTTCGCCCTGGCGAGCGCATCGGCCCCGAACCGGTCGGGCGGCGCAATCCCGGCGTCATCTACGGCCTCGGCAATCTGGTCGAGAATGCCGTCGACTTTGCCCGTAAGAGCGTCACCGTGCGCTGGAGCTGGAACGAGGCCGCCGTCACCTTCTCGATCACCGACGACGGACCGGGTTTCCCTCCCGAAATCATCGACCGCATCGGCGAGCCCTATATGTCGACGCGCCAGGGCACCGAGGCTGGCGGCGGCCTCGGACTGGGGCTTTTCATCGCCAAGACCTTGCTTGAACGCTCGGGGGCCACGCTCGATTTCCGCAATTCCAACGAACCGGGCGAGGGCGCCGTCGTGCAGATATCGTGGCCGCGCAGCGTCTTCCTCAACCCTGAATCGGCTTCGGCCACCATGTTTGACACGGCTTGAATTGGACAATAGCGCTCCAAAACTATATCTGCGTAAAAATCGGGCAGCAGGAATTTAGAAGACGATGAACGGCGACGAAACGATTGGCGCAATGGTTGAAGGCGAGGACACCTCGCTGCTGATCGTCGACGACGACAAGCCGTTCCTCACGCGCCTTGCCCGCGCCATGGAAACCAGGGGTTTCGTGGTCGAAACCGCCGAGAGCGTCGAGGAGGCGGTGGCCAAGGCGCGCGCCAACCCGCCCGCCTATGCCGTGGTCGACATGCGGCTCGCCGACGGCAACGGTCTCGACGTCGTTGCCGCCATCCGCGAGAAGCGCGACGACGCCCGCGCCATCATCCTCACCGGCTACGGCAACATCGCCACCGCAGTGACGGCGGTGAAGCTGGGGGCCATCGACTACCTGTCGAAGCCGGCCGATGCCGACGACATTTTCGCCGCACTCACCCGCACGGCGGGCGAACGCGCCGCGCCGCCTGAAAACCCGATGTCGGCCGACCGCGTGCGCTGGGAGCACATCCAGCGCGTCTACGAAATGTGCGACCGCAACGTCTCCGAGACCGCGCGCCGGCTCAATATGCACCGCCGCACGCTGCAGCGGATACTGGCCAAGCGCGCGCCGCGCTGACGCCTGACCGAACCGAAGGTTCGTGTCGGCGAATGGCGGAATCGGTTTTCGCTGGGGATCACGCGCAAACTCAAAGTGCTACAGCGTGCTTTGCGCGCCCCAAAGGACACGCAGCGCTATAGAGGCTTGCGCCGCCATTGGCGGTTACGCATCATCGCATCGGGTGATGTTGGCCCTGCCGGCGGGTAGACGACGCGAGGGAGACGACATGCAGGACCAGAAGCAACGGCCGGTCTCCATTTTTCGCGAATTCCTCGACAGCGAGGCGGCAGGCGGCATCGTCCTGATGGCAGCCGCGGCACTGGCCCTGATCGTCGCCAATTCGCCGCTGGCCGAAGCCTATTTCGACGCCCTTCACGCCTATCTCGGACCGCTCAGCGTATCGCACTGGATCAATGACGGCCTGATGGCCGTGTTCTTCCTGCTGGTCGGCCTGGAGATCAAGCGCGAGATGCTGGATGGCCAGCTCTCGACCTGGCCACGGCGCGCCCTTCCTGGCATCGCCGCCGCCGGCGGCATGCTGGTGCCGGCACTTGTCTACGTCGCCATCAACCGCGACAACCCGGCCGCTCTGTCCGGCTGGGCGATCCCGACCGCCACTGACATCGCGTTTGCGCTCGGCGTGCTGTCGCTGCTCGGCAGCCGCGTGCCGGGGTCGCTGAAGGTATTCCTCACCGCGCTCGCCATCATCGACGACCTCGGCGCGGTCATCATCATCGCGGTGTTCTACACGACCGGCCTGTCGCTCGCCTATCTCGGCGCCGCCTTCGCGGTCATCGCTCTGCTGATCGTGCTCAACCGCATGAAGGTGCTGACGCTGGTGCCCTACATCCTGCTCGGTGTCGTCCTGTGGGTGCTGGTGCTGAAATCGGGCGTCCATGCCACGCTCGCCGGCGTGGCGCTGGCCCTGACCATACCTTTAAAAGTCTCACCCGGCATCAGCCATGATCTCGACCATTCGCCGCTGTACCGGCTCGAGCACGGCCTGCACAGAATAGTGCCGTTCGTCGTCATCCCGATCTTCGGCTTCGCCAATGCCGGCGTTTCGCTCGCCGGCCTGAGCGCAGCCGCCCTGGTCGAGCCGCTGACGCTGGGAGTCGCCGCCGGCCTCGTCGCCGGCAAGCTGGTCGGCGTGTTCGGTTCTTCCGCGCTTGCCATCCGGCTCGGCTTCGCCGACCTGCCGGTCAATGCCGGCTGGCTGCACATGATCGGCATGTCGCTGCTCTGCGGCATCGGCTTCACCATGAGCCTGTTCATCGGCCTGCTCGCCTTCGCCAGCAATGTCGAGCTGCAGGACGCGGTGAAAGTCGGCATCCTCGCCGGATCCTTCATCGCCGCGATCCTCGGCGCCGCCGTGCTGCTGGTCGCGCCGGCGGCGAATGGGGCGGACGAGGAAGAAGAGTAGAGACGGTTTGCAGCTCTTGGGTTCCTCGCCCCTGCGAAGCGGGGGAGAGGTGGCCCGGCGAAGCCGGGACGGAGAGGGGGCGCGACATCCGCGAAGTCAGAGCCGGTGAGGGACAGGCGCCCGACGTTGAAACCCTACTCACTCTCCCCATCCAGCGCCGGCACCGAGACGCCGGCGAGTTCCGCCGCGAGCAGCCGCGATGCACCGGCCCGCGCGATCCTCAGCATCAGCGCCTTGCGTGTCGCCGCCGCCATGCGGTGCTCGGGCGCATCGCGCAGGATTTCGGCGCCATAGCCGTCGGAAAGGATAAAACCGCATTCCTCGGGAAAGATCTCCGAGGGCACGCCGGGATGCGTGGCGAAGAAGAAGCGGTCCGAATGCAGCCGGTAGTCCGGCCATTTGCGGTCGACCCTGAAATCCTCGATCGAGGATTTGATCTCGATGATCCAGATGTCACCCTGCCGGGTCAGCGCGACGAGGTCGGCGCGACGCCCGGTCGCCAGTGACAGTTCGGGCAGCACATGCGCGCCCATCTCCTTGAGCAGCCGCTGCACGCCACGCCGCACGAGCATGGCGCGCTCCGACTGACGGCCGTCGATAAGGGGGTTGAAAAAGATAGGCGAGATGATTGGCATGGGAGCACCATGCCAGACTTTGTTCACGGTTTGAACCCGTTTTCTTCAGGCGATTATCTGTCTGACAACCCAACGGCTGTAATAGCATTGGTCGAGCGCTAAAAGGTTCGCCCTTCCACAAGGCGGGCGCTCTGAATCCAGGCCATTTCGTGCTATCCTGCCGAAGGGAGGAATGAGCCATGGCCTACACATATCGTTGCAGGACTATCCCGGCAATGAAGCCTGCCCGGCCTCGTTCACAGCCGCGACCGAAGAAGAGGCGATGAAGCATGTCGAATTGCACGGCAAGCTCGCCCACGGGGAAGACCCGTCGCAGTGGTCGCCGGAAGACCGTCAGCAGGTCAAAAAGCTAATTCGCAATTCGTAGCCGACCCGGAAGGCGAGTCGCACTACCCAGCCGTATGGAAATGGCCCCCGTATAGGAACTTGCCACGCGAGGACTCGTTAACCGATTCGAGTCAAGAGGCTGGTATGGCTTTTCACGGCAAATCACTTTACGATCCCGTTGAACCTCGGGGGAGGCGGCCGGCCGCGATCTCGCGCACGTCATGGCTGGCGCGGCTGCGGTCCCGGTAGAGCACCATCAGCTGGCGGCAGTCGTCGATCGAAAAGCCGAGATTGCGCGCGCGGCGCAGGAAAGTCAGCCGGTGGATGTCGTCGCCGCAATAGTCGCGTAGCCGTTGCCGGCGCGCTGCGGCCGGATCAGGCCGATCTGCTCATAGTAGCGAATGGTCTTGGCCGGCAGGCCGGAACGCTGGGCGGCATCTCCGACATTCATGATGAGTTCCTTGACTTGCGGCGGCTTGGCGGGCCGCCCCATTGAATTTCCTACATAATCTTATGATCGCCGTTGCCGAAAAGCCACAGTTGAGGACTTACCGGCATGTAAGCCCCTGCATATAGGCATCGCGCGCTTGGCAAGCAAAGCAAATGCCAGCATGAATGATGGCGACAAAGCGGCCGTCTCGAGCCGCTCTATTTCGGGCGGGGCATCGGACCTTTTCATGCGCATGAAGTCATTCGCGATCGTCGCCGCACTTGCGCTGTCGATGGCTATTGCTGGTTGCAGCACCATCGGCTCGCAGATATTCACCAACAACTATGGCCCGATGACCGATGCGGGCTATCAACTGCCGCGCATTCCGATCGAAAAGGTGCCGTTCAAGTATCGCCGGCAGGTCGTTAGCTACGCCACCGATGAAAAGCCGGGCACCATCGTCGTCGATACGCAGAACAAGTTTCTCTATTATGTCATGGGCGGCGGCGAGGCGATGCGTTACGGGATCGGCGTCGGCCGCGAGGGTTTTGAATGGCGCGGCACCGCCCGTATCGCGCTGAAGCGCGAATGGCCGACCTGGACGCCGCCTTCGGCGATGATCAAGCGCCAGCCGGAGCTCGCCAAGTTTGCCGGCGGCATGGAGCCGGGATTGACCAACCCACTCGGCGCGCGCGCCCTGTATCTGTTCAACAAGGGCGGCGATTCGGGCTACCGGCTGCATGGCAGCCCGGAGTGGAACTCGATCGGCAAGGCGATGTCGTCGGGCTGCATCCGGCTGATGAATCAAGACATTATCGACCTTTACGACCGCACCTCGGTCGGCGCTAAAGTGATAGTCTTGTAAAAACTTTCATACGCGGACCGTCTAGGCAACAAATGGACGTCGCAGAACAGAAAACCGGGCACTTTGGCCCGGTTTTTTGTTATCGGGCCAGAACAATCGCTTCAGACAAAAGACGTTGTCGATCCTGGCGGCGCAAACCCGAAGCGATTGCCCTGGCTATCGCGCGAAGGCGGATTGGCGTTCTTTGAGCCGGGTCTCTAAGAGACCTGTTCGACCTGCTGCACCTCCGGCACAAAATGCCGGAGCAGGTTCTGGATGCCGTGCTTCAGCGTCGCCGTCGATGACGGGCAGCCGGCGCAGGCGCCCTTCATGTGCAGGAACACGGTGCCGTTCTCGAAGCCGCGGAAGGTGATGTCGCCACCGTCCTGGGCGACGGCCGGGCGCACCCGCGTGTCGAGCAGTTCCTTGATGGTGATGACCAATTCCTCGTCGGCCTTGTCGTAGAATTCGCCGGTCTGGCTGGTCTCGGCAGCGGGGCCGGCCTTGGCCATCACCGGCGCGCCGGACATGAAGTGCTCCATGATGGCGCCAAGGATCGCCGGCTTCAGATGCTGCCAGTCGGGCCCGTCCTTGGTCACGGTGATGAAATCATAGCCGAAGAAGACGCCGGTGACGCCGGGGATCTCGAACAGCCGGCCGGCCAGCGGCGAAGCCGTAGCGGCGCTGTCGGCATCGCGGAAATCGGCGGTGCCTTCGACAAGCACTTCCTTGCCGGGCAGGAACTTCAATGTCGCCGGGTTTGGCGTCGATTCGGTCTGGATGAACATGGATGTCTCCGTGCCCATTCGGGCAGATAGTTTGGAATAATTCTAAATAGGCCTTATCGGCGGGACATTCAAGCGAAAGGCATCGCCGGAACGGCCGCCCGAGAGAATGAATTTTCTTCTGCAGCACCGCGCGTCCTTATTGGACGTGCAGGGCTGCAGCACTTCGATTTTTGCGCTGGCCAGGGATTTTGCGCTTAGGGTGTTGAAGATTCAGGTCAGGCCGCGTCGGAGTCGAAGATGGGCGCGAAGCGACCAGACTGGGTGGCTTCCGAGGACCGGAGCGGAGCGTACTCTTGGGTACGTGAGCACCGGAAGCGCAGGAAACCGCCATCCGCAGTCCAGCATCACCTGAATATCAACATACCTTAGGCCAGGCTGTCGATCTCTTCGTCCGACAGGTTCTGCGGCACCACCGTCACCGGGATGGGAAAGGCGGCGCCCTTGCCGGCGACCGCGCCGACCAATGGCCCCGGGCCCTCTTTACCGGCGCCGGCCGCCAGCACGAGGATGGCGATATCCTGGTCTTCCTCGATCAATTTGTGGATCTCTTCCGTCGGCTTGCCTTCGCGCACCACCAGTTCCGGCTCGATGCCAAGCTTTTGGCGCACCTTGTTGGCGTACGCATCAAGCGCCGCCCGCGCGGTGGCGGTGGCCTCCTCGCGCATGATCTTCTCGACACCCAGCCAATGCTGGAAATCGTCCGGTTCGATCACATAGAGCAGCACCAGCACGCCGCTGGTGCTCTGCGCGCGCTTCGAGGCGTAGGCGACGGCCCGCTCGCATTCGGGCGTGTCGTCGATGATCGCCAGGAATTTGCGGCGATGGCCGGCTTCGCGGCTGAGGCGTTTGGAGACCATATTCACCCTGTTCGATGGTTTCGGTCGCAATCTGCCACCGCCACAGCCCGGCCGCAAGCGACTGGCGGGTGCAGCGATGTTGGGTGCAGATCAGCCTTGCAGCAGGCCGATGATGTCGCGCACGGTCTTCATCGTCGCTTCGGCCAGTGTGCCGGCGCGTTCGCCGCCATCCCTCAGCACCGCGTCGACATATGCGCGGTCGTCGGAAATGCGGCGCATCTCGCCGGCGACCGGCGCCAGCTTTTCCACGGCAAGGTCGGCCAGCGCCGGCTTGAACACCGAAAACTGCTGGCCGCCGAACTCTTTCAGCACCGCCTCCTTCGATATCTCGGCCAGACCCGCATAGATGCCGACCAGGTTTTCGGCTTCCGGCCGGCCGGCAAGGCCGTCCAATTCACTTGGCAATGGCTCGGGGTCAGTCTTGGCCTTGCGGATCTTCTTCGAGATGCTGTCGGCATCGTCGGTCAAATTGATGCGCGATAGATCCGACGGGTCCGACTTCGACATCTTCTTGGAGCCGTCGCGCAGCGACATGATGCGCGCCGCCGGTCCGCCGATGATCGGCTCGGTCAGCGGGAAAAAACCGTTCACCGTCTCCTCGCCGACCTTCATCTCGACGCCGACGCCAATGCCGGCGATGCGGTCCGAAAAGTCGTTGTTGAATTTTTGCGCGATGTCGCGTGTCAGCTCCAGATGCTGCTTCTGGTCATCGCCGACCGGCACGTGGGTGGCGCGGTAGACGAGGATGTCGGCCGCCATCAGGCTCGGATAGGCAAGCAGCCCGAGCGATGCATTCTCGCGGTCCTTGCCGGCCTTGTCCTTGAACTGCGTCATCCGGTTCATCCAGCCGATGCGGGCCACGCAGTTGAAGATCCAGGCAAGCTCGGCGTGCTGCATGACCCGCGACTGGTTGAAGACGATGTGCTTCTTCGGGTCGATGCCGGAGGCGAGAAACGCCGCGGTGATCGAGCGTGTCTGGTCCTTGAGATCGTCATGGACAAGCTGCGCGGTCAGCGAATGCAGGTCGACGACGCAATAGATGCAATCGGAGGTGTCCTGCAGGGCGACGAATTTCTTGATGGCGCCGAGATAGTTGCCGAGATGCAGATTGCCGGTCGGCTGGACGCCGGAAAAGACAAGTGGCTTGAAGGCAGACTGATTGAACGAAGGCTGATTGAAGGCGGGCTGATTGGAGTCAGTCATGGTGTTTCCCTGGCTTGTGGAGGGCCGTTTCGCACGCGGCGAAAGTCTTTCGACGGCGCGCTTATGGACGAGAGCGGGGAGCGGATCAAGAGGTTGTCGGCTAGCACGGCGGGGCAAATCGCTTCGGGCCAGATTGCTTGTTCCATACTGTTTGAGGCATCGCGCTTGTTGCGCTTGTCGCTCGGCTTGACAGGCCGACGCTGCCCCTCATTGTCCTGCCGGACATTTCTCCCCGTAAAGAGACGGGGAGAAAGACGCCGTCATCCCCGCTTTCACCGGTCGCTAACGTTGCAGGAAGGCCGCCGGCATTGCGGCCAGCTACTTTCTCCCCGTAAAACGGGGAGAAATGCCCGGCAGGGCAATGAGGGGCGGCGCCGACAGCGACAATTGGGCCACGGCTTGTTTCAAGCGATTGCCTGGCCAACGTCGTGGGAAAGCAGCGGTGTTCCGTGTATGATAGTGGAACGAATTCCGCCGTACCGTCCGATGAGAACGGGATGACCATCACCATCAACAACGAGCAGGCGGACAGGTTGACGCGAGCCTTCGCCAAGGTCGAAGGCGTCGGCATCACCGAGGCGATTGTGATTGCCATGCGTGAAGCTCTGGAGCGCCGGCGCAATCGTGAGACGCCGCTGGAAACGGCGGCACGGCTTCGGGCCGAGTTCGGGATTGAGCTTAGCGAGCAAGCGCGCAACCCGCTGCCGCGCTCGGTCTATGACCAACTGTCCTGTGAAGACTAATGCTTGTCGACAGAGCCGCTATCGTTCGGCTCATTGACAGGCGGCGATCCCTTCCGCCTGACATTGCGCCGAATCATGCCGAAATCGGCGCCGCCGGTGGCGAAGGCGGTGACGAAATAAAGCAACGCTCCGCCGGCAACCAGCGCGAGAAGCGTCGTAGCCTTGACGACCAGCGGTGAGCCCGAGGCCAGTTGGGCGGCAAACCAGCGCTCGGCAAAATAGAGCGCCGCCCCCATCACCGCCGCCGACAGCACCAGCCGTGGGATGCGTCTCATGAGTGGTACGTCGCGGCCCCAGTGACCGCGCCGGATCAGCACGCCGAGCAGCATCAGCGCATTGACCCAGCCGGCGACGGCCGAGGCGACGGCGATGCCCGGCGCGCCCATCTGCGGAAACAGCGTCAGCGCGGTGGTGATGTTCACCGCCACCGAGATGGCGGCGAAGATCATCGGCGTGCGCGTGTCTTCGCGGGCGAAATAGCCGGGCGTGAACGCCTTGATCAGCACAAAAGCTGGCAAACCCAAGCCGAAGATCGCCAGGATTGCCGCCACGATTGGCGTCGAGTTGTTGGCGGCAAATGCCCCGCGTTCGTAGACCAGCCCCACGATCGGCTCCGACATGACCAGCAGTGCCGCCGCCGCCGGCAACGTCAGGAACAAGGTGAACTCCACCGACCGGTTCTGCAGATTGGCCGCTTCGATCAGATTGCCTGACTTCAGCGCCCGCGACAGCTCGGGCAGAAGCACGATGGCGACGGCGACGCCGACGACGCCGAGCGGCAGCTGGTAGATACGGTCGGCATAGGCGAGCGACGACACCGCACTGTCCTGCGCCGAGGCGATCGCGGTGCCGATCAGCTGGTTGATCTGAGTGATGCCGCCGGTGATTGCCGCCGGCAGCGCCAGGATCAGCAGCCGCTTGACATTGGGTGTCATCTTTGGCCTGCGGAAACCGATCGAGATGCCGGCATGGCGCACCGCCACCCAAACGATCGCCAGTTGCACCAGCCCCGCCGCCAGCACGCCCCAGGCCAACGCGAAGCCGACGGTGCGCGCGTCCGATCCCTTGTGCCAGGAATAGGCGAGCACGCCGATCAGGATGATGTTGAGGAACACTGGCGCCACCGCGGCGGCGAAATAGCGGCGCAGCGAATTCAGCATGCCGGCCATCATGGCGCCGAGCGACATGCAGATCAGGTAGGGAAACATGATGGTCGCAAGCCGGACCGTCATCTCGAACTTTCCCGGCGTGTCGGCAAAGCCCGGCGCCACCAGGTAGCGCACGATCAGCGGCATCGCCAGTTCCATGGCCATCGTCAGCGCCAGCAGCGCCGTGAACAGCACGCCGAACACCTCTTCCGAAAAGCGCTTGGCGCCATCGGTGCCGTGGGTCTCGATTTCCTTGGCGAACAGCGGCACGAAGGCGGCATTGAAGGCGCCTTCGGCAAACAGCCGGCGAAAGGTATTGGGAAACTGGAACGCAGCGTTGAAGGCGTCGGCAATCGGCCCGGTGCCGAGTGCGGCCGCCATCAGCATCTCGCGGCCGAAGCCGAGGGCACGGCTCATCAGCGTGCCGGAAGCGACCGTCGCGAACTTTTTGACAAGGCTCATGCGTCTGGAGACTGCCTGCAGGATTGGGACAAATAAATGGTGGTTGTCACTCGGCCGCGGCCTTGCCCTTGCCGCCGCGCTCCGGCACGGTGCCTTCGAGAACTGTGACCAGCCTGTTTTGGATGGCGGCCATGCGCGTCAGGCTGTCGATCTTCTGGCCGGTGAGATCGGTGACATAGAAGGTATCGATGACCTTTTCGCCGAAGGTGGTGATGTGTGCCGACGCGATGTCGAGCGACAGGTCGGACAACGCCCCGGTGATCTCGGACAGCAGGCCCGGCCGATCCAACCCCTCGACCTCGATCACCGAGAACCGGTTCGAAAGCGTGTTGCGGATTTCAGCGCGCGGCGGGATGCGGAAGACCTTGGCGCCGCGCCGCGGCTTGGTGCGCTTCTCGATCATCTCCGGCAGCCAGCTCTTGCCCGACAGGACATCCTCGATCAGGCGGCCGACGCGCCCGGCGCGGCGGCGTTCGTCTTCGTCGCGGTCGAATTCCCTCGAGATCAGGATGGTGTCCAGCGCGCGGCCATCGGCGGTGGTGAAGATCTGCGCGTCGACAATGTTGCCGCCGGCCGCCACACATGCCCCGGCAATGACCGAAAGCAGGCGGGGATGGTCCTGCGCCAGCACGGTGATCTCGGTCACCGCCTCGAACTGATGGGTCTTGATCATCGTGGCGAGCTTCTTGCCCGCCGCATCCGCCTCGCGGATGAATTCGGCGTGGCGAAGCTGGTCGGCGAGATCGACCGTCAGCAGATAGTTCTCGTAGTGCAGGCCGACATAGCGCTTGCGGGCTTTTTCGGACCAATCGGCAAGCGCTTCGGCCAGCCGCTCGCGTGCCGCCGCCGTTCGCTCGGCGCGCGACACTTCCGAAAATCCCCCGGTCAACAGCAATTCGGTCTCATAGTAGAGCGTGCGCAGCAATTGGCCTTTCCAGCCGTTCCAGACGCCCGGCCCGACGCCTCTGATATCGCAGACGGTGAGGATGAGCAGCAGCTTCAGCCGTTCGACCGACTGCACGATCGCGGCGAAATCCTCGATTGTCTTGCGGTCGTTGAGATCGCGGGTCTGTGCCGTCATCGACATGACGAGGTGGTTCTCGACCAGCCAGGCAACTGTTTCGGTGTCGGCCGCCGACAGCCCCATATGCGGGCAGATGCGCCGCGCGATCCGGGCCCCCACCTCGGAATGGTCCTCGGGCCGTCCCTTGGCGATGTCGTGCAAAAGCACCGCGACGTAGAGCGCCTCGCGGCTTTTCTTCAGCCCCGGCATCAGCGTGTGGGCGAGCGGGTGGATCTTTTCACCGTCGCCACGCTCGATCTCGGCCAACACGCCGATACAGCGGATCAGGTGCTCGTCCACCGTATAGTGGTGGTACATCGAGAACTGCATCATGGCGACGATCTTGCCGAAATCCGGGATCAGCTTTGCCAGCAGTCCCGCCTCGTTCATGCGCCTGAGATTGAGTTCGGCATTGCGGTCCGATGTCAATATGTCGAGGAACAGCCGGTTGGCTTCCTCGTCGCGCCTGAGCGCCTTGCCGACGAGGCCGAGCGAACGGGTCAGCAGCTTCAGCGCATCGGGGTGAAATTCCAGCCCGTGCTTGTCGGCGAACCAGAACAGCCTCAAGAGATTGACCGGATCGCGCTCGAACACCAGGTCGTCGGCGACGTTGATGCGATGGTTGTCGATAATGAAATCGGACGTGCCGGCAAGCTTGCGCTTACGGCGCGAGAAGGTGAGGAAGATGCGGTTGAAGCCCGGCACATGCTTGGCCTGCTCTTCCTCGAGTGCAGCGCAGAAGATGCGGGTGAGATCCCCGACATCCTTGGCGACGAGGAAGTAATGCTTCATGAAGCGCTCGACCGCCGACAGGCCCGGATGTGTGGTGTAGCCCAGCCGCTCGGCGATCTCGCGCTGGATGTCGAAATGCAGCCGTTCCTCGGCTTTGCCGGTGAGGAAATGCATGTGGCAGCGCACCGCCCACAGGAAATCCTCGGCCTTCTGGAACTCCCGGTATTCGGTGCCGGTGAAGACGCCCTTGTCGACCAGCTCCTCGCCTGTGCGCACCCGGTAGAAATACTTGCCGATCCAGAACAGCGTCTGCAGGTCGCGCAGGCCGCCTTTGCCGTCCTTGACGTTTGGTTCGACCAGGTAGCGGCTTTCGCCGGCCTTGGCATGGCGCTCGTCGCGTTCGGCAAGCTTGGCCTGTACATATTCGGGCCCGGTCGTGCGCACCACCTCGCGGTCGAAACGCTGCAAGAGCTCGTCATAGAGCTTCTGCTCGCCCCACAGGAAACGCGCTTCCAGGATCGAGGTGCGGATGGTGATGTCGGTGCGCGACAGCCGCAGGCATTCGTCGATGTTGCGGGTGGCGTGGCCGACCTTCAGCCCCAGATCCCAAAGTATGTAGAGCATGTGTTCGACGATCTGCTCGCCCCATGGCGTCTGCTTGTAGGGCAGCAGGAAGAGGAGATCGATGTCGGATCCCGGCGCCAGCGTGCCGCGGCCATAGCCGCCGACTGCGACGACGGCCATGCGTTCGGCCGATGACGGGTTTTTGACGCGATAGACATGGGTGGCGGCGAAATCGTAGAGCGCGCGGATGATCTCGTCCATGAGATGCGACAGCCGGGCGGCGCAGGCGGTGCCACTGCCGTCGTCCATTAGCATGCGTTCGGCGATGCTGCGGCCAGTGGTCAGCCTGCCCTTGAGAAGCTGGAGAACACCGGCGCGCGCAGCCTTGCCGGAGCCGTCGCCTGCCGTGGCCGCGGTCAGCGCCGTCATCTCGCAGCGCAAGGCTTGGCTGTCGATCAGTTCATCGAGCTTTAGAGAGATTCTTGCCATAAGTGCCGTTCGGCCTCGCCGTTTTGGCGGCGTCTATAGCGCGTTTTCGCGGCGCTGGGTATGGGGCGGACGGACACGCTCTCCACGGAGTCGTCGATGGCATGCGGCGGCGGCTGGATGCGGGATTGTCCGCCGGCGGTTTGGCGCGCCTCGGCAAGAAAAACAGAAATTGGTCCTTGACCTTCCAGTCACTGGAAGCACTACCTCCGTTTCAGAACCGAGACACAGGGGCATTTCCGCATGACGCATTCCGACCATGACCATCACGCCCATAGCGGCTGCTGCGCGGCAAAAGCTGTTCCGTCCGTCGCCGACGCCGTCATTCGCGATGCGGTCTGCGGCATGACCGTCGATCCGGCCGCCGGCAAGCCGACAGCCGAGCATGGCGGCCATCTCTATCATTTCTGCAGCGAGCGCTGCCGTTCGAAATTCACGGCCGAGCCGGAAAAGTACCTTAGCGCCACCGACCCGGTCTGCGGCATGCGTGTCCACCGTGCCGCCGCGAAGCACTTTTCCCGGCATGAAGGCCAGGGCTTCTATTTTTGTTCGGCCGGCTGCAAGGTGAAATTCGAGGCGGAGCCGGCAAAGTATCTTGGCGACAAGCCAGAGCCGCAGGCGATGCCGAAAGGCACGCAATACACCTGTCCGATGCATCCCGAAATCGTCCGCAACAAGCCGGGCGCATGCCCGATCTGCGGCATGGCGCTGGAGCCGATGGGCGTGCCGACCGGCGATGAGGGGCCGAACCCGGAACTGGTCGACTTCACGAGGCGGTTCTGGGTGAGCGCCGTGTTGTCGGTGCCATTGCTGATATTCGCCATGGCGCCAATGCTCGGCGTGACGTTTAGCGCCTTCATCAAGGATTCGGCGAAGATCTGGGTGGAATTGGCGCTGGCCAGCCCGGTTGTGCTGTGGGCGGCATTCCCTTTCTTCCATCGTGGCTGGGATTCGGTTCTCAACCGCAGCCCCAACATGTGGACGCTGATTTCGCTCGGCGTTGGTGCGGCCTATCTCTACAGCGTCGTCGCCGCGCTGTTCCCGGATATTTTTCCGCACCAGTTCCGGGGTCATGAGGGCACGGTGCCGGTCTATTTCGAGGCGGCCGCCGTCATCGTGGCGCTGGTTTTCCTCGGCCAGGTGCTGGAGTTGCGCGCCCGTGAGAAAACCGGCTCGGCGATCCGCGCGCTGCTCGACCTCGCGCCGAAGACCGCGCGGCTGATCGGCGAGGACGGTTCCGAAAACGACGTGCCGCTCGACACGGTCAAGGCCGGCGATCGCCTGCGCATCCGCCCCGGCGATGCCGTGCCGGTCGACGGCATCGTGCTGGAAGGCCGCTCTTCCATTGACGAATCGATGCTGTCAGGCGAGCCGCTGCCGGTCGAAAAGACCGAAGGCGACCCGCTCACCGGCGGCACGCTCAACAAGAACGGTTCGCTGATCATGCGCGCCGAGAGGATCGGCGCCGAAACCACGCTGGCGCGGATCGTCGAGCTCGTCGCCAAGGCGCAGCGTTCGCGCGCGCCGATCCAGGGTCTGGCCGACCGCGTCTCCTTCTATTTCGTCCCGGCCGTCGTGGTGGTTGCGATCGTTGCGTTCATCGCCTGGGCGATCTTCGGGCCGCAACCCAGCCTGGTCTTTGCCATCGTCTCTGCGGTCTCGGTGCTGATCATCGCCTGTCCTTGCGCGCTAGGGCTTGCCACGCCTATGTCGATCATGACCGCCACGGGGCGCGGCGCGCATGCCGGCGTGCTGATCAAGCATGCCGAGGCGCTCGAACGCTTTGCTTCGGTCGACACGCTGATCGTCGACAAGACCGGCACATTGACCGAAGGCCGGCCGAGATTGACCGACCTCGTCACGGCCGAAGGCATAACGCAGGATGATCTGCTGGCATTTGCCGCCGGCCTCGAAAAAGGCTCGGAGCATCCGCTGGCCGAGGCGATCGTCGAAGGCGCCCGTGAACGCGGGGTAAAGATTCCCGACGTCGGCGGTTTCGACGCGGTGACCGGCAAGGGCGTTTCCGGCACGGTGTCGGGAAAGAACGTCGCGCTCGGCAACGCCGCGATGATGGCCGATCTCGGCATCGATATCGCATCCATCTCGACCAGCGCCGAAGCGCTGCAGGCCCAAGGCAAGACCGCGATGTTCGTCGCCGTCAGCAAGAAACTGGCCGGCATCGTCGCCGTCGCCGACCCGATCAAGGCAACGACATCAGAAGCGATCAAGGCGCTGCACGACCGCGGCCTCAAGATCATCATGGCGACCGGCGATAACGAACGCACGGCGAAAGCCATCGCCAGCAAACTCGGCATCGACGAGGTGCGTGCCGGCCTGCTGCCGGAACAGAAGAGTGCGCTGGTCGAGGAGTTGCGCGCCAGGGGCGCCGGCGTCGCCATGGCCGGCGACGGCGTCAACGACGCGCCGGCGCTGGCCGCCGCCGATGTCGGCATCGCCATGGGCACCGGCGCCGATGTAGCGGTCGAAAGCGCTGGGATCACGCTGGTCAAGGGCGATCTCAACGGCATCGTCCGGGCCCGCACGCTCGCCCAGGCGACGATCCGCAACATCCGCCAGAACCTGTTCTTCGCCTTCCTCTACAACGTGCTTGGCGTGCCGGTTGCCGCCGGCGTGCTCTATCCGCTCACCGGCACGCTATTGTCGCCGATGATTGCGGCAGCGGCGATGAGCCTGTCCTCGGTTTCGGTCATCACCAACGCGTTGCGGCTCAGGACGTTGAGACTCTGAGCCAAGCCTCCAGATAGAAATTCGTTCAAAAAGGAGATCATGAATGACCTTGGCCAAGAAGATCGTGCTGCTGCTGATGGCGGCCGGAATGCTGCTTGCCGTTTTCCTCGAAAGCATTCCGTCGCAAGCCCAGGAGATGAAACACGACAAGGGGGCGCACGACATGGGCGCGATGGGCGCGCAAAGCCCCTCGACCGACGGGTACAAGGCGGCGATGGACAAGATGCACACCGCCATGATGGCGATCGAACCTTCCGGCAATACCGATGTCGATTTCGCCCGCGGCATGATCCCGCATCATCAGGCCGCAATCGACAAGGCCAAGATCGAGCTTGCCAATGGCAAGGATCCGGAAATGCGGAAAATGGCCGAAGCGGTGATCGCGGCGCAGGAAGCCGAGATCAAGCAGATGCAGGATTGGCTGGCCGCCCATCCGGTGGAGTAGCACCAGGCAGCTCGCGGGAAATCCGGGGTGGATTTCTCCCGGAGGGTGTGCTGCCATCGGGCGTCGACTGGAGCGCGCCATGCCATCAACGATAAGAACCACCACATTGCCCTCGGGCGAAGCCCTTCCCGTGCTGGGTCAAGGCACGTGGAGGATGGGCGAGGATTTCAGCCGCCATGCCGATGAGGTCAACGCGCTGAAGCTCGGGCTCGATCTCGGCATGACGCTGATCGACACCGCCGAAATGTATGCCAGCGGCGGGGCCGAGGAGGTGGTGGCGGATGCCATTGCCGGGCGCCGCGACGAGGTGTTCCTGGTCTCCAAGGTGCTGCCGTCCAACGCCTCGCGCATCGGCGTTCCGGCGGCCTGCGACAGAAGCCTCAGGCATCTGCGCACCGACCGTATCGATCTCTATCTGCTGCACTGGCCCGGCAGCCTGCCTCTGGCGGAAACGGTCGAGGCCTTCGACGCGTTGAAAAAGGCCGGCAAGATCCGCCACTGGGGCGTCAGCAATTTCGACACCCATGAGATGGACGAACTGGTCAGCCTGCCGGCCGGCGACAGCGTCCAGACCAACCAGATCCTCTACAATCTGTCCCAGCGCGGCCCCGAATTCGACCTTGCGCCCTGGAGCCGGCAACGCGGCATTCCGCTGATGGCCTATTCGCCGGTCGATCAGGGCGTATTGGCGCGCAATACCACGCTCGAAGCCATCGCCGCCCGCCACAATGCCACGGCGGCTCAGTTGGCGCTGGCCTGGCTGATGGCACAGGACGGCGTCATCGCCATCCCAAAGGCCGGCAGGCAAGAGCATGTCCGCCAGAATGTCGCTGCGTTGGACATCGAGCTCACCTCGGAAGATTCCGCAGAAATCGACCGTACCTTCCCGCCACCGACCCGCAAGCGCGGGCTGCAGATGATTTGAGGTGGCGCAGGACCTAGGGTCGCGTTCCCTGCGCTATCGTACGAAGCCTGACTACTTCCCCGCCATTCCCTTCAGCCGATAAAGCGCTTCCAGCGCCTCCCTCGGCGTCATCTCGTCGGGATTGATCTCCCCTAGCGCCGCGCTTAGTCCATCGCTCCTTGCCGGCTTCGGCGCCTCTCGTTTCACCGCCACCGAAAACAGCGGCAGATCGTCGACCAGCCGGTTTGCCTTGCCTGAAACCTCGCCCGCTTCCAGCTGGTGCAGCACTTCCCTGGCCCGCCCGACCACCGCTTCCGGCAGGCCGGCCAGACGCGCCACCTGCACGCCGTAGGAGCGGTCGGCGGCACCCTTGCCGACCTCGTGCAGGAAGACCACGTCGCCCTCCCATTCCTTGACCCGCATGGTGACGTTGTGCAGCCGAGCGAGTTTGCTGGCCAGCGCCGTCATCTCGTGGAAGTGGGTGGCGAAGATCGCCCGGCAACGGTTCTTCTCGTGCAGATACTCGACCGCCGCCCAGGCGATCGACAGGCCGTCGAAGGTAGCTGTGCCGCGGCCGATCTCGTCCAGGATCACCAGCGCGCGTTCGCCGGCCTGGTTGAGGATCGCCGCCGTTTCGACCATCTCGACCATGAAGGTCGAGCGGCCGCGCGCCAGATCGTCCGAGGCCCCGACACGTGAAAACAGCCGGTCGACGACGCCGATATGGGCTGATGCCGCCGGCACGAAGGAGCCGGTCTGGGCGAGGATGGCGATCAGCGCGTTCTGCCTGAGGAAGGTCGATTTGCCGCCCATATTGGGGCCGGTCAGCAGCCAGATCGCGCCGTTCTTGGCATCGCCTTCCGGCGATAGATCGCAATCATTGGCGACGAACGATCCTTCGCCCGAACGCCGCAGAGACTGTTCCACCACCGGATGTCGTCCGCCAGAAATTGCGAAGGCGAGGCTGGCGTCCACCACGGGCCGGCACCAGGCTTCGCTTTCGGAAAGCAGCGCAATTGCCGCCGACACGTCGAGCACGGCAAGCGCTTCTGCGCCGCCGCGAATCTTGTCCGCCTGGCCGACCGCTTCCGCCGTTAGCCTGTCGAAGGCGGCAAGCTCGATCGCCAGCGCCCGGTCGGCGGCATTGGCGATCTTCGATTCCAGCTCGGCGAGTTCGGTCGTGGTGAAGCGCATGGCATTGGCCATGGTCTGACGATGGATGAAGCGCGCCTTCGCTCCATCGCTGCTCGTCATGATCGCATGGTGGTTGGCGGTGACTTCGATATAATAGCCAAGCACATTGTTGTGCCGGATTTTCAGCGAGCGGATGCCGGTTTCGTCGATCAGAGAGCGCTCCAGCCCGGCAATCACCTTGCGCGATTCATCCCGCAGTGCCCGCATTTCGTCGAGCTCAACGTGGTAGCCGCTGCGGACGAAGCCGCCGTCGCGCTTGAGCAGCGGCAGCTCGTCACTGAGCGCCTGCGTCAGATGCTCGGCCAGCGGACGTGGCAGCGCCTCGATCGCCGCCAGCGCCGCCGCCAGTTCTTGCGGAAGGGCGGTCGCCCCGAACAGTTCGGCAATAGTGCCGGCAGCCTCGAACCCGGCACGCAGCGCGCCGAGATCGCGCGGGCCGCCGCGGTTGAGCGCCAGCCGCGACAGGGCGCGAGGCATGTCGGCGACGCTCTTCAGGCTCGCCCGCACCGCCTGGCACAGTCGTGTCTCCGACCGGAAGAACGACACCGAATCCAACCTTGCACCAATTGCTGCCGGATCGGTCAGCGGCGCCATCAGCCGGTCGGCGAGCAGTCGCGCCCCACCGCCGGTCACCGTGCGGTCGATCGCCTTGAACAGCGAGCCCTCGCGGCTGCCGGAAAGGGTGCGCAGCAGCTCCAGATTGGCGCGTGTCGCCGGATCGATGAACAGCGTCGAACCCTGCTCCTCGCGCTCGGGCCGCGACAGCGGCGGCCGCTCGGCCTTCTGCGTTTTTTCGACATAAGCGATAGCGCCTGAGATCGCCGATAGCTCGGCGCGGGAAAACGTGCCGAAACTGTCCGGCGTCGCCACCTCGAAGAAACGGGCGATGCGCCCGGCGGCTGATGCTGAGTCGAACAGGCTCGGCGGCTGCGGATTGGCGACCCGGCCGAGCACGTCGAATACCGGTTTCAGCTCGGGATCGTAAAACACCGGCTCGGCGACAATCAGCTCGCGCGGGTCGACGCGAAAGACATCGGCGAGCAGCCGGTCTGCGGTGGTCTCGGCAACGCGGAAGGCGCCGGTCGAGATCTCGATCCAGGCCAGCGCAAAACTTCCTTGGTTTCCTGTCGCGCTGCCGCGCTCCCCGCCTCTTGGCTCGGCCCCGCCCTTGACCCGGCCAAGCGCCATCAAAAAGCTCGATTCCGACGGCGCCAGCAACTTGTCCTCGGTGATGGTGCCGGGCGTCACCAACCGCACCACGTCGCGGCGCACCACCGACTTTCCGCCGCGTTTCTTCGCCTCGGCCGGATCCTCGATCTGCTCGCAGACGGCGACGCGGAACCCTTGTCCGATCAGCTTCTGCAGGTAGTCGTCGGCGGCATGCACCGGCACGCCGCACATCGGGATGTCGAGGCCCTGGTGCTTGCCGCGCTTGGTCAGGACGATGCCGAGCGCCCGGCTCGCCTTCTCGGCGTCGTCGAAGAACAGCTCGTAGAAATCGCCCATGCGGTAGAACAGCAGCGAATCCGGGTTCGCCGCCTTGATCTCGATATACTGCTCCATCATCGGCGTCGCCGGCGCAAAGGCCGGCGTAGCGCTGTCGCTGCGAATGGGCGTTTCGTCGTTCAAGAAGCTGCTTCCAAAATTCCCGAGCTATCTGCTTGGCGGTTTACAGCGGCGAAGTGTAGCCTTAATCCCGAACGTTCCACAAAAGAAAGCATTGCGCCCGTCTCGACGAGGTGCTGCACGGGTGAGGAAATCGAAAGCATCATGGCCAGGAAAACCGAAAACCCCGGGCCCTCCGTCAGTGCGCAGGAGGCGCTGGAATTCCACGCCATGGGCCGTCCCGGCAAGCTGGAGATCGTCGCCACCAAGCCGATGGCCACCCAGCGCGACTTGAGCCTCGCCTATTCGCCGGGTGTCGCGGTTCCGGTCCTCGCCATCGCCGAGGATCCCAGCCGCGCATTCGACTATACGGCGCGCGGCAATATGGTCGCGGTCATTTCCAACGGGACCGCCATCCTCGGCCTCGGCAATCTCGGCGCGCTGGCCGCCAAGCCGGTGATGGAAGGCAAGGCGGTGCTGTTCAAGCGCTTCGCCGATGTCGATTCCATCGATCTCGAGGTCGACACCGAGGATGCCGACGAGTTCATCAACTGCGTGCGCTTCCTCGGGCCCTCCTTCGGCGGCATCAACCTGGAAGACATCAAGGCGCCGGAATGCTTCATCATCGAGCAGCGGCTGCGCGAACTGATGGACATACCGGTCTTCCACGACGACCAGCACGGCACCGCCATCATCTCGGCCGCCGGCCTGATCAACGCGCTGGAAATCACCGGCCGCGACATGAAGACCACGAAAATGGTCTGCAATGGCGCGGGTGCGGCTGGCATCGCCTGCATCGAGCTGATGAAGGCAATGGGCTTTGCGCCTGAAAACATCATTCTGTGCGACACCAAAGGCGTCGTCTTCCAGGGCCGCACAGAAGGCATGAACCAGTGGAAGTCGGCGCACGCCGTCAAGACCGACGCGCGCTCGCTAGCCGAGGCGCTGGACGGCGCCGACGTGTTTCTCGGCCTGTCCGCCAAGGGCGCACTGACCACCAAGATGGTGCAGTCGATGGCCGAGAAGCCGATCATTTTCGCCATGGCCAATCCCGATCCGGAGATCACGCCGGAGGAAGTCGCCGAAATCCGCACCGATGCCATCATGGCCACCGGGCGTTCGGACTATCCGAACCAGGTCAACAACGTGCTCGGCTTCCCCTACATCTTCCGCGGCGCGCTGGACGTGCGGGCGACCACCATCAACGACGACATGAAGATTGCCGCGGCGCGGGCGCTGGCCGAACTGGCGCGCAAGGATGTGCCCGACGACGTCGCCGCCGCCTACCAGGGCATGCGGCCGAAATTCGGCCCCAATTACATCATCCCGGTGCCGTTCGATCCGCGCCTGATCTCGGCCATTCCGATCGCGGTTGCCAAGGCAGCGATGGAGTCCGGCGTCGCGCGCAAGCCGATCCTCGACCTCGACCGTTACGCGCAGGAGCTCTCCGCCCGCCGCGATCCGATCGCCTCGACCCTGCAGCGCATCTACGACCGCGTGCGCCGCCAGCCCAAGCGCATCGTTTTCGCCGAGGGCGAGGAGGAGCAGGTGATGCGCGCCGCCGTCTCCTATGTGAACCAGCGGCTCGGCACCGCCATCCTGCTCGGCCGCGACGACATCATCAAGGAGAACGCCAGGAACGCCGGCATCGAGCTGAACAAGCAAGGCATCGAGATCATCAATGCGCGGCTGTCGCGCCGCAATGGCGTCTACACCGACTATCTCTACGAGCGCATGCAGCGCAAGGGCTTCTTGTTTCGCGACTGCCAGCGCCTGATCAACAACGACCGCAACCATTTCGCCGCCTGCATGGTGGCACTGGGTGATGCCGAAGGCATCGTCACCGGCGTCACCCGCAACTACTCGACGGCGCTCGACGACATCCGCCGTGTCATCGACGCCAAGCCCGGCCACCGCGTCATTGGCGTTTCGATCGTGCTGGCGCGGGGCCGAACCGTGATCGTCGCCGATACCGCCGTGCACGACATGCCCAATGCCGAACAGATCGCCGACATCGCCGAGGAAGCCGCCGGCTTTGCCCGCCGCATGGGTTATGAACCAAGGCTCGCCATGCTCGCCTATTCCACCTTCGGCCATCCGCAGGGTGAGCGCTCAGAGCGCGTCCAGGAAGCGGTGCGCATCCTCGACAAGCGGCGCGTCGATTTCGAGTATGACGGCGAGATGGCCGCCGACGTGGCGCTCAATGCGCGCGCCATGGCGCAATACCCGTTCATCCGGCTGACCGGCCCTGCCAATGTGCTGATCATGCCGGCCTTCCACTCGGCCTCGATCTCGACCAAGATGCTGCAGGAACTCGGCGGCTCGACGGTCATCGGCCCGCTGCTGGTCGGATTGGACAAGCCGGTTCAGATCGTCTCGCTCAACGCCAAGGACAGCGACATCGTCAACATGGCGGCGATCGCGGCGTATACGGCGGGGGCGTGAGGAACGGACGTCTCTGCCTTCTCCCATAAGGGAGAGAAGGAAGAGACGACGTCGAGCCCTACAGCAGCCCTGCCTGCTCAGCCTCGTGGCGCAAATTCTGCCGCGGCCTTGGCCCGATCTGCTGGATGACCAGTCCGGCCGCCAGCGAGCCGAGGTCGCCGCAATCCT